>JAPUEI010000098.1 GCA_027492675.1 Propionibacteriaceae bacterium | reverse complement strand
ACTTCTTCGTCAGCACATTGCCAGCAAAGTCGACATAGTCGGTCTTGTAGCCACCGTTGAAGATGACGGCATCAATGGTGCCTGTGGCAGCCAGCCCGAACGGGTTATCAGCGGAAACGGCACCCCCACCCGCGGCGCTCGAGGACGAGCCCGAGCTTCCGCCAGTGGCGCAGGAAGACAACGGGACGAGCGCGGCCGCCGCCAAAGACCCTGTCAGCAGGGTCCGACGAGCGAACGACGTGTTCTCCATGGATTCTCCTAGTTCGATCCGGCCCGCGCCGAGCAGCGACGGGCCTACGGTCGACGGAGGAGATGCCGTCCCCCAATGACCGGTTGAGGCTGTGACCTCATGCGCCGGAATCTATCTGCGCCCTGACCGGTAGCAAGGACCGTGAGACAGTCGTTATGAAAACGATGCCTCGCCCCTGCGTCAGCCGTCGGCGCGCAGGCGGCCGGCGTACTTGGCCTTGAGGACGTTGTTGTGCTCGTCGCCACCGGGGATGTTGGCCGAGATGTACACCGGCGGGGTGATGCCGCGGGCGCTGAGGTTCTCGGCGACGCCCAGCGTCAGCAGCTGAGCGATGAAGGCGGCCGTGATCGACGAGATGGCGCCCATCACGAGGCCGGAGCTCAGGGGAAGCGTCGAGTCGCCGTACGGCGCCAGGTTGTCGATCGTGACGTCCGCGAAGTCGCGCAGCCGCTTGCCCGAGGGGTGCTTCGAGGTGACCTTCATCGTGTGGTCGAGGCTGGTCACCGCGATCAGCTTGTGTCCGTGGGCCTTCACCTGCTCGGCGACGCCGACGATCGAGCCATTGACGCCGGAGTTCGACGCGATGATGTAGATGTCGGACGGGTGGGTCTCGTGGATGGCGAACAGCTCCTCGGCGAGCTTCGGGTCGCGCTCGAGGGTCGGGTCAGCAAGCTCGGAGACGTCGTGGCTGCCGTACAGCACGATGTCGCGCAGCGCCAGCCGCGACGTCGGGATGAGCCCGCCCGCGCGGCCGGCCACCTCCATCGAGAACGCCTCGGAGTGGCCGGTACCGAATGCACGGATCACTCCATCAGCCGCGACCGCGTCAGCGAGCAGCTCGATCGCCTTCGCGATCTCCCCGGACCTGGCGGACTCGACCAGGATCGGGAGACGCGAGGTGACCTCGTTGGAGTATGCCTGGTACGTGTCGGCCATGATGTCCTCTCGTGAGTGTTGTTGCGGGGTAACGTCCGCAGACACTGGTCTACTACACGAGAGCGAGCGGGGGAACCACAGACATGCGGTACGGGATAGGCATCGACGCTGGTGGGACCGCAACTCGGGCTGTGATGCTCGACGAGATGGGCACCTGCATCGGGTACGGGCGCGCCGGTGCCGGCAACCCCACCTCGGCAGGCACCGAGCTCGCGACGTCGAACCAGGTGAAAGCGGCGAGAGCGGCCATCGGAGCATCCGGGATCGCGCCGGAACTGGTCATGCTGACGCTGGCCGGCGGACTCGGCAACGACCAGGCGCCGATCATGTCGAAGGCGCTGTCGGCCGTCGGGATCGAGACCGACGTACGGGTCGCGGGTGACGTGATGAGTGCGTACTTCTCGGCCACTGCCGATCCCACGGGCTACCTCGTGCTGTCCGGTACCGGCGCCATCTCCGCGCAGATCGTCGACGGCGAGCTGGCGGGCCTGACCGACGGACTGGGATGGCTGCTGGGCGACGAAGGGTCCGGCTTCTGGATCGGGCGCCGGGTGGTGCGCGCCGTGGCCGCCGACCTCGAGAGCCGTGGGCCGTCGACCAGCCTGACCGGACTCGTGCTCGCTGAGGTGCGCAACGAGTCGAGCCCCGACGAGGACGTACGTCGCCCTGAGGTCTGGCACCTCATGCGCCGCGTGTACGGGCAACGGCCCGTCGAGTGCGCGAACTTCGCCCCCCTCGCGCTGCGGGCCGCGGCTGGCGGTGACGCGGTCGCGCGCCAGATCCTCGACGACGCGGCGACAGCGCTGCTCACGTCGTGTGCCTCGCTGGTGGCCGACGACGAGCATCCCGTGGTGCTCGCCGGCGGCCTGCTCCACGACGGCAGCCCACTGAGCAACGCGCTCAAGACGCGCTACCCGGGACGCTGCCTGCGCGCGCACGACGGCACGGCCGGGGCGGCACTGCTGGCGTTACGCGCCCTGGGCGTGACCGCCGACTCCGGCAGCCTCAATCGGATCCACGAGACGCTGGCGCCGCTGATCGGCTGACCGCCGGCGAGGCGACTCAGATCGAGTGCATCGCGGCCAACGCCGCACCGCGCGCGCCCGCCATGTCGAGGTCGGTGACCAGCGCGAACTGCGCGACGGCGGCCGACTCGGCGCGCAGCTGGGTGTGAGCCCGTACGCGGTCGAGGAACCAGTCGCGGAAGTGAGGAGCGGCCTCGATGACGCCGCCGCCCACGAAGTACGCGTGGGGGTCGGTGAAGTTCGACGCGATCGTGAACAGCTCGCCCAGCGCATGAGCCTGCTGGTCGAAGATCTTCAGCGCCATCTCGTCACCGTCGACGCCGTAGCCCCGAACAGCCTTGGCCGCCTGGTCGATGGGCATCGCGTGGAGGGGGTGATCGGGGTACTGCGTCAGCCAGAACGGCAGCAGGCTCTTCTTGATGCCGGTCAGCGACGCGATGCTCTCGACATCTCCGTACAGACCACAGTTGCACTGCGGCACGGGCTGCCCCTCGACCAGCAGGTCCATGGGGATGCGGATGTGGCCGAGCTCGCCCGCCATGCCGGCTGAGCCCTTGACGACCTCACCCATCTCGATGACGCCGCCACCGAGGCCCGTGCCGACGATCGCGGACGCCGAGGACCGCTGGTACTGGTGCTCGCCGAACAGCTGCCGGTGCGCGTACAGAGCGGCCGCGTTGCCGTCGTTGTTGTAGATCACGGGCAGGCCGATGTGACGCTCCACACCGCCGCGGAAGTCGTAACCCCACCACTCCTTGTCGGAGAAGTTCGTCGCGCCGAGCGACGAGATCACGCCGGTGGCGTTGGCCGGTCCCGGGGTGTCGAGTCCGACGGCCAGTACGGCGTCGCGGCTGACCCCCGTACGCTCCAGCACCACGGCGATGACGTCGGCCACCGCGCCGAGCGCAGCATCGGGGCCGTCGGTCACCCGGCTGGGCACCTCAACCATCCCGTCGACGAGGAAGTTCCCGTGCTCATCGAGGACGGTCGCGTTGGTGGCGGTGCCTCCGACGTCGACGCCGAGGACGACCTTGGCCTGGCTGCTTGTTTGGGTGCTCACGAACCGAGGACAATACCGCAGCACCTCGCGCCGGAGAACGGCGGCAATGGGCTACGAGACCCCTATCCGCCCAAGCCAGGCTTCCGTACGACGGTGAGCGGGAGCAGCGTGCGCCCGGTCGGTCCGATCTCGATGGCCGTGTCGAGCTGCGGGCAGACGCCACAGTCGTAGCACGGGGTCCAACGGCAGTCCTCGACGGTGGTCTCGTCGAGGGCGTCCTGCCAGTCCTCCCACAGCCAGTCGCGATCGAGGCCCGAGTCGAGGTGGTCCCACGGCAGCACCTCGAGCTCGTCGCGCTCGCGGGTGGTGTACCAGTCGAGGTCCACCCCGTACGGCTCCAGCTGCTCGGCGGCGCACCGTGCCCAGCGGTCGTACGAGAAGTGCTCGCTCCACCCGTCGAAGATCCCGCCGTCCGCGTACACCGCCTCGATGACCTTGCCGACCCGGCGGTCGCCGCGCGAGAGCAGGCCCTCGATCGCGCCCGGCTTGCCGTCGTGGTAGCGGAAGCCGATGGCCCGGCCGTACTGGCGGTCGGCCCGGATCACGTCGCGCAGCATCTGGAGGCGGCGGTCGATCGTCTCGACGGACGCCTGTGCGGCCCACTGGAACGGGGTGTGCGGCTTCGGCACGAACCCGCCGATCGAGACCGTACAGCGGATGTCGCGCGTGCCCGAGGCCGTACGACCGGCAGCGATCACCTTCTTCGCCAGGTCGGCGATGCCCAGCACGTCCTCGTCGGTCTCGGTGGGCAAGCCGCACATGAAGTACAGCTTCACCTGCCGCCAGCCGGCGCTGAACGCGGCCGTCACCGTCGCGATCAGATCCTCTTCGGAGACGTTCTTGTTGATCACCCGGCGCAGTCGCTCCGAGCCGCCCTCGGGGGCGAAGGTCAGGCCGGAGCGGCGGCCATTGCGTGACAGCTCGTTGGCAAGGTCGATGTTGAACGCGTCGACGCGGGTCGACGGGAGCGACAGCGAGACGTTGGTGTCCTGGTAGCGGTCGGCGAGCTGCTTGCTCACCTCCGCGATCTCGGAGTGGTCGGCGCTCGACAGGCTCAGCAGACCGACCTCCTCGAGACCGGTCGCCTTGAGGCCGTGCTCGACCATCGCGCCGATCGTCTCGATGTTCCGCTCCCGCACGGGGCGGGTGATCATGCCCGCCTGGCAGAACCGGCAGCCACGGGTGCAGCCGCGGAAGATCTCGACCGAGTAGCGCTCGTGGACCGTCTCGGCGAGGGGGACGAGCGGAGCCTTGGGGTACGGCCACGCGTCGAGGTCCATCAGCGTGTGCTTGGCCACCCGGAACGGGATGTCTCCGCGGGTCGGCGCGACGTGCCGGATGGCGCCGTCGGGGAGATAGTCGACCTCGTACAGGCTGGGGACGTACACACCACCGTCACGCGCCAGACGTACGAGCAGGTCGGCACGCCCACCAGGACGCCCCTCCGCCTTCCACGCCCGCACGATCTCGGAGATGCGGACGGCGGCCTCCTCGCCGTCGCCGAGGACCGCGCCGTCGATGAAGTCAGCGATCGGCTCGGGGTTGAACGCGGCATGGCCACCGGCGATGACCAGCGGGTGCGACTCGTCGCGGTCGGCGGCGTGCAGCGGGATGCCGGACAGGTCGAGTGCCTGCAGCATGTTCGTGTAGCCCAGCTCGGTGGAGAAGGACACTCCGAACAGGTCGAACGCCGCCACGGGCCGGTGAGAGTCGAGGGTGAACTGCGGTACGTCGTGGGCCCGGAGCAGTGTCGCGAGGTCCGGCCAGATCGCGTACGTACGCTCCGCAACGGCCCAGTCGAGCTCGTTGAGGATCTCGTAGAGGATCGCGATGCCCTGGTTGGGCTGGCCGACCTCGTACGCGTCGGGATACATCAGGCACCAGCGCACCTCGACGTCCTTCCAGGCCTTGAGGACGGAGTTGTGCTCACCCCCCACGTACTGGATCGGCTTGGCGACGCGCGCCAGCAGCGGCTCGAGGGTCGCGAACAGCGAGCCCGGGTCGGTGTCGTCGATGGTCGTCGTCATGATCGGGACAGACTACCCGCGAGTTCTGAGACCGCCGCCTGTGTGACCGCGCCAGGTCGCCGCCCTGTCTCCGTGGCCGGAACATCAGCTCACACCTAGCCCACCAGCCGCGATGCCACACCCCTACCGTGACGTCACACCCCATCGGTGGGGTGTGACGTGGTGCATGGGGTGTGGCGTCGCTGGGTGCGAGGTCGGTGGCTTCTAGGCGAGAGTGCGGCGTACGCAAGGCCTGGACGCCACACGAATGACCACGACGATGACGCCTCGATGAACGCATGTGCGACCCCCCTGACAAGCGTGCAACTCGGTGCAAGGATCGCGCCATGAAGAAGCTGATCAACGACGCCGCTGACGTCGTCGCCGAATCCCTGCTGGGTGTCGAGGCTGCGCACTCCGATCGCGTACGCGTCGACCACGAGAACAAGATCATCTACCGCAAAGACGCACCGGTCTCTGGCAAGGTCGGCCTGATCTCAGGCGGCGGCTCCGGCCACGAGCCGATGCACGGAGGCTTCGTGGGCATGGGCATGCTCGACGCCGCGTGCTGTGGCGAGGTCTTCACCTCTCCCGTTCCTGACCAGATGATGGCCGCCACCAAGGCCGTCGACGGCGGCGCGGGCGTCCTCCACATCGTCAAGAACTACACCGGCGATGTCATGAACTTCGAGATGGCCGCCGAGATGGCCGCCGCCGAGTCCGGCGTACGGGTCGAGGCTGTCGTCACCGACGACGACGTCGCGGTCCAGGACTCGTTGTGGACTGCCGGCCGCCGTGGCGTGGGCGTCACCGTCCTGCTCGAGAAGCTCGTCGGCGCAGCCGCCGAGGAGGGCCGCGACCTCGACGCGATCGTCGCGCTCGCCAAGAAGATCAACGGCCAGGGCCGCTCGATGGGCATGGCGCTCACGAGCTGCACTGTCCCTGCTGCCGGCCAGCCCACCTTCGAGCTCGGCGAGAACGAGATGGAGATCGGCATCGGCATCCATGGCGAGCCCGGACGTCACCGCGTCCCCCTGGCCCCGGCCAAGGACGTCGCCGCGATGCTCGTCGAGCCGATCCTGGCCGACCTGGACTACTCCGGCGCCCCGGTCATCGCGTTCATGAACGGCATGGGCGGCACCCCGCTCATCGAGCTGTACCTGATGTACAACGAGGTCGCCAAGCTCCTCGGCAAGGCGGGCATCCCGATCGCCCGCAACCTCGTCGGCAACTACATCACCTCGCTCGAGATGGCCGGCTGCTCGGTGACGCTGCTCAAGGCTGACGACGACCTCGTCAAGCTCTGGGACGCCCCGGTCAACACGCCCGGCCTGCGGTGGGGTTGCTGATGGGGTCTGAGAAGGCCGCAGCCTGGATGGCGGACTTCGCCGCGCAGATCCACGAGAACGCGGCGATGCTCACCGACCTGGACCGTCAGATCGGCGACGCCGATCACGGCTCGAACATGGACCGTGGCATGAAGGCGGTGGCCGCGATCACGGCCGCCGACTTCGCCGACGACGGCGCCTTCCTGAAGAAGGCCGGCATGACGCTGGTCTCGACGGTCGGCGGCGCGAGCGGTCCGCTGTACGGGACGTTCCTCATGCGGGTGGGCGCCGCCTGGCCCGCCGAGGAGACCGCCGAAGGGATCGGTGCCGCATTGCGGGCCGGTCTCGACGGGATCGTCCAGCGTGGCAAGGCAGTCGTCGGCGACAAGACGATGGTCGATGCGTTGACCCCGGCCCTCGAGGCGTACGACGCCGCGGCGGGTCAGGGTGCGCAGGCAGCCCTGGAAGCGGCTGCGGCCGCCTGCGCGGCGGGACGGGACGGCACGACGCCGCTCGTTGCGCGCAAGGGTCGCGCCTCGTACCTGGGTGAGCGCAGCGCCGGTGTCCAGGACCCCGGTGCGACGAGCGTCACCATGCTCGTCGAGGCCGCCGCCAGGACGCTCGGCTGACCAGGGTGACGCCGTGATCGGCATCGTCGTCGTCTCGCACTCGCGTGCCCTCGCCGAGGCAGCTGTGGGGCTGGCCTCGGAGATGGTGCCCGAAGAGGCCCGTCCCGCGATCAAGGTCGCGGCGGGTCTCGACGAGACGACGTTCGGTACGGATGCGGCGGCCATCGCCGAGGCCATCACGGAGGTCGACTCGCCCGACGGCGTGCTCGTCCTGCTCGACCTTGGCAGCGCCGTGCTGTCCGCGGAGATGGCGCTCGAATTCGTCGATCCCGAGACGGCGGAGCGGGTGAAGCTGTCACCCGCTCCGCTGGTCGAGGGGCTCGTCGCCGCCATCGTCACCGCCAGTACCGACGCGTCCCTGGATGACGTCGCCGCCGAGGCCTTGTCGGGCCTGGCGGCGAAGGCCGAGCACCTCGGCACCGATGTCGCGGCAGCCGAGCCCTCCGCAGCCCCGGTCGCCGAGGGGCAGGTCACCGACGTCGTCGTACGGAACCCGCACGGGCTTCACGCGCGACCCGCGGCTGCCCTGGTGTCCGGCCTTCGAGGGCTGGACGCGACCGTCCTGCTGCGCAACGCCACCCTCGGCAAGGGGCCCGCCGACGCGCGCAGCGTGAGCAAGGTCGCCTCCCTGGGGCTCTTGAGGGGGCACACACTCTCGGCCACCTTCTCCGGTTCCGACGCCGACGCCGCCCGAGAGCGGTTCCTGGCGTTGGCCGCGACCGACTTCGGCGAGTCGGAGGCGCCCGTCGAGGAGCCCCCGGCTGCGGCGCCGACGGACCCGTCACGTACAGGCAGGCAGGTCGTGCTGGCACCCGCGCTGGTGCGCTTCGGGGCCGTTGACACCTCGGGGTACGTGCAGGGCGACCCTCCGACCGAGGCCAGCCGCCTCACGGCCGCCCTCGCCGCGGTCGACGCTTCCCTCATGTCCTTGGCCGCCACCGCCGGCGCGCAACGAGGCATCTTCGAGGCGCAGGCAGCACTCCTCGACGACCCAGGCCTCACCGACTCCCTGATGGCCGACATCGCCAGCGGTACATCGGCAGTCACCTCTGTACAGGCGGGGTTCGACGCGGTCGCCGCCGATTTCGACGCGATCTCCGACCCGTACCTGCGCGAGCGCGGCCAGGACATCCGCAGCCTCCAGCGGCAGGTGCTGCGGGCGCTTCTCGGCACCGCTGAACAGACCTCGGCCGACGGGGAGCACGTGCTGATCGTCGACGAGCTGGACGCGGCGACCGCGATCGGGCTCGACCCGGCCCGTACCCTCGGCGTCGTCACGACCACCGGCGGCGCGACCGGCCACGGCGTCATCGTGGCGTCCTCGCGCGGCATCCCGGTCATCACCGGTCGCCGCGAGGCCGAGACCGTCACCGACGGCACGCTGATCGGACTGGACCCCGGTCCCGGAACCCTCTGGCTCGCACCCGGTGAGGCCGCCCAGGCCCAGATCCGCGACCTCGCCGCCTCGCGCGCCGCCGAGGCCAGCGACGCCGCAGAGCGGAGCCACGAGACCGCGATCACGACCACCGGCCGACACGTGCTCGTCGAGGCCAACGTCGCCTCGCTGGCCGACGCAAGAGCCGGGGCTGCCGCCGGTGCGGACGGATCAGGCCTGGTCCGTACAGAGATCCTGTTCGCGCACCTGGCCACCGCCCCCGACGCTGCCACCCAGGCCGCCGCCCTGATCGCGGTCGGCAAGGCAGTGGGCGGCCCCATCACCGTACGGACCTGGGACCCCGGCGGCGACAAGCCGCTGCCGTTCCTGGCGACCGATGGCGAGGCGAACCCCATGCTGGGCGAGCGCGGGCTGCGCGCGATGCGCCGCTATCCCGAGGTCTTCGCCGAGCAGCTGCGCGGCATCGTGCTGGCTGCCCGGGAGGTTCCCGTACGCGTGATGTTCCCGATGGTGACCGAGCCCGACGAGGTGGTGTGGGCGCGCTCGGTGCTCGCCGACGTGCTCGCGGAACATCCCGAGCCGCCCACGGTCGAGGTCGGCATCATGGTCGAGGTCCCCGCTGCCGCCCTGCGCGCTGCCGAGCTCGCCCCGCTGGTGGACTTCGCGAGCATCGGGACGAACGATCTGGCGCAGTACACGACCGCCACCGACCGCGGCAACGGCCGCATCGCGCACCTGTCCCGGCCCTCGAGCGCCATCTGGGCCCTGGTCGGCATGACCTGTACGGCATTCGGCGACAAGCCGGTCGCGGTCTGTGGCGACCTCGCCAGCGACCCAGAGCTCACCGCGACGCTGGTCGGCCTCGGCGTGACGGAGCTCAGTGTCCGCCCGCCGGTCGTCGGCCTGGTGAAGGAGTCGGTCCGCCGAGCCTGACCCGCTCAGCGCAGGTCGGGCATGTCCTCCACGTAGTCCTTGGCGTCCTTGAGGCTCAGCCCGTAGCGCTCGCGGGCCAGTTTGATCGCCTGGATCTTCTCGCCCCTGGCAGCCATCCGGCTGACGTCGGCGTCGACCTGAGGCGGCACCCCAGCCACCACCTGGCCGACGTTCTGCTCCCAGGTCGGCGGCGCGGTGCCGTTCAGCTGGGCGGTCAGCGCGGCCACCTGCGCCTCGAGCCGCGCGACGCGGCTCTCGAGTCCCGATTCCCCGAACAGCCCCATCAGACGACCCTTCCCGGCTGGGCGACGCCCGCGCCGAACGCGAATGCTCTCGGGGGTGCGTCATCGGCTCCCGGCGCGGCCACGGCGACCGGCGTGCGGCGGCGCGCCTGCCACTCGACGATGCCCACACAGGCCAGCATGACGACGGCGAGCGGGATCACGGCGACGAAGCTGGCGGAACCGGCCTCGCGGTTGAAGATGCCCGAGAAGTCGCTGAAAGGCAGCGTGGCCATCGCCAGCACGTTGTTCACCACGTGCATCGCGATGCTGGCCTCGAGCCCTCCCGTGCGCCACGCCATCCAGCACGCGACCATGCCGAACGTGAAGTAGAAGCCGTTGAGGTACGGGTCCTTCGCCATGTGCAGCATCATGAAGACCAGGCTCGAGCCGACGCCGCCGATCCAGAACGAGACCCGCGCCGACCCGTACGAGCCGAGCAGGCGGTTGATCAGCCCACGCGTCCCGTACTCCTCACCGGCGCACTGCAGCGGCGTCGTGAGGAGCACTACGAGGATCATGAAGAGGCTGTACGGCTTCCAGCTGAGCCCCGAATAGGCGCCACCCAGGGCGTCGAGCCCCTGCATCAGCAGGTACGGGATGAGGATCAGCCCCATCAACCGGAACATCCATCCCCAGCGGAGCTTGCCCACGACCGACGACAGCCATCGAGGCTTCTGGCCGTAGATGATCAGCCCGAGCCAGGCCGACGGGATCATGAGGATGATGCCGACGTTGTTCGCGAGGAAGATCGCCGGCGTGATGTGCGTCTGGATCGTGCTCAGGTAGCTCTGGATCGCAGCGGGATCGGTGAGCTTCACCTTCTGGTCGATCAGGTCATACACCAGCGCCGGAACGGTGGCGATGGTCGACCCGATGAGCCACGTCAGCCCCGCGACGATCAGCGCGATCGGGAGCTTCCACCAACGCCTGCGAGGGGTCTGCAGGAACTGGCTGTAGCGCTTCGGCTCGACAGGGAGCGGCGAACGCCAGCGCGGGTCCTGCGGCTGCGGCGGGAACCCCGCCTGCTCCCACTGCGGCTGCAGTTGCGTCGGCTGCCATTGCGGCGCCACGGACGGCTGGGCGGCGTCGGAGGGCCACTCCAGCGGGGGGTACGAGGGCGTGGGCGGCTGCACCGCCGGCTGCGGCTGCCACAGCGGGGTGGCCGGGGTGGGCGTCGGCTCGGTCACGCGGTCAGCCCGGGGAACCACAGGGCGATCTCCCGGGCAGCGGACTCCGGGGAGTCGGATCCGTGCACGAGGTTCTCGCGGGTGGAGTTGGACCAGTCGCCGCGGATCGAGCCAGGAGTGGCCGCGATGCCGTCCGTGGCGCCGTTGAGGGCACGTACGGCTTCGATGACCCGCGGCCCCTCGAGCACCGCGGCCACCAGGGGGCCGGACGTGATGAAGTCGCGCAGCGGCGGGTACCAGGCCTTCTCGACGTGATCGGCGTAGTGGGCGTCGGCCTGCTCGGCCGTGCACAGCCGGTGCTCCATCGCGGCGAGCGTGTATCCCTTGGCCAGGTAGCGGTCGAGGATGCGTCCGGTCAGGCCTCGGCTCACGGCGTCGGGCTTGATCAGGACGAGCGTGCGTTCGGTCATGGCCCAACCCTAGAGCGCCGTAGGCCTGGGGCGGCGCATGTCGAGGGCCTGCGAGGGGACCGTCAGGGTGCGGCAGTGCGAGCAGCCAGCTTCTTGCCGAGCACGAACGTCACGACCCACAGCAGAGCGAAGACGCCGCCGGTGACGAACTGGTACGGGGTGAGGAAACCCAGCCCGATGCCGACCACCTGCGTGAGCCACCCCAACGCGTACCCGATCGTCCCCCGGCGCAGGGTGCCAGCCGCGGCGGCCGCGATCACGATCGCCACTCCCCCGGCACCGACGCTCAGGCCGAGGCTGTGGTTCGAGACCTGGATCATTCCTGGGATGACGAGGCCGAACACGACGATGTAGAGCAGCAAGAAGACTTGGAGCACCCGTTCCATGGGGTTCCCGGGAGGCAGCGTCATGCGTCGCCGCTCCAGTCGCGGCCGGCGAGGCGGGAGAGGTCCAGGTCCTCCGGCGCGTCCCACTCCTCGTCGTCGAGCGAGACGGTCGGTGCCGCAGACGGGGCGTCGTCTGCCGCTGAGACCAGCAGCGCCCGGGCCTGACCAGCCAGCGCCACCGACCCCAGCAAAAGCACGCCGGCGCTCGGGCCGGACTCGTCGGCCAAGGCGACAGCGGTCTCGATGGCGTCGGCGAGATCGGCCCGTACGACGACGCGGTCCTCACCGAACAGTCCCGCGGCCGTCTCGCCGAGCTCGGCAGCACCCATCGCCCGCCCGCCGGGCGGCTGGGTGATCACGAGCCGGTCGGCCTCGTCGAGCAGCGCGCCCAAGATGCCCGCGACGTCCTTGTCCCGCATCACGCCGAGCAGCACGATCAGGGGTGCGAACGCGTACGCCTCCACAGCCGCCGCGATGGCGCTGACCACGGCCGCCGGATTGTGGGCGGTGTCCAGCACGACCGGCGGCGAGGTGCGTACCCGCTCGAGACGTGCCGGCGCGACGACGTCGGCGAATCCGGCGGTGACGACCTCCGGCTCGATCGGGCGGTCGCCGTGCAGCGCCTCCACCGCGGCCAAGGCCACGGCGGCGTTCTGCGCCATGTGCGACCCGTACACCGGCAGCAACACGTCCTCGACGGTGCCGCCAGCGGCGTCCAGCCTGAGAACCTGGCCTCCCACGCCCGGAGCGCGGTCGAGCACGCTGAAGTCGACGCCCTCCGCGACGACCCTCGCGCCGACCTCGGCGGCGCGCTCGATGAGCACGCGGGCGACATCGGGCGCTTGTCCGGCGAGCACGGCGACGGAGCCTGTCTTGATGATCCCGGCCTTCTCGATGGCGATCTCCGCCGGCGTCGACCCCAGGTAGTCGGTGTGGTCGACGGCGATCGGCGTGACGACGGCGACGGTGGCGTCGGCGACGTTGGTCGCGTCCCACGAGCCGCCCATGCCGACCTCCAGCACGACGACGTCCACGGGCGCGTCGGCGAACACCGAGAACGCGAGCCCGGTCATGACCTCGAAGAACGTCATCGGGATGCCATCGATGGCCAGGTCATCGACGATCTTCACGAACGGCGTGATCTGCTCCCAGGCCTCGTCGAAGGTGTCGGCGCTGATCGGCCGTCCGTCCACGCAGATCCGCTCGACGACGTCGACCAGGTGCGGCGACGAGTAGCGACCAGTGCGCAGTCCCTGGGCGCGCAGCAGCGCGTCGACCATGATCGCCGTCGACCCCTTGCCGTTGGTGCCGGTGATGTGAACCACCGGCGCGCTGCGGTGCGGGTCTCCGAGGATCTCGACCAGCGCCTGGATCCGCGCGAGCGAGGGTCCGATCTGGTGTTCGGGCTGACGGCTGAAGAGCTCGGCGACGACGCGAGCGTGGGAATCGTTGTTCATCGTGGCCCGAGTCTAGGCGTGAGCGGCCATTCGCTCAGCCGAGGTTCGATCGGAGTCGTGGTCGGTAGGGCCGAAACCGGGGACCTCGCCGACGAAGCGATCGGAGTTGTGGTCGTCTTCGGGCATGGAGCAGCGTCAGAAGGACAGCGACTCCTCACCGCGCTTGGCAAGGCAATGCTCTCTTGGCAAGGCATCGGCTCCTTGCCAAGGGCGTCTCGCCTTGCCAAGCGGGTGGGTTGCCTTGCAAAGCGGGTGAGGTTGCCTTGCCAAGCGGGTGAGGTTGCCTTGCCAAGCGGGTGAGGTTGCCTTGCCAAGCGGGTGAGGCCGCGGGCGCAGTCCTGTAGATCCCGACCATGACACACGTCGACGCCGCCCACACCCACGCACGCTGCCGATACCCTGAACCCATGCCGACCTCAGCACCCGCGAACGCGCCCACCGGCTGGCGTGCGATCGGCTGGCGCGACTGGGTGGGGCTCGCTGCGCGACTGGTCCTCGGCGGGGTGCTGTTCGTGGCCGGTGCGCTCAAGGTGACGAACCTGCCGTCGAGCGCCTTGGCGGTCCGTGCGTACAAGATCCTGCAGTACGACCTCGCGGGCATGGTCGGCTACGCCCTGCCGATCGTGGAGATGGTCGTCGGGCTGCTCCTGATCACCGGTCTGTTCACCCGCTGGAGCGCAGCCGTCGGCGGGCTACTCATGGTCGCCTTCATCATCGGCATCTCCTCCGCCTGGGCCCGCGGCCTCTCCCTCGACTGCGGCTGCTTCGGCGGCGGGGGTGAGGTCGAACTGGCCCGGGCCATCGCGGCCTATCCGTGGGAGATTGCCCGCGACCTCGGGCTGCTCGCACTGGCTGTGTGGCTGGTTGTGCGCCCCGTGACCCCGTACTCGGTGGAGACTCGACTCTTCGGACCCACCAGCATTGACGACATCGACTTCGACGAGGAGTGACCGCATGAGCAAGAAGGCGTCCGCACGAAGGACCCCGGCCAGCCCCCCAGCCACGCCTGTCGCCAAGGAGACCGAGGGCGACGTGACGGAGAAGGTGTCGCGTCGCGAGTTGCTGCGCGCCCAGCGCGAAGCGGAGCTGAAGGCTGCAACCCGCAAAAAGCGCCTCAATGTGGGGCTCGGCATCGTGGCGACGGTGGTCGTGGTCTCGCTGGTCGCGTGGGCCGTGTTCACGTTCAAGGACTCCATCGGCGCCACCAATGCCATCCCTCCGCACGCGAACGGCGACAAGAGCGGCATCATCGTCAACCCTGGCAAGGCACAGAAGAACGTGCCGCTGTTCGTCATCTACCAGGACTACCAGTGCCCGGGCTGCAAGCAGTTCCACACCGTCTTCGGCACCAAGCTTCGCGAGGCGGCCGAGGCGGGCAAGATCCAGCTCGAGTACCGCACGATGAACTTCCTCGACACCAACCTGCAGAATGACGCCTCGACCAGGTCCGCGGTCGCCGCTGCCTGCGCTGACAACGTGGGCCTGTACCAGGGGTACTACGACGCGCTGTACGACAACCAGCCCGCCAAGGAGGGCGCAGGGTTCAGCGACGAGCTGCTCCGCGTCACCATCCCGACCCAGCTGGGCATGACGGGCGACAAGCTGACCGGTTTCCAGAAGTGCTACGACACCAAGGCGACCCTGCAGTTCATCAACGGTACGAACGACGCCGCAGGCCGCGCGGGGATCACCGGGACGCCCAAGTACATGTACAACGGCAAGGACATCACCAACACGCTGACCGCTGAGCCCAGCAGCATCGACCCGTACCTCGGCAGCTGAGGTCGCGTCGGTTGGCCGCTCCCGGGCGCGATTGCCTAGGATTCGGCTCATGACCGAGACCTCTGCCCGTACATCGTCCGCGCCTACCGGGGCCGGACGAGGCGTACCGGAGCGTCCGGCGCTCGAAGGCCTCGAGCACGCGTGGCAGCAGGCGTGGCGCGACCAGGGGACGTACGCGTTCGTGCGGCCCGAGTCGCGCGAGCAGGTGTTCTCCATCGACACCCCGCCGCCGACCGTGTCCGGGTCGCTGCACGTGGGCCACGTGTTCAGCTACACGCACACCGACATCATCGCCCGCTACCAGCGGATGCGCGGCAAGCACGTCTTCTACCCGATGGGCTGGGACGACAACGGCCTGCCGACGGAGCGTCGGGTGCAGGTCTACTACGGCGTGCGCTGCGACCCGACGCTGCCGTACGTCGAGGGGTACGAGCCGCCCGCCAAGCCCGACCCCAAGAGGCAGCAGCCCATCAGCCGGCAGAACTTCATCGAGCTCTGCGAGCAGCTCACCGCCATCGACGAGCAGGCGTTCGAGGATCTGTGGCGCCACCTAGGCCTGTCCGTCGACTGGGCCACGCTGTACTCAACCGTGTCGCCGTCGTCGATCGCCGTCGCCCAGCGCGCGTTCCTGCGCAACCTGGCCCGCGGCGAGGCGTACCTCTCGTTCGCCCCGACGGTGTGGGACACGACCTTCCAGACTGCCGTCGCGCAGGCCGAGCTGAAGGCCGTCGAGTACCCCGGCGCCTACCACCGCGTCGCGTTCCACGGCGCCGACGGAACCCCGGTGTACATCGAGACCACCCGTCCGGAGCTGCTGCCCAGCGTGTGCGCGCTGATCGCGCACCCCGACGATGATCGCTACCAGCACCTGTTCGGCACGACGGTGACCTCGCCCGTGTTCGGCGTCGAGATCCCCGTGCTGGCCCACCGTCTCGCCGAGCGTGACAAGGGCGCCGGTATCGCGATGTGCTGCACGTTCGGCGACGCGACCGACGTCACCTGGTGGCGCGAGCTGCAGCTGCCGACCCGCACGGTCGTGATGCGCGACGGCCGGCTGACGCGCGAGACGCCCGAGTGGCTGATCAACACCGC
Organism: Propionibacteriaceae bacterium; assembly: GCA_027492675.1. Taxonomy (GTDB): domain Bacteria; phylum Actinomycetota; class Actinomycetes; order Propionibacteriales; family Propionibacteriaceae; genus Fen-668. The sequence continues at coordinate 16,453 of JAPUEI010000098.1, read as the reverse complement.
CCCGTACGAGCAGCTCGCAGGCAAGACGACGTTCTCGGCCCGCGAGGCCATGGTCCAGCTGCTCCGCGACTCGGGTGACCTGGACGGCGAGCCGAAGCCGACGACGCGCAACGTGAACTTCTACGAGAAGGGCGACAAGCCGCTCGAGATCGTGGCGACGCGCCAGTGGTACATCACCAACGGCGGCCGCGACGAGGAGCTGAAGGCGCGGCTGGTCGAGCGTGGCGCGGAGATGGCGTGGAGCCCCGCGCACATGCAGCACCGCTACAACGACTGGGTGTCGGGCCTCAACGGCGACTGGCTGATCTCGCGGCAGCGCTTCTTCGGCGTGCCGTTCCCGGTGTGGTACCCGCTGACTGCCGATGGCGAGACCGACTACGAGCACCCGATCACGCCGACCGAGGACGAGCTCCCGATCGACCCGATGCAGGCGGCTCCGGCCGGCTACGCCGAGGAGCAGAGGGGTGTGCCGGGCGGGTTCGTGCCGGACTTCGACGTCATGGACACCTGGGCGACCTCGTCGCTGACGCCGCAGATCGTGTGCGGCTGGGAGACCGACCCGGAGCTGTTCGCGCTGACGTACCCGATGGACATGGCGCCGCAGGCCCACGACATCATCCGTACGTGGCTGTTCAGCCGCGTCGTGCGCAGCCACTTCGAGTTCGACCGGGTGCCGTGGGCGCGCGCCACGATCTCGGGCTTCGTCGTCGACCCCGATCGCAAGAAGATGGGCAAGTCGACCGGCAACGCGATCGTGCCGACGCAGATCCTCGAGACGTACGGGTCCGACGCCGTCCGCTGGCGCGCCGCGATGGCACGCCCGGGCACGGACTCGCCGTTCGACGAGACGCAGATGAAGGTCGGCCGCCGACTCGCCATGAAGGTGCTCAACGCGAGCAAGTTCGTGCTGGCCAACACCGGCACCGAGGCGGACCCGGCGGCCATCACCGAGCCCGCGGACCTCGCGATGCTCGAGTCGCTGCGTGGCGTCGTCGGGCTGGCCACGCAGGCGCTGGAGGAGTTCGAGTACACCGACGCCCTCGAGGCGACCGAGCGGTTCTTCTGGGGCTTCTGCGACGACTACCTCGAGCTGGTCAAGGAGCGGTCGTACGCGTCCGGCCCGGGCGCCGAGTCGGCCAAGTCCGCCCTGGTGCTGGCGATCGGCGTGCTCCTGCGCCTGTTCGCCCCGTACCTCCCCTTCGTCACCGAGGAGGTCTGGTCCTGGAGCCACGACACCTCGGTGCACCTGGCCCCGTGGCCGACCGTGTCCGAGATCCCGGCCAGCGGTGAGGTCGAGCTGCTCGACGACATCGCGGCGGCACTCGTCGAGATCCGCGGCGCGAAGTCGAGCGCCAAGGTGTCGATGAAGACCGAGGCGACGAGCGCGGACTTCCGCGGCCCGTCCGACCAGCTGGACCGTCTAAAGACCGTCGAGCCGGACCTCCGCGCCGTCGGTCGCCTGGTCGGTACCGTCACCTGGACGCCCGTCGACGAGCCGCTCACCGTGACCCTGGAGCTCGCGCCCCAGGCCTGACACGCAGGTCACCCTCCCCCTCGATCGGCGCCGCTCGTAGGCGATCCTGCACATGCGTCCACCACGGTGGGCGAATGTGCAGCACTCTCCGAGGGGGGTGGGAACATGACCGACTGTGCTCTCGGCACGTGATTGTGACCGCCCGTCACTCCTAGGGTGGAGGCAGAGGAGACATGGAGGTCTTCTCGGCAGGCTTGGAGGGTCCGCATGAAGACACTCGATGTCGATGTGGTGGTGATCGGTGGCGGCTCGACGGGCGTAGGAGTGGTCCGCGATGTCGCCATGCGCGGCTACTCGGCGGTTCTGGTCGACCGCGTCGATCTCGCACAAGGCACCTCGGGTCGGTTCCACGGACTGCTCCACTCGGGTGGTCGCTACGTCGTGAGCGACCCGAACTCCGCGAGGGAGTGCGCCGAGGAGAACGCGATCCTCACCCGGATCCAGCCCAGCGCCATCGAGACGACCGGCGGCATGTTCGTCTGTGGACCCGACGACGACCCCGCGTTCGGTGACAAGTTCCTCGCGGGCGCGCTCGCCAACAGCGTGCCGGCGACCGAGATCAGCGTGGCCGCCGCCCTCAAGCGCGAGCCCCGCGTGAACCCCAAGATCACCCGCGCCATCTCCGTACAGGACGGCTCTGTCGACGGCTGGCAGCTCGTCTGGACCGCGGCCGCCTCGGCGATGGAGTACGGGGCGAAGGTGCTCACCTACCACAAGGTGACCCGCATCGAGCGGGAGGGCGACACGGTCTCGGCCGTGATCTGCCACGACGCGAAGACCGGTGAAGACGTACGGATCGGGTGCCATTTCGTGCTCAACTGCGCCGGCGCCTGGGCCGGCCAGATCGCGGCGATGGCCGGATGCCACGACGTCGAGGTCGTGCCGGGCCGCGGCATCATGGTCGCGATGAACCACCGGCTCGTGAACACGGTGGTCAACCGCCTCATCCACCCCTCCGACGGCGACATCATCGTGCCCGTCCACACGGTCTGCATCATCGGCACCACCGACGTCAAGGCGCCTGATCCCGACAACCTGCCGATCCCGCGCGAGGAGGTCCAGCAGATGCTGGACGCCGGCGAGGTGCTCATCCCGGACTTCCGTAAGGCCCGCGCCATCCACGCCTGGTCGGGCGCGCGCCCGCTGGTCAAGGACTCGCGCGTCTCGGCCGCCGACACCCGTCACATGAGCCGCGGCATGGGGATCATGGACCACTCCGAGCGCGACGACCTCAAGGGCCTCCTCACGATCTCGGGCGGCAAGCTCACCACGTACCGCCTGATGGCCGAGCACATCGTCGACGCGATGGAGTCGCAGCTCGGGACGAAGAATGCGTGCCGTACGGCTGAGGAGCCGTGCCCGTCGCCCGAGGGCACCTCGACGACGTACCACGTCACCCATCGCCTGCACGACCGCGAGCAGGACCGGATGGCCGACCAGATCCTGTGCGAGTGCGAACTGCTCAGCCGTCGGATGTTCACCGACAAGCTCGCCGAGCAGCCGACGGGGTCGCTCGACGACCTGCGGCGCCAGCTCCGGCTCGGCATGGGCCCGTGCCAGGGCGGCTTCTGCTCGATGCGCGCGACCGGCGTCGCGCACGAGGTCGGCACCGTCGACATCGAGCGCGCGACCGGACTGCTGCGCCTGTTCCTCAAGAACCGCTGGCAGGGGCTGTGGCCGATCCTGTACGGCGACCAAGTGCGCCAGACGGCCCTCGACAACTGGATCTTCTCGGGAACGCTCGACGTCGAGCACCTTCCCGAGGGTGCGGAGGTGGTGTGATGACCGACGTCGTCGTCATCGGGTCCGGCCTGGCCGGTCTCGTCGCAGCGACCAAGCTCGCGCTCGGTGGCAAGAGCGTCACCCTCATCAGCAAGGGCCTCGGCGGCCTGCAGCTGTCGCAGGGGACGATCGATGTCCTGGGGTACGCGCCCGGCCGGGTCGCCGACCCGATCGCCGCGGCCGCCTCGATGCCCGCGCCCCATCCGTACAGCGTCCTGTCCTCCGACGCCGTCCGCGCAGGGGTGACGTACGCCGCCGAGCTGCTCGGCGACCGACTCGTCGGCGACCCGTCGCACAACGTGCTGCTGCCCACGGCGGTCGGCGCCCTGCGGCCGACCTGCCTGGTGCCGCCAGAGATGGCGGCGGGCATCGTGACCGGCGGCATCCAGTACGCCCTGGTCGGTTTCCGCCAGCTCAAGGACTTCTATCCGCAGCTGTGCGCGGCCAACCTGGCGCGCCAGACGGCTCCCGACGGTGGGCCGATCTACGCCCGCGCGATCAGCCTCGACCTGCCGGCGGTCGCCGACATGGCCGACTCCAGCGCGCTGGCGTACGCACGGGCGATGGATGACCCCTCGTACCGGCAGAAGCTCGCCTCGCTGCTCAAACCCCAGCTCGCCGAACACGAGGTCGTCGGCATGCCGGCACTCGTCGGCTACCGCGACCGCACCGCGCACCGCCACCTGGAGGAGCTGCTCGGGCATCCCGTGTTCGAGATCCCTCTCCCGCCTCCCGGCGTGCCGGGTATGCGGCTCAACGAGGCGCTCGTGGCTGAGGCGAAGAAGGCCGGCGTACGGTTCGTCAGCGGCGCCAAGGCCGTCGGGCTCGTCGCCGAGGGCGACCGCGTCGTGAGCGTGGGCCAGGCGACCGCCGGACGGATCCGGCAGTACACCGCCGACGCGTTCGTGTACGCACCGGGCGGCTTCGAGTCCGGCGCCCTCACTCTCGACTCGTACGGCACGGTCACCGACACCGTCTTCGGTCTCCCGCTGCACGGTCTCGGCCAGGACCTGATCACTGCCGACGCCCCCGCCGATCAGGCCCTGTTCCGGGTCGGCGTCGGCGTCGACAAGGACATGCGTGTGGTCGACACCACCGGCCACGCCCCGTACTCCAACCTGTACGCCGCCGGCGGCATCCTCGCCGGCGCCATCCGGTGGACGGAGAAGTCGGGCGAGGGCATCGCTCTCGCCTCCGCCGTCACCGCCGCCGACTCGATCCTGAAAGGCGCATGATGCTCGAACCGGACAGCTATGAGCACGACCTGCTCAACCGCGCCAGCCTCGACCACTGCGTCAAGTGCACGATTTGTGAGACGCAGTGTCCCGTGGCCGCGGTCACCCCGAAGTTCTCGGGACCGAAGTACGTGGGGCCGCAGGCTGAGCGGTACAGGCATGGCGAGTCAGTCGACGAGTCGCTCGACTACTGCAGCTCGTGCGGCATCTGCACCCACGTCTGCCCGCAGGGCGTCCACATCGCCGAGCTGAACTCGGTGGCGCGGGCCGCGATGAAGGCCGACCACATGCCGCTGCGCGACCAGCTGATCTCGCGCACCACGTTCATGGGCATGGCCATGACGCCCGTCGCCCCGATCGCCAACGCCGTGCTGAAGTTCAAGCCGGCCCGCGTGGCGGTCGAGAAGGTCGTCGGCATCCACCGCGACGCGGCCATGCCGACGGCGCACACGCAGACGCTCGTGGGCTGGCTGCGCGGTCGTACGGCCCCGGTCAACCCGCACCCCCGCGGCAAGCTGATCTTCTTCCACGGCTGCGCGCAGAACTACTTCGAGGTCGAGACCGGCGTGAAGACCATCGAGGTGCTGGAGCACTTGGGCTTCGAGGTCATCGTGCCGAAGCAGGGCTGCTGCGGGCTGCCGCTGCAGTCGAACGGCATCTTCGACACGGCTCGCTCGTGGGTCCGCAAGCTCGTCGCGCAGCTGCGCGAGGCGCCTCGGGACCTGCCGATCATCGCGTGCTCGACGTCGTGCGGCGGCATGCTCAAGCACGAGGCGAACGAGATCCTCGGCGTCAAGGACGCGGACCTGCTCGAGGTCGGCGGCCGTACGCGGGACATCTGCGAGTTCCTGCTGGAGATGTACGACAACGGCGAGCTCGACACCAGCGACTGGCTCGAGAACCAGCTGACCATCCCGTACCACGCGCCCTGCCAGCTGCGCGGTCAGAACATCGGCACGCCGGCCGTCCAGCTCATGGAGCTCGTGCCGGGCGTGACGGTGATCGAGTCGGGTGCGTACTGCTGCGGCATCGCCGGCACGTATGGGCTCAAGAAGGAGAAGTACGAGATCGCCATGAAGGTCGGCAAGCCGGTCTTCGATCGGATCGTGGCGACCAACGAAGGCGTGGCGGCGTGCGACTCGGAGACCTGCCGTTGGCAGATCGAGCAGGCAACTTCTGTACCGACCGTGCATCCGATCGCGTTCATCCATCAGGCTATGGGATTGTCGAAGGTGCCCGTCCGGGCCAACTGACTCACCTCACCTGGAGGGGCCATGACTGTACGTTTCGCTGCGATCGGCCTCGACCACGCGCACATCTTCGGGATGATCGCTGGCCTGCTGGACGCGGGCGCTGAGCTCGTGGGCCTCGCCTCGGACGACCCTGAGGCCGCCGTCTGTCAGCAGGTGCGCGCCCTGCAGCCGAACGTGCCCTGGTTCGACGACGCCTCGGCGCTGATCGCGGACCCGTCGATCGACCTGATCGCGACCGCTGCCATCCCGATCCGCCGTGGCGAGATCGCGATCGCAGCGCTCGAGGCCGGCAAGAACGTGCTGACCGACAAGCCCGGCGTGGTGACGTACGACCAGCTCGAGACCATCAAGGCGCTGGTCGCAGAGAAGGGCCGGTTCTGGGACGTCGTGTTCTCGGAGCGGTTCAGCGTGAAGTCGGCGATCAAGGCCGGCGAGCTCGTGCAGGCGGGGCGTATCGGCCGGGTCGTACAGACGTTGGGCCTCGGCCCGCACCGCGAGCGCGACGCCGCACACCTGTCGGGCGGCTCGGGCCGTCCGGACTGGTTCTACGACATCTCCACGTTCGGCGGCATCCTCAACGACATCGCCAGCCACCAGATCGATCAGTTCCTCTGGCTGACGGGCTCGGCGACGGGCGACATCGTCACCTCCACGGTCGCGAACGTCAACCACCCCGAGCACCCCGACTTCCAAGACTTCGGCGACATGGTGCTCTCCTCGGACACCGCGCAGGGGTACGTGCGGGTCGACTGGTTCACCCCGCAGGGTCTGCCGACGTGGGGCGACGGGCGCCTCATCATCACCGGCACAGAGGGCTACATCGAGCTCCGCAAGTACGTCGACATCGAAGGCCGCCCCGGTACGGACCACCTGTTCGTCGTCGACCAGAAGGGGATGGAGTACGTCGACTGCTCCGACGTGAAGCTGACGTTCTTCGCCGACGTGGTCCACGACGTCGTCAACGGTACGCACACCGCCATCGGCCAGGAGCACACCTTCGAGGTCTCCCGCCTCGGCCTCCTCGCCCAGGAGAAGGCGACGGTCCGCACGCTGTACTGAGGGCCGTGAAGACCCTCGACCGCTTCGCCCGTACGTTCCACCTGCCCGCCGCCGTGACCTGACCGATCCGAGCTCACCGCTCGATGGTTGGATGGTGATGTGACGACGATCGGTACGCCTCTGTCCCCCTCCGCCACCCGCGTGCTCCTTCTGGGCGCCGGCGAGCTCGGCAAGGAGGTCGCGATCGAGCTGCAGCGGCTCGGAGTGGAGGTGATCGCCGTCGACCGCTACGCCGACGCCCCGGCGATGCAGGTCGCCCACCACGCGCACGTCGTCGACATGCTCGACCCGGTCGCCCTGCGCGCCGTCATCGACCTCGTCCAGCCGCACATCGTCGTCCCCGAGGTCGAGGCGATCGCCACGGCCGTGCTCGCGGACGTCGAGGCCACGGGGGTACGGGTCGTACCCACGGCCCGCGCCACGCAGCTCACGATGAACCGCGAAGGCATCCGACGGCTGGGCGCCGAGGAGCTGGGACTGGCGACGTCCCCGTACCGCTTCGTGGACTCGGAGGCCGAGCTGGCCGCGGCTGCCGAGCAGATCGGCTACCCGTGCGTCGTGAAGCCCGTGATGTCCTCGTCGGGCAAGGGGCAGTCCGTGCTCCGCTCCCCCAACCACCTGGCCGACGTCTGGCGAGTCGCTCAGGAGGGCGGGCGCGCCGGCGGTGGTCGCTGCATCGTCGAGGGCTTCGTGCGCTTCGACTCGGAGATCACTCTGCTCACCGTGCGGCACGTCGGCGGGACCACGTTCCTCGACCCTGTCGGCCACATCCAGGTCGACGGCGACTACCGCGAGTCCTGGCAGCCCGCCGCCCTGTCGGCGAAAGCCCTTGCGGCAGCGCAGGACATGGCCCGGAAGGTGACCGACGCTCTGGGTGGGTGGGGGCTGTTCGGCGTCGAGCTGTTCATCGTCGGCGACGACGTGCTGTTCAGCGAGGTCAGCCCGCGGCCGCACGACACCGGCATGGTGACGATGGTCTCCCAGGACCTGTCCGAGTTCGCGCTGCACTCCCGCGCCGTGCTCGGGCTCCCGGTCGGCGACATCCTCCGTCTGGGCGGCACCGAGGAGCCGGCATCCGCCTCGTGCGCCGTACTCGCCGAGGGCCACGGTGTGCCTCGCTTCGACGGCGTGGACGCGGCCCTGGCCGTACCGACTTCCCAGATCCGCCTCTTCGGCAAGCCTGAGGTCGCCGGCCACCGCCGCGTGGCGGTCACCCTCGCGCGTGGCAAGGACGTCGACGAGGCGCGCGCCCGCGCCCGTACAGCCGCAGCCGCCCTGACGATCACCCTCGACTGACAGGCTCATAGAAACCGGCCCACTCGGATCCCTGACGAGGTGCTGCGCGAAGCATCACCGTCCACCCCGGATCCCTGAGGAGGCGATGCGCGAAGCCATCACCGTCTCGAAGGGTCCCCCGCCACGCCACCGGGTACGCCCTTCGAGACGCCGATCGGCTTCGCCGACAGGCTCCTCAGGGGACCGAAACGCGCCCTCAGCGGCGCGACCTGGGGGCCGGGAGGGCCGGGGGTACGGATGCGGGCTGGGCGTCGAGGAGCTTCAGGGCCTCCGCGATGGCGAGGTCCAGCTGCGGGTCCGTCGCGTTCTCGTCGGCCCAGTCGGCCGGGCTCATCACCCGTTCGATGTCGGGATCGACTCCGTGGTTCTCGACGTCCCAGCCGAGGGTGTCGAAGTGGAACGAGTACCGCGGCTGCGTCACCTCGGTGCCGTCGACGAGGTCGAAGCGTCCGTCGATGCCGATGACGCCGCCCCAGGACCGCTGTCCGACGACCGGGCCGAGCTCCAGCTCCTGCGCCGCCGCGCACACGATGTCGCCGTCGGAGCCCGCGAACTGGTTCGTCACGAACACGACCGGGCCGCGCCGACCAGTCGAGGGGTACGGCTCGGGGCTGCCGTGCCGTACGACGTCCCAGCCGATGATCTTGCGATTCAGCCGCTCGATGACCAGCTGCGACGTGTGGCCGCCGCCGTTGTACCGCATGTCCGCGACGATCCCCTCATGGGCCATCGCCAGGTCGAGCCCACGGTGGAACTGCGCCCACCCCTGAGCCATCATGTCCGGCACGTGGAGGTAGCCGAGCCGCCCGCCCGACGCCTTGTCGACGTAGTCGAGCCGGCTCGCCACCCACGCCTGGTAGCGCAGCGGCGTCTCGTTCCCCGTCGGGATGACCGCCACGCGGCGGGTCGTCTCGCCGCGCCGCAGCGTGACCTCGACGACCTTCTCGGCGGCACCCAGGAGCAGCGGCCCGACGCCGCGCGCGTCCACGGTCTGGCCGTCGATCGCGACGATGACGTCGCCCGGCTGGGCGTCCACGCCGGCGGCCCGCAACGGCGACCGGGCGGCGGGATCCGAGGACTCCCCCGGCAGGATCCGTACGATCCGAGCCCCGTCGGCCTCCTGCGCAAAGTCGGCACCCAGCAGCCCCTGGCTGCCCTTGTCCTTGACCGGAGGGACGACGTACGCGTGGGAGCTGTTCAGCTCGCCGACGGTCTCCCAGAGGATGTCGACGAGGTCGTCGAGGGTGTGGACCCGGTCGACGCTCGGGCGGTGGCGGTCGAGGACTGCCGCCCAGTCCGTACCGTCCATGTCCTCGCGCCAGTAGAAGTCGCGCATCAGGCGGCCGTTGTCGTCAAACATCTGGCGCCACATCGGCCGCGGGTCGATGGTCCGGCGCAGGCGCGACACGTCGACCGTCACGCGAGCCGGGTCGTCGTCCTCGACCTTGGTCGTCGACGGCACCACCAGGACGTCGTCCTTGTGACGTACGACGACGCGCTCGCCGTCGCCGGACACCTCGAACGACTCGCACGGGCCGAGGACGGTGACCGACCTGGTGTCGAACGCGTACCGCTCGAGCACGTCGGGCTCCGGGTCGCCCTTCACTCCGGCGCGGGACGATCCGAGCTCGCCCGCGGGGGCCACCACACGGCGCCACAGCACGCCGTCCTTGGCGGCGCGCAGGTTCTCGTACTCGCCCGACGGCACCGGGAACGGCACGAGCCGCTCCTCGAATCCGTCGACGTCGAGCTCGACGGGCGGCGCCTTGGGTGCGGGCTCCGCGCCCTCGGTCGGCGGTGTGGCGTCGGCCTGCACCTTGCTGATCGGCCAGCCGTCGGCGGCCGCACCGAAGGGAGCAGGGGCAGTGGCAGAAAGGGGTACGAGGTAGGGCCGGACCGTGCCGGTGAACGACAGGTCGAAGCCGTGCTGGTCATAGCGCGGGTCGAACGTGCGGGCGCTGAGGAACACCAGGTGCTGCCCGTCGAGGGTGAACGTCGGCTCGGAGTCCTGGAACCGCCCCGAGGTCAGGGCCTCGACGCGACTGCGACGGGCGCCGATGTCCGCGACGTACAGGCGGGTCGTCGTGCCCGCGCCCGTCGGCGCGACCCAGGCCAGGTAGCGACCATCGGGTGAGAAGGCCAGCCCCGTGGGCTCGCCCTCACCGTACGACGCCAGCTCGGTGACACGGCCGTCGGCGACCCGGATCGTGCAGATGCGGCCGTCGCCGGTGATGGCCGCCAACACGGCCCCGTCCGGTGCGGCGGCGAGGCTCAGCACGCGGCCCAGGCGTCCGCGCGCGATCCGGCGCGGTTCACCCGTACCGTCGGCCGAGCGGATCTCGAGGGAGTCCTCGCCGAGACGGTCCGTGACGTACGCCACCAGGCCGGTCGAGCCGACCGTACGCGGCAACCTCGCCCGTACAGCCGGGTCCGCGGACAGCGCCCGCGCGGGGCCGGCGCGGTGGGTCAGCGCGTACACCGCCCCGTGCCATTCGACGACCGACAGGTCGCCGCCCTGGTCGGGGTGCACGCTCACGAGCCGGTCGGTGGGCGGGATCGTGAGGGGTCGTACGGGAGCCGCGATCTGTACGTCGACGAGCTCCGCCTCCGCCTCGAGGGTCGCCTTCAGGTACAGCCGTCCCCTCGCGTGGTAGACGATCCGCGTGCCGTCGGTGGTGGGGTTGCGCACGTAGCCCTCATCGGGGCCGTGCGTCGTGTGCTGCCGCAGGTCGCCGCCCTCCGCGTCGATCGACCACAGCTGCGCCTGCTCGTCGGCGTGGCTCGGGAAGGTGGCGCCCAGGTCGGACGTGAAGACCAGCCGGTCCCCCACCCACGCGGGCGAGTAGATGCCGGCCGTCTCGTCGGGCAGCGCGCGGCTCCAGGGGCCCTTGGCCGAGCCGATCCACAGCTGAGGCGCGGTGCCGCCGCGGTAGCGCTTCCACATGGCGAGGTCGCGCCAGTACGGCGTCGTGACCGCGATGGTGCCATCGGCCTTGAAAGCGCCCGACATGGCCGTGCCGTACGGAAGGGCGGACGCTTGCCCGTCGAGGTCGACGGAGTGCAGCCAGAGCCGCACGCGGTACGGCTGGCCGGCCGCCGACGACACGAGCACGTGGCCGTCGTCGAGCCACCCGTCGACGTACGTGTGCTGCACGCCCCACCACGTGATCTGCCGCACCTCGCCGGAGCCCAGGTCCAGCACGTACACCTCGGGCACGCCACCGATGATGCGGGTGTAGGCGATCCGGGAACCGTCGGGAGAGAAGCGAGGGTGACGTACGGGCGCGCGTTCACTCGTCAGCCGGGAGGCGCGGCCCCCCGTGACGGGCACCAGCCACAGATCGTCGTCGGCCACGAAGGCGATGTCGTCACCATGTACGTGCGGGTATCGGAGGTAGGTCTCGGTCACCCGGCCAACCTAGCAACGCCACGCGAACAGCGCATGGCCCAGAGGAGGTCGCTCAGGCGCTCTTCTCGCGCCGCGAGGAGCGGGTGACGAGCGTGGGCTCGACGCCGTCGCGGATGCACTCGCCTGTGACAAGCACGGACACGATGTCATCGGAACTAGGCACCTCGAACATGACGTTGAGGAGCGCCTCTTCGATGATCGCGCGCAGACCGCGAGCTCCCGTGCCGCGGGCCAGTGCCAGCTCGGAGATGGCCTCGATGGCGTCGGCGCTCAGCTCGAGCTCCACACCGTCGAGCTCGAAGAGCTTGCGGAACTGCTTGACCAGGGCGTTGCGGGGCTCCAGCAGGATCCGTACGAGCGCTTCCTTGTCCAGCGGCGACACCGACGCGATCATCGGCAGACGGCCGATGAACTCGGGGATCAGGCCGAACTTGTGGAGGTCCTCGGGACGGACCTCGGCGAACGGGTCGTCGTCCTTCTTGTGGGCCACCGCGTCGTTCGTGAAGCCCAGAGGACGCTTGCCGACGCGCGAGCTGATGATGCTCTCGAGGCCGGCGAACGCGCCGCCCACGATGAACAGCACGTTCGTGGTGTCGATCTGGATGAAGTCCTGATGAGGGTGCTTGCGCCCGCCCTGCGGGGGCACCGACGCCGTCGTGCCCTCGAGGATCTTGAGCAGCGCCTGCTGCACGCCCTCGCCGGACACGTCGCGCGTGATCGAGGGGTTGTCCGACTTGCGGGCCACCTTGTCGATCTCGTCGATGTAGATGATGCCCGTCTCGGCCTTCTTCACGTCGAAGTCGGCGGCCTGGATCAGCTTGAGCAGGATGTTCTCGACGTCCTCACCGACGTAGCCGGCTTCGGTGAGCGCGGTGGCGTCCGCCATCGCGAACGGCACGTTGAGCATCTTCGCCAGCGTCTGCGCGAGGTACGTCTTGCCGCACCCCGTCGGGCCGATGAGCAGGATGTTCGACTTGCCCAGCTCGACCGGATCGTCGTCCGCAGAGCGCCGCGGCGGGGCCGACGTGCGCGCCTGGACCCGCTTGTAGTGGTTGTACACGGCGACGGCGAGCGTCTTCTTCGCCCGGTCCTGGCCGATCACGTACTGATCCAGGAAGGCCCTGATGTCGCGCGGCTTGGGAAGCTCCTCGATCATCCCGAGGTCGGAGCCCTCGGCGAACTCGTCCTCGATGATCTCGTTGCACAGCTCGATGCACTCGTCGCAGATGTAGATCGCGGGACCCGCGATCAGCTTCTTGACCTGCTTCTGGCTCTTCCCGCAGAAGGAACACTTCAGCAGGTCGCTCGTCTCGCCGATGCGAGCCATGCTGTCCTCCTTCTGTCCCGCCACTGTCGGCGGGGACCTTCACGATAACCCTTGCCCCTGCCCGACGAGGCAGGGACACACGTGTGAACTCAGGCGTCCTTGAGCGACGTCAGGATCTCGTCGACGATGCCGTACTTCACGGCCTCGTCGGCCGTCAGGTACTTGTCGCGCTCGATGTCCTTCGAGATCTGCTCGACCGACTGGCCGGTGTCGGAGGCGAGCATCTCCTCCATCAGCGAACGGATGCGCAGGATCTCGCGGGCCTGGATCTCCAGGTCGGACGACTGCCCGTATCCACCTTCGGTCGCCGGCTGGTGGATGAGGATGCGGCTGTTGGGGAGCGCGAGACGCTTGCCCTTGGTGCCGGCAGCCAGCAGTACGGCGGCGGCCGAGGCGGCCTGGCCGAGGCAGACGGTCTGGATGTCGGGCTTGATGAAGCGCATCGTGTCGTAGATCGCCGTCAGGGCCGTGAAGGAGCCGCCGGGCGAGTTGATGTAGATGCTGATCTGGCGCTCGGCATCCATCGACTGCAGGCACAGCAGCTGGGCCATGACCGCGTTGGCGATGTCGTCGGAGATCGGCGTGCCGAGGAAGATGATCCGGTCCTCGAAGAGCTTGGTGTACGGATCGACGCGGCGCACGCCGTAGCTGGTGCGCTCCTCCCACTGGGGGATGTAGTAGTCGGCGCGAGGACCGGCCGGGGCCAGGCCACCGGGCTGTGCGGGCAGGTGCAGAGACGTCATGGTGGACACGGTCCTCACTGGTTCGGAGCGGCGGTCGGGATCTGAGCGGCGCGCTCGAAGACGTGGTCGATGAACCCGTACTCCAGCGCCTGCTCAGCGGTGAACCAGCGGTCGCGGTCGGAGTCGGCCTCGATCTGCTCGATCGTCTGGCCGGTGTGCTGGGCGATCAGGCGCGCCATGGTCGACTTGATGTGGAGCGACTGCTCGGCCTGGATGCGGATGTCGGAGGCCGTGCCACCGAGACCGCCCGAAGGCTGGTGCATCATGATCCGGCTGTGCGGCAGGGCGAACCGCTTGCCCTGGGTGCCGGCAGACAGCAGGAACTGGCCCATCGAGGCCGCGAGGCCCATGGCCACGGTGGCCACATCGTTCGAGATCCACTGCATGGTGTCGAAGATCGCCATGCCGGAGTCGACCGAGCCACCGGGCGAGTTGATGTAGAGGTAGATGTCCTTGTGCGGATCTTCGGCGTTCAGCAGCAGCATCTGCGCGCAGATCGCGTTCGCGTTCTCGTCCTTCACCTCGGATCCGAGGAAGATGATCCGGTTCGCGAGCAGCGACTGATAGACGGAATCGCTCATGCCGGCAGACCCGGGCATCGCGGCCATCCGCGGTGTGTTCTCTTGGTGCGTCACATGAGCGAACTTACCGGGTGGGTCGGACAGATCAGGCGATGATGAGGGTCTGTTCGCTGACGGCGCAGTGAGCCTGCGGCCGGCTGTACGGAGCGTGGCGCGGCCCTTCACGTACGAAAGCCCCCGGGTCGTGGGGACCCAGGGGCTTCGCGTACGCGTCGTGCTTACTCGCTGTCGGCGGCCTTGGCCTTCTTCGCCTTGGTCGCGGCGGCGGCCTCGTCGAAGCTCGGTGCCGGCGTGGACGCCTTCTTGCGCTTCGGCTTCTCGGCCTCGGCGCTCTCAGTGACCTCGGCGGGCGCCTCGTCGACTTCGATGAGCGTGCCGTCACCGGTCAGGCGGTCGAGCTCGACGGCCTTGCCGTCGGCGTCGGTGATCGTGGATCCGGCGACGATCAGGCCGAGGGCCTTGCCGCGACGGATCTCGCCCATCCACTCACCCATGTGGTTGTGCTCCTGCATGTGCGAGAGCTCCTGCTCGGGCGTGCTGCCGTTCTCCTGCGCCTTGCGGAACAGCAGCGCGGTGAGGTCCTGCTGCTCGACCGGGATCTGACGGTCGTCGGCGATCTTGTCGAGCAGGATCTGCGCCTTGAGCGACTTCTCGGCGGAGGCGTCGACGTTCGCCCAGAACTCCTCAGGAGTCTTGGCCGTCTCGACCTCGTTGCCCTCGAGGTACGACTCGATGGTCAGGCCAGCCTGGCGGAGCTGGTTCTCGATCTGGTTCTTGCGGGCCGCCTTCTCACCCTCGACGAGGGTCTCGGGGACCTCGAACGGCGTGACCTCGAGGAGGGCCTCGAGCACCTTGTCGCGAGCCTGGCCGGCCTGCTCGAGGCGGGCCTGGCGAAGCGCGAAGTCAGCGAGGTCGGCCTTCATCTCGTCGACCGTGTCGAACTCGCTGACGAGCTGGGCGAAGTCGTCGTTGAGCTCGGGGAGCTCACGCGACGAGACCTTCTGCACACCGACCGTGATCTCGGCCTCCTGGCCGGCCAGCGAGCCGCCGACCAGGGTGGAGGTGAAGGTCGTGGTGTCGCCGGCGGAGAGGCCGATGACGGCCTCGTCGAGGCCGTCGAGCATGCCGCCGGAGCCGAGGACGTACGAGATGCCCTTGGCGCTCGCCTCGGGCAGCGGCTCACCGTCGCGGGAGCCGTCGAGGTCGAGGACGACCAGGTCGCCGTCGGCCGCGGCGCGCTCGACCTCAGTGGTGGTCGCGAAGCGCTGACGAAGCAGGTCCGTGCGCTCCTCGATGATCGGCTGGGTGTCGGAGAGGTTGTCGACCGACACCTTGACGAGCGAGAAGTCCGGGACGTCGAACTCGGGCCGCACGTCGACCTCGGCCACCAGCTCCACGACGTCGTTGTCCTCGAGCTTGGTGATGTCGATCTCGGGCTGCGCGAGCGGGGTCAGGCTGTGCTCGTTCACCGCGGCGGCGTACGCCTGCGGGATGGCCTCGTTGATGGCCTCCTGGAGCACCGCGCCACGACCAACACGCTGGTTGATGATCGCCGCGGGGACCTTGCCCTTGCGGAAGCCCGGAACCGTGATCTGGGAGGCGATCTGGTTGTAGGCCTTGTCGATGGCCGGCTTGAGGTCCGTGAACGGGATCTCGATGGTGAGCTTCACACGTGTGGGGCTCAGCTGCTCGACGGTGCTGGGCAAGGTGACTCCTATGACTACGACGGATTAGGGCGTCGCCGCCTTCGGGCGGCCCTGACGCGCCCGCCATGCTATCCCGTCACCGCGTGGCCCACGAATCGCGGGACCGGCTTCTGTCCCACGCGCCTGCTTGCTCTGCGGCGTTCCATCGAAACCTGGGCCATCAAGGCGCCCACAGCGTTCGCAACCCCGGTAGTACTGGATCGCTGCGATCGAGCGCGCTCCGACGGTCGCCACTCCGGCGATGCGACGCAGGGCGACAGCCCGAGCCGACCACGGTAGGCTGACCAGGCCCGCGGCACGCCGCAGGACGGGGCGTAGCGTAGTGGCTAGCGCGCCTGCTTTGGGAGCAGGAGACCGCAGGTTCGAGTCCTGTCGCCCCGACCCTCGTGGCACTCATCGCCCGACGATGGCGAGTCACTTACTGATCACGGTTGGCGTCCTGGACGCATCGTCGTGGCAGTACGTACGGCAAGACGTATGGCAAGCCAGTTCCGGGGCGCCGCCCGCCTCACCAGGGCCCCTCAGTGG
>JAPUEI010000097.1:69622-138668 GCA_027492675.1 Propionibacteriaceae bacterium | reverse complement strand
CCGATATGCCCTGCTAGTGTCGCAACGGTCAAGACCACTCCCTGCATGCGCATCCCATCGACACCGGCATCCATCCACACCGGCCTCCGCACAGAGGTTCCCCTGTGAGGGGAGTTGGCATCGCAGATGCGTGACGAGTGATCTTCCCTCCCCATAAGTGGCCACCCATCACTATTCAACTTGGGAGATGTCCGAGTGCTGATCGAACGAAGCGGCCTCAATGAGACCGCGCTTGCCGGGAAGACCGTCCTACTGACCGGCGGAGGAGGCGGAATCGGCTATGAGACCGCCCGTGCACTCACCTGGCTGGGGGCGAACGTGATCATCGCCGAGATCGATGTCACCAGGGGCAAGGCGGCCGAACGAGAGATTCAAAGCGAACTGGGCTGCGCCCGCGCCGCGTTTTATCCGCTGGACCTCTCCGATGAAGCACAGATCGATTCCCTCCTCCGACATGCGAAGGAAAGGTACGGCTGCGTGGACGTCATCTTCAACAATGCCACGATCACGCCGCTCGGCGCAGTCGTCGATGTCCCCGCATCCGAATGGGACAATAGCTACGCCGTGAACCTACGGGCGCCGCTACTGCTCGCACAGAAGCTGCTTGCCGACATGAAGGCCAAGGACCTCGGCACGATCGTCTTCGTTTCCTCATCGGGAGCCGCCCCGTACATGG
The DNA here is from genome assembly GCA_027492675.1 of Propionibacteriaceae bacterium. Classification (GTDB taxonomy): domain Bacteria; phylum Actinomycetota; class Actinomycetes; order Propionibacteriales; family Propionibacteriaceae; genus Fen-668. The sequence continues at coordinate 137,992 of JAPUEI010000097.1, read as the reverse complement.
GGGCGTATGAGGTGTTCAAGACCGCACAGGTCGAGCTGTCCAACACGCTCGCAGGAGAGCTGGAGAACACGGGTATCAACGTCTTCACCATCGGCCCCGGACTAGTGAAGACCGGAACTGCCACCCAGGGAATTGAAAAAGTGGCGGCACTGATGGGCATGTCCACCGAGGACTTCTATCAACTGAACGAAGCGCATATGCTCACCCCCGAAGAGGCCGGAGTGGGGTTCGCACTTGCCGTCGTCTATGCGACAAAGTACAACGGGCAAGAGGTTTCATCCACTCAGGTCCTACATGAGTCGGGCGTGATGGGCGATGAGAACCACCAGAAGACCGGAGCCGCGGTTCAAGACGGCGACACGGCGAAGCGACTGATCGATGAAGCGGTCGATACCTTCAATGAACAGTACGGCGGTTGGCTCACGCGCAATCTCTTTGAGCGCCAGTGGGTACTTCGCGACTTCAAGAAGTATGTCGGCTGTTCCGCCGAACAGTTTAGGACCACCCTGCAGGACATCCGCGGCCTCGCACAAAGTGGAGCCTTCGAAGAGATCGTGCCCTTCAAAGGCGATTTCGAGAGACTAGAGCGATACTACCATCATCAATTTGAACTGCTCCAGAGCTTTGAAAAGGACCCGGAAAGGCTCAAAGTGAACTCCGCGGCCATTCTGGGCTGGGCGAAAACTGTCCAGGAAATTCAGGAGCAGCTCTAGGCCGAACCGTGGAGCCGTAGCGATGGCGCGACCCCAAGGCCCGTGGACGCTGGCGCGGTCACGATGTGTCGCGCCGCACCACGCCGACCAGGGTCGTGTCCAGATCATCCCCACGAGCCGACCCATGGGTCAGTCGTCGAGCGGCCGGTCCCTGTCGGGGGCCTCGACGACGGTGACCTCGACGGCGGCAACGTCAGACGGACCAGGCATCTTGCTGCCGGGAAGCCCCACGGCGGCGGCGCCGAAGGCGACCGCGGTGCGCAGCGCATCCATCGGGGCAGCGCCGGAGGACGCGGCGTGCAGGTAGCCGGCGAGCAGCGCGTCTCCGGCTCCCACGGTGGACACGGGGTTGGCCGCGTGAGCGACCGCGTGCACGACGCGTTCGGCGTCGATGAGCAGCGCCCCATCGCGACCGAGGCTCACCAGGACGGTGCCGATGCCGGAGGCCACCAGCGCGCGGGCAGCGTCCACGACGGCACCGACGGTGGGCAGGTCCCGGCCCACCACCTCAGCCAGCTCGACGCGATTGGGCTTGATCAGGTCCGGGCCCGCCGCGAGCGCTCGCGTCATGGGCTCTCCGGAGGAATCGACCGCGACGAGCAGGCCGTCCGCGTGGCAGCGCTCGACCGTGGCCGCGAAGAAGTCGTCGTCGATGCCCGGGGGCAGGGACCCGCAGCAGACGACCCAGCCGGCACCGGCGCTCGCGCCGAGTGTCGCCCCGCGCAGCGCCTCGACCTCCGCGGCGGTGACACACGGGCCCTGCTCGTTGAGCTTGGAGGTCGTGCCGTCCGGCTCGACGACCGCCACGTTGACGCGGATCGAGCCGGCGATCGGTACGGGCACGACGTCGATGTCCTGCTCGCGCAGGAGGTCGAGCATGACCCCTCCGTACACTCCCCCGATCGGCAGTACGGCCTTCGTGGCCGTGCCGTTGAGCGTGAGGGCGCGGCTGACATTGAGGCCCTTGCCACCCGGATCCTCGCGTGAGTCGGTGGCGCGCATCACGCTGCCGCGCACGAGGGCGGGGACCGCGATGGTGCGGTCGATGCCAGGGTTGGGGGTCAGCGTGACGATCATGCCCGGACCACCTCGGGGCCGGCCGCCGCAAGTTCGTCGGCCAGCGACTGCTCCAGCCCCGAGTCGGTGACGACCACGTCGACCGCGTCCAGCGTGGCGAACCGGCACAGCTGTACGAGACCGACCTTGCTGTGGTCGACCATGCACACCACCCTGGCGGCGGCGGCGACCATGGCCGACTTCACCTCGGCCTCGGCCTGGTCGGGTGTGGTGAGGCCGATGTCGGGAGTGATGCCGTTCGTCCCCATGAAGGCCACGTCGACGCGGAGCCCGGAGAGGGCGTTGCGGGTCCAGCTGCCGACCGCGGCTCCGGTCACGTCGCGGAGCCTCCCACCGAGCAGCAGGAGCTCCACGCGGGGCAGGTCCGCCAGGTGAGCGGCGGCCTGGAGGGAGTTGGTGACCACGGTCAGCGCCACATCGGAAGGCAGCTGACGAACGAGCTCCATGGTCGTCGTGCCGGCGTCGATGAGGATCGCGCCGCCGTCGGGGAGGAACTCGCGGGCAGCGCGCCCGATGCGGGACTTCTCGGCTGCCCGATGCTCGCGTTTGGCAGTGATGGACGGCTCATAGCCGAGCCGCTCGATGTGCACAGCACCTCCGTGCACGCGCCGCAGCAGACCCCGGCGTTCGAGCAGTGTGAGGTCGCGGCGGATCGTCTCGCTCGTGACGTCGAGCTCATCGGCGAGCAGTGACACCTCGACGCGTGAACTCGTGCGCGCACGGTCGAGAATCCGGCCCTGGCGTTCGTGGGGTAACAGACGTCCCTCATCGGCATCAATGGCGACCATGCCCCCAAAGATACACACAAATCAACACGAACGCAGTCAATCCAACATGAACAGTGCGGTGCGGGACGGTACGCACAGTGTGTCAGTCGACGGCGTCGACCGCGGGGATCTCGTGCGTGCGGGCCAGTCGACTGAACCAGCGGGCCGAGTCCTTCGGCGTCCGGACCTGTGTCTCGTAGTCGACATGGGTGACCCCGAAGCGCTGCGAGTATCCCTCGGCCCACTCGAAGTTGTCCATCAGCGACCACACGAAGTAGCCCGCGACCGGAACGCCCGCCTCCACCGCGCGGTGCACCGCGGTGAGGTGGCGCTGCAGGTAGTCGACCCGCCGCGCGTCGTGGACGCGACCGTCGACGACCGGGTCGTCGTAGGCGCAGCCGTTCTCCGTGACCACGATCGGCAGCCCCGGGAACTCGCGTCCGAGGTCGACGAGAAGTTCCTCCAGGCCCGACGGGTCGATGATCCAGCCCAAGCCCGTGCGGTCCCCCGGCTGCTGGACGTCCTCGACGTCCTCGCACCCCGGCGACACCGTCGGCACCCAGGGCGCGGTCGGATCGGGCTCGGGGCCCTGTCGTACCCAGCCCGGCATGTACCAGTTCAGGCCCAGCACGTCGATGGGCTGGTGGATCGCCGCCAGGTCTCCGTCGCGGACGAACGACCAGTCCGTGTGCGTGGCCGTGGTGGCGATGGCCAGCTCGGGGTACGCGCCCTTGAGCTCCGGGCCCGTGAAGATGCCGGACGCCACCGCACGTGCCCGATCCGCTGCCCGTACGTCCGCCGGGTCGTCGGTCGCCGGCCGGACGGTGGGCAGGTTGTGCGTGATGGAGACCTTCGCCTCGGGCGACACCACCGAGCGGAGCGCCTGTACAGCCAGGCCGTGCGCGAGGTTGAGGTGGTGCACCGCGCGCAACGCCGCCACCGGGTCTCGCCGACCCGGCGCGTGGATGCCCACGGCATAGCCGAGGTACGCCGAGCACCACGGCTCGTTGAGCGTGGTCCAGGTGTCGACACGATCGCCGAGCGCCTCGCCGACGACCTGCGCGTACGCCGCGAAGGCCTCGGCCGTGGCCCTCTCCGGCCACCCGCCCGCGTCCTCCAGCACCTGTGGCAGGTCCCAGTGGTACAGGGTGACGATCGGCTTGATGCCCCGCTCGAGCAGGCCGTCGACGAACCGCGAGTAGTGGTCGAGCCCCGCCTGGTTCACCCCGCCCGTACCCGTCGGGATGACGCGCGGCCACGCGATCGAGAACCGGTAGGCGTCCAGCCCGTACGACGCGATCAGGTCGAGGTCGGCCTCCCACCGGTGGTACGAATCGCACGCGACGTCGCCGGTGTCGCCCCCGACCGTACGACCGGGCGCGTGGCTGAAGGTGTCCCAGATCGACGGCAGCCTGCCATCCTCGGACACCGCGCCCTCGATCTGGTACGAGGCCGTGGCCGAGCCGAAGATGAAGTCGTCGCCGAACCGCCGGCCCGGCTCTCGGTAGTCGGTCATCAGTGACCTTCCTTAGTTGTCGGTTGCCCTGTCCACCCTGTTGACCACGACGGTGCCGAGCACCAGGTCGTCCAGCCCTCGCCGCTCCGCGCCCACGACCACCGCCGGAATGACGACGCCGACCATGAGCGCGCGGGCCAGCGCGCGCCACCAACCGAGTGGACCACCCACGGTCCGTACGACAGCGACCCGTGCGATCAGCTGGCCGAACGACCCTCCGGCGAGCCACGTGAAGATCCACTTCTCGAGCACGAAGACACCGAGGACCGTGAAGCCCCGCCAGCCGCCTCCGGTGAGCGCTCCGGTGCCGAACAGCAGCGTCGCGACGACCATGCTCGCGGCCCAGTCGGCGATCAGCGCAGCCACCCGAGCGCGCCAGGAAGCGAGCGAGCCGCGCCCCGTCCTGGGCAGCCCCAAGGAGGCTCCCGGATAGTCGTCAGTGGCCATGATCGGAGCATATCGAGCGCCCCTGACACGGGGTTCGCCGAACCGCCTGCGGAGGGGTTCCGGACGGCGTTACATTGCCGAAACAATCCCGTCACCGTCCGGCAACGGCCGTTCACTAGGTTCTGACCTGGCGCATCGTGCGCCCTGAGTTCACTGGAGGTTCCATGTTCCAAGGCGCCGACGACACGTTGGCCTACGTCAAGGCCAACGGCATCGAGACCGTTGACATCCGGTTCTGCGACCTGCCGGGCGTCATGCAGCACTTCACGATCCCTGCAGCCGCGCTCACCGAGGCCGTCTTCGAGGACGGCCTGGCGTTCGACGGCTCCTCGATCCGTGGCTTCCAGAAGATCCACGAGTCGGACATGGCTCTGCTGCCGGACCCGACGTCGGCCTTCGTGGATCCGTTCCGGAAGTCCAAGACGCTGGTCATCAACTTCTTCGTGCACGACCCGATCACGAAGGAGGCCTACAGCCGCGACCCGCGCAACATCGCTCGCAAGGCTGAGGCGTTCCTCGCGTCCTCCGGCGTCGGCGACACGGCGTTCTTCGCCCCCGAGGCCGAGTTCTACATCTTCGACTCGGTGCGCTACGAGACGAAGCAGAACGCGAGCTACTACCACATCGACTCCGAGGCCGGCGCCTGGAACACCGGTGCGGAGAGCGACCCCGACGGCCGCCCGAACCGTGGCTACAAGGTCAAGTACAAGGGTGGCTACTTCCCGGTGGCCCCGGTCGACCACTTCACCGACCTCCGCGACGACATGGTCCGCAACCTCACCGAGGTCGGCCTCGAGATCGAGCGCGCGCACCATGAGGTCGGCACGGCCGGCCAGGCGGAGATCAACTACAAGTTCAACACGATGCTGGCCGCGGCCGACGACGTGCAGAAGTTCAAGTACGTCGTGAAGAACACCGCGTGGGAGCAGGGCAAGACCGTCACCTTCATGCCGAAGCCGATCTTCGGTGACAACGGCTCGGGCATGCACGTGCACCAGTCGCTGTGGAAGGACGGCGTGCCGCTGTTCGCTGACGAGGCCGGCTACGCGGGCCTGTCCGACATGGCTCGCTACTACATCGGCGGCCTGCTGCACCACGCGCCGAGCCTGCTCGCGTTCACGAACCCGACGACGAACTCGTACCACCGTCTCGTCCCGGGCTTCGAGGCTCCGGTCAACCTGGTGTACTCGGGCCGCAACCGGTCCGCCTGCATCCGGATCCCGGTCACCGGCTCGAACCCGAAGGCCAAGCGCCTCGAGTTCCGCTGCCCCGACCCGAGCGCGAACCCTTACCTCGCCTTCGCCGCCTGCCTCCTGGCCGGCCTCGACGGCATCATCAACAAGATCGAGCCGCTGGCTCCGGTCGACAAGGATCTGTACGAGCTGCCGCCCGAGGAGCACGCACTGGTCCCCACGGTCCCGGCCTCGCTGGACGCCGTGCTCGACGAGCTGGAGAAGGACCACGACTACCTGCTCGCGGGTGGCGTCTTCACCAGCGACCTCATCGAGACCTGGATCGAGATGAAGCGCGAAGACATCAACGCCATCCGGATGCGTCCGCACCCGCACGAGTTCGAGATGTACTTCGACCAGTAAGCGCAATGCGTAGTCGGAGGGAAGCAGTCACCCCCTGAGTCCGCAACCGAGTCCGCACGGGCAGCGAGAGCAGCCCGTGCGGACTCGTCTTTGGTCTCGAACGAGTCTCACCCCCAGACCACGACGGAGTTGTGTCCTGCGACAAGCGAGTAGATCGGACCCGCGACGGTGGGCCCGTCCGCAACGCATCCCAAGAGGTCCGTGCCGAGCTGGATAGGGGTGGCATCCGGCGCCTCGAAGTCGAGGTCGGGGAAGCGCACCCGGCCGAGGTCCGCGGTGGTCGGGACGGCCAGAGTGCGCGAGTCGAAGTCGTCGAAGAGGGTCAACCCCACGGTGATCCGACCACCATCGGCGTGGACCTGGAGCCGTGAGGCGACCTCGGAGACCACCGCCCCTGTCTCCCTGTCGAAGGGTCGGGCACCGTCGAGGTAGACGTTGCTGCTGATCATCACGGGGTTCTTGACCGGCAAGAAGACACCGAGGTCTCCGGGCAGGGCAGCCTCGATGGTTGCCAGGTACTCGCCATAGGACGCCGGATAGCCGTCGTAGACGAGAGTGCCGTAGCCGGCCTGGCTTCTGTCAGGAAGCGCCCGGCCCTAGGCGGCCGACACGTCGGCGGGATCGCCACCGGTGCCGCAGAAGATGTTGCCGATCCACCGGTCGTCACCGGAGTAGATGACGCCGTATCCGGCAACCTTGGTCGAATGAGCACGGTGGTACGGCGTCGCGCGGTCCATCACGTCCTCGACCCGAACCGTGCCGGCGACGAGGTTCCCGACGTACGCGCCGCCCTCACAGAAGGTCTCGATGGACGCCTTCGATGCGAAGACGTTGTGGTCGACGACGTACGGGCCGTGGCTGACCTCGACGAACAGGTCACGACAGTTGTCGTGCACCACGTTCCGAGTCACACGCGTCCCTTGCGTCTGCCAGTCCAGCCAGATCCCGAGGGTGCAGTCATGGATGTGATTGTGAGCGATCTCGACGTCAATCGCTGCGTGCAGCTTGATGCCGGCGATCTCGTAGCCGTAGAACTCACGTTTGGTCGCGATGGCATAGATGTGGTTGTCGTGGATCCGCGAAAAGACGCAGCCTAGGTGGCCCACCACGCCGTTCTGGCCGCAGTCGTGGATGTGGTTGTTGCGGATCACGTGGGAACCGACGAGTTCCTTGCTCCAACCGATCTCGAGCGCATCGAACACCGACTCGAGTTGGTACTGATAGCCCGGCTTGTCATGGCGCTTCGTGAAGTTGTTGTTGCCCGTCGAGGCCTCTTTGCCGATGGAGATCGCGGAGCACTTCGCGTCGTGGATCTCGTTGTCCTCGATGATCCAGCCCTTGGCCCAGTTCGGGCCGACAAGTCCAGGCTGGTCAGCCGTCGGCGGTGTCCAGGGGCAGGCCGCCTGGGCGAGCTCGAAACCACGGACGGTGATGTAGTTCACGCCAACGACGGTCGGGTAGAACACCGATCGACGGACATTGATCTCGACCAGCTCAGAGTTCGGGTCAGCGTCACTGAAGGCTGCCCAGAGCGTCGTGGTCAGGGCACCCACTTCCGCGTACCACCGCCGTGTCGTCTGCTCGACGTCCGGAACCGGCACCATGCGGCCCGTCCAGTGGTCCAGAACCTCCGTCTGAGGCGGAGCGGTGAGTTCGTCGCGAGAGAGTACCTCGTAGAAGCTGCCCCCGTTGAGGTACACGTCGCCCAGGTGCTTGCGTGGCTCGTCCTCGGTGTCCCGGACGATCCAGTCGCCATCGATCGTCAGCGTGTACGGGTTGTGGTCGCCGAACATCGCGTTCGGCACCGTCACGGTCCAGACGGGACCGGACTCGTGCGTCCACCCAGTCACGTGGTCGGCCCCCGAGATCTTCGCGTGCTCCCCCGGAGCCGCGGCGTACGTGATCCGGCGCGTCTCGCTCAGACCACCGTTGACGGGCCTCACCCATTCGCGATAGACGCCCTCGTGCACGAGCACTGTGTCTCCGGGGAGCGCGAGCTGGGCGGCGTGGTTGATGGTGCGGAAGGGGGCCGACTCGGTGCCGGCGTGAGCGTCATCGCCGGTGGTGGCGACGTGGAAGGTAGTCATCGGGATTCTCTCCTGGGTACGGATTGGGTGTGTGGAAGCGGGGCCGTGATGCTGAGTCAACGTAATCGCCTCCGAAATGATTCGACGGAGCTATCGTCTCCTTTCGAGCACCATACGGCGCACTTCATCGATGGGAGTAGGGCATTTGGCACTGCGACACGTAACGAATGGACCCCGAAAGTTTCGAGATGTAGCCTGCAGCCATGACTCCCCGAGTGACGCTGGTTCAGGTTGCGGCCCGCGCCGGCGTCTCCCAGTCGGCCGCCTCGAAGGTGTTCAACGGCCGCGCCGACGTCGGCGCCGAGACGATCCGCACGGTGAAAGAGGCGGCATCGGAGCTGGGCTACCGCCCGCCTTCACGTAGGTCGTCCACCGGCAAGGTGCAGGTCTTTGTCGTCGTGGATCAGATCAACAATCTCTACGCGCCGGAGGTCGTGAGCGGGATGCTCATCGAGGCGGCGGCCCGTGACGCTCTCGTCACCATCTGCCAGACCAACGATTCGAGTCAGAATCCAATGCCCGGAACGAAGTCGTGGATTGCTCACGCTCATCGCAGCGGCGCGCAGGCCTTCCTCTTCCTGACCACGACCGTCGATGAGGGGACCCATGGCGCCGCGATGCGGCTAGGGACTCCCCTGGTCGTGGTGGATCCCGTCAACCGCATCCCGCCGGGCGCCATCTCCGTGGGCACAACGAACTTCCGCGGCGGACACGACGCCGTCGACCATCTCATCAGCCTGGGACATCGCCGCATTGCCTTTGCCGGAGCCAACTTTCAGTCCACGCCGGGGGGTGAGCGCCTGGCCGGCTACCTCGACGCCCTTCGCCGCGCTCGCATCGACGTGGACGAGCAACTGATCCTCCCTGGTCACTTCCGCAGTGACGACGGTCACGCTGCGGCGCGGATGCTGGCGTTGCCCGACCCGCCGACAGCACTCTTCGCAGCCTCCGACAGCGTCGCGTTCGGGTTCTACGACGCCTGCCACGAACTCGCCGTTCGAATCCCCGAGGACATCTCCGTCGTGGGGTTCGACGACGGAGTGGGAAGCGAGCTCGTGTGGCCGCACCTCACCACGGTTCGACAGCCACTGGTCGACATGGGCCGCCACGCAATGCGCGCCTGCGTGTCCGCCATTCGCACGGGGCAATCGGCCACTCCCGCCGTCGAACTCACCACGACGCTCGTCGTGCGATCGTCCACCAGCGAGGCGGCCAGACGCGGCTAGTGGGGACGGTGGCGGAGGCAGTCCGGGTTCCTCTACAGCAGCGCGCGGACGTCGGCCTCGATGTCGGCAGGGGTCACGGTGGGCGCGTACCGGGCGACGACCTCGCCGTCGCGGTTGACCAGGAACTTCGTGAAGTTCCACTTGATCGCGTCGCCGAGGATGCCGCCCTTCTCGCGACGAAGCCACGTGAACAGGGGATGCGCCTGAGTGCCGTTGACGTCGACCTTCGAGAACATCGGGAACGTCACGCCGTAGTTGAGCTGGCAGAACTCCGCCGTCTCGGCGTCATCGTCGAACTCCTGGTGCGCGAACTGATCGCACGGGAAGCCGAGCACGACCAGACCCTGGTCAGCCAGGTCTCCGTACAGCTTCTCCAGCCCCTCGAACTGCGGGGTGAAGCCGCACTTGGACGCGGTGTTCACGACAAGCACCACCTTGCCCTGATAGTCGGCCAGGCTCTTGTCCTGCCCCGTGATCGTCCGCGCCTCGAAGTCCGCGAGTGTCGTCATTCATCCTCCTCAGGTTTCCCTTGGGAGAAGCCCTCTCGCGGTCCGGCTATTCCCGAGGCTCAGGAGGAGAGCGGCTTCACCAGATCGACCACGTCGGCGATGGAGTCGAGCACGAGGGTCGGCCGGTACGGGAACGTGTCGACCAGATCACCCCGCGTCGAGCCGGTGAGCACGAGGATCGTCCGCAGACCGGCCTCCAGCCCCGAGACGACGTCGGTGTCCATGCGATCGCCGATCATGACCGCGCTGTGCGCGTGGGCGTTCACCCTCCGCAGCGCCGACCGCATCATGAAGGGGTTCGGCTTGCCGACGAAGTACGGGGTGCGGCCGGTCACCGACTGGATCAGCGCCGCCACCGCGCCCGTGGCCGGAAGCGTGCCCCAGGCGCTCGGGCCGCTGGGGTCGGGGTTGGTCGCGATGAACCGGGCGCCTGCCTCGATCAGCCGGATGGCGCGGGTGATGCCCTCGAAGCTGTACGTGCGGGTCTCGCCCAGGACGACGTAGTCGGGGTTCCGCTCGGCCAGGGTCAGGCCGGCGGCGTGGAGGGCGGTCGTCAGTCCGGCTTCGCCGATCACGTAGCAGGTGGCGCCCGGCTTCTGCTCGGCGATGAACTTCGCCGTGGCCAGCGCGGAGGTCCAGATCGACTCTTCGGGCACGTCGATGCCGGACGTCAGCAGGCGCGCCCGCAGGTCGCGAGGCGTGTAGATCGAGTTGTTCGTCAGCACCATGAACGGCAGCTCGGCTGCCTTCAGGGCCTCGATGAAGTCCGCGGCACCAGGCAGCGCGTCCTCCTCATGAACGAGCACGCCGTCCATATCGGTGAGCCACGCGGCGACAGGCGGATCGGTGAGCATGACACCAGTCAATCAGACGCCGACCGCTCCCCGGCTCCGAACCCGTACCAGAGTCCCAGGACGGTGGCCGCGACGAGCAGCGGCGTGCCCACGGCAGCGTCGCCGGTGCTCTCCAGATCGACGATCGACAGCAGGGCCCCGGTGCTGCGCGAGACGGAGACGAAGGCGACGATCGAGAAGGCGAACAGGGTGTTGGCCAGGTACGCCAGCACGCGCGTCGACTGCGGCAGCCGGGGCGTGTCGCCGCGCGTGAACCCGGCGCCGGTGATCGCCTGCCAGGCGAGGCCGAACAGCGCCGCGCCGAGGCCGGCGTAGCCGAGGACCGCGCTCACGGGGTCGTCGAGGGTGTCGCGGTAGGTGTACAGACCGCCCACGAGCAGCACCGTGACCAGGCCGACCACGCGGCGGCGAGTGAGCTCCCGGAACGCGGCCGTCACGCCGAGGGTCACGATCGCGACCCAGCTCGTCACCGCGGCGATGCTGTCCGCTGTACGGGCGCGCAGCAGGTCGGGTGGGAGCAGCGTGGCCACCGTAGCCGCCAGGTTCACCGTCGCGAACGCCATGAACGCGTTCGCCATCGCCTCCCGGCCTCGCCGCGCGAGCACGATGGCCACCACGACCATGACCACGGCCGGCACGGCCCGCCACCACTGCCACGAGCCGGAGCTCATGCCGTGGGCAATCCCGCCCAGCGACTCGGCGCCCGGGACATTGAAGGCCGACAGGATCGCGTACAGCGTGATGATCGGTGTCATCACCACGGAGATGCCGACGAGCGCGACCGCGAACGGGAAGGACCACGCGTTCCAGATCTCCGGGAGGTCGCCCGGCGGCGTCACCTGCCGCGTATGGGACAACCGCTGCACCAGCGCCAGGCCCAGCGCCGCGATGACCAAGGTGCCCACCGCGGCGAGGATCGCTCCCCAGCCCTGCTCCACGGGATCGAGGACCATGGTCCGGATCGTCGTCACGATGCGCCACGCGACGAGCAGCAGCACACCGATGATCGAGATGGTCCGCGGGAGGGCCCGCGTCGCGATGGCCTCAGCGGCGGTCACCGTGACGATGGCGGGCGCCACACCGGCCGCGACGAGGGCCGGCAGCGCGAGCGCACCCAGGCTCTCGATCCCGGCCTCGACGAAGACCAGCCGTACATCGGTGCCGGTCTGCGCGGCGACGGTCGGTCCGACGAGTACCGCGATCCAGACCAGGCCCAGCAGTGTGGTGATGAGAGGGAACTCCCACCAGGCGTACGGACGGCGGCGACGGGCGATGACGAGCACGATGACGGCGACGTACGAGACGGCCACGATCCCCAGCACGATCGGAGAGGTCGAGGAGAAGACACCGAGGACGGCCATGGCGGCGATGGCGGCGAGCATCGCGGGGATCTTGAGGTACCACGCGAGCCGGATCATCGCGCAGTGCGCGAGGCCCAGGGTCCACACCAGCGTGAGCACGAACAGAGGAAGCACGACCCCGGGTACGGAACGGTCGGTGCTCAGCGACCCCACGTACCCGAACGCCTGACGCAACGCCGACGAGAACGCCGCGACCGCCGTCATCACGAGCACCAGGGCGAACGTGCCCCAGCCGACGACGTGCAGCCCACCGGTCCAGGTCGACGGCTCGGGACGGCCTTCGTCCACGGGCTCGACGAAGGTGACCTCGAGGGCGCGCTTCGCGGCGCGCAAAACCGGGTTCATGACACGACCCCGCGGACGACGACCCGCGACGTCGCCACCGCGACCGCGGTGCCGGTCACCATGAGGTAGCCGGTGGACTGCTCCAACGTGTCGACGTGGTGCTCCCACTCGGCCGTGACCGCGCCGGTCGAGTCGATCGCCTGGATGCGGGTGGCCGTTAGCACGAGGTAGCGGTCACCGGCGGACATCCCGTCGTACAGCTGGCCGGGTCTCGACCAGACCTGCGTGCCGGTAGCGGGGTCGTACGCGATGAGGCCGGTGCTGGAGTAGCCGACGACCGTGCCTCCCAGATCGGCCAGGCTGCCGAGCAGGTTCGGCTCCCAGACGCGCCACAGCTTCGTCCCGGTCGCCAGGTCGTAGCCGCGGACCGTCGACGCCCCCCGCTCGCTCACGACGAGCACTCCCGCGGAGACCGCGAACGAGGACGCGGGCAGCTCCGTGTTCTGCCAGACCTGGTTGCCGTCCGGGTCGATCGCCGCCATGGCGCCGCTCTCGTCGATGACGACCAGCGTGTCGCCCGAGACGACCGGTCGGACCTGGATCTCGCCGGGCATCGAGACATGCCAGGCGACCTCCCCCGTGGCGGGGTCGAGCGCGGTCACCGACCCATCGACCCCCGACACCACGATGTGCCCGCCGAACGACACCGGCCGGGTCGTCGACGTATCCGGCAGACGTACGCTCCACAGCGCCAGCCCAGTCGGCCCGTACGCGCTGATTCGTCGGTCAGTCGTCACGGCCACGGTGACGTCGCCCAGCGTGGCGCAGGTGACGATGACCCCGCCCGGATGGGCGCGCCAGACGGTATGGTCGCGGCTGCCCGTCGTGGAGCCCGGGTCGATCGCGACGAGGTCGCTGTTCTGCTTCACCGCGGCCACCAGGACCCCGTTCGGCAGGAGCGCCGGACGCGCGAGATACAACAGGGACAACAGCGACGAGCTGCGCGTCGCCACCGGGCCGTCAGGGGACAGGCTGGTCGCCGTGAAGGTCAGGTCGGCGCCTCGCGACCAGTCGAAGACCCCCGGTTCCACGGAAACCGTCATGGCCGAGGAGGGCGCCGCCGCCGTCCAGGCGCGACCGTCCACGGTGAACGCGACGATCCCCTTCCCCGGACACCAGGTGCGCCTCGCCGAGGTCTCCGCAGCGCCCTGGACCGTCTCCGTCACGACGACGTCGAGACAGCCGGCCCCGGCGAGCTGGCCGTCGGCGGCGCGGGTCGCGGAGCCCTTCGAGGTGTACGTGATCGGCGTGCCCAAGGCGCCGTCCGTCATGGCGACGAGCGCCCCCTGCGACGTCCAGGTGCTGCCGTCGCGCACGTCCGCAGGCAGCTCCAGCAGCCCGCCCCGGTAGACGACGCCTGTACGTCCGGTGCTCAGCGCCTGTCGACGTACCTCTCCGCCGGTCAGCGAGTACAGCTCGTCGCCGTACGACGCATCCCGGTCGGCACCCGTGGTCCATGAGAAGCGAGCGAGGTCCGCCGTCGCCTGGTCGATGTCGGTGAGCACGACCCACCAGCCGAACGCGTCCGGACCAGAGCTGGCCATCGGTACGCCGCCCGTCGTCCGCGACCACGTGGACGAACCGAACTGGTCGCCCGCCACGTAGCGGGTCGTCAGCCCGTCCGTACCCACCATCGATGCGGCGGCGGACCCGCCGGCCGACGCTGACGGCGCCCCGCGCATGGAGGCCGCGAGCACGGCGGCGGCGAGCAGCAGGCACCAGACGACCGTCGCCGCCGTACGCCGCTTCGGCGGGGACGGAGGAGGTGGCGGAGGTGGTGGCCCGTACCCGTAGCCGGGCGGCGGAAACTGCTGCCACCTCGGATCCGGCATCTGGCTCACGCGCATACGGTAGGGCTCAATAGGTACAGGGCAACACCTGTCCAGGGGGGTTTCCTTCGGCGACGACGGGCTACGGTTCTCCATATGTCTGTCGTCGTGTTCACGGGTCTGTCGCGCTACCAGGACCCGTGGCACCCGGTGGCCGAGACCTCGCAGGAGATCGCCTCGGTCGTGCGAACGCTCGGACTCACCCCTGACATGCGCACCGACGAGTCCCCCGACGACCTGTCCGATCTGTCCGGCGTCGACCTGCTCATCGTGAACTCCGGGGGCGGCGACCCCGAGACTCCTCCGACGTACGACGCGGCGTGGCAGCCGGTGTACGACGCGGTGGCCGCCCACGCTGCGTCCGGCGGGGCGATCCTCGCCGTCCACAACTCCGCCGTCGCCTTCCCCGAGTGGGCCGGCTGGGCCGAGATCGTGGGTACGGGCTGGGAGCGGGGCGTCTCCGGGCATCCCGAGATCAGCCTCGCGGTGTTCGAGGCCGACCCTTCGGCTGCCGACCACCCCGTGTTCGATGGTGTCGACGCGCTTCAGGGCGTCACCGAGCGGCCCGCGGTGGTCTGCTACGACGAGCGCTACTGGAAGATGCCGGTGTTGCCAGGCAACACTCCGCTGCTCGGCCACGAGACCCTCACCAGCTGGCACGTCATGGGCTGGGCACGCGGCGAGCGCGTCCTGTACGACGGGCTGGGCCATGACCGCCGCTCGTACCGCTCGGCCCTGCGCCGCCGTTACCTCGCCAACGAGATCCGCTGGCTGCTTCGCGACCGGGTCGCGACCAGCCCGCACCAAGGAGACCTGTGACCACCGCTGCCGTCGTCGGAATCGGCGATATCTCTGGCAACCATCTGTACGCCATCGCCCAGAACCCCGGGATCGAGCTCGTCGCCGTGTGCGACATCGACCCCGCGAGGGCGGAGGCAGCGGCCGGTCACTGGAACGTCCCTGGATTCACCGACGTCGAGGCGATGCTGGCGGCCGTACGACCGGACGTCGTGCACGTCACGCTCCCCCACTACCTCCACGCGCCGATCGCCGCGGCCGCGCTGCGCGCAGGCTGCCACGTCCTGACAGAGAAGCCCGTCGCGGAGTCGTACGGTGCCGGGGCGGAGCTGGCGGACATCGCGCGCACCTCGGGTCGCACGCTCGGCGTCTGCTTCCAGAACCGCTACAACGACTCCAGCATCGCGCTGCGCACGCTGGTCGACGACCGCCCGTACGGACGCGTCCTCGCGGGGCGCGCCTCCGTGTGGTGGCACCGCAACGCCTCGTACTACGCCTCCTCACCCTGGCGCCGCACCTGGCGGGAGGCCGGTGGTGGCGTGCTGATCAACCAGACGATCCACACCATCGACCTGCTGTGCTGGTTCCTCGGAGCGCCCGAATCCGTGTCGGGGGTCGCGGCGAACCTCACCCACCGCGACATCGTGGAGGTCGAGGACACGGCCACCGTCACGATGCGCCATCCTGACGGGGTGACCAGCGTCTACTTCGCGACCAACTCGCACTCGAGCGACGCCCCCGTGGAGCTGGAGCTGACCTTCGAGAGCGCGATCGTACGGCTCCAGGGCGGGGTGGTCACCGCGACCACAGCCAACGGCGCCGTCGAGGTTCTCGCCTCGGACGCGAAGGCGACCGGTGACCGGGCGTACTGGGGAACCAGCCACGCGCGGCTCATCGACGACTTCCACGCACGGGTCGCCGAGGGTGAACCGTTCTGGATCGACGCCGACGCCGCGCTCGTGAGCCTCGGCGTTCTGCGGGATGTGTACGTCGCCAGCGGCCTCGTGCCGGCGGCGGAGCGCTGATGGCGCCCGCGAAGGGGGTCAACCGCTATCTGACGACGTTCATCATCGCCTCGCTCGGCATGATCGGACCGTTCGTGATCGACGCCGTCTTCCCGGCGTTCGAGCTCATGGGCCACGACCTGATGGCGTCGCCGGCGGCGATGCAGCAGGTGACGAGCGTCTACATGCTCTCGTACGCCGTGATGAGCCTGTTCCACGGCCCGGTCTCCGACGCGATCGGCCGCAAGCCGGTGATGATCGCCGGACTCATCGGCTTCGCGGCAGCCTCGGTGCTGTGCGCCGTCGCGCCGACCCTCACCGTGATGCTCATCGGTCGCGCACTGCAGGGCGTCTTCGCCGGCGCCGCGCAGATCGTCAGCCGCACCATCATCAGGGACCTGTTCATCGGGCCGGCAGCCCAGCGGATGATGGCCCAGGTCGCGATGATCTTCGCCATCGCGCCTGCCATCGCGCCGATCGTCGGCGGCCTCATCCTGCGTGCCGGCAGCTGGCGGCTGGTCTTCTACGCCCTCGTCGGCGTCGGGCTCGTCCTCGCCGTGGTGGTGGCGCTGGGGATGCCCGAGACCCACGCCCAGGAGAACCGCCGCCAGCTGAACCTCCCCGACATCTTCCACGGGCTGCGGCTGGTGCTCTCGGACGGCCCGTACATGCGGCTCGCGTTCGCCGGTGTCTTCGGGTTCGCCGCCCAGTTCATCTACGTCATGGGCGCGCCGATCATCATGCTGCAGATCCTCGGCAAGGGAGAGGAGGACTTCTGGATGCTCTTCGTGCCGCTCGTCGCGGGCATGATCCTGGGGTCGTTCGTCAACGCCCGGTTCGCCCACCGGATCCCGCCCAAGCGCATGGTCACGGTCGCGATGACGATGCTGCTCTCGGCGACGATCGTCGGCATCGTGATCGCCGCAATCGCCGGGAACCGTCTGCCGTGGGTGATGCTGATGCCGCCGGTGATCGCGTTCTCGATGTCGGTCTCGTTCCCGATCCTGCAGCTGGCCCAGCTCGACCGCTTCCCGACGCGGCGCGGCGCGGCCGCCAGCGGTCAGGCGTTCATCCAGCTGCTGTTCAACTCGCTGCTCAGTGGCGTGATCGTGTCGCTGGTAGCCACCTCGATGCTGTCGATCGCCATCACGTCCTCGGTGTTCGGCCTGATCGGATGGCTGTTCTGGCAGTGGAGCCTGCGCCGGCCGGCGAAGCCGCGGGAGGGCGCCGCGTGATCCGTGACCTGGACACGCCGGCCCTGCTGGTGGACGTCACCCGGCTCGACGCGAACCTCACCCGCGTCGCAGCGGCGCTGTCGGCGCACGGCGTGGCGCTGCGACCGCACTGGAAGACCAGCAAGTGCCTCGAGGTGGCGAAGCGTCAGCTGGCGTCGGGCGCGGTGGGCTTCACCTGCTCCACGCCGGCCGAGGTCACGGCGCTGGGCGAGGCGGGCATCCGTGGCCTGCTCTGGGCGCACCTGCCCGTGGGCGCGCCGAAAGTACGGTTGGCGGTCGAGGCGGTGCGTGCGTACGGGGCGGTGCTGATCGCCGACTCGGTCGCCGTCGCCGAGCCACTGTCCGAGGCGCTGACCGCCGCCGGGCTCGTGGCCGACCTCTTCCTGGACGTCGACACGGGCCTCGGTCGGACAGGTGTGGCTCGGGCGGAGGCCGTACGTGTCGCCCGTGAGATCGCCGCACTGCCTGGGCTGCGCCTGTGCGGAGTGCTCACCCACGAAGGACATCTGTACGGGTTCGGCCAGGACCACGAGGCACTCGACCGCGCCGGTGCCTCCTCGTCGAAGGTGCTGGTGTCGGTGGCAGACACGCTGCGTGACGCCGGGTTGCCGATCGAGACGGTGTCCGTGGGGTCGACGCCTGGGCTGGCCACCGCCCCGTACGTCGCCGGCGTGACCGAAGCCCGCCCCGGCACGTACGTCTACAACGACGGCAACCAGCTCCGCCTCGGCACGGCCACCCTCGACCAGTGCGCGCTGACCGTACTGGCGCGCGTCGTCTCCGTACGCCCCGGCACCGCCATCATCGACGCCGGCTCGAAGGCGCTGAGCTCGGACGCCGTGAGCGCCGAGAACGGGTACGGGATGGTGCTGGACGTCGACGGCCTCCCCCTCGACGTGACGTTCCCGCGCGCCAACGAGGAGCACGGCTTCCTGGCTGGTCCGGGCGTCGGCTCGCTCACGGTCGGCGATCTCGTCCGCGTGCTGCCCCACCACGCCTGCGCGACCGTGACCATGTGGAGCGAGGTCATCGCCGTACGCGACCAGGATCTGTACGAGCGGTGGCCGGTCGTCGCCAGGCACTGAGCGCGACCTGGTCCGCAAGCCGGTCCCTCGCGATCAAGGGCGAGTGCTGACCTCGGCGGCGCGGATGCCCCTGCAGGTGGGATAGGCGAGGCAGCCCCAGAAGTCCTGACCCGCACGTTCGCCACGACGCGCGGTCCGAAGCACCATGCCACCTCCGCAGGCCGGACAGGTCGGCGTCGCGGACGGTGCGTGCTCGACCTGGAGCGGCTCGAGGGTCGATGCTGTCTGCGGTCCCTGCCCCAACCCGCGGATCATGGCGTGGAGCTCCGGGCCCGCGATAAGGGTGAGATTCCGCCCCTGGGCGAACTCGATAGCCGGCTTGGTGTACTGGCCAGACGTGACGAAGAAGCCTCCCGTCGCGCCCTGCGCAGCCATCGCGCCGTACAGCTCCCGCACCTTCGGCACCCCCACCGAAGAGGCGCGCCACTGCTTGCACTGCACGAGGTACGTCTCGCGCTCCTTGCGGAGGATCAGGTCCACGCCGCCGTCGGCACCCATGGGCGTCTCCGTGACCGCGTACCCCTGCCGCCGGAACGCCTCCCCGACCAACATCTCGAACTCGTGCCAGGACATCTCGTTGAGCGAAGCCACCGCATCACTGGCGGCGACCCCTGCCAGCAGCCCGGCACGCTTCCGGCGACGTACGACGGAGACCAGCGCCGCGATCAAGAAGGCAGCGGGCACGACGTACTGGCCCACACCCGACAGACCGATGGCGAACATCTTGGGCACCAGCGCAGCCGAGAGCGACGTCGGCGGAGCCCATGTCGACACCCAGTGGAGCCCGACGTAGCTCACGGGAGCGAGCGCGACGCCCACCCACCAGGGAAGCGTCGAGATCTCGCTGAAGAAGGACAGGGCAAGGCTGTCGTTGCGGCTGCTCATGGGGTGGAGCTCCTCGTCGATCGGGTCACCGCATGATGACACCCGGTCGAAAGTCCTGCCCCGATTGTGAAACCACTCCCACGAACCGCGAGCGGGGTCGTGATTCTGGGAGCGGGACAGTACTGACCTGCACAGAGTGACACCAGCGTGATCGCCGGTCCGTATATCAACTGGCGAGCAGATATCGGGCACTGAGTGCAGACGACGAAGGCGTCGTCAGATCGGCAGTCTCTTGAAGATCACGCGCGGGATGTGCTTGAGGATGAGCATCACGAATCGGAACGGGGCCGGGGCCCAGACGATGGTCTTGCCGGCTCTCGCGGAGGCCACGGCCAGCTGAGCGACATCCTCCTTGTTCACCGTGAGCGGCGCTTCCTTCATGTGGGCGCTCATGCGGGTGCGGACCATGCCGGGACGTACGACGAGGACCTGCACGCCGTACGGCTCGAGGGCCTCTCCGAGGTTGAGGTAGAAGGAGTCGAGACCGGCCTTCGTCGACCCGTACACGAAGTTCGACCGCCTCACGCGCTCCCCCGCGACGCTCGACATCGCGATGACCTGGCCGTGGCCCTGGGCCTTCATCTTCTGGCCCAGCAGCACGCCGATGCTCACGGCGCCGGTGTAGTTGACGCCCACGAAGTCGACGATCATCGGCTGGTCCTGCCACAGCTGCTCGGCGTCGCCCAACAGTCCCCAGGCCACGATCGCGACGTCGACGTCACCCCAGGACCACGCCTCGTCGATGACGGCGGGGTGGGTCGGGAAGTCGAGAGCGTCGAAGTCGATCTTCTCGACGCTGGTCGCGCCAGCGGCTCGCAGGTCGGCGGCCGCCTGGTCGCACTCCTGGCGTCCGGGCAGGCCGGCGAGAATGACGCGCGCGGGCCCGGTGGACAGGTACTCGTGCACGATCGCGAGGCCGATCTCGCTGGTCGCACCCAACAGCAGAATGGTCTGGGGGTTCCCCGTCGCGTTGATCACAGCAGCTCCAGTCGTCGGGCAAGGTCGGATGCGAACACACCGTCGGGGTCGACGCGGCGCCGGACCGCGATCCACTCGTCGATCCGCGGGTACATGGCGTGGAACGTCGAGGCGGTGGCGCGAGAGTCCTTGGCCACGTACAGCCGCCCGCCGAACTCCAGCACCTGCCGGTCGAGCCGCGCGAGGAACTGGCTGAGCCCTTCGCGGATCGGGAAGTCCACGCACACGTTCCAGCCGGCCATCGGGTACGACAGCGGCGCGCGGTTGCCCTCACCGAACAGCTTGAAGACGTTGAGGAACGAGTAGTGCCCCGACCGCTGGATGTCGCGGATGATCGAGACGAACTCGTCGCGGGCCTCCACCGGCACGACGAACTGGTACTGCAGGAACCCGTCCGATCCGTACGCCCTGTTCCACTCGCCGATGAGGTCGAGCGGGTGGTAGAAGCCGGTCAGGCTCTGGACCTTGTCGGTGTACGTGCCGCTCTTCGCGTACCAGAGGCCGCCCAGCGTCGAGAACGTGAACTTGTTCGCGAGCCCGTTCGGGAACACATCGGGAAGCGTCACCAGAGGCTTCGCGTCGAACCGCAGCGGGTCCGAGCGCAGCTTCGCCGGCAGCTGATCGAGCGTCGCGATGGAGCCGCGCGAGATGGCGGCGCGCCCCAGTTTTGGCGGCGCGGAGATGGCGTCGAACCAGGCCGAGCTGTACGTGTAGCGCGACTCGGAGCCGTCCGTGTGGGCGGCGATCGTCTCGTCGAGCGAGTCCGTGATGAGGCCGTCAGCGATGAAGTACGCCGTCTCGACGCGGTCCAGGCCGAGCGTCACGCGCAGGATGATGCCCGTCAGGCCGGCCCCGCCGACTGTCGCCCAGAAGATCGATGCGTCGGGGTCGTCGGGCGTTCCTTCCGGCTCCAACGACAGCACGCGCCCGTCCGCGATGAGCAGCGACATCGCCCGTACGTGGTTGCCGAAGCTGCCCGCGCTGTGGTGGTTCTTGCCGTGCACGTCGCACGCGATCGCCCCGCCGACGGTGACCTGCCGGGTGCCGGGCAGAACGGGGATCCACAGACCATGAGGGAGTACGGCGCGGAGCAGGGCGTCGAGGGAGACACCGGCGTCGACGTCGACGGTCGCCGTGGACTCGTGGATGCCGTAGATCCGGTCGAGCGTCGTCATGTCGACGACCAGACCGCCTGCATTCTGGGCGATGTCGCCGTAGCTGCGGCCGAGCCCCCGCGCCACCACCCCGCGCGTGAGGGGCCCCGACGTCGCGCCAGCCGCCGTGGCCACGGCGTCGATCACGACGTCTGGGGCGGGTGGGCGAAGAACATGGGCCTGAGTAGGGGCCGTGCGACCCCAACCTGACAGGGTCTTCGAAGTCGTGGCGCTCATCGGCTCCCATCCTACGGCGGGCGCGCGGGCCCCGTCCCCGCGGACCCTAGGCTTGCCCCTCGTGACCCTCTCCGGCCGATCCCTGCGCGGCAGCCTGCTCCTGCTGATCGCGGCGGTCATCTGGGGGTCGGCGTTCGTCGCCCAGCGGTACGGCGCCGAGGCGATGGCGCCCGCGTCGTTCACCGCCGTACGTCACGCGCTCGGCACCGTCGTGCTGCTCATCGTGGTGGCGGCTTTCGACAAGGCCGCGCGCCGCACTCGTACAGAACGCATCTCTCGGTGGCGGGCCGTCCTGTTGCCGGGCATGGGCGTCGGGGTGGCTCTGAGTGGCGGGTCGCTGCTGCAGCAGGCGGGGCTCGAGTACACCACCGCCGGCAACGCGGGCTTCATCACGGGCCTCTACATGGTGTTCATCCCCGTCGCGAGCTGGATCGGTTTCAAGCAGCGGGCCGGACGCTGGACCTGGGTGGGCGTGGTGCTCGGGCTCGCGGGCCTGTACCTGCTGAGCGTGCGCGACGGCATGCACATCAACCTCGGCGACGTCCTGGTGCTGGGCTGCGCGGTCTTCTGGACCGGCCACATCCTGGCGCTGGAGCGTCTCGGCGCCCTGGACTCGTTCCGCCTGTGCGTCGTCCAGTTCGCCACCTGCGCGGTGATCAGCCTGGTGGTCGCGCTGATCATCGAACCCACACCGCTGACGGGGATCGTCAACGCGGCCTGGCCCCTCGCGTACGCCGCCCTGCTCTCCACCGGTGTCGGCTTCACGCTGCAGGTCGTCGGCCAGAAGGACGCCCCCGCCAGCTACGCGTCGCTGATCATGGCCCTGGAGGCGGTGTTCGCAGCGATCGGCGGCGCGGTGGTGCTCGGCGAGCGACTCGACGGCCGCGCCTTGGTCGGCTGCGGCCTCATGCTGGCAGCCGTGATCGTCGCCCAGCTCGGAGCGATCCTCGGCACGCGCGTCCAGCCCGCCCTTCCCCACGTGCCGGAGCCATGAACCTCCGATAGCGTCTGGCCATGGAAGTGCTGATGCTCGGTACAGGCGCGGCCGACGGCTGGCCCAACGCGTGGTGCCCGGAGCCGTGCTGCACGTCATTGGTGGATGCCGGCATCCTCCGTACGAACACGTCGGCGCTCGTCGACCGCGTGCTCCTTATCGACCCTGGCTCCGAGGCTCCGTCGCAGGCGATGCGGAGCAACATCTCTCTGGCGGGCGTGAAGTACGTGCTGGCGAGCCACCTGCATCCCGACCACCTCGACGCGTCGTTCCTGATGCACAGGTCGTGGGTCAACCCCGAGCCGCTCACCGTGGTCGGCCCGAAACCGGTCATCGAGGAGTGCCAGCAGTGGACCCGCGACGGCAACGTGCGGTTCGTCACGGTGACGGCCGGCCAGGACCTCGTACTCGGGCCCTATCGGGTGCGCGCCCTGCCCGCCACGCACGAGGCGCACGGCGAGGCGCTGCTCTACGCCATCGCCGGCCCCGACGCCACGATCCTCTGGGGCACGGACACGGGTCCCTGGGAACCACGGGCGAAGCCGATGCTGGCCGGCACGAGGTTCGACCTGGTGCTGCTGGAAGAGACGTTCGGCGACAAGCACGACCACACCGACGTTCACCACGACCTCACGAGCTTCGCGACCGCCGTCTCGCAGTTGCGGGAGTGGGGCTGCGCCGATGGCCGTACGGACGTCGTGGCGATCCATCTCAGCCATCACAACCCGTCCCCCGAGATGCTGTACCTGAGACTTCGCGACGTAGGCGCTCGTGCGGTCCCGGACGGAACGCCGATCCTGGCCGGCGGCGTACGGTCCGCGCTGACGCTGGACGCCTGACTGATGGCCGGCTTCGACGCGGCGACCTTCTGGGAGCAGGCCGGCCGTCACCTCACCCGGTACGGCGGCGGGTCCTTCGTGAGGGAACCCATCGTCGCCGCGCATGGCAGCTGGGTCACCACGGCCGCGGGGCGCGACGTGCTGGACTTCACGTCCGGGCAGATGAGCGCCATCCTCGGGCACAGCCACCCGCGCATCGTGGCCACGCTCGTCGAGGCTGCCGGGAAGATCGACCACCTGTACTCCAACATGATCTCGCCGCCCGTCGTCGAGCTGTCCACACGCCTGGCCGAGTCCCTCCCCGCTCCTCTGGAGAAGGTGCAGCTGCTGAGTACCGGCTCCGAGGCCAACGAAGCGGCGCTGCGGCTGGCCAAGCTGGTCACCGGCGGCTGGGAGATCGTCTCGTTCAGCCGCTCCTACCACGGGGTGACGCAGGGGTCGCTGTCGGCGACGTACGCAGCGGGGCGGCGCGGCTACGGCCCCACCATGCCGGGCAACTTCGCGCTGCCCACACCGAACGCGTACCGGCCCGACATCACCGGTGAGGACGGTGGTCTCGACTGGCGCCGCCAGTTGGACCTCGGCTTCGCGGCCATCGACGCGGCGTCGACCGGTGCGCTCGCAGCCTGCATCGTGGAGCCGATCATCAGCGCCGGTGGGTTGCTGGTTCCGCCACCCGGATACCTGACGGCGCTGCAGGCCAAGTGCCGCGAGCGCGGCATGCTGCTGATCTTCGACGAGGCGCAGACCGGGCTGTGCCGTACAGGCGACTGGTACGCCTTCGAGGACGAGGGCGTGGTGCCCGACATCCTCACGCTGTCGAAGACACTCGGCGCCGGGTTGCCGCTGGCCGCCGTCGTGACGTCGTCGCAGATCGAGCAGACCGCGTACGAACGCGGGTACTTCTTCTTCACGACGCACACCAACGACCCGCTGGTGGCGGCGGTCGGCACCACGGTCCTGGACGTGCTCGAGAGCGAGCGGCTGGACCAGACCAGCCAGCGGCTCGGGGCCATGATGCGCGAGCGGCTGCTGGCCATCGGTGACCGCCACGGGGTCGTGGGTGACGTACGAGGTCGTGGCCTTCTGCAAGGCCTGGAGCTGGTTCTGGATCGCGCCACGAAAGAGCCGGCGGAGTCGCTCGGGGACCAGGTCACGCAGCGATGCTGGGAGCTCGGTCTCCACATGAACCTCGCCCGCGTCCCGGGGCTGGGTGGCACGTTCCGGATCGCCCCTCCGCTGACGATCAGCGACGACGAGCTCGACCGCGGGCTCGACATCTTGGAGATCGCGATCTCGGAGCAGATCGGTGGACACGCGCGGGGATGAATCCTTCCCCTTTCACGCATTCTTGACGGGTCTCGGTACTAGGGTCGCCTCGACGCCACTCCCCTGTCCCGGCGTCGTGAGGAGACACTTATGGCCACCGACTGGGCGGCAGACGTCAAGAAGTACGACCCGAAGGCTGACGACGAGGCCATCGCCGGCATCGTGCGTCACTGCGGCATCGCCTTGCACAAGGCCGATTCCTCGCTGGTCTCGTACACCGATCCCGAGGAGCTCAAGCGCGTGCGCGAGGGCTTCATCAAGAAGAAGCTCGCCATCACCGATTCCGATGACAAGATCGACGCGGCCCTCGCCGAGGTCGGCAAGGTTCTCGACGGTGTCAACCGCAAGAACCGCGTCACGGTCTACTACCTGCTGGCCAAGCACTACGGCAAGCTCAGCCTGTTCAAGAAGGCCTGACCTGCATCATCGCCCGACCGGCCGCCTGCATGGTGGCCGGTCGTTGCGCGTCCGGGCTCAGTCGACGTTGCCGTAGAAGAGCCGGTCGACGACGCGGCGTGCGTGCCGTGCCGTACGGCCCCAGTCCTCGACCAGGTGCGAGGCCCCACCCCGGCCGTAGCCGAGGGCCTGGGCCACCTGCGCGTTCTCGCGGGCATCGGTCGGGATCGTGTCGGAGCCCTTGCCGCGGACGAGCATGGCGGTGTTCCTGATCCGGCCGGCAAACTCCCACGCCGCGCCGAGCGCTGCCGCGTCGTCTTCGGTGACCAGCCCGGCCGCCGTCGCGGCGGCGAGGGCCTCCATCGTCCGTGGCGTCCGCAGCTCCGGGTGCTCATGGGCGTGCTGGAGCTGCAGGAGCTGGACGGTCCATTCGACGTCGCTCAGCCCACCGGGACCGAGCTTGACGTGGCGCTTCGGATCGACGCCGCGGGGCATCCGTTCGAGCTCGACACGCGCCTTGAGGCGTCGCGTCTCCAGGACCTGGTGACTCGACAGTCCTTCGGCCGGGTAGCGGATCGGGTCCACGATCTCGATGAACCGCTCGCCGAGGTCCCTGTCGCCAGCACCCACCGCGGCCCGCAGCAGCGCCTGTGCCTCCCAGGTGGCCGACCAGCGGCCGTAGTACGTGCGGTACGAGGTCAGCGTGCGCACCAAGGCCCCGTCCTTGCCCTCGGGGCGGAGGTCCGCGTCGAAGCCGAGCGCCGCGTCGTCGCCTCCAAGCTTGAGCAGCGCCCGCAGCCGCGCCACGGTCGCCGTGGCGCGCTTCAGCACGTCGGGATCGTCGGTGTCGTCGATGACGAACATGCCGTCGGCGTCCGAGGAGTACGACATCTCGCTGCCGCCCCAGCTGCCGCACGCGATCACGGCGATGGGCGGCGCACCGGGATTCTCGCGGCGCGCCACCTCGAGCACGGCCCCGACCGTGGCGTCGACGATGTCCGTCAGGCCTTGCCCCACGACGTCGCGGTTGGCGTGTCCGAGCAGGTCGGCCATGGACAGCCGGAGCAGTTCCCGGCGCCGGATGGCCTGGATCGCCTCGACGGATTCCTCCGTGACCGGATGCCGGGCAGCGGTGGAGGTCATCGCCTCCCGAATCTCCTCGAGCTGCCGCGGAACGATCAGCTCGTCGCTGCTGAGCAGCTCGACCTGCTGCGGCACCCGCCGCAGCAACGTCACGGCCAACCGCGACGTCGACAAGATGAGCGCCATCCGCTCCGCCATCGCGCCCTCGTCGCGCAGCGCCCGCAGGTACCAGGGGGTCTCGCCGAGCGCCTCGGACACCTGGCGGAACGCGAGCAGGCCGGCATCCGGATTCGGTCCGGCGGCGAACCAGCCCAGCATCGCCGGGAGGAGTTGGCGCTGGATCTCGGCCGGGCGCGACATCCCCGCGGAGAGCGCACCGATGTGCCGCAGCGCCGCGTCCGCATCGGCGTACCCGAGCGCGGCGAGGCGAGTCTTCGCCGCGTCCGTGGTGAGCCGGACAGCCTCCGAGGGGATTCGCGCCACCGCTTCGAGCAGCGGGGAGTAGAAGACCCGACGGTGCAGCCGCGTCACCATCCGGGCGCTCGCGCGCCAGTCGTCGACGACCTGCTGCGCGTCCGAGCGTCCAGTCGCCCGGGCCAGACGCCGCAGGCCGGGTTCGTCGTCGGGAAGCAGGTGTGTGCGACGGAGCCGGGAGAGCTGGATCCGGTGCTCAAGGAGCCGCTGGTAGCGATACGCGCGTGCGAGCCGGGCGCCGTCCTCACGCCCGACGTACCCGTGCTCGACGAGCATCTCCAGGGCGGGGAGTGTCGACCGGATCCGGAGCCGGTCGTCGGCGCGGCCGTGCACCAGCTGTAGGAGCTGCACGGTGAACTCGGTGTCTCTCAGCCCGCCGGCGCCGAGCTTGATCTCGCGATCGGCCTCCTTGGCGGGGATCAGTGAGATGACCCGCTCGCGCATCGCCTGGGTCTCGGGCACGAATCCGGCACGCTCCCCCGCGGCCCACACGAACGGCTCGATCAAGTCGCAGAACCGCTGACCGAGCTCGAGGTCTCCGGCCATCGGCCGGGCCTTGAGCATGGCCTGGAACTCCCAGTTCTTCGCCCACTTCTCGTAGTACGCCTGCATGCTCGCCAGCGACCGCACCAAAGGGCCGGCCTTGCCCTCGGGCCGCAGTCCGGCGTCGACCTGCCACAGCATGCCCGCGCTCGTGTTGTCGGCGCAGGCGCGCGTCGCGGCGGCGGCCACCTTCGTCGCGATGTCGACCGCCTCGCCGGTGCTGCACAGCGGCTCGCCGTCGGCGTCCAGGGCCGGCTCCGCCACGTACAGCACATCCACGTCGGAGATGTAGTTGAGCTCCTGCGCGCCCGTCTTGCCGAGCGCCAGCACGGCCAGCCGGACCTTGTCGGCACCGGCCACGGTTGCCTGGCCGATGGCGATCGCCCCCCGCATGGCGGCGTCCGCGAGGTCGGCCAGCTCACCGGCGATGTCCGGCAGCGCCTCGAGCGCGTCGCAGGCGGTGAGGTCACGTGCCGCGATCCGGGTCAGCTCGCGCCGGTACGCGTACCGCAGCTCGTCGGCCGGCCGCTCAGCGGCCCCTACGGCACCGACGACGATCCGCTCGATCTCCTCGGCGGGACGCCGAGCGGACTCCGGGACGAGCACCTCGAGGTCGGCAGGGCGCACGGCCAGCCAGCGTCCGAGCTCGGTCGATCCCCCCAGTACGGCGAGGACGCGACGGGCGTACGGGGGGTTCTCGACCAGGGCGTGCACCCGCGGCGGGTCAGCCTCGACGACCTGGAGCAGCGCGTTCAGCGCGAGATCGGGATCGAGGGTCTCCGCAGCCGCCTCGACGAAGAACGCGGTGCCGTCCTCGTGGTGCCGTCGCAGCCCCTCGACGACTGCGAGCGCACGGGCCGGATCGGCGTACCCCTTGCGAGCAAGATCGCCCTCTGACGTCACCAACCGCACAGAACGAAGAATATGGGGAGTAACGCAGGCGTTACACAGACACGGCAGTATGTCCCCCATGGACAAGCAGACAGAGTTCGTCTTGCGCTCGATGGAGGAGCGTGACGTACGTTTCGTCCGGCTGTGGTTCACCGACGTCCTCGGGTTCCTGAAGTCCGTCGCCATCTCCCCAGCCGAAGTCGAAGGTGCCTTCGCGGAGGGGGTCGGGTTCGACGGATCGGCGATCGAGGGTTTCGCCCGTCGCTACGAGGCGGACATGGTGGCCCACCCGGATCCCTCGACGTTCCAGATCCTCCCGTGGCGCGACCATGCCCAGCCGACGGCTCGCATGTTCTGCGACATCAGCCTCCCCGACGGCTCCCCGTCGTACGCCGACCCGCGCCACGTGCTCAAGCGCGCGCTGCGCAAGGCCGGCGACAAGGGGTTCACGTTCTACACGCACCCCGAGGTGGAGTTCTTCCTCTTCGAGCCGCAGACGGACTACACGAAGCCGCCGATCCCGCTCGACACCGGCGGCTACTTCGACCACACCACGCTCGGCGAGGGCAGTGACTTCCGCCGTCGCACGATCACGATGCTCGAGGAGATGGGCATCTCCGTCGAGTTCAGCCACCACGAGGGCGGACCCGGCCAGCACGAGATCGACCTGCGGTACGCGGACGCGCTCCTCATGGCCGACAACATCATGACGATGCGCGTCGTGGTCAAGGAGGTCGCCGCGGCCCAGGGCATTCACGCCTCGTTCATGCCGAAGCCGCTGGCCGACGCGCCCGGCTCGGCGATGCACACCCACGTCTCCCTGTTCGAGGGCGACCGGAACGCGTTCTTCGATGCCTCGGCCGAGTACCACCTGTCCGACGTCGCGCGGCAGTTCGTCGCGGGCGTGCTCCACCACGCGGCGGAGATCACGGCCGTGACGAACCAGTGGGTCAACTCGTACGCGCGATTCGCGTACGGCGCCGAAGCCCCCTCGTACATCTGCTGGGGTCGCAACAACCGCTCGGCCATGGTGCGCGTGCCGGCGCTGAAGCCCACCAAGGGCGCCTCGGCCCGCGTCGAGGTCCGCACGCTGGACTCGGCCTGCAACCCGTACCTCGCGTACGCCCTCATCCTCGCCGCCGGTCTCGACGGCATCGAGCAGGGCATCGAGTTGCCACCGGGCGCCGAGGACGACGTGTGGGAGCTGAGCGAGTCCGAGCGCCGCGCGATGGGCATCAAGCCGCTGCCGAAGAACCTTGACGAGGCTGTACGGGTCATGGAGCGCTCCGAACTTGTCGCCGAGACTCTCGGCGAGCACGTGTTCGACTACTTCATGCGCAACAAGCGCTCGGAGTTCGAGTCGTTCCGCCGCCAGGTGACGCCCTGGGAGCTGCAGCACCTGCTGCCCCAGCTGTAGGCCTCAGCCGAAGGGGAAGACGTCCGACAGGTCGGCGTGCACACCGCTGATCCGTACCGACGTGGCGACCGCCTCCGACCAGTTCAGGTCGCCGGTGGCCAGCCGAAGGAACGTCCAGGCGTCGGTCTCCACCACGCTGGGCGGCGTGCCACGCGTGTGCGTGGGCCCCTGACCGTGGCCGACCTGGACGGCTGCGTACGGCGGGATCCGGACCTCGACCGTACGACCGGGTCGTGCGGCGGCGAGCCGTTGGGTGAGCAGCCGAGTCGCCAGAGCGAGGACGTCCTTCGGCGTGGCCACGCCTGTACGGTCGGCCGTCACGACGAGCCGCGCGAGCCCGATCTCGGAGGGCTCCACGCTGCTGTCCGAGCCCACCAGCACCGTCATTCGGCGCAGCGCGTCGTCCAACTGGATGCGGCGATTCTCGGATCGGGACACGAGGGGCAGGCTAGTCGACCCGGTCAGCCGCCGAACGGACCCCAGCCGTCGTGGGGTTCCGGCTCCGGCTCTCCGGTGTCGTCGAGATCGACGTAGCGGGGGTCATGGTCGTACGCGTCGTTGCGCTCCGCGACCTTCGCCAGAGCCTGCGCGGCCTCAGCCTCCGTGTCGTACGGACCGAGTCGATTCTCGTTGCGGCACGCCTCATACGGTTCGACCATGTGATGCGTCAAGCACCAATACCACTGCCCGTGTGCCATGGCTTCCCCTTGTAGGATGCACGTTTGTGACTCGTCTCGAACCCTACCCGCTGTCTCCGATCCGCACGGTCCCCTCGTCGATCCAGCGACCCGAGTACGTCGGCAAGCCGGCCCCGAAGCGCTACACCGGAGACCACGTGCAGACGCCCGAGGTCATCGAGAAGATGCGGGTGGCAGGCAAGATCGCGTCCCAGGCCATGCATGAGGCGGCCACGCACATCGCCCCCGGCGTGACCACCGACGAGCTCGACCGCGTGGCGCACGAGTTCATGTGCGACCACGGCGCGTACCCCTCTTCCCTGATGTACCGCGGCTTTCCGAAGTCGATCTGTACGAGCGTGAACGAGGTCATCTGCCACGGCATCCCGGACGCGCGGCCGCTCGAGGACGGCGATCTGGTCAAGATCGACGTGACGGCGTTCAAGGACGGCGTCCACGGCGACAACTGCGGGACGTTCGGGTGCGGCACCCTGGACGAGCGCTCGCGACTGCTGATGGAACGCACGAAGACGGCGCTGGACCGGGCCATCAAGGCCGTCGCCCCGGGGCGCGAGCTGAACGTCATCGGCCGGGTCATCGAGTCGTACGCGTCGAGGTTCGGGTACGGGATCGTGCGCGACTACACCGGTCACGGCGTCCACACGGCGTTCCACTCGGGTCTGACGGTGCTCCACTATGACGAGCCGCGGCTGACCACGGTCATGGAGCCGGGCATGACGTTCACCATCGAGCCCATGCTCACGCTCGGCGACCACCACAGCCACATCTGGGACGACGACTGGACCGTCGTCACCAACGACTACTCCCGCGTCGCCCAGTTCGAGCACACCCTCGTCGTCACGGCCACGGGCGCCGAGGTGCTCACGCTTCCCTGACCGGCGCGACCCCGTACACTCTCCCGTGGACGAGTCGGCCGGGTGACCGCGGCCCCTGCAGAGGGGTCGAGGAAAGTCCGGACTCCACAGAGCAGGGCGGTGGGCAACACCCACCCGGGGCGACCCGCGGGACAGTGCCACAGAGAACAGACCGCCCAGCCGCGAGGCTGGGTCAGGGTGAAACGGTGGTGTAAGAGACCACCAGCACCCCAGGTGACTGGGGTGGCTAGGTAAACCCCGCCCGGAGCAAGACCAAGAGGGCCTTCGGGCCTGTGACGGCGCACGAGGGCTGCTCGCCCGAGTCGTCAGGTAGGTCGCACGCGCAAGCGAAGGCCGCTGGCAACAGCGGTCGCAGATGGATGGCCACCCGTCCCTTCGGGGACGACAGAATCCGGCTTACAGGCCGACTCGTCCCAAAAAAGCTCCAGCTAGGGCAGATGGCACCAACCTTGAGCGGGGAGTCCGCTCAAGGTCCGCAGAACCCCGGGCTACAGACCGACTCGACCCAACCCTTCCCTGACTAGGGGCGATAGCGCTCTTCGTCGATCGGAGTCGCGTGGGAGTCCTCAGAAAGAACGAATCTCGCGACGGCGAGGATCGCCGAACCGCATCCATGGCATCCCTGGGCGGCGTCGCGCGACGGCTCCCCTCGCCAAGGCGGAACGGAGGTCGCGTTCATTGCCGTTCGCCATCCGGCCCAGGCACATACCACACGTGATCCGCACGCCGCCCGGACCCACTCTGGAGATGACCTCAGCCAAGTGAACTGCCGCCACTGGATGCCTGTGGCCCAAGCAAGATGGTGTCGACGGCGGAACTGGCGGACGCGTCGCATCTCGGGGAAGACGTTCCCACGTCGACCGCACCAAGCCATGCTCAGGCGTACACGACCTTCTCAAGGGCTAGCGTCGCCCCCCCACTGACGCCAGGGATGGGCAAACGAGGGCTGGTGATCGCCAGCTTGTCGCGGAAGAGCGGGAAGCTGGTCACGCTGACACCGGCCTCGATATCGGCCACCAGCGAGCGTGGTGCGTCCTCGAAGACGCCGCCGAGCACGATGAGTTCGGGGTTGATGAGGTTCATGACCGCCCCCAGGCCGCGACTGAGCGTGCTGACGACCCTCTCTCGGAGGGCGGCGACAGCGGGCTCCTGGCGGTGGGACTCGAGGAGGCGAAGAACGTTCGTGTCACTCTCGACCCGCAGGCCGGCACCCTCGAGGCCCGCGATCAGCGCGGGTTCGGAGACGACCGTCTCCAGGCAGCCACGGCTTCCGCACGCGCACAGCTTTCCCTCGCTCTGGACCTGTACATGGCCGAGCTCGCTGATGCCGAGCCTTCCGGTGACGAACGGCTCGCCGTGGAGTACGACGCCCATGCCGACGCCCGTCTTGACGTACACGTACGCCATGCTGGCCACGTCGTGACCGCCGAAATGGTGCTCCGCGAGGGCCATGGCGCGGACGTTGTGGTCGATGGTGACCGGCAGCCCCAGGCTCTCCTCGAGTCGGTCGGCGACGTGGACGTCGCGCCATCCCAGGTTGATGGAGAGCAGGTTGACCCGCTGGTCTGGGTCCACCGGCCCAGGCACCCCGACGCCCACCGCAAGGCACGGCGACGGCGTCTTTGTCATGAGGCGTTGTGCTGTCCTGGCCACGAGCTTGAGGACGGCGTCGGGCTCGAGATCAGGGTCGTACGCCACGTCGGTCGATCTCAAGACCTTCGCGCGCCCGTCGGCGAGGCCGACCCGGAACATACCGACACCGATCTGAACGCCACATACGACCGTAGCCCCAGGGACCGGGCTGACCACGATCGCCGGTCTCCCCACAGCGGTGGGCTTCTCGACGCCGCCTTCCACGACCCATCCGTGGGTGATCAGTGGGGCCACGGCCTTGCTGATGGTCGTCGGTGACAGTCCGGTCGCCTCCGAGAGGGACGTACGGGACAGGTCGCCCGAGTCGCGCAGCACACGCATCATGAGCCGGCTGTTCGCGGCCGGGAAGTCGGAACCCGTGATGGCCAAGCCACTCTCCTGCATCCTCGGGCTGCTCCCACGACGAACCGCGGCGAGGGTCGACTGGCGCATCAGAGCCACGACCGGTGCAAGTATCCAGCGCCGCCGCGCGGCAGTTCAATCCGCCTCACGGCCCGGCGGCGATGACACTTGACAGACCATTCCACTATTGTCATAGTGTCGTTGACCTGAGCGACACATAGGAGTGACGACGGTGAAACTCGACCACATCCTTCTCGGTGTGCTGATGCAGCACCCGCGAACGGGCTACGACCTCAAGCGGTACCTCGACACGTCGGGCCGGTTCCTGCGGTCGCACACGCAGATGAGCCAGGTGTACCGGACCCTCGGCCTCATGGAGGATCGCGGCTGGGTCGCCCACACGGTCGAGCCGCGACCCGGTGCTCAGGACGCCAAGGTCTACCGGACCACAGAGGAGGGGTCCATGGTCTTCACAGACTGGCTCGCCGGTCCGTACGACCCGCCTTCTCGCTTCCAGGATCCGGAGTTCGGGGCCCGACTGTCGTTCTGCGGCTTCCTGACGGTACGCCAGGTGCTGGTGCTCATAGACACCGAGATCATGACCCGGGTCGCGCAGGTCGCTCGCTACCGCAACCGCGACCGGAGCTCTCCGTGGGAGCCTCCGGAGGGCTACAACCCGGAGCTCGCCGAGATGGTGAACCAATGGGCGCACGAGAACGGAGCCGCGGGGATGGACGCACACATCGCCTCGCTGCGCGTCCTGCGCGAGACCCTGCTCGACGCACCGCTCGACGAACATGCGCGGACTCACCGCCTCTCGGTGATCCGCGAGGCGTGAACGACGCGCCACCTCAGCGGGACCCACCTGAAGTCGCGTTGGCCGATGCCAACGCCTCCTCGAGGCGGCGGTTGACCTCGAACGCCTCGTCCAGCCCGATATCGGGGCGCATCGCGAGCACTTCGATGAGCGGCGCGTGAGGCAGCATGCGTGCCATCCCCGTCAGCCGCGCAGGGAGATCCCCGAGTGCCCCGCGCAGGGTGGGGTCCGCCAGGGCGGCGGAAAGGACCACCGTGTTGATGGGGGCGTTCTCGTCGAAGTCGTCGCGCCGTGCGGCAGGAATCATCGCACGGGTCGCCTGCTCCCACTGGGCTTCGATCAGGAGGTGCTCGTCGAGCACAGGTCCGTCCAGAGGCAGCCCCAACCTGTCGAACTGATCGGCCGGAGCGTCGTTGGCGCGCATCTGGTCGACCATGAGCTGCGCCAAGCGAGTCTCGAGAGCCGCATCACGCAACGGATGCTGCTGCTGGGGGTCCTCGACCATGTCGAACAGCAGGGTGCCGTGAACGTACGGACTCCCCATCGTCGTCGCGGTGGTCTTCAGCGTCGGCACACCCTTGGTGAAGGCGAACGGAGCCACGAGCTCGGCGTCGCGCAACTCCTCTGGGGTGAACCTGCTCCGCATGTGCGTCGGCATCAGCGTGTAGTCGTACAGCGGGTCATTGGTCGGCCGGACGCAGGATCGCATGTAGACGTAGCGGCCGTCGGTCACGCTGACGTGGCCGCCATGGTTGCCGAACAGGCCGGCCGCACGGATCGGCTCCCCTGTCTCGATGACTGGTGCCAGGGGACGGCCCTGCATGTCGTGGGTGGGCTCGATGTCGAAGTAATCGAGGAGGGTAGGCCCGAAGTCGATGGTCTGCACCAACGCGTCGCGACGCTCCCCCGCCTTGCCGAGCCGCGGGTCCCAGACGAACAGCGGCGTGTGGATCGTCTCGTCGAACCACGGCTGAACGCTCTTGCCCCACCATCCGCGCTCGCCGAGGAAGTAGCCGTGGTCGGTGCACACGATCAGCATCGTGTCGTCCCATAGCCCGAGCCGGTCGAACGTGTCGAGCACCCTCCCGAGCGACCGGTCGCACTGCGACACCAACGCCTTGTAGTGCTGGCGCGCGCGGTCGATCTGCACCTGGTTCTCGACGACGCGCCGATAGGGCGGCCAGTCGAAGTCGGGCCCGGTCGGCAGAGCGTCCCCGTAGAGCGTCAGGTACGGCTCGTACGTGAAGAACGGCTCGTGCGGGTCGAACGTCTCGATCTGTACGAACCAGCTGTCCTCGGCGACGTTGGTCTCGATGAAATGGAGCCCTGCGTCGAAGGTCAGCGTCTCCGGGTGGTCTGCCTCGTCGGTCAAGTACAGACGGTTCACCCGGTCCTGTTTGGACAGGAACGACTCGCCGTTGACCGAGTCACCGCGCTCCGGGACCTGGACGTGGCCCTTCCAGCGGTCACCCTCCTGGCCACGGAACATCTCATAAGTGGTGTACCGGTTGTGATACGTGGCGCCGCCGTCCTCCCAGTAGTGCTGGTGGTCGGTGGCGAGATGGGTGTGTACGCCGTGGGAGGCGAGGATCTCCGGCACCGAGTCGTCGTACGGCTCGATCGGCCCCCAGGATCGGTGCAGGAAGTTGTAGCGAGCGGTGTGCATCTCTCGCCTGGCCGGCATGCACGGCATGCTGCCTGCGTAGCAGTTGTCGAACGTCACCGCGACGTCGGCGAGTCGCGCGAAGTTGGGGGTCACCATGTCATCGGCCCCGTACGGCGGCAGCATGCGCCGGTTGAGGGTGTCGAACATGACCATCACGGCACGCTTCATGCGGCGCTTCCTTCGTTCTTCGCAGCCTGCTCGGCCATGAGCTTCCAGCGGGCTTCGCGCCGCTTGGTCTGCTCGATGGGGTTCGGTACGGGAGCGGCCATGAACAGCCGCTGCGTGTACGGATGCTCGGGCCGCGCAGTGACCTGGTCGCACTCGCCCGACTCCACGATCTCGCCGTGGTACAGGACCGCCACCCGATGGCTGATGTGCCGGATCACCGACAGGTCGTGGGAGATGAACAGGTACGCGACTCCGGTCTGCTCCTGGATGTCGATGAACAGGTCCAGGACTCGCCCTTGGGTGGACAGGTCCAGGGCTGAGACCGGCTCGTCGCACACGATCAGGCGTGGGGACAACGCCAAGGCTCGGGCGATCGCGATCCTCTGCCGCTGGCCACCGGAGAACTCCCGAGGAAGCCGCGAGACGGCATCCGCCGGGAGCCGCACCTGATCGAGCAGCTCCCGAATCCTGGTGCGAGCGGACTTCCTGTCGACGTTTCCTTTGGCGATGAGTGGCTCGCTCAAGATGTCCTCGACCGTCATCGCCGGGTTCAGCGACGTGTACGGGTCCTGGAAGACCACCTGGATGTCATCGCTGAGGTCGCGACGCTCTCGCCGGGACATGGCAGCCATGTCGCGCCCGTCGAACGTGATCGTGCCCGACTGTGCCGGGATCAGCCCGAGCACCGCCCGCCCGATCGTGGTCTTGCCGGAGCCGGACTCCCCCACCAGGCCGACGCACTCGCCGGGCCGCACGTCGAGCGAGACCCCATGGAGGGCCCGGAACGGCGGCCTACGGAACCCGCGCATGGGGAACTCGACGACGAGGTCCGAGACGTCGAGCAGGGCGCCCGAGGCAGCGGAAGGCGCTGTCGTGGTCATTCTGTGACCCTTTCGGCGAGGTGGTACGGGCGGGGGACGCTGTGCTCGAGCGTGGACTCGAGCAGCATGCGCGTGTACGGATGCTGCGGGTGGTCGAACAGGGATGTGGCGTTGTTGTACTCGACGATCCGTCCCAGCTGCATCACCGCTATGCGATGGCAGATATCGGCGACGACACCGAAGTTGTGAGTGACCAGCAGCACCGACATCCCGTACTCGGCCTGTAGGTCGCGCAGGAGGTCGAGTACCTCTGCCTGCACGGTGACGTCGAGCGCGGTGGTCGGCTCGTCGGCGATGAGGAGGTCGGGGCGGCAGGACACGGCCCCAGCGATGAGGACGCGTTGCGCCATGCCGCCGGAGATCTCGTGCGGGTACGAGTTGAAGGCTCGCTCCGGTTGGGGGATCCCGACCCTCTTGAGCAGTCGCAGCGCCTCGTCCTTGGCCTCGGCCGCGGACAAACCGAGCTGGGCCCGGATGGGCTCGACGAGCTGGTAGCCCACACGGAAGCACGGGTCCAGGTTGCTCATCGGCTCTTGAGGGACGTACGCGATCTTCGTGCCGCGAAGCCGGGAGTAGCCGTTCTCGTCCAGGCCCACCAGTTCCTCGCCGTTCAGGGCGATGCTTCCGTGCAGGATCGTCCCTCCTTGGGGGAGAAGGCCGAGCGTCGCGAACGCGGTCTGGGTCTTGCCGGAGCCGGACTCTCCGACCAGGCCGAGCACCTCCCCACGACGGACGTCGAGGCTCACGCCCTTGACTACCTCGGTGTAGCCGTCGTCCTTCGGATAGCCGACCGTGAGGTTGCGGATAGCCAGCAGGACGTCCGGGTCGGACGCGGCCGCAAGCGGAGCTCCGAGCGTCTCCGCAGGAGGCGTGGCAGCCGCCGGATCCTGGGTGGATACGGCTCCAACCTTGCGCGGCCTACGGACCCGAGCAGTGGACGTGCGCTGGATCGTGTCGCGGATCGCGTTGCCCAAGAGCATGAACGACGACACCGTCAGCCCGATCGCCAGACCTGGCCACAGCAGGTTCAGCTGGGCGTTGTAGATGCTCTGGAATGCGTTCTGGAGCATGCCGCCCCAGGTCGACGACTTCGGGTCACCGAGACCGAGGAACTCGAGTCCGGACTGCATGACGATGGCGATGCCGGCCACGTGCGAGGCCTGGATGATGAGTGGCGCCCGGATCACCAGCAGGATGTGACGGCCGATGATGCGCCAATCGGTGAGACCGGAGACCCTGGCGGCATCCACGTACAGTTCGTTCTTGACGCTCATGACCTGCTGGCGTACCAGCCGGAAGAAGCCCGGCGACAGCATGACGCCGAACGCGACCATTGCGAGCATGATCTGCGCCCCCACGGCCTGGAACACGGCCAGAAGGACGATCATCGTGGGGAGCGCCATCAGGATGCTCGCCACCCAGCTGAAGACGGCGTCGAGCACCTTGCCGTAGTAGCCGGCAACGAGTCCCGCGATCATGCCGATCGAGGAGGCCACCGAGACGCCGATGAGCGCCCCGATGAGCGTGTTCCGGCTGGACCAAATGAGCCGGCTGAGGATGTCCCTGCCGACGCTGTCGCCTCCGAGCAGGTACGTACTCGATGGACCCATGTTGACGTTGTCCAGGTGGAGCTCGTTCGGGTCGAAAGGCGCGAGGAGCGGGGCAATCAGCGCCATGAGGATGACCAGGGCGAGAACGATGACGGCGTAGAGGCCCAGGGGGTTGCGCAGGATGGTCCGGACGAGGTGGTTCCGGACAGGCGGTGCCGTCGGGATGGCCTCGAGCGTGGGGGTCAGTTCAGTCATTGCACACGCACCTTCGGGTTCACCCATCCGCTGACGACGTCGATGATGAGGTTGACGATGACGACCATGATCACGAGGTTGACCACGACGCCCATCAGGACTGGAATGTCGCCCCGGACGGCGCCATCGACGGTCAGTGTTCCGAGGCCAGGGATGGCGAACACCTTCTCGATGATGACGGCGCCGCCCAGAAGGGCGATGAACTGCAGGGACAGCACCATGAGCGCCGGCGATGCGGCGTTGCGCAGCGCGTGCCGCAGCAACACCGACCTCTTGCTCAGGCCGCGCGAGCGCAGTGTCCGTACGAAATCTTGCCGGAGCACGTCGATGACGGCGCCTCGCACCTGCTGGGAGGCGTTGGCGATACCACCGATGACGAGGGAGAACACGGGCAGCACCAGTGACAGTGCCCAGAGTCCTGGGTCCTGGGCGAAGGGGACGTATCCAGTGGCCGGCAGAAGCGGGATGGCGATCGCGAAGGCCAACACCATCATCAGGGCCACCCAGAAGTTCGGAAGGGAGAAGCCGATGACGCTCAGCACCTGGATGACACGGTCCATGGCACCGCCCCGTACCGCAGCGGAGACCCCCAGCGCCACACTGATGAGTGCGGTGCAGGTGATAGCGAGCAGCACCATGGACAGCGTGATCGGCAGACGATCGGCGACGGCCTCGGTCACCGGCTGCTGGGTGAACCACGAGACGCCGAAATCTCCCTGGACGGCGTTCGTGGCCCAGTGGAGGTACTGCGCCAGGACCGGTTGGTCGAGGCCTAGTTCGTGGTTCTTGGCGGCGACCTGCTCGATCGTCGCATTCTCGCCAAGCATGGCGAGCGCCACGTTCTTCGTGCCTGCATAGGCAAGCAGGAACGTCAGCGTGGGCACGACGACGACGAGCACGATCCCTGCGCCGATGCGGCGGAGGAGGAATGAGAGCACGGGGCATCAGCTCCAGGTTGGGTCGCGGCCCTGAGCCTGGGCGGCTCCGCCGTTTCGCGGAGCCGCC
Source organism: Propionibacteriaceae bacterium (assembly GCA_027492675.1). GTDB lineage: Bacteria > Actinomycetota > Actinomycetes > Propionibacteriales > Propionibacteriaceae > Fen-668. The sequence continues at coordinate 98,414 of JAPUEI010000097.1, read as the reverse complement.
CGACGGGCGTCAGGCCTTGGTCGAGAAATTGCGGATGGGCGGCACGACGACGTACTTGTCCATGTACACGTCGGTCTTGGCGTCCGTCAGGTACGGCGTCTGGACGCGGTACCAGGGGGCGAACCATGCGTTGTCGACCAGCCAAGTGCTGATGGCCTTGAACGCGGCGGGCGCGTCGTCCTGGCTCGCCTTCTTGGCCTTGTCGAGCAACGCAGTCAGGGCCGGGTCGGCGCACTTGTACGGGTTCCACGCCCCCAGGACCGCCTTCTGGATGTCCTGCCACGCCGACTGGCTGCCGAGCGTCATGAAGGTGACCGGGTACTTGCCGGAGATCGTCTCGGCAATGATCGAGGCGATGGGGACCTGGTTCCAATTGACCTTGATGTTGATCTTGCCCAGGGAGGACTCGACCACCGCGTAGTAGGCGTCGGAGCCGCCGGGGGAACGCGGCATGGAGACCGTGAAGCCCGCCGATGCGCCGGCCTCGGCCATGAGGGACTTCGCCTTGTCGAGGTCGAACAGGTACTTGTTGTCCAGGCCCTTGTCGTACGCGACGGTGCCGGTACCGAAGATCTGGGTAGTGATGGCGCCCTGGTTGTAGTCGATGCTCTTGAGGATCGACGCCTGGTCGAAGCAGTAGTTGATCGCCTGGCGGACGCGCAGATCCTTGAGCTGCGGGACGGTCTTGCCATCACGGTCCATGAGCAGGAGGCCGACCCAGTTGAGATCGACGTAACCCACCTGGAGCTTGCTGGCCTTGGCCTCGTCGACGCTCTTCAGCTCGGCGATGCCCGCGTTGATCTGGCCCGACTTCAGCGCGTTGAGCCGCGCCGTGGTGTCGGTCATCACCTTGATGATGACCTTGTCGTACGCCGGGAAGCTCTTGTTCCAGTAGTTGGGGTTGCGCAGGTAGGTGTACTGGCTGCCCACGACCGTGTTGGCGGCATCCAGGGTGTACGGGCCTGAGCCGATCGGGCTCTTGGCGACATCAGCCGCCTTGAACGACTTGGGGCTGGCCATGGCGCCGCCGACAGAGGCAAGGTACTCCTCGAAGCCGGGATCCGGAGCGGAGAGCACGACGGTGAACTCGGTGTCGGAGGTCTTCTTGATCTCCTTGATCGACTTCGTCATGTAGGCGTTCTGGCCCGTTCCGCCCGCCAGGTTCTTCCAGTTCTCCATCACGACGTCCGCAGTCAGCGCCGTCCCATCGCTGAAGGTGATCCCCGGGACTAGCGAGATCGCCATTTCGGTGCGCGAGTCGTTGTAGGACCACTTCGACGCCATGTTGGCGACGAGCTTGAAGTCCTTGTCGCGCGTGAGCAGCGTGTCGAAAACCGGGCCCCAGTACTGGCTCTGGTTGCCGATGTTGATCTGCGTCGGGTCGAACGAGTTGTTGTCCATGTTCGACCCGATCGTCAAGATCCTCGGGCCGGAGGCGGAGCTGCCTCCGCCGGCCGTACCAGTCTTGGAGCATGACGCGAGGGCTGGCACGGCGGCGAACGCGGCAGCGCCGACGATCAACGTGCGCCTGGTGAACTGCATTGTCTTTCCTTCCCTGGATCCACCCGGCCCCGGTGCCGGAGGTGTGTCCCGCTGTGTCAATGAGTGGAGTTGTTGTCCGGGAGCACCGGCCGGTCAGGGAGACTGGATGGTGAGGGTCTGACTTGGTGTCCACCCGATCCGCCATGCCTTGACGCGGATGGGAGAGCTCGGTGGCGGTGCGAACGGCCCCGTGTAGAGGCGCCACGAGGCGTGGTCGTCCTCGTAGCCGATGAACGGCGGCAGGGCGGCGACCGGCTCGTCGCCCTCCGGCCGGTCCGTCCACCCGATGAGGGCACCTGGGGTTTCGCAGGACAGGCTCACAAGCCCCGACTCGTGGCTGCTGCGCGGGTCGTCGACGACCGGGGCGTGTCCACCGGGTCGCCACTGCTCAAGAAGCTCTGTCTCGGGAATCGCGCCCAGGTCGCCAACCGTCGCCAGCCAGGTGTCAAGGGCTGCGGCGAGGCGCTCCTTGTCATCGGCGAAGGCAGGCAGTGACGCGAGGTTGGTCTCCTCGTGTGGGTCCGCCACGACGTCGTACAGCTCCTCGGCCGGTTTCGTGGCGGCGACGACGCTGCGCTGCAGCGGAGTGAGCAGTGAGCCGGGCAGTCCCCTGGAGAGGTCCCGTTGTGCCTCGGCGCCGAACAGCCGCCGGAGCTCGGCCCACGTGGCCAGGTGGTCGGGATACTCGCAGTGCCCCATCGACGTGCGGTCGGGATGGAAGTGACGCGTGTAGCGGAACCGGTCGTCGCGCACCGAGCGGCTGCGGTCGTCCGCCTCGCCCATACGATCTCGGCCGCTGAAGGCGTAGGGGTTGAGGTCAGCCTCCGGCACCAGGCTGTCCGTGACCAGTGCCTGGCCCTGCATGTGGTCAGGGACCGGCAGCCCGCACATCGCCAACATGGTCGGGGCGAGATCCATCAGACTCACCACGTGCGACACCGACCCCGGAGCCAGGCGGCCCGGCCACCTCATGATGAGCGGCTCGCGGAGCCCGGCCTCGCTCGCCCAACGCTTGGCCCGTGGCATGCCGAGCCCGTGGTCGCTCCAGAAGACCACGATGGTGTCGCGCTCCAGTCCGTCGTCCTCGAGGGCGGCGAGCCAGCGTCCGACCCAGTGGTCGACCTGGCTGACCAGCTCGAGGTAGCGTGCCCACGCCCGGCGGTACACGGGGGTGTCCGGGTGGTACGGAGGGATCGCGACGGACGCCTCGTCCTGACGCTGGTCGTCGGTCACGTCAGCGGTGAGCTCGGCGTAGCGGTCGTCGTCGACGTAGATGCTCGACTCATGGGTGGTCATGCTGTGGACCGCAAGGAAGAAGGGTTGGTCCGGATCGGGCCTATGGCGCCAGTGGGAGGCGTCGCCGAACTCGTCGTACACGGGTGACGGGATGTCCATCTGGAAGTCGGTGAACGCGCTGTTCGCCGTCCAGTAGCCGGCCGCACGGAAGTACGTCGGCAGCAACTGGACCTCCGGGGGCGGAACCGCGCGAGTGCGCATGTGCATGGTCCCGATCGACGGGGGGAAGCAGCCGGTCAGCACGGACGAGCGGGACGGAGCACAGACCGGCGCCGTCGCAATGGCCTGGTCGAACCTGATGCCCTGGGCCGCGAGCCGATCGAGATGGGGGGTCCTGGCCTGCTCTGCGCCGGGCCAGACACCTGTGTAGCAGCCAAGGTGCGGGTTGATGTCATGGGTGGTCAACCACAGCACGTTGGGCCTGTGCGCCGCCTCCGGAAGCATCCTTGCTCCTACCTGGACCACTGGTCGGGCCGGGCCGTCGTGGCCTGTCCCGCATGGGTTTCTTGTGACGCTGGAGAAACTAATGTCTCTTATGTCATCCGTCAAGAGCGACGTCGATCGTGGCCGAATCGTGACCCAACCAGAAGAGGTTCGTCCGCAAGCACGCCCGAGCCACTTCCACGCTTTCGTCAATTATGGTTGCTATTTTGTCCACTCCTTCCCTTCCGTTGACCACGCGGAATCCGGTGACGTGGGGCGGCCAACCGACCGCGCGAGACAACTGCCGTCCGCGATGGAGGTCGAAGACTTGACGGCGCTCAAACTGCCCATTACTTTCACGCATAGAGAAACTGCACCGTGTGTGATGTCGAGGAGGACGCATGCAGGGATCCGACTACCGAGATGTGCGACTCGGAACCGATGCAAAGGTCGATGACCTTCTTGGTCGGATGACTCTCGATGAGAAGCTGGCCCAGCTCTGCAGCGACCTGCCGAGCTCGTTCGCCGACGGTCGAGGGGTCGTCCTCGAGAGCCTCCCGGTGTCGTTCCCGCACGGTCTGGGTCGCTTCACGCAGTACTCGATCCTCGGCATCGCCGACGCGGCGCGCATCGCCGCCATCAGCAACGACGTGCAGCGCTACTTCGTCGAACGTACTCGGCTCGGGATCCCCGTCATGTTCCAGGCGGAGAACCTGTCCGGCGTCCCGGTCGCGGGCGCCACGATCTTCCCGTCGATGCTCAACGCTGCCGCTACGTTCCGCCCGGAACTCACGGGCGAGGTCGCCGCCGTCATTCGCGACGAGACCGTACCGACGGGAATCCGCCAGGCGCTCTCCCCCGTTCTCGACGTGGCGCGCGATCCCCGTTGGGGCCGTCAGTACGAGACGTTCGGCGAGGACCCGTACGTTATCAGCCAACATGGAAAGCAGTACGTGGCTAACCTGCAGGCCAGCAGGACAGATGGCGTGCTCGCGACCGCCAAGCACTTCCTCGGCTACTCCGTCACCCAGGCCGGGCTGAACACCGCTGCGACCAGCGTCACCGCCCGCGACCTGTACGAGGTGTACGCGACCCCGTTCGACGCCGCCATGAAGGATGCCGGGCTTGCGGCCGTCATGGCGTCCTACTCAGAGATCGACGGACTACCGGTCGGCGCCAACCCTGCGATCCTTCGCGAGCTGCTGCGAGACCGGCTGGGCTTCGACGGTCTGGCGGTCTCGGACGGCGGGGCGATCTGGAAGATCTTCGACTCGAACCATGTCAGTCGTACGTACGAGGAGGCTGGGCTGTTGGCTCTGCTTGCCGGCTTGCAGACCGAGATGCCCGTCGGCAACGCCTTCCGCCAGCTGGCCTCCTACGTGGCGTCCGGGGAGCTGTCCGTCGATCTGATCGACGAGGCAGTGAAGGCCGTGCTGAAGACGAAGTTCGACGCCGGCTTGTTCGAGAACCCCTACACGGAGTTCGACCCCAGCCAGTACGGGAACCAAGAACATCTCACGGTCGCCCGCAGGGTCTCCGAGGAGTCGATCACACTCCTTGCGAACACCGACGGCTTCCTGCCGTTGGCAGCCCCCACGAAGGTGGCGCTCATCGGTCCGCACGCCGACTCGGTGAGCGCGATGATGAGCGGCTACACCCTCCCGTCGTACATCGACATGCTGATCAACGCTATCCAGGCAAGCTTCCACGGCATGGCTGACGAGGCGGCCAAGTCCAAGCTCGAGGAGTCGGACGACAGCGAGAAGCCCACGTCGCGCGATCCCTTCGCGGGGTTCACTGCGTTCTTCGCCAGCTCCCCCGAGTTCGCCGCTGGAGTCGACGTCGAGGCGCTTCTTCGGTCGCGGTACGCGGTCGTCACGCTCAAGGGCGCTCTGGAGGCGTCCGGCGTGGGCGTGAGCTACTCACGCGGTTGCGACGTCAACTCGACCGACCTGTCAGGGATCGCACACGCCGTGGCCACCGCGCAGGAAGCTGACGTGGTCCTGCTGGCGGTCGGAGGCACCTGCGGCTGGGGAGACACCACGGACGGTGAGGGCAAGGACCGTGCCCACCTCGACCTGCCGGGATCGCAGGAAGCGCTGTTCACCGCGCTCGAGGCGGTCGGGACACCGATCGTCGTGGTCGAGTTCGGATCCCGCCCCCTGGCTCTTGCGCGTCAGGTCGCCAGCCCCGCCGTTCGCGCGATCCTGCATGCCTGGCTGCCAGGACTCCACGGGGGCCAGGCAGTCGCAGACACCCTTCTCGGACGGCTGAACCCTGGCGGCAAGCTGCCCGTCACCGTCCCCCGCAGCGTGGGGCAGGTGCCGATCTTCTACAACCACAAGATGGGCTCCGGGTACGACGACCTCGGCGACAACCCCGTACGCAACCAAGTCTTCCGTGGTGGCTACGTCGATGAGGCGGCCAGTCCTCTGTACGCGTTCGGCCACGGCCTCTCGTACAGCACCTTCACCCTCACCGACTGCACGCTGGCGTCGGACACCGTCCCCACGGACGGCACGATCACGGTCACGGCGACGGTGACGAACACGTCGGATCGGGCAGGCAGCGAGGTCGTGCAGGTCTACTACCGATGCGACAACGCCCATGTCACGCGGCCGGTGAAGCAGCTGGTGGCGTTCCAGCGCATCGAGCTGGAGGCGGGCACCAGCGCCCGGCTGACGTTCAGCGTGCCGACCTCGGTGGTCTCCTACCTCGACGAGCACATGGACCTTGTTGTCACCCCGGGCCCATCTCGGATCCTCGTGGGCACGGCTTCCGACGCGATCCACGCGACGTTGCCCCTCACGCTCACCGGCGACACCGTCATGGTGACCGTGCGAGCGTTCACGAGCCCGTGCGACGTGGAGCTCGCGCCGTGAGAAGAAATTCCCTGCTGGTCGTCAACGGCGGGGCACCGACGGCCGTGCTCAACGCCACGCTGTACGGCATCCTCGCTGAGGCGCAGGGACGGTACGAGCACGTGCTCGGGGCTCACGGAGGCACAGCCGGCGCCTTGACGGAGGACTTCATCGAGCTCCAGGACCTGGCAGACAGCGTCCGGCAGGCACTGCCGCACACACCAGGAACCGTCATCGGCACGTCGCGTACCCCTCTGCTCGACGACGACCTCGACCGCCTCGTCGAGGTCTGCCACCGGCACGCGATCAGCGGGGTGCTCTTCGGGGGCGGCAACGGCACGATGGACACCTGCTCGCGGTTCCGTGAGGCGATCAGGCGATCCGATCAGGGGCCCATCTCGGTGGTCGGGGTTCCCAAGACGATCGACAACGACCTCCCGGCGACCGACCACGCGCCCGGTTTCGGTAGCGCGGCTCGCTACCTCGCGGCGACCACGGCGGAGATCACCGCCGATGTCCGGTCCCTTCCAATCCACGTGTGCATCATCGAAGCCATGGGCCGCAACGCCGGCTGGCTCACCGCCGCCTCGGCCCTCGCGCGCCGGTACGGTGGCGGGCCCGATCTGGTCTACCTACCCGAGCGGGCCTTCGACCCAGCCGCGTTCCTGGACCGGGTCCAGAACCTCTGGGATGACCAGGGATACGCGGTCGTCGTCGTCAGTGAGGGCCTCGCCCTCTCCTCGGGTCAGCCGGTGGTCCCGCCCCTGATGTCGACAGGAAGGTCCGTCTACTTCGGTGAGGTGGGCGCCCACCTTTCGCAGCTCATTGTCACCGAGCTCGGCATCAAGGCGCGCAGCGAGAAGCCCGGTATCGCCGGGCGAGCGTCCATGGCGTGGCAGTCGACGATCGACCGTCAGGAGGCGGAGCTGGTCGGCCGAGCAGCGGTCATGGCCATCGTCGACGGCCGCGACGGCGTGATGATGTCGATCCAGCGCGAGCCCGGGGCGTCGTACGCGACGACTGTCCAGCCCGTGGATCTCGCCCACCTGGCGTTATCGGAGAAGACCGTCCCTGCCGAGTACATCTCTCCCGACTCGGCCGACGTCACCGACGACTACGTCGACTGGCTCGAGCCGCTGGTCGGCCCCCTTCCCTCTTTCGCCACCCTCTGATTCGGAGCTCGACGTGAAGCACATCCTGGTCAACCTGAAGCGGTTCGACATCCCGCCCGAGCTGGGCGGCGTCAATCGGATCGCCCCGGCGGCGGACTGGGCCGCCACGATCCTCGACGGAGTTCGCCCGGCCCTCGAGAGATACGCCACGCACGACATCATCTTCTTCTTCCCCGAGCTCCACCTGATCCCGGCCCTCTCAGCGCGCGACAACGGTCGGCCCGCCATCGGGTGCCAGGGTGTGCACGACGCCGATACGAGTGTGGGTGGCAACTTCGGTGCGTTCACGACCCAGCGGACGGCCCACGCGATGGCAGCCGCCGGGGTCGACGCGGCACTCGTGGGCCATTCCGAGGAACGAGCCACGTTGAAGGCGCTCCTCGAGCGTGCCGGGGTCACCGCAGGGGCCAACGGCGACGCCGCGGACCGGGAGATCAACGCCCGGGCCAAGGCCGCCCAGCTCGCCGGCCTGCGGGTCGTGGTCTGCATCGGCGAGAGCGCTGACGCCCGGGACCGCTGGCGTCAGGCCCTGACTTCCCAGCTCGAGGCAAGCCTCCCGGGCCTGGACAGGACCCGGCTGATCCTCGCGTACGAACCCCTGTGGGCGATCGGACCGGGAAAGACGCCGCCAGAGCCCGCACAGATCAGGGAGGTCGCCGTCCTGGTGAAGTCCCTAGTCCCCGATGTTCCCTTGGTGTACGGCGGCGGCCTCAAGGCTGAGAACGCCGGCGCGATCGCCGAGATCACCGAACTCGACGGCGGGCTCATCGCGCTCACCCGATTCACCGGGGAGATCGGCTTCTACCCCGACGAGTACCTCACGATCGTTGACACTTACTTCTCGCACCTGGAGGCGACCCATGCTGGTTGAGCTCGAGTACGGCGACGGCACGGTCTCGGCCGAGCTCCCCGACAGCACCGACGTCTTCGTCGCCGGCGAGACGGTTCCTGATCCGCCCTTCCTGTCCGATCCATGGGCCGCGACCCGCGAAGCCATGGACCACCCACTCGGCATGCCGACCATCCGCGACAGCGTGGGGCCGGGCTCGAGGGTCACCATCGTCTTCCCCGACCGCGTCAAGGGTGGCGAGACACCGACATCCCACCGCCGGATCGCCATGAAGCTCGCCCTCGATGACCTGGCGGCCGCCGGGGTTCCCGATGAGAACATCATGTTGATCTGCTCGAACGGCCTCCACGCCAAGAACACCCCCGACCAGATCCGGTCGATCCTCGGCGACGAGCTGTACGACCGGTTCGCCCCGGTCGGCCGGATCGTGAACCACGACAGCGAGGACTACGACCACCTCGTCGACCTCGGCACCACGCGCCACGGCGATCCGGTCCTCATCAACTCATACGTCTTCGAGAGCGACCTGGCCATCCTCATCGGCCACACCATGGGCAACCCCTATGGGGGCTACTCCGGCGGGTACAAGCACTCGGCCACCGGCATCAGCCACTGGAAGTCGATTGCCTCGCACCATGTGCCCAAGGTCATGCACCGGCCGGACTTCGTCCCGGTCAGCACCCACTCGCGGATGCGGCACCAGTTCGACGAGATCGGGCAGCGCATGGAGGAGGCCATGGGCCGACCCTTCTTCTGCATCGACGCTGTGCTCGACTCCCGCGCTCGACAGATGGCCGTGTTCGCCGGCATCGCCTCGGAGATCGAGCCGCCCTCGTGGGCGGTCGCCGATCCTCGTACCTATGTGAAGTGGGCCACGGAACCGTACGACATCCTCATCTTCGGGCTGCCCAAGTCGTTCCAATATGGCGACGGCATGGGGACCAACCCGATCATGGTCCTGCAGGCGGTCTCGGCCCAGATCGTGCGGCACAAGCGCGTGCTGAAGGACAACTGCATCGTGATCGCGGCCGCCGAACTGGGCGAGTTCAACGAGGGGCTCTTCACCGGACAGACCGAGCTGTACGCCAGGTACTCGGCGTCCGGGCACACCCTCCCCGACGTCGCCGAACTCGGCGTCTCGTTCGCCGAGAACGAGGACTACATCCGCAACTACCGCGACAACTTCGGCTTCCACCCGTTCCACGCGTTCTCCATGATCAGCTCCGCCGAGATCGCCCACCGCCACACCACCGCGATCTACGTCGCCGGCGCGAAGGTCCCTGGTCTGGCTCGCGGCATGGGCATGAGGTCGCGCGCCACGGTCGAGGAGTGCTTGGCCGACGCGCTGCGCATCACAGGGCCCAACGCGCGCATCCTGGCCATGCCGCTGGCGTTCAAGCGGTCGGCCGTCCACCTCTGTCTCACCTCCGACGACACCGTCGGACTCCACTGAGGACACGCAGATGACCATCGAGTTCCAAGCCCCGCCCTCGGGCAACGGCGTCTACTCCGACGCGCTCGCCGCCGCCCGCGAAGTCGCGGCCGACGTCAACAAGGACTACCTGCAGGTGATCGCCGAGCCCGGGAGACCCGACCTCGGCTGGATGAACACCGACGAGTGGGCCGGCCCGGGCCAGCTGCCCCTCCTGCTCGCCCTGGCCGCCACCGTTCGCCAGAACACCGACGTCCACGTCGTGGTCGGCGTCGGCGGGTCGAACCAGGCCGCGCGAGCCGTCATCGAGGCGCTCGAGCCTCAGCTCCACGGCCCTGAGGTGCGCTGGGCCGGCACCAACCTGTCAGCCGACTACCACGTACGGCTCCTGGGGGATCTGGCCGGCAAGCAGGTGCACTTCACGGTGATCGCGAAGAACTTCGAGACCCTCGAGCCCGGGATCGTCTTCCGGCTGTGCCGCGAGTTCGCGCGCCGCGAGTACGGCACGGACTACGCCAGCCACTTCACCGTGATCGGCAGCGCCGGAAGCAGCCTCGAGAAGCTCGCCGACGACCAGCACATGACGTTCCTCGAGTTCCCCGCCAACGTGGGGGGCCGCTTCACCGCCATGACAGCGGTCGGCCTGTTCCCGATGGCAGTGTCGGGAGTCGACATCACCGCTCTCGTACAAGGCGGCAAGGAACAGCAGAACGAGATCGCGCGCGGGGGCCGTGCCGTCGTCGACTACGCAGCCACCCGCCTCGCATGGCTGCGGGACGGGCGCCAAATCGAAGCGCTCGCATTCTTCGAGCCCGCCCTGGCCCGCCTGGGCGCCTGGTGGGTCCAGCTCTTCGCCGAGAGCGAGGGCAAGCGCGGCCGCGGGCTGTTCCCGATGTCCCTCAGCTACTCCGAGCAGCTCCACTCTGTGGGCCAGTACGTGCAGGAGGGGCAGCGCATCCTCGCCGAGACCTTCCTTGACCTGGCCGCCCCCCCGGCCCAGCTGCACCTCCCGGCCGACGGTCTCAGCGACGGCTTCTCGTACGTCGAGGGAGCCGACCTCAACTGGATCAACCGCACGGCGTTCAACGCGACCGTCGCCGCACACGCCAAAGGCGGGGTCCCTACCTCTGTGCTCACCGCCCCGGCTCTGGACGCGCGATCCTTCGGGCAGCTCTTCTACTTCTTCGAGTACAGCGTCGCCCTGTCCGGTCGCCTGATCGAGGTCTACCCCTTCGACCAGCCCGGCGTCGAGGCGTACAAAGCCCTGATGTTCGAGGCCCTTGGCCGCCCGTTCTGAGAAAGAGATCCCATGTACGTGTCGATGAAGCACTCCCTGCGCCACGCGCACCGCGACGGCTATGCGGTGCTCGCCCTCAACTGCGCCAACATCGAGATGGTGCGGGGCGCTGTTCATGCCGCCGAAGCAGCCCGCGCCCCGCTGATCATCAACATCGGCGTGGGCCAGATGCGCCGGCACGCGAAGATCGGCGTCATGGTGCCCGTGGTCCGCGCCCTCGCGGAGGAGGCCACGATCCCGGTCTCGCTGAACCTCGACCATTCCCCCTCGGTCAAGATCGTGGTCCAGTGCATCCAGGCCGGGTTCAACTCCGTGATGCTGGACACGTCGAAAGCCGACTACAGCGACAACGTCGGCTGGACCAGGGACGTCGTGGACTATGCGGCACCGTTCGACATCGGCGTCGAGGCAGAGCTCGGACACGTCGGCTTCGCCGCCGCTGGCGACGAGGGTCGCGCCGACTACCTCACCGACCCGGCACAGGCCCTCGACTTCGTCCAGCGGACCGGTGTCGACGCCCTTGCGGTCGCCATCGGCACCGCCCACGGCAGCTACCCGTCCCACAAGGTGCCCGAGCTCGATTTCGACCGGCTCGAGCTGCTCAAGACGACACTCGACATGCCCCTGGTGCTGCACGGTGGCTCCGGGGCCGGCGAGCCGAACATCCGTCGCGCCGTGGCCCTCGGGATCAACAAGATCAACGTCGCGACGGACGCCTTCGACGCGGCGAAGACCGCCATCCTCACCCTCGCCGGAACGGAACCGACTCGCGACTACATCGACCTGATGGCCGCGGCCGAGAGAGCCGTCTACGACTTCGTCACCAACTACCTCCCCATGACCGGCTCCATGGGGCGCTGCGGGTTCATGCACACCGACGGCGCCCCCATCGAGTGACGCGATGACACCCGCAACGACGACCGCCCCCGGAGACACTGAACGACGACCCGACACAGCCGGCCGTCGGTCCTTGGGGCTGTTGGCCGGGATGTTGACGGCAGGTCTGATCGGCTTCGGTGGAGGTAGCGCGCTGATCCCGGTCGTGGAGAAGGAGATCGTGACCAAGCGATCGCTTCTCGACGAGCAGACATACCTTCGGCAGACGGTGGTCGCGAACATCACCCCGGGGGCGTTGCCGGTAAAGCTGGGCGCACAGGCGGGGCAGACCATCTCGGGGCCCGGGCTGGCGGTTGCGGCAGCAGTGACGGTGGCGGTCCCGGGCGTGGTGGGGACGTTGGGGATCCTGGCCGCGTCGCACGCGATCGGCCCTACTGCGGTGGGCCTGATCACGAACGCCTCGGTCGGGATCACGTGCTTCATCGTGGTGCTGCTGGTCGGCTACGTCTGCAAGGTGCTCAGCCACGTCCGAGGCGTGAAGCTGGTGGTGTTCGCGGCGATCACGGTGGCCAGCGCGGCGCTCAACGGGTCAGGCCCGATCGTGCGGGTCGCGCTGCGGCTGGTCGGGATCCGGTCGGAACACAAGTTGCCGCACCTGAGCGCGGTCCAGGTGATCCTGATCGCGTTGGCCGGGATCGCGGTCTACTCGGTGGTCACCGGGCGCCGTCGGCGGTCGGCGGATCCCGGACCGGCACTCGACTACGCAGCGCTACGCCGCAGCCTGTGGGGCGCGTTCGCATTCGTCGGGCTAGGGCTGCTCGGGGTGCTCCTGTTGGGACTGGTGCGTGGCTGGTCCGGGGTGTCGCTGGGCGGGTTGTTGAGCCTGTCCACCCTCACCTCGTTCGGCGGCGGCGAGGCCTACATCGGGGTCGCGGACGGGTTCTTCGTCCGCTCCGGGCTGGTGGGCACCGAGGACTTCTTCACCCAGCTGGTTCCGATCGCGAACGCGCTCCCAGGGCCGATCCTGGTCAAGGTCGGCGCCGGAGTCGGGTACCTGTTCGCCGGCTCGGGCTGGACGTCGTGGGTGTGTGGCGTAGCCTCGATGCTGATCACCGTCGGCACCTGCTCAGCGGTCGCGCTGCCGTTGCTGGGGGTCTACGACACGTTGCGGCACCATCCGCTGATGATCGACATCGGCACGTACATGCTGCCGGTGATCTGCGGCCTTCTGGTCCAGGTCTCGGCCAGCATGCTCGAGGTCTCCGCCGCCGTCGGCGAGAGCGCCGGCATCCCAGTTACACCGCTTCTGTGGCTCAGCGTGGTGGCCATCGCCACGTTGAGCGTGATCCACCTTCGCCGACTGGTCCCCGACATGGTCGTGCTGTTCGGCTGCGCCGCGGCCTCACTACTCATCCTCGGGCTGTGACCCGAATGAAACCGAAGCTCCCTGCCACACACGGCCGGCGACTCTCCAGAAAGGCACTGCCATGACGACCAAGCCCAATCTGATCTTCATCATGTCTGACGACCACGCGGCCCACGCCATCTCCGCGTACGGCAGCCGGGTCAACCACACCCCGTACATGGACCGGATCGCCAAGGAAGGCATACGCCTGGACGCTGTGTACTGCACCAACTCGGTGTGCAGTCCCTCCCGAGCGACGATCCTGACCGGCACGTACAGCCACATCAACGGCGTCAGCTCCATCTGGACCGAGATCGACTACCGCGTCCCCACGTTCATCGACGCCCTCAAGGAGCACACCGACTACCAGACCGCGATGTTCGGGAAGTGGCACCTGGGCGAGCACGGGAACGCTGTGCCCCGGAACTTCGACGCCTGGCGGATCTTCCCCGGTCAAGGTGACTACATCAACCCCAAGATGATCGACGCGCAGGGCGAACACGTCGTCGACGGCTACGCGACCGACATCGTCACCGACCTGGCGCTGGACTTCATCGACCAGCGCGACCCCGATCGGCCGTTCTGCATGATGGTCCACCACAAGGCTCCGCACCGCCCCTGGATCCCCGACGAGAAGCACAAGCACCTGTACAACGACGGCACCATCCCGGAGCCGGAGACCTTCTTCGACGACCACGCCAGCCGGAGCCGGGCCATCCAAGGCGTCCACATGACGATCGCCGACGACATGGGGGCCGACGACCTCAAGCAGCCCGTGCCGCAGGAGCTACGGGGACCAGAGAACCGGTCGGCACGGATGCACTGGAAGTACCAGATCTACATGCGTGACTACCTCCAGACCGTCCAGTCCATCGACGACAACATCGGACGGCTGCTGGACCACCTCGACGCCGTCGGACTGGCCGAGAACACCCTGGTCGTCTACACGTCGGACCAGGGCTTCTTCCTCGGCGACCACGGATGGTTCGACAAGCGGCTCATGTTCGACCAGTCGCTGCAGATGCCCATGCTCATGCGCTGGCCCGCCGAGATCCAGCCCGGGAGTACCTGCGAGGCGATCATCACCAACGTCGACTTCGCCGCTACCTTCCTCGACATCTGCGGCCTCGACGTGAACGAGGTCCTGCCCGCCAACCAGGGGCGTTCCTTCCGCACGCTGCTGCGCGGCGAGACGGTCGACGACTGGCCCGACGCGGCCTACTACCGCTACTGGGAGCACGACGACCCCATCCACCATGCCCCGGGCCACTACGGCATCGTCACCGATCAGTACAAGCTCATCTACTACTACGGCGCCGGGCTCGGCGTCCCCGGCGCCTCGGAGCTGACCTACGACCCCGAGTGGGAGCTGTACGACCGGCGCGCAGATCCTCAAGAGCTCACGAACGTCGCCGATGACCCGGCATATGCCGCCGTGCGGACCGACCTGGAAGCGAAGCTCGCCGACATCCAGTCCCACTACCGAGACGAGCCCTACCGCGGCTCGGGCACCCCGCATCCCGAGTGGGGTCCGTACGACGAGGAAGTCTTCGCCCGGATCAAGAACTACGTCGCCAACATCGCCGCGACGAGCTGAAGATGTCGTCTTGCACGAACCATCGTCGAGTAGCTACACCTGATCCAGGAGCGCCGTGGGCGCGTTGCAAAGGGAGGAGGCACTCGACGGATTGCCGGTTACGGTACGAGGACGCAGCAAGGACGTCGTCGTGCCTTCTACCCCCTCCCTGCTGGAGCTGAGATGTCTGAGACCCCTACGGCACGGCCCTCGCGACTGCCGTTCTCGCTGATCACGAAGCCGACTGGTGCGGCGTGCAACCTCGACTGCTCGTACTGCTTCTTCTTATCCAAGGAAGTGCTGTGGGGCCACGACGACCAGCGGATGACCGCAGACACCCTCGATCGGTTCGTACGGTCGTACCTGGATGCCCAACCCGACGGGGAGGTCACCATCGGTTGGCAGGGAGGCGAGCCGACGCTCCGGGGGTTGGCGTTCTTCCGCGAGGCAGTCCGACTCAGTGAGCTGTATCGCCGACCGCGTCAACAGGTGCAGCACGCGATCCAGACCAACGGCACCCTGCTGGATGACGAGTGGGGCGAGTTCCTGGCCGAGCACAAGTTCCTGGTCGGGCTGAGCATCGACGGGCCGGCAGCGCTCCACGACTCCTACCGAGTGAACAAGGCCGGCCGTGGCACGTACGAGCAGGTCCGCCGCGGCTGGGACGTGCTGCGCCGTCACGGGGTGGACACCAACATCCTGTGCACCGTCAACGCCGCCAACGCCGACCACCCGCTCGAGGTGTACCGGCACTTCCGCGACGACCTGGGCGCGACCTTCGTGCAGTTCATCCCGATCGTGGAACGGGTCGAGACCGGACACGAGAACGACGCCGAACGCGGCTACCGCGACGAGCGCGGCGACCACGTCCTCTACACCCAGAACGGGACCGGGGTCACCTCCCGCACGGTCACTCCCCAGCAGTGGGGCGCCTTCCTCACGGCGGTCTTCGACGAGTGGCTATCCCATGACGTCGGCGACGTGTTCGTCCAGCACTTCGATGTCACCCTGGGCGCCCTGTTCGGCCAGTACAGCCTGTGCGTCCACGCCCCCGAATGCGGCCGCGCGATCGCCATGGAACACAACGGCGACGTCTACTCCTGCGACCACTACGTCGAACCCGACTACCGCCTCGGCAGCATCACCACCGACGCGTTCGCCGACCTCCTGGCGCTACCCCAGCAACGCCAGTTCGGACGCGACAAGCGCACCACCCTGCCCCGCCAATGCCTCGAATGCCCCGTCAGGTGGGCCTGCAACGGCGGATGCCCGAAGGATCGCTTCACCACAACCAGCGACGACGAACCCGGACTCAACTACCTCTGCGCCGGCTACTACCAGTTCTTCACCCACGCCTGGCCCGCCATCGAAACCATGGCCCACCTGATCCGCCGCGGCCAACCCGCCTCCAACATCATGAACAGGACCCCACCCACATGACCAGGTTCCCTGGTCGGGTCTACACCCGCGGCAGCGAACCCGACGCCCGCTTCTCCCTGGCCAACGAACGTACGTTCCTGGCCTGGGTAAGCACCGGCCTGGCGCTCATCTCCGTCGGAGTCGGCCTCGAAGCCCTTGCAGTGAACCTGCATCCGGGCCTGCGTCTGGCTGCGGCCATCATCCTCGTCCTCGGCGGCACAGCCTGCCCGATCCAAGCCTGGTTCGGATGGGCCACCGTCGAAACCGCCCTCCGCGAACGCAGCCCGCTCCCCCCTGCCCGCATCCTTCCGCTACTCGCGGCAACCGTCACCGCTGCTGGACTCCTGCTCGTACTCGGGCTCCTACTGCCATGACCCAACCCATCGAGGACACGGTCTGGGACGAAGGACTGCAGCCCGAACGCACCACGCTGGCCTGGCAACGACTAGCCATCACCCTGTTCGGCATTGCCCTCGCGATCCCCAAGCTGACCCGACCAGTCATCGGCGACTGGTCCGCAATACCGACCCTCATCGTCGCCGCGATCGCCACCACACTGTTCAGCACCTCCCACGCGCGCTACCGCCGACTCCACGGCCACCTCACTGCCGGCAACGACGACCTTCCCCACGACGGACGTCTCCCCCTGCTCACCGCCGCCACTGCGCTGCTGCTCGCCGTGATCGGCCTCACAGTCATCGCGTCCCACTTCCACCCGTGACCCGGCCCTGCTCGTAAGGGTCCGAGTACTCGCGGCAGCCTTGCGCGACATCGCCGGGTTTCGCTTGGCTATGCCTGGCGGGCGATGCGGCTCGGAGCGTATTTGGGGCAACGGGTGAAGCCAGAGCCATACAGTGGTTCCGGCCGCCCCAGGTTCGAGTCCTGTCGCCCCTGACGCTAGGGATCACCGGTGATTGGTGCGGCACGTCGGCGCCGCCCACATGCGATCGGCTGATGGCGCCGACCTTAGGTATGGGTTGGGAGTCCGGAGGGAGTCCGCAGAATCGCCAGCACGCCCCAGAAGCCACCAACGATCCCATCGTGAAACACCTAGCCAGCCTAGCTTTGACAACGCAGGCCAACGCGACCAACTCCCGTTCGCTGAGCACAGCACAGAGTCCGGCTTACAGGCCGACTCGTCCCACAGACGGCGCTGCCGAAGAATCGGCTGCCACCTCTCGATGGCCGGAGAAGCCTGACTGGCCGTAGAGGGCCATCATGGGCGGGTGATCTGCATGGGACGGGCGACGGCGGAGGCTGGCGACTTCCTCGTGCACCTCGCCTGGGGCACCGCGACCGCCGCGGACCTGCTCACTGACCTGCTGGGTGAGCCGGTGGCCGTCAGACACTCGTGCCCGGCGTGTGGGTCGGACCGGCACGGGCGCCCCACTGCGCTGAGGGCCGCCGGTACCCCCGCCGCCGTCTCGGTGGCCCATGCGGGCGCGCTGACGCTGGTGGCCACGACGACGGGTCGCATCGGCGTGGACCTCGAGTCGACGGCCGTGACGCCCCCGCCTGGCGTACGGAACGTCAACGATCCCCCGGACGTGGGCGACCTGGAGCTGTGGGTGCTCAAGGAGGCGTACCTCAAGGCGACCGGCGACGGGCTCCGGCGAGATCCGGCGACCGTCGCGCTCGACGATCCGGGTGCGGTCTGGGGCAGGGTGCCGCTCGACGGGTACGTCGCCGCGTGGTGCGTCGTCAGTTGACGCGAGGCAGCTTCGGCAGCTTCACGGCGTCGAGCCAGGCGGAGAACAGCGGCCCCAGATCGACCGTGGAACAGCCCTTGGCCAACGCGACGAACTGCGCGGTGGACGCCGTACCCCCCGCGTACGTCGCCATCCAGTCACGTGCCAACCCGAAGAACGCCTCGTCGCCGATGACCCCGCGAAGGGCGTGCAGGGTCAGCGCTCCCCGCTTGTACACCCAGTCGTCGAACATGTGGACCATGCCCGGATCCGAGAGCGGTGTCGTCTGTACCTGGCCGGCGAGGGAGGCGCGATGGTGTACGGCCCGGGCGTCGGCCGTCGTCAGCCCGCGCTCCTCGGACCAGAGCCACTCGGCGTAGCAGGCGAAGCCCTCGTGGAGCCAGATGTCACGCAGGCGCGGCGCCGTGACGGAGTTCCCGAACCACTGATGGGCCAGCTCGTGGACGACCAGGCGCTCGTTGTCCCAGTCCGGCCCGAGGTGGTTGGTGCCGAAGACGGCCATGCCCTGCGCCTCCATCGGGATCTCGAGCGGGTCGTCCACCACGACGGCCCGGAAGGACGGAAAAGGGTACGGGCCGAACCAGCTCTCGAGGGCGAGCATCATGTCCGGAAGTCGCCGGAAGGGGGTGTCCGTGGGAAGGCGAAGTGTGCGGGGACGTACGACGGCGATCCTGTCGCCTGCTCCGGGAAGCGGATCCTCGTCGAGGCGGCCGATCGCCACGCTGACAAGGTACGGAGAGGTGGGAGCGGGCTCGTCGAAGCTCCACCGGGTGCGTCCCGCGCGGGTCGTCGCACCCAGCGGCCGCCCGGTGGCGACCACCCGATAGTCGGCCTCGGTCGTGACGGTGATCGTGTACGTCGCCTTGTTGTCGGCTCGGTCGTTGCACGGGAAGAACGAAGGCGCACCGTACGGTTGGGAGGCGACCAGCACCCCGTCGGTCAGCTCCTCCCACCCGGCGGGCCCGTGCGCGCCGGGTACGGGTTGGGGCTTGCCCCTGTACGTCACCTCGACGGTCGTGGTCGCTCCCTTGGGCAGCTCGGCGGCGAGCTTGACCACCATGGAGCGGTCCTTCGTCACGACTTTCGCAGGCTGCGTGCCGCCGACCCGGACACGCTCGACGCTCAGCCGGGACAGGTCGAGGCGCAGGGAGCTCAGGGGCGCCAGCGCGCGGACGGTCAAGGTCGCGCAGCCCGCGAGGCGGTTGGTGGCCACCTTGTAGTCGAGATCGAGGTCGTAGTGGATCACCTCGTAGCCGGCGTCACCGTGCCCGGGGAGGTAGGGGTCAGCCGCCGCTCGCACCACCCGGGCGATCCTACTCAGTCCATGGGCGGATCGGGTTCCCGATCCATCGGGTCACGCGCGGCAACGACTCGCCCCGCATGACCAGGGACGCCGGCCCGACCGTCGCGTGCCGACCGACGACCGCCCCTGGCAGGACGACGCTGTTGGGACACAGCGTCGAGCCGCCCCGCAGCACCACGGTGTCCAACGCCAGTACGCGATCGTGGAACAGGTGGGTCTGCACCACGCATCCCCGCTCGATGGTGGCGCCGTCGCCGATCTGTACGAGGTCGGGCTCGGGCAGCCAGTACGACTCGCACCACACCCCCTCGCCGATCCGGGCGCCCATCCCGCGCAACCAGGCGTTCAGCAGTGGCGTCCCGACCGCCCACCGCACGAACCAGGGTGCCGTGACCAGCTCGACGAACTGGTCGACCAGCTCGTTGCGCCACACGAACGAGCTCCACAACGGGTGCTCGCTCGGTGTCACCTTCCCGATCAGGATCCGCTTGGGCAGGACAGAGAGCCAGGTCGAGACGACACCCGCGGCCAGCAGGACAACGCCCGAAAGGACGAGGGCCAGCCACCACGCGACCGACGCCAGTGCCACCAGTGCGGCCACGACGAGGGCTCCGAGCGCGAAGGAGACCATGACCGCGACGATCCGGCAGGCCTCGACCAGCGCGCGTCGCACCCGTACGGCGACCGGGGGGTCGAACGTCAACGAGGAACTGGAGGCGGTGACCTGGCGGCGTAGCAGCGTGGGCGGGCTTCCGATCCAGCTGGTCGCCTTCTTGGCGCGCGCACGCGCGGGAGCCGACGACAGGACGGCGACCAGCCCCTTGGCGGGCACCTTGCGCCCCGGGGCGACCATCCCGGAGTTGCCCAGGAAGGCGCGCCGACCGACGCGGGTCCGCGCGACGCGTAGCCACCCGCCGCCGAGCTCGTACCCGCCCATCAACGTGTCATCGGCGAGGAAGGCCCCCTCTCCGACGCTCGCGAGCTTCGGGATCAGCAGCGCTGTCGACGCCTCGGCGTCGCGGCCGATCTCCGCGCCCAGGAGCCGCAACCAGATCGTGGTGAACCACCCCGCGTACAGCGGGTACAGCCAGTGGCGCGCCTCATCGAGCAGCCGGATCGTGGCCCAGGTCGCGAGCCCTCGCAGGCTGCGCACCGGCACGTGCCCCTCGACGACGAACAGTCCGAACAGCCTGGTCAGCCCGAGAACCAGGAGCGCGGTCACGGCGAAGCCGACGAGGGTCGCCAGCGGCAGCCACAGCAGCGCACGGCCCAGCAGGGCCCCGAGGCCACCGCCTGTACGGGCGAACACCCACAGCACAGCCAGACCGGCCGCGATCCCCGACACCGGCACCGCGGCGATCACGGTCGAGACGACCGCGAACCCGACCACCCAGGCCGGGTGCGACGCGGGCGGCGGCGCCCACGGACCACGGGCGCCCCGCGACCTCAGGTGGGCTGGCGAACCGGTCCAGAACTCCCCCGCGGGCACCACGCCCGTCACGCCGGACCCGGGCCCGATCTCCGCCCCGTCCCCCACCACGGCGTCCGGTCCCAGGGTCGAGCGCATACCGACCCGGGCGTCGTGGCCGACCGTGACAGTGCCCACGTGGAGGGTGTCGCCGTCCAGCCAGTACCCCGCCAGATCCGTCTCGAACTCCACCGAGGATCTGTCGCCGAGCGTCAGGAAGCCGGTGGTGGGCGGCACGGTGTGCAGGTCGACGCCGCGACCGAGCTGGGCACCGAGGAGGCGGGCGTACCAGGTCATGGCCCACGCCCCCGCCGTACCCGTGGCTCCGACCTCTTCGGCCAGCCGTTCAGCGAGCCACAGCCGCAGGTGTACGCGCCCGCCGCGCGGGTACGTGCCAGGCCGCACGCCGCGCAGCACCAGGCGTACCCCAAGCGCGGCGAGCAGCATCCGCCCCGGGGGAACGATGAGCAGCAGCCACCCGATCCCCACGACGGCCCAGGGCACCGGTGTCACCGGCAGGCCCAGCCAGCCCACGAGGTTGCCGAGCGTCGCCATCCACGTCAACCACCGGAGTCCGCCGAGGGTCCGAAGGGGTACGAGGGCGAGCAGCTGGGCCACCTGCGTACGTCGCCGGACCGGCGGCACCCTCTCATTCTGTGGCGCCGCGTTGGCCTCCAGGCGGGAGAGCCGCTCGGCCATGTCGGCCAGGCGCCCGTGGTCGTAGATGTCGGTGACCGCGGCCTCGGGCTGGCGCTCGCGGATCCGTGCCACCAGGTGAGCGACGCCGAGCGAGGTGCCGCCGAGGTCGAAGAAGTCGGCGTGGCGGTCCGTCACCGACGTGCCGAGGATGTCCTGCCACAGGCCGGCGAGCCATTCCTCGGCCGGGGACAGCGGTTCGTCCGTACGGGCGGCGCCCGGCTCCGGCGACCCGGTAGCGGCCAGCGGCCACGGGAGGGCGGCACGATCGATCTTCCCCGACGTCCTCGTGGGCAGCTCGTCCACGACCGCCAGCCGAGGCACCAAGGTCAGGGGAAGCTGTCCACGTAGCTGCTCCAAGGCCGTCGAGGTCTCGAAGTCCGGGTCGGCGACGAGGTACCCGACGAGTACGGCTGCGCCGGACGCGGTGGTCTGAAGTGCAGCGGCCCCGCCTCGTACACCGGGCAGCGCCGAGAGGACGGCGTCCAGCTCCCCCAGCTCGACGCGGCGCCCACCGATCTTGATCTGCTCGTCGGCGCGTCCGACGAACACCAGCCCGTCAGGGTCGTTCACGACCAGGTCACCGGACCCGTACGCCCGCTCCCAGCCGAGCGACCCCTTCGGCCCGTAACCTCGAGCATCGGCGGCCGGGTCGAGGTACCTTGCCAGGCCGACCCCGCCGATCACCAGCTCGCCTACGGCCCCTTCGGCGACGGGTTCTCCGTCGGGGTCGAGCACCGCGAGGTCCCAGCCGTCGAGCGGGAACCCGATCCGTACGGGCTCGCCGGGCCGCACCTGAGCGGCGCACGCGACCACAGTGGCCTCCGTCGGCCCGTACGTGTTCCATACCTCTCGCGCCGCGGTGGCGTAGCGGCTGGCGATCTCAGGCGGGCACGCCTCGCCACCGAGGATGAGCAACCGCACGCGTTCCAACGCGTGCGGGGGCCACAGCATCGCCAGGGTGGGCACCGTCGAGACCACCGTGATGCGCTGCGCGACCAGCCAGGGTCCGAGGTCCATCCCGCTCTTCACGAGCGAGCGGGGGGCTGGCACCAGGCAGGCCCCACGGCGCCACGCGAGCCACATCTCCTCACAGGACGCGTCGAACGCGACGGACAGCCCGGCCATGACCCGGTCCGCGTCGTTGATGGGGTCGGCCTGCAGGAACAGCCGCGACTCGGCGTCCACGAAGGCGGCCGCTGCCCGGTGGGTCACGGCGACACCCTTGGGGCGGCCCGTCGAGCCCGAGGTGAAGATGATCCAGGCGTCGTCCTCGGGGACGACGACCGGCAACGGCTCGACCGGGGCTCGCCCGGCGTCCTTCACCGTCAACGCCAGCTCGTTGCCGAGGATCGCGGCAACACCGGCTTCCTCGAAGATCGTGCGCGCGCGTTCGTCAGGATCGTCCGCGTCGACGGGTACGTACGCGGCGCCAGCCAGCATGGTGCCGAGGATGGCGACGTACAGCGTTGTGGTCCCGGACGAGATCCGTACCCCGACGCGGTCGCCTCTCCCGATCCCCTGTGCCGCCAGCTCGAGCGCGACCTCTTCGGCGGCCCCGGCCAGGTCGGCGTAGTTCAGCACCTCGGAACCGTTGTCCAGCGCGTGCACCTCAGGGAGCTGGTCGGCGGTGGCGCGGAAGACGTCGAGCAGGGTTCGGGGAGCCGGCGCGAGATGGGCCCGCCGCAACGTCACGTGCGCCCTCTCCCTCCGCGGTCATGCCCTCGCGATCACCTGGCCACGACGGTCAGCACCCCGCGTACGACGCACCCGGGTCGACGTGGCGACTTCGCCCATGGCGCCCTGAGGCTAGCCCATCCCCCGTACGGCCAGCCTGCGTCTCGGTGAACAGTCGCGGAACTCCCGCCTCGGCCCGGTCGACAACGAGTGCGACCCCACCCGGCGATCCCGGGGGTACCGTGTCGACATGCGCTACGACCCCGACACCACGCTCCTCGGCACCCTGCTGGCCGACCCTGAGGTGGTCGCGATCCTCGAGAAGCACGCCCCCGGGATCACGAACAACCCCATGATCGGCATGGCCAAGGGGATGACCGCCAACCAGGCACTCACCATGGGCGCCCCGTTCCTCGGCGGACAGCAGGTCGTCGACGCCCTCCGCGCGGAGATGAACAACCTCGTCTGAGACTCGTGGCAACCATCCTGTTCGCCCCGGCGTACACCCGGTAGATACCTGCCCCGGGGAGAGACACCAGGATGGATGAGGCCACCTTCGACGCGTTCTACGAGGAGTCGTTCGACCGCCTCGTGCGTCAGATCGCGGCCATGTGCGGGAACCAGGCCGAGGCGCAGGACTGCGTCCAGGAAGCCTTCATCCGTGCCTGGGACCATCGCAGACAGCTCGACCCCGACGGACACCCCGAGGCGTGGGTCCGTACGACGGCGTACCGGCTCTCCGTCTCCCGGTGGCGCAGGGCGTCGAAGTTCATGAGGGCGGCCGACCGTTCGGTCATCCCGGACCCACCGCGGGAGCCCAACCCCGACCGCATCGCGATCGACCGCGCCATCGGTCGCCTTCCGAAGGAGCAGCGGGAGGCCATCGTGCTGTTCCACCTGGGCGACATGACGATCGCGGACATCGCTGCCGAGACCGGCAGCCCCATCGGCACGATCAAGGCGCGCCTCTCGCGAGCCCGAGCCACCCTCGCCACGTACCTCACCGAGGAGCCCAGCCATGCCTGAGTACAACCTCGAGGACTACTTCTCCGCAAGGAGCTCTGATCCCGTGCCCGACAGACTCAACCCGCAGATGGTCCGTACGTTGGGCGATCGCCGCCGTACTGGCCGCATCGTACGGAACGCGGTCGCCGTGGTGGCCGTCGTGGCCGTCGGAGGTGCCGGCCTGACGTACGTTCTTCGGCCACCCGGTGCCGTACCGGCCGGTCAGGTCACGCTCCCCACGACGGTGACCTCCCCGACGTCGGCGCCCGTCACGACCGCTCCCAGCGAGTCACCACGCCCCACCTCGACCGCATCCAAGGCCCCTCTCCCCAGCGGGACGTCCCGGGTCGCCTCGACCCCCGCTCGTACGGTCAGCCCTGTCGTCGTCGCCGGCGACACGCTCTCGACCACAGGCATCGGCGCGCTGGCCCTAGGCATGTCGACGTCCGAGCTCGCGGCTCGCGGCGTGCTCAACGGCACCCCAGGGAACTGTGCGGTGGACGAGACCCCCACGCTCACGAGCGAGGGCATCGCGATCTACACCAGCGGCGGCGTCGTCACCGGGATCCACTTGGTGACCGCGAAGCACTCCACCAGATCCGGGATCGCCATCGGCGCGACGATCGCTCAGGTCGAGGCTGCGTACGGATCGTCAGCGACGGTCCAGACGATCACGTACGGGTCGACCCAGACGAAGAGACTCGACGTGCTCGTCGTCAACTCCGCGGGCCACGACGTGATCTTCCTCACCCAGAACGAAACCACTCGGCCGTCGGATGTCGTGCGTAGGATCGTGCTGACGTACGACGGCTACCAGGTTCTCGACAGGTTCTGCTGATGAGTTCATCACGACTCCTCATTGCTGCCGTTGCCGCAGTCCTGATCGGCACGGGGTGCTCGGCCACGCAGACACACGCCCCGACGTCCCCTTCAGCGTCCACCGCGTCCGCCGCCCCGTCGTCACCATCCTCGGCGGCGTCGTCCATGTCGACGTCCTCCGCCAGTCCCACGACCGGACCGGTGGTCGTGCCGGGCGACCGACTCACCACGGCCGGCGTTGGGGGCCTCCTGCTCGGGATGCCCATCAGCGAGCTGATGACGCGCGGGGTGGTCGTGCCGAAGGACGACTGTTCGGACCCGATCCCTTCGCTCACGGCCCAAGGGGTCTTCACGTTCACCCGGACCCAGGACGGAAGGATCCACTACATCGAGGTTCGGGACGCGCGCCATCCGACGCTGTCGGGAGTGGCGGTGGGGATGCCCGTCGCCTCGGTCACGCAAACGTACGGCAGCAAGGTGACGTTGGAGTCGCTGACCTTCGACGGCACGACCGTGCACTACGTCGCGTACGTGTTCCACAGCGATGGCGTCGCCATGATCTTCGGCGCCAGCTCCCCCTCGTCGAGCCCGACGGACACGGTTCAGGTGATCGCCATCATGAGCGACAAGGAGCCGTACGGGCTGCCTTACGAGTACGAGTGCTGATCACGCGACGGCGAACTGGACCGTACCGGCCGTGGTGTCGGCGGAGACCAGCGTCACACTGACCTCGGCACCCAGCTGGACGCGTCCGGTGACGCGCGCCTCGACGGCAGGGTCCGCGATGACCACCTTGCCGTCGGTGCCGTCGCGGTCCACCTCCACGACCGTGCCCGTGAACGTCTGGCCCACCCGGTTCGAGAGCACCAGTGCCTCCAGCAGGTCGACGATGCCGCGTTCGTACTTCTTCGCTCGGGCGTCGGAGTCGGCCATGAGCGCCGGCAGTCCGGGAAGCTCCGCCCGTACCCACTGGGGCACCTCGGTCCCGCTCGACAGCGCGACGCAGGTCTCCCCCACGTAGCGGTCGACGAGCCGGCGCAGCGGCGCGGTCGCGTGGGCGTAGCGCATCGCCAGCGCCCCGTGCACGAGGTTCCCCGACGGCAGCGAGCCGTCGAACGCCGTGTACGCCGCCCCGCGGAACAGCACCGTCGAGGCGTTCATCATCGCCTGATGCGTCGGCTTGGTCGGGTCGAGAGTGCGGATGAAGTCGGGGTACGACAGGGCGCCGGGCCACGGGATGTGCAGACCCTTGGCCGTGTGGCGGAGCTTGTCGATCCCCCACTGCTCGGCCGGCGGCAGCGTGCGCAGGATGCCGACCTTGCCGGCGATCATCATCTCGGCCGCCGCCGCGCCCGTGAGCAGCGAGATCTGGGCGTTCCAGCCCTCGATCGGCAACGAGGCACGGAACTCCAGGCGCCAGTCGTCGCCGTCCGCGGTGATCTCCTGCTCGGGCGTCTCGAGGCTGACACCGCCGCGCTGCGCCTCGAGCGTCTGCCGTAGCCGGCCCACGATCTCCAGCAGGTGCAGCGAGTCGGTGGCGGTGCCGGCGTCGAGATCGGCCTGCACCTCGGTGTACGACAGTCGGGCCCGGCTGGCCACGAGCGACCGCTCCACGCGCGCCGAGGTCTGCGCGCCATCGGCGTCGAGCTCGATCGTCCACAGCAGCGCGGGCCGCGGGTGTCCGTCGGCGAGCAGCGAGGCAGCCGACTCACTCAGTGCCGGCGGGTGCAACATAGCCCGGGCGTCGGGGGCGTAGAACGTCTGCCCACGCCGGTGCGCCTCCGCATCGATGGGGCCGCCCGGGTCGACCCACGCCGCCACGTCCGCGATCGCGTAGTGGACCGTGTAGCCCGCGCCGTTCTTGGCGACGTGGACGGCCTGGTCGAGGTCCATCGATCCCTCGGGATCGATGGTGACCAGCTCGATGTCCGTACGGTCAGCCCTGTCGGCGGGCCGGGGGCCTTTCGCCGCCACCTGCGCTGCGGCCGTCACGTCGGCCGGGAAGTCGGCGGGCACCTGGAGCGTGTCGCGCAGCCGCTGCAGTCCGGCCTGGATGGGTGCCGGGACGGTCGGGGCCGCGATGTGGCGGGCGGGCACTACGCGTCCGCTCGCACGAGGATCCGGTCGCACTCCTCGCAGCGCACGATGTCGTCCGCAGGCGCCGAGATGTAGCGGTCGTAGTCGCTCTGGGTCGCCTCGAGCCCGCAGCCCGCGCACCGATGCCCCTGCAACGCGGCAGCTCCGGTGCCTCCGGCCCGTACCCGTACCTTCTCGTACAGGTCGACCAGCGCTCCGGGGATGTCGGCCAGCACGGTCGCGCGTGCCTTCTGCCGGTCCGCGACATCTGCCTGGAGGTCCTTGCCGGCCGCATCCCGGCTGGCGATGAGCGCGCGCATCTCGTCCTCGACGGCGCCCCGCTCGGCAGCCAGCCGGTCGCGGGCGGCCTGGGCCGCCTCGACCGCCTCCATGAGCTCGAGCTCCTCGTCCTCCAGGGTCGAGATGCGAGTGGTGAGGTGAGCGATCTCGTCGACCATGCTGGTCAGCGTCTTGGGATCGGTGATCGTGCCGGAGTCGACGGCCTTCTGGTCACGAGCAAGCCGCTCCCGTACGGGCACGAGGTCGGCCTCGGCCCGCGTCTGGGCGTTGGTCGCGTCGCTGAGCACGGTGTCCGCGGCCACGAGCTCCTGCCCCAGAGCCTGCCGCCTCGCCTGCTTCTCCACGAGCAACGCGTGCTCGGGCAGGGTCTTCACCCGGTGCTCAAGCTGGCCGATCGCGGTGTCGATGGCTTGCAGGTCCAGCAGGCGCCGCTGCGCCTCGGGATCGGCCTTCATGAGTGCTCCTTACGTCCCTGCGCACTCTAGTGGCCCGTTGTGGTCATTCGTTGTCGCTTGGCGGGCCCCAGGCACGCACCTCGCGGTGTTGCCGGAACCCGTCAAACGACCCGTGGGGCTGGCCTCGGTCAGGCGTTCCACCGCACGATGGCCGGGGACTCCTTCTCGTACCCCACGATCGACAGCGACCCGGTCTGCAGCGGGAACGACTGGCCCCGCGCGATGTCGATGTCGAGCCAGCACAGCGCCAGCACGCGCAGCGAGTGACCGTGCGCGAAGCACAGCGCCCGCTCGACGCCGGCCGAGCGCACGCGGGTGACGACCTCGCTCAGCCGGGCGATCACCTGCACCTTCGTCTCGCCGCCGGGAATGGGGCTGTTCCAGATCCTCCACCCGGGCACCTCGGCGCGGATCTCGGCGGAGGTGCGCCCCTCGTACGTCCCGTAGTTCCACTCGACGAGGTCCTCGTCGACGATCGCATCGGGGAACCCCGCGAGAGCGGCCGTACGCCGCGCGCGGAGCCTCGGGCTGCACAGCACCAGCCCGAAATCGAGCCCGGCGAGCTTCGGTCGTACAGCCTCCGCCTGCCGTACGCCCTCGTCAGTGAGGTCCAGGTCGGTCACCGACGTGTGCCTTCCGGACTTGGACCATTCGGTCTCTCCGTGACGTACGAGATACAGCTCGGTCATGGCAGTGAGGGTACGGCCTAGTATTCGGCATATGTCGAGTGACCAGCAGGCGGCTCTGCCGAACCGCCAGATCCCCTTCTCCGCCGCCTTCACCGAGTTCATCTGTACCGATTGGGCGCCCTACTCCGACGAGCTGTCCGCAGCGATCCCCGCGACAGCCAACGCGCCCGCCCGCCGCGACCGGGTCTCGGCGATGTACCCGGGTGAGCGACTCGTGATCCCCGCCGGCGGGCTGCGGGTGCGCACCAACGACACCGACTTCCGCTACCGCGCGCACTCGGCGTTCGCCCACCTCACCGGCCTGGGCACCGACCGTGAGCCCGACGCGGTGCTCGTGCTCGAACCGGTCGGCGACGGTCACCAGCCCTGCCTGTACTTCAGCCCGCGCGCCCCGCGGACCGACCCCGAGTTCTACGCCTCCAGCCGGTACGGCGAGATGTGGGTCGGCCAGCGCGAGTCGCTCGCGGAGATGCGGGCCCTCGCCG
>JAPUEI010000097.1:4301-69522 GCA_027492675.1 Propionibacteriaceae bacterium | reverse complement strand
GGCGAGATGTGGGTCGGCCAGCGCGAGTCGCTCGCGGAGATGCGGGCCCTCGCCGCCGTACCGACCGCCCCGATCGGCGACCTCGAGGACGCGATCGGGCGGGACGCGGACAGCATCGTGATCCGCGTGCTGCGCGAAGCCGACGCCGACATCACGACGATGGTCGACGCGGCGCGCGGCGCCCACCCCGTACAGAGCTCAGCTTTCGACCGCGACGAGGAGTTCCAGGTCACGCTCAGCGAGCTCCGCCTGGTCAAGGACGCGTACGAGCTCGAGCAGATGCGCGCCGCCTGCGAGGCCACCGCTGTCGGCTTCGAGGCCGTCGTCGCCGAGCTGCCGAACGCTGTGGCCAAGGGGCGTGGCGAGCGCTGGGTCGAAGGCGTCTTCGGCCTGCACGCGCGCCACGCCGGCAACGCCGTGGGCTACGACACGATCGCCGCCTGCGGCGACCACGCCTGCACGCTGCACTGGATCCGCAACGACGGCGACGTGCACGACGGGGAGCTGTTGCTGCTCGATGCCGGTGTCGAGCTGGACACGCTGTACACGGCCGACGTGACGCGCACCCTGCCCGTGTCCGGCACGTACAGCCCGGCGCAGCGAAAGGTGTACGAGGCGGTGCTGGAGGCTCAGCAGGCCGGGATCGACGCGGCGAAGCCGGGGGTGCCGATGTCGGCCATCCACGACGCGGCCGTCGCGGTCGTTGCCCGCAAGCTCGACGAGTGGGGCATCTTGCCCGTCTCTGCCGAGGTGTCGCTCACTCCCGAGGGTGGTCAGCACCGGCGCTGGATGGTCCACGGCACGAGCCACCACCTGGGGCTCGACGTCCACGACTGCGCCCAGGCCCGGGCCGAGAACTACCGGCACGGCACGCTCACCCCCGGCATGGTGGTGACCGTCGAGCCCGGCATCTACTTCAAGTCCACCGATCTGCTGGTCCCCGAGGAGCTTCGCGGCATCGGCGTACGCATCGAGGACGACATCGTCATCACGGCCGATGGCTGTGAGGTGCTATCGAACCAGCTGCCGAAGGATCCTGACGCGGTCGAGGCATGGATGGCAGGCATCTGGGCCGGTCGCATCGCGTGAGTGGTCTACGGTCGCCGCGGACCGTACGTCGAGGATTCACCCGACGGTGCAGCAGTCCCTTCCGACTCGGAGCCCCGCGGAACAAGACCCGACGCTGCATCCCTCGAGACCGGCCGCCTGCGACGCCACAGAGCCCAGACCGCAATCAGCCCACCCGTGAGCAGATGTACTCCCAGACCCCATATCTGCACGAGATCGTTGCCGAGGTATGGCAGCATCCCCAACGCGACGATGCATGCCAGCCCGATCCATACCCCTGCCAGAGCGAGAAGCGCTAGCGTTCGCAGCCGCGTTCGGACAAGGCTTCCGCCGACCCCGGCGGAAGCACCAGCAACAACACCGAGCAGCAGCCAGAACGAGATCGTTGGCCAGATCGCACCCAGACCCAGGCTCCGACGATCACCGAAGGCGAGGCCGTACCAGTAGTAGCCGACGACAAGGACAGTCTCGGCCGTCACGCCGAGTAGTGCACCCAGATACCGCGATCGCGCAAGCCCACCCACGAGGAACGCGCAGCTCACCCACAACGCGGCGCTGTTGAGAAGGCCATCAAGGAGACGGAGCCAGTCACTTCGTGGCCCATCACCGTCAATCGCGGCAGCCACCACGCCGACCGCCGCGACGCCGACAAGCGCAACGAGCACCACGACGGCGTGCCGGCCACGCGAGTCAGGAGCGTCGGCCGAAGAAGTGCCCGCCCGCGCACGACCATGCGCGAGCCCGTCGACATCTCGGGGACCATGAGGGACAGTCATCTCCCCGCGCACCCATCGACCAACTCGGCCCCTCTCCCCGGCTTGCGGTGGCTCCCGGACTCGGAGTCCCGAAGAACTGCCTCACGCAACCGGGATCGTACGCTGTGACCGGCTCTCACCGACTCGGCCGCCTGCCCTCCGCCTGAGACGGCAACTGGTGCTGGATCCAACGGCCCGGACGCGTCGAGCCACCTGAAGCCGGGGCCAGCGATCTTGGCTGGACCCATGGCACACCGGAAGACGACCGGTTGCCGTCCGGATCAAGGAACGTCATGTGGAGCCGTCGTCACACTCCGCTGACCCCGCCGCCTCCTGCTACCCGGATAATGGGTGCCATGGCTGGAAGAACTGTCGCCCTCGTCCTGGGTTCGGGCGGCGCCCGCGGATATGCACACATCGGCGCGATCCAGGCGCTGACAGAGCGCGGGTACGACATCGTCGCCGTCTCGGGCAGTTCCATGGGCGCGCTCGTCGGAGGGCTGTACTCCGCAGGGCAGCTCGACGCGTTCACCGACTGGGCCGTCTCGCTGACCCAGCGCGACGTGCTGCGCCTGCTCGACCCGGTGATCAGCGGCCCCGGCGTGCTGCGCCTCGAGCGAGTGCTGGCGCGCATGACCGACTATCTCGACGGCGTACGGATCGAGGACCTCCCCATCCCGTACACCGCCGTGGCCAGCGACCTCGGCGCTCGTCGTGAGGTCTGGTTCACCAGCGGGCCACTCGAGGTCGCCATCCGGGCATCGATCGCGATCCCGGCCATGATCACGCCGATCATGGTCAACGGCCGACTGCTGGTGGACGGCGGCGTGCTCAACCCGGTGCCGATGGAGCCGGTCATCGGCGTGCCGGCCGACTTCACCCTGGCCATCAACCTCAGCGGCGAGAAGAGCAACCGGTTCCTCAAGTCCCCCACCAAGGAGTCTGCCGAGCACCGGCCCACGAGCGAGTGGATGGACCGCTTCCGACGCACGGCCGCCGGCGTCTGGGAGAACGACTTCATCGCCTCGATCATGGCCAGGTTCTCCCGGCCCGAGGAGCAGCCACCCGCGTACGAACCGCCGCCGGTCGGTCTCGGCATCACCGACGTCACCTGGATGAGCCTGGACGCGATGGAGTCGCTGATCACGCGGTACCGGCTCGCGGCGCTGCCGCCTGACGTGCTGGTGACCGTTCCCGGCGATTCGCTGAAGACGATGGACTTCCACCGGGCCACCGAGCAGATCGAGCTCGGCCGAACGCTCACCGAGGCCGCGTTGGACGAGACGTTCGGCGAGGAGGACCTCGCCGGTCCCATGCCCGCGCTTGAGACCGGCCGCCAGGCCGAGCCGACGGCCCGCTAGCGTACGAACTCGTGAGCAACGATCTGACCCACGTCGTCCTGCCGGAGTCGGAGATCCCGACGCACTGGTACAACATCGTCGCGGACCTTCCCACGCCTCCGCCGCCGCCGCTGCACCCCGGCACCAAGGAGCCGCTGCAGGCCGCCGACCTCGCGCCGCTGTTCCCGATGGCGCTCATCGAGCAGGAGGTCTCCACCGAGCGGTGGATCGAGATCCCCACGCCGGTGCGCGATCTGTACCGGCTGTGGCGTCCCTCGCCGCTGGCGCGCGCGAAGCGGCTCGAGCAGGCGCTCGGCACGACGGCCCGGATCTACTACAAGTACGAGGGTGCGTCGCCGGTCGGCAGCCACAAGACGAACTCGGCCGTCGCCCAGGCGTACGCGAACGCCCAGGCCGGCGTCCGCAAGCTGACCACCGAGACCGGTGCCGGCCAGTGGGGGTCTGCGCTCGCGTTCGCCTCCGAGGCGTTCGGGCTGGAGTGCGAGATCTACCAGGTGAAGAGCACGTACGACTCGAAGCCGTACCGCCACGTGCTCATGGAGACGTTCGGCGCCACGGTCTACCCGTCGCCGTCGGACCGCACCGAGGTCGGGCGCGCGCTGCAGGAGCGGTTCCCGGACACGCCGGGCTCGCTGGGCATGGCGATCTCCGAGGCCGTGTCGGTCGCGGCGCAGGCTGACGACACGAACTACTCGCTGGGCTCCGTCCTCAACCACGTGCTGCTCCACCAGACCGTCATCGGACTGGAGGCGATCAAGCAGCTGGCGCTGTTCGACGAGAAGGCGCCCGACCACCTGTTCGCGTGCGCGGGCGGCGGGTCGAACCTGGGCGGCATCGCGCTGCCGTACGTGCGGGAGAACCTCGAGGGTCGCGCCAGCACCCACATCGTGGCGTGCGAGCCGAAGGCGGCCCCGTCGCTGACGGAGGGCGAGTACAGGTACGACTTCGGCGACACCTCGGGCATGACGCCGCTGCTGAAGATGTACTCGCTCGGCAACGACTTCGTGCCGGATCCGGTGCACGCGGGCGGCCTGCGCTACCACGGGATGGCGCCGCTGATCTCCCACCTGTACCACGAGAAGATGATCGACGCGGTCGCCATCGGCCAGCTGGAGTCGTTCGAGGCGGGTGTGCTGTTCTCCCGCGCGGAGGGCATCGTTCCGGCGTCGGAGTCGAACCATGCGATCGCCGGAGCCATCCGTGAGGCCCGTAAGGCCACCGCAGAGGGCACGTCGCCGGTCATCCTCATCGGCGTCTCGGGCTCGGGGCAGCTCGATCTGCCGGCCTACCAGGAGTTCCTGGCCGGCCGGATGGCAGACTCCTGATCATGGCCAAACGTCCCGTTCCCGCTGGCACGCCCGAAGCGTCCCTCCCTGCTCATGTCTGGGGGCTCGTCAAGGACGCCGTCCCGCCGATGCACAAGGCGGGCCGGCCGTTCGTCGCCGTCGCGCTCACGGCAGGGCTGTTCGGTTGGAGGTTCGGCTGGCTCCGGCGCAGCTCGCTGGTTGCCGCCGGCGCCCTCGCCCTGTTCTTCCGCGAGCCCAAGCGGGTGCCGCCGGTGCTCGCCGGCGCCGTCGTCGCGCCGGCTGACGGCGAGGTCGCGCTCGTCGACGAGGCCGTACCGCCGGCAGAGCTCGGTCTGGGCGACCAGCCGCTGCCGCGGGTGAGCATCTTCTTGTCCGTGCTCGACGTCCATGTGCAGCGCGCGCCCGTCGCGGGCCGTGTGGCCGAGGTCGCGCACAAGGAGGGCGAGTTCCTGCCTGCGGACGTGCCGGACGCGTCGGTACGCAACGAGCGCAACGCCGTACGGATCGAGACGCCCGCCGGTGTGGCGGTCGGCGTCGTACAGATCGCTGGTCTCGTGGCGCGGCGCATCGTGTGCGAGGTGGAGACAGGACACGAGCTGAGCCTGGCCCAGACGTACGGGCTGATCCGGTTCGGGTCACGCGTGGACACCTATCTGCCTGCGGGGACGACGCTGCGGCCGATCGTCGGCCAGCGGACCATCGGCGGCGAGACGATCCTCGCCGTCCTGGGCTGACGGCCATGGCGCGTCGACGCCGCTTCACGTCGCCCGAGGACGTGGCCACGCTCAACGAGGCCGTCGAGCACAACAGCGACGACAACGACCTCGGGCTGCGCCGCCGGACGATCTCGCTGCTGCCGAGCCTGTTCACCATCTCGGCGCTCGCGGCCGGGCTCACGGCCGTCCACTACTCCGCCGATGGCCGTCCAGCGCTCGCGCTGGCCCTTGTCGGGATCGCGGCCGTCCTCGATGCCCTGGACGGGCGCATCGCCCGCATGCTCGGCGCCTCGTCGAAGATGGGTGAGCAGCTGGACTCGTTGTGTGACGCGGTGAACTTCGGCGTGACGCCTGCGCTGATGACGTACTTCACGCTGTTCGGCCGCGGAGCCGGAGCTGCCCAGGACTGGACCTGGATGGCGTGCGTGATCTACAGCGCCGCGATCGTGCTGCGGCTGGCGCGCTTCAACACCCTGCTGGAGGACGAGGACCAGCCGGTCTTCCACAAGGAGTTCTTCGTGGGTGTGCCGGCGCCGGCCGCCGCCTTGCTGGCGCTGGCCCCGGTCGTGGCCCACGTGAAGTTCGGGCCGGGCTGGTGGAGCCTGCCGATCGTCACCTCACTGTGGCTGGTCCTGGTGGCCTGTCTGGCGTTCTCCAAGATCCCGACGCTGTCGATGAAGACGGTACGGCTGCGGCAGCGGCTGATCCCCGCGCTGCTGGCCGTCTTCGTGGTCATGGTCGCGCTGCTGCTGACGCAGCCGCTGATCACCGTGCTGATCGTCGACCTCGTCTACCTCGCGCACATGCCGTTCGCCATGAGCACGTACCTCTGGCTGTCCTCGACGCCTGCAGCCTGGGAGGCCACCGGTCAGGAACGGCGTGCGATCAGGAACGCGGGCCGTCGGCGTCCGATCCAGCGGCGTCGTCCGCGGATCAGGCTCTAGCCGAGGTCGACGGGCGCCAGCTTCGCGATCATCTCGCGTGCCTGTTCGGCGACCTTGTGCTCGCACAGCACCTCGTACCGCGTGGCCACCGTCTGCTGCACGGAGGTGAAGTCGCGTGCACCCCTGCTCAGGGAGTAGCCGATGGCGGCGAACAGGGAGCTGACAAGGACGCCGAAGACCAGCGCGGCGAGCAGCAGGCCGAGCACGTTGCCGCCGGGCATGAAGATCCACAGCACGAGGAACAGGATGAGCGCGGTATTGAGGCCCTGCAGCGCCCCTTGGGTGAGCACGGTGCGCCAGGTCCGGCGGGCGAGCACGCGCTCCACGGTGCGCAGGTCGGTGCCGACGATGGCGAGGTTGCCGACCGGGAAGCCGTTGTCGGCGAGGTAGTCCACGGCCTTCTCGGCCGCCGGGTAGGTGGCGAAGATCCCGACGGACTGCGGGTACTCGAGGTCGAACATGCTGCTGGTCCGGCGTGGCCCCGCCGGCGTCACACTGGCGAACGGATCCTGGGTCATGCCCCCACACTATGCGGCGACTCCGTGGCGGAGGGCCCTCGTCGCGGGACGTACTCGCCGCGCCGCCTGCTGCCCCGCGTCATAGTGCGCACTCAGATAGTGCACGACACGCGCGGTCGGTACGGCGTGGCGCGACACGAACTGCACTCCCAGCGAGCCGAGTCGCCCCACGCCCTCTCGCCCCGCACTCAGATAGTGCACGACACGCGCGGTCGGTACGGCGTGGCGCGACACGTCGTGCACTCTCTGGGTGGTTGAGGGCTGCCGCGGCCCCATCCCGTACGGACCGCTAACCTCGGGCCATGGCCACGTACCGTCCCCGCCGCTCCGTGCTCTACCTCCCGGCGTCCAACGCCCGGGCCCTCGACAAGGCACGCACGCTGCCGGTCGACGCCGTGATCCTCGACCTCGAGGACGCCGTCGCGCCGGACGCCAAGGAGAGCGCTCGGGACGCCGCGGCTGCCGCTGTACGGGCGGGTGGCTTCGGCCGCCGCGAGCTCGCCATCCGGGTGAACGGCGTCGGTACGGACTGGCACGAGGCCGACCTCGCCGCCGCCTGCGCTGCGGGACCCGATGCGATCGTCGTACCCAAGGTCGACTCGGCCCGGACTGTACGCGACCTCGCCGCCTCGATGGAGGCGCTCGGCGCCCCCGACCACACCGCGCTCTGGGCGATGATCGAGACCCCGCGCGCGGTCCTCGACGTCGCTGCCATCGCCGAGGCGTCGGACCGGCTCACCGTGCTCGTGCTCGGGACGAACGACCTGGTCAAGGAGCTCGGCGTCGAGCACGTACCCGGCCGGTTGCCCCTGCACACCTCCCTCGGCCTCGTCGTGCTGGGCGCGAAGGCGGCCGGTGTCGCTGTCCTCGACGGTGTGTACAACGACCTCACCGACGTGGACGGCTTCCTCGACGAGTGCCACCAGGGACGCGCGCTGGGTTTCGACGGCAAGACGCTCATCCACCCCAAGCAGGTCGAGGGCGCCAACGAGGTGTACGCCCCGAGCGCCGAGGCCGTCGAGGACGCCCGAGGCCTGCTCGACGCCTGGCGCGAGGCAGCCGGCGCGGGCGTCGTCACGTACCGCGGCCGCATGGTCGAGAACCTCCACGTCGCGACCGCCGAGCGTGTGCTGGCGATACACGAGGCCATCACCGCGCTGGACTGAGTCCACCGCACGCGGTTCGGCGTGCTTCTGCCGGGTTCGGGAGACTACCCTTCTGGCGTGGCTCCGACGACGATGTACATCTCGCGCCTTCGTGGGCTGCCCATCATCGATGTGGACGGCGACACGATCGGCAAGCTGCACGACGTCGTCATCCAGATTCGGGGCCAAGGACGCCCGCCCCGCGTGAAGGGTCTGGTCGCCGAGCTGTTCGCCCGCCGCCGGGCGTACCTCCCGATGGAGCGTGTGTACTCGATCGACGCCGTACAGATCGTCGTCTCCGGCGTGGTGAACACCCGCCGCTTCCATCGCCGCGAGGGCGAGACGCTCGTGCTCGAGGATCTCGTCGGCCGTCGCGTCGTCCGCCGTGGCACCAGCATCCCCACCACGATCTTCGACGTCGCCATGCACGCCGGCCGCGGCGAGGACTGGGAACTGTCCAAGGTCGCGCTGCGGGACATCCCGAAGGCGCTGCAGCTGTCGAGCCGCGTGCCGGTGGCGATCGCGCCCTGGCAGGACGTGCCGGACCTCAGCCTGTCCGGGCTGGAGACCGACGAGGCCCTGCTGGCGGAGATGCTCGACATGAAGCCCGCCGACGTCGCCCGCGAGCTCCACGACATGGCCCCCGAGCGCCGCGTCGAGGTCGCGCATGCCCTCGACGACCGCCAGCTCGCTGACGCGATCGAGGAGCTGCCCGAGGACGAGCAGGTGGACCTGATCACCCTGCTCGACCCTGAGCGTGCCGCCGACGTGCTCGAGGAGATGGACCCCGACGACGCGGCCGACCTCATCTCCGAGCTGCCCGACGACGTCGCCGAGACGCTGCTGGAGCGGATGCGGCCGGAAGACGCGCAGGACGTACGAGACCTGCTGGCTTACGACGACGACTCCGCCGGCGGCATGATGACGCCCGAGCCGATCATCCTGGCACCGGACGCGACCGTCGCCGACGCCCTGGCGCTGGCCCGCGTCGAGGAGATCCCGCCGGCGCTGTCCGGCATGGTGTTCGTCTGCCGTCCGCCGCTCGAGGCGCCGACCGGCAAGTTCATCGGAGGCGTACACCTGCAGCGCCTGCTGCGCGAGCCTCCCTCGACGCTCGTCTCCAGCCTCATCGACCGTGAGCTTCGCCCCCTGCTGCCGACGGCCGAGTTGGCGACGGTCAGCCGCTACTTCGCCACGTACGACGTCCTGGTCGTTCCCGTTGTCGACGCCGAGCACCACCTGCTGGGCGCGGTGACCGTCGACGACGTCCTCGACCACATGCTGCCCGAGGACTGGCGCGGCCTGCAGATGGAGGGCGTGCTGACTCCCGACGAGGACCGTCGTGGCTAGGGCACGCAAGCGCGTCGACGTCGAGCGCCTCAACTCCCCCGGGCCGGTGAAGCGGACCTGGATGCCGAAGGTCCAGTTCGACTCCGAGATCATCGGCGCGTTCGCGGAGCGCTTCGCGCAGTTCATGGGTACGGCCCGCTTCATCGGCTGGATGTCGGTCATCGTCATCCTGTGGGCCCTGTGGAACACGCTGGCGCCCGACGCGCTCCGCTTCGACCGGTACCCCTTCATCTTCCTCACGCTCGTCCTGAGCCTCCAGGCGTCGTACGCGGCGCCGCTGATCCTGCTCGCGCAGTACCGGCAGGAGGCCCGAGACCGGATCGCCCAGGACGACGATCGCCGGCAGGCGGCCCAGTCGCGCGCCGACATGGACTTCCTCGCTCGCGAGATCGCCAGTCTGCGTATGCGCGTCGGCGACCTCGCCACCCGCGACTTCATCCGCTCCGAGCTGCGCGAGCTGCTCGAGGACCTCGACGAGCGGCACGACAGCCGTACGGAGACGACCGACGCGCCGTGAACGGGTAGCCTGTCCAGGTGCCTGACGAGAACCCGCTACTGCCCCAGATCCGCGCCGCACTGCACGGCGTCAACGACCCCGAGATCCACCGACCCATCACCGAGTTGGGCATGGTCGACGACGTCCATGTGGCCGACGACGGCCAGGTGGTCGTACGGATCCTGCTCACCACCGGCGGCTGCCCCTTGCGCGATCGTCTGCGCAACGACGTGACGATCGCGGTCATGGGCGTCGAAGGCACCACCGGCGTCGAGGTCGAGATGGGTGTCATGGACGAGGAGCAGCGCACCGCGCTCCGTACGATGCTGCGCGGTGGCGTTCCGGAGCGCGACATCCCGTTCGCGAAGCCGACCAGCCACACCCGCGTGCTCGCGATCGCGTCCGGCAAGGGCGGCGTCGGCAAGTCGTCGGTCTCGGTCAACCTGGCGCTCGCCCTCGCGGCGGCCGGCCACAGCGTCGGCCTGCTCGACGCGGACGTCTACGGCCACTCCGTACCCGACCTCCTTGGTCTGGGCGAGGACGAGGGCCCGACCTCGCTCGAGGACGTCAACCTCCTGCTCCCCGTGGAGACCAAGGGCATCAAGGTCATCAGCGTGGGCATGATGAAGCCGTCGCGCGACCAGGTCGTCGCCTGGCGCGGCCCGATCCTCGACCGGGCGCTCACCCAGCTGCTCGCCGACGTCTACTGGGGCGACCTCGACTACCTGGTCCTCGACATGCCCCCCGGCACGGGCGACATCGCGATCAGCCTCGGTCAGAAGCTCCCGGGCGCCGAGGTCATCGTCGTGACGACCCCGCAGCAGGCGTCGACCGACATCGCCGAGCGCGCCGGCACGATGGCCGGGATCATGAAGCAGAAGGTCATCGGCGTCGTCGAGAACATGGCGTACCTCGAGACCACGTGTCCTCACTGCGACAAGAGCCACCGCGTCGACGTCTTCGGCACCGGTGGTGGCCAGAAGGTCGCCGCGGGCCTCACGGAGCGTCTGGGGTACGAGGTTCCGCTGCTCGCCGAGATCCCGCTGGAGCCCGACTTCCGGGCCGGCGGTGACGCGGGGACCCCGCTGGTGATGGTCGACCCGACCCGCCCGAGCGCGGCGGCGATCGTAGGCCTGGCCAACCGACTGGCCGAGTCGCGCAAGACCCTCGTGGGCGTGCCCCTGGGCCTCAGCCCGGTCGGTTAGTCGCTGTCCGACCCCGGTCGGACGCTACAGAGTTCATGACCTGTCGCGACACGCCGCGGCGACCGGGCGTGTCGCGCACTATCCGAGCACGGCGAGCGGGACGCAGGTGGGGGTCAGGGTGTCTTCAGCCCTCCCCCTCGACCGCAGATAGTGCACGACACGCGCGGCCGATACGGCGTGGCGCGACACCAACCGCACTCCGTACCAGCCGCCACTCCACCCAGCCACAGATAGTGCACGACACGCGCGGCCGATACGGCGAGTCGCGACACGAGTTGCACTCCGTACGAGTCGGCAGTTCACCTCGGGGCAGATAGTGCACGACACGCGCGGCCGATACAGCGTGGCGCGACACCAACCGCACTCCGTACCAGCCGCCACTCCACCCAGCCACAGATAGTGCACGACACGCGCGATCGATACGGCGTGGCGCGACACGAGTTGCACTCCGTACCAGCCGCCACTCCACCCAGCCACAGATAGTGCACGACACGCGCGGTCGGTATGGCGTGTCCCGGCACACTGCCCACCGCGCACGAGAGGTGCCGCGAACATTGTGTGGAAAGGTGCACGACCCGCCCGGTGGAAACGGCGTGCGGTATCAGAGGCCACCGTACGGACCCCCGTACGGCTAGGTCGCCTCGAGGTCGAACGGTACGCCGGCCGGTGTCACCAGGACGCCGTCTTCGGATCCGTTGAGCGCGCCCAACAACTCGTTGGCCCCGCTGGCGATGCCCGCGGTGGCCGAGGCCAGTTCCGCCGAGCCGTCCGACAGCGCCTGCTTGGACTCGCTCAGCGCCTCGCGTACGGCGTCCACCTCGCCCGCGTCCAGCAGGTGCTTGGTGAGGAAGGTCTTGGGGTTGAGATCCGCCAGCGAGAGGTCCTGGAAGCCGGGGCCGAGCTCCTTGCCCAGCTGGTCCTTGGCCTCGTTCGCGATGCCGCTCAGATAGCGGTACACGCGGCCGACCTTGCGCGCGACGGGCGGGAGCTTCTCGGGGCCGAACATGAGCACGCCGAGAAGGACCAGCATCATGATCTCAGTGGGCCCCAGGTTCACGGTCCGAAGGATACCCGTCGAGCCTGAGGCATGGGGACGTGCCCGCCGGAGCTACTCACCCAGTGCGTCGAGAAGAGCCACGAACGTGCGCGTCTGCGCTTCCGAGGCATCGAGCAGCGGCAGTCGTACGGGCCCGGCGGGGATCCCTCTGGCGTTGAGACCCGCCTTGACGAGCATGACGCCCTGCGTGGCGAAGACCCCCTGGTACACCGGCAGCAACTCGCGGTACAGCGTGATCGCGGTCGCGATGTCGCCCGCGTCCCATGCCTTGATGACGGCCTTCGTCCGGGTGCCGGTGAAGTGGGTCGACGTGCCGACCACACCTGAGCCACCGATGGCCAGGAGCGGCAGCAGCATGGCATCGTCGCCGGCGTAGTAGGCGAGATCGGAGTTCGCCATGACGACCGCCGACTGCGCGGGCAGCCCCTTGGCGTCCTTGACGGCCACGATGTGGGGGTGCTCCGCGATCGTGAGCAGGGTCTCGGTCTCGATCGGCACACCGGTGCGGTGCGGGATGTCGTACAGCATGATCGGCAGGTCGGTGGCATCCGCGACGGCGAGGAAATGGGCGGCCAGAGCGTCCTGCGGAGGTCGCGAGTAGTACGGGGTGACCACGAGCAGCCCGTCGACACCGACGGCGGCCGACTGCTGTGCCAGGTGGATCGTGTGCGCCGTGTCGAAGGAGCCCACGCCCGCGATGACCGTTGCCCGGTCCCCCACCGCGTCCACGACGACCTCGAGCAGCCGAATCTTCTCCTCGTCGGTGGTCGTCGGCGACTCTCCCGTCGTGCCGTTGATCACCAGGGCGTCGTTGAGCTGCACGTCGACGAGGTGGGACGCCAACCGCGCCGCCGCGTTCAGGTCCAGTGCACCGTCAGGGGTGAACGGCGTGACCATGGCGGTCAGGAGTCGCCCGAAGGGTGGCTGCGTCACCTCAGGCCTCCCTGATCACCACGAGGGGGTCGCCGTCGTTGACGACGTCACCGGGGGCGACGATGATCTCGACCACTGTGCCCGCCACGTCGGCGAGCACCGGGATCTCCATCTTCATCGACTCCAGCAGGACGACGGCATCCTCGGGACCTACCGTGTCGCCGACTGCGACATCGACTGACAGGACGTTCGCGACGATCTCGGCGCTGACCGTGTGACTCATGCGCACATGCTAGTGGGCTGTCCACCCCGCGCCAGGACCTTCCACTAGTGTGGGCGCTGTGAGTCCCACCTCTGCCGCGATCTCCGGCAAGCACGCTCCCAAGCCCGCCGCCTGGGCCCATACCGAGGACTACGTCCCCGAGTCCCCCGCTGGCATCGCCGCCCGCGCCGCCGCCACAGACCTGGGCCTGGTGCCCCCGAGCCGTGGCGCCGCGCAGACGCTGACCTTCCTCGCGAAGGTGCTCAATGCGAAGGCCGTCGTCGAGATCGGTACGGGCGCTGGTGTGGCCTCCCTCGCGCTGCTCACCGGCATGGCGGCCGACGGCATCCTGACCACCATCGACGCCGAGGTCGAATACCAGAACGTCGCCCGGCGGGTCGTCGCGACCACCGGCATCCGCTCCCAGCGACTGCGGACGATCGCCGGACCCGCGCTCACGGTGCTGCCGAAGCTCAGCGACGGCGCGTACGACCTCGTGCTGATCGCGGGAGAGCCGCTGGAGGCGCATGAGTACCTCGAGCAGGCCATACGGCTACTCCGCCACGGCGGCGTGCTCGTTCTCCACCACGCCATGCTTGGCGGCACGGTCGCCGACCCCACCAACGAGTCGGACGAGACGCTCATCACCCGTGAGGTCATCGAGTCGATCGCCGAGATCGAGGAACTCACACCGGTCTTCTGGCCCGTCGGTGACGGCCTGGTGGCTGCGGTCAAGAGCTGACCGCAGCCCCGCACCTCAGTCGCGAACCTTGGTGTTCTTCGGAACGACCGTCACGCCCTGGTCCGACACGTAGAAGCCACGCGCCAGATCGTGGTCACGGTTGACACCGATCTCCACCCCGTCAGGCACGACGACGTTCTTGTCGAGGATCGCCCGGCGGATCACCGCGTTCCGGCCGATCTTGCAGCCGGAGTAGATCACGGCCTCCTCGACGCGGGCCCACTTCTCGATGATCACGTTGGGGCTGAGCACCGATCGGTCGACGTCGCCACCGGAGATGATGCAGCCGGACCCGACGATCGAGTCCTCCGCCGTGCCGCGCAGCGTGAACTTCGCGCCCGGCACCTGCGACTGGCTGGTCCAGATCGGCCACTTCCGGTTGTACAGGTTGAAGTCCGGCACCACCGACACGAGGTCCATGTGAGCCTCGTGGTAGGCGTCGATCGTGCCTACGTCACGCCAGTAGTTGCGGTCCTTCTCCGTCGCGCCGGGCACGTCGTTCTTGGTGAAGTCGTACACCTGCGCCTCTCCGGCGTCGACGAACGCCGGGATGATGTTGCCGCCCATGTCGTGGCGCGACGTCTCGCTGGCGGCGTCCGCGTGGAGCATCTCCACGAAGGCGTCGGTGGAGAAGATGTAGTTGCCCATCGACGCGAACGACTCCTCGGGCGAGTCCGGCAGCCCTGGCGGGTCGGCCGGCTTCTCGAGGAACTTCTTGATCTTGCCGTCGACCCCGGCGTCGATGATGCCGAACTCGCTGGCCGACGAACGCGGCACGCGGATCCCTGCGATGGTGCACCCGAGGCCGGAGTCCATGTGGGCCTCGAGCATCTGCTCGACGTCCATCCGGTAGATGTTGTCGGCGCCGAACACGACGATGTAGTCCGGCTGCTCGTCCTCGATGAGGTTCATCGACTGGTAGATCGCGTCCGCGCTGCCCATGAACCACGACTTGCCGGTGCGCTGCTGCGCCGGAACGCTCGTGACGTAGTTGTTGAGCAGCACCGACATCCGCCAAGTCAGTGAGATGTGCCGGTCGAGAGAGTGTGACTTGTACTGGGTCAGCACGGCGATCCGACGCAGGTCGGAGTTCACGAGGTTGGACAGGACGAAGTCGATCAGGCGGTACGTGCCCCCGAAGGGGACGGCGGGTTTGGCGCGGTCCGCC
This sequence comes from Propionibacteriaceae bacterium, assembly GCA_027492675.1. Classification (GTDB taxonomy): domain Bacteria; phylum Actinomycetota; class Actinomycetes; order Propionibacteriales; family Propionibacteriaceae; genus Fen-668. The sequence continues at coordinate 54,555 of JAPUEI010000097.1, read as the reverse complement.
GTCAGTGGCATGAGCCGCTTGCCTTCCCCACCGGCCAGGACTATTGACAGTGCGTTCGGTCGGGTCACCATGCCTGCAGCCTAGTAAGGCCTGGTCTCCATGGGGACCCGTTCACGGATGATTCGCGAAAGACCCCCCTTCTCGCCCCACGAACGGAGTGCCTGTGGCAGGCTCGCGGACATGAGCCTCCGCGTCTCCATCCTCACCCGTGAGTACCCGCCGTTCATCTACGGCGGCGCCGGCGTCCATGTCGGACAGCTGGTGCCCCAGCTGCGCGCGTTCTGCGACCTCGTCGACGTCCAGTGCATGGGCGAGCCCCGCGACGGGGCCGTCGCCCACGCCGAGGACTTCCCGCCCGGCGCCAACCCCGCCGTACGGGTGCTGGGCGCCGACGTCTCCATGGCCGCCGCCGTCCCCGAGGTCGACGTCATCCACGCCCACACCTGGTACGCGCAGTTCGCAGGCATCATCGCCGGACGTCTCCAGGACGTGCCCACGGTGGTCACCGCGCACTCGCTGGAGCCTGACCGCCCGTGGAAGGCCGAGCAGTTGGGCGGCGGCTACCGGGTCAGCTCCTGGATCGAGAAGACGGCGTACGAGCAGGCCGATGCGGTGATCGCGGTCAGCGAGGCGATGATCGCCAACATCCTCGCCGCGTACCCCGACGTCGACCGCTCCCGCATCCACGTCGTCAAGAACGGCATCGATCCCGAGGAGTTCAAGCCTGACCTCGGCACCGATGTCGTCGACTCGCTGGGCATCGACCGTACGCGCCCCGTCGTGGTGTTCGTCGGCCGGATCACCCGCCAGAAGGGCCTCATCCACCTCGTACGAGCGGCGCGTGCCCTCGACCCCGAGACGCAGCTCGTCCTCCTGGCCGGCGCGCCCGACACCCCGGAGATCGCCGCGGAGTTCACCGAGGCGTTCGGAGAGCTCGAGAAGGCCCGGCCCGGCACGGTGACCTGGGTGCAGGAGATGCTCCCCCGCGAGTCCGTACGTCAGGTCCTCACCCACGCCACCGTGTTCGCCTGCCCGTCGATCTACGAGCCGCTCGGCATCGTGAACCTCGAGGCGATGGCCTGCGAGACCGCCGTCGTGGCCTCGGCCGTCGGGGGCATCCCCGAGGTCGTCGTGGACGGGACCACAGGGCTGCTCGTGCCGTACGACCCCGCGCGGGCCTCCGACGCCGCGTTCGTCGCGGACTTCGAGGCGGCGTTCGCCGCGAACATCAACGCGCTCACCCGCGACCCCGACCGCGCCAAGGCCATGGGGCTGGCGGGTCGGCAGCGCTGCATCGACGAGTTCTCCTGGCGCGCGATCGCTCAGCAGACGGTGGCGGTGTACGAGAAGGCGATCGAGGCCTACAAGGCCCGTACGGCCTGATCGCGCCGCACAACGCCGCAGCGCCCGCCGGATCTCCGGCGGGCGCTGTCATGTCTGATCGGGCTTGTCAGCCGACGACACCTCGTAGGGCCTCAAGAAGGTCAGTGGCCTCCTGAGCGTTCAGCTCAACCACCAGACGCCCCCCGCCATCGACCGGAACGCGCATGACGATGCCGCGGCCTTCCTTCGTGACCTCCATTGGCCCATCACCGGTACGCGGTTTCATCGCTGCCATCGGGTGCTCACCTTTCGATTGATTCTCCGCGTCCTATTATTCCAGGTCGGACGGGCCAGGTAACGCCACAGCGGATGAGCCGGACCGAACACCGTCGAGCTGGGCGCCCAGACGCGCCAGCAGCGCGTCGACCTGCTCCATGGAGTACCCACGCGGGACCACCGCGAACTGCACCTCCCGCAGGTCATCTCCGGTGAGGTTCCCTTCCCGAAGGGTTGGCTGTACGCGGTCGTCCACGACGTCGGGCAACTCCCCGAACCGGCCGCTGGCGGCCGCGGCCGCCAGGCCCACGACGCCGATGACGAGCGCCGCCAAGATCCATTCCATGTCGGTCTCCTAGTTGGGGTCGCGGGGAGGAAGCGGCGGCATCGGGGTGAGCATCGCCTGCACGGCCTCCTCGACCGAGTCCGTGACGTGCAGCATGTCGAGGTCGTCGTCGGAGATGTAGCCGCCTTCGAGGACCGCGCTCTTCAGCCAGGCGATCATGGGATTCCAGTACTCGGTGCCGAACAGCACGATCGGAAACTGGGTGACCTTTCGCGTCTGCGACAGCGTGACCGCCTCGAACAGCTCGTCAAAGGTCCCGAAGCCGCCGGGCATCACGACGAATCCCTGGCTGTACTTGAGGAACATCGTCTTGCGCGCGAAGAAATAGCGGAAGTTGATGCCGAGCGTCACGTACTTGTTGAGCGACTGCTCGAACGGCAGCTCGATGCCGAGACCCACGGAGGTGCCTCCGGCCTTGGCCGCGCCCTTGTTGGCCGCCTCCATGACGCCGGGACCGCCGCCGGTCATGACGACGAGGCCTTCCTCGGCCAGGCGACGTCCGATGGTCTCGGCCGCCATGTACATCGGGTGCGTGCGCTTCGTACGAGCACTGCCGAACACGCTCACGGCCGGTCCGAGCTCCGCCAGCGTGCCGAAGCCTTCGACGAACTCCGCCTGGATGCGCAGCACCCGCCACGGGTCGGTGTGGACCCAGTCGGTCGTGCCGCGGCTCGCGAGCAGTCGCTGGTCGGTGGTGGTCGGTTGCCGGTCCGCGCGGCGGCGGATGACCGGGCCTTGGCTCTGGGTCTTGGGCTCCTTGGGCACGGCACGAGCGTAGCCGTCCGAGGACCTCCTCAGGATGAGAGCCAGCGCAACAGGGCGTCCTTGCACAGCACGAGATCCGCTGTCCGGCAATGTTCATCGTCGGTATGGGCCTGGTTCGGGTTCGCCGGGCCATAGTTCACCGCAGGGATGCCCAACGCCGAGAACCGCGCGACGTCGGTCCAGCCGTACTTCGGCCTCGGCTCTCCCCCGACGGCCGCGGCGAACGCCTGCGCGGCGGGCAGGTCGAGGCCCGGCCGGGCGCCGACCGCGATGTCGAGCAGCTCGACCTCGTACCCCTCGAAGAGCGACGTCACCTCGGCCAGGGCCGCCTGCTCGTCCTTGTCGGGGGCGAACCGGTAGTTCACCGTCACCTCGCAGCGGTCCGGGACGACGTTGCCGGCGATGCCGCCGCTGATCGCGACCGCGTTCATGCCCTCGTGGTACGTCAGGCCGTCCACGACAATCTCACGAGCGTCGTACGACTCAAGGCGGCGCAGTACCTCTCCCGCACCGTGGATGGCGTTGCGGCCCAGCCAGGAGCGGGCCGAGTGGGCGGCCGTGCCGTGGGTGGTGACCCGCACCCGCAGCGTGCCCTGGCAGCCGCCCTCGATCGCGGCGGCCGTGGGCTCCATCAGTACGGCGAGGTCGGCCTGCAGCAGCTCGGGCTGGGTGCGGGAGAGGCGGTTGAGCCCGTTCCGCTCGGCGTCGACCTCCTCGTGGTCGTAGAAGATCCACGTGATGTCGCGTACGGGCTCGGCCAGGGCTGCTGCGACCGCCAGCTGGACGGCGACGCCACCCTTCATGTCGCACGTACCCCGCCCGTACACGCGTTCCTCACCGTCGACGACCCGGAGCTCGCTGGGCAGGTTGTGGGCCACGGGCACGGTGTCGAGGTGGCCGGCGATGACCACCCGCTCGTCGCGGCCGAGGTGGGTGCGCGCGACGAGCGCGTCCTCGTCCCGTACGACCTCGAGGTGCGGCAGCGCGCGCAGCGCTTCCTCCACGAGGTCGGCCAGCGCCTTCTCGTTCCCGCTCACGGACTCGACGTCCGTGATGGCCCGCAGCAGGTCGACGATGTCTCCGGTCAGGTCCAGCATGACCGCCAACCTACCGGGCGCCGACCCGTCAGTCGTGGATGCGGGAGCCGCTCAGCCGCACGACGGTCTCCGGGTCGCGGTGGTCGATGAACAGGCTCTCGCCGGTGTCCATCCCGGCGATCGCGGCCATCTCATCGTCGGACAGGTGCACGTCGAAGATGTCGATGTTCTCCGCGATCCGGTCCGCCCGTACGGACTTGGGGATCACGACGACCCCGCGCTGTACGAGCCAGCGCAGCACGACCTGCGGCACCGACTTGTGGTGGGCCTCCGCGATCGCGGTGAGCACCGGGTGCGTGAAGATGCCGTTCCTGCCCTCGGCGAGCGGGCCCCAGGACTCGATCTGCACCCCGCGGTGCTCCATGAACGTCTGATAGTCGGCCTGCTGGAAGAACGGATGGTTCTCGATCTGATTGATCATGGGCACGACCTCGTGGTGCTCGATGAGGTCGACGAGCCGGTCGGCGTGGAAGTTCGAGACCCCGATGGCCCGGGCCCGACCCTCCTCGTGGAGCCGCTCCATGGTCCGCCACGCCCCGTACACGTCGCCGTACGGCTGGTGGATGAGGTAGAGGTCGATGGTGTCCACCCCGAGCTTGGCGCAGGAGGTGTCGAAAGCCTTCGCCGTGGCCTTCTCGCCGGCGTCCTGGATCCAGAGCTTCGTGGTGATGAAGATCTCGTCGCGCGGGATGCCGCTCGCCGCGATGGCGCGGCCGACGGCCTCCTCGTTCTGGTAGCCCGCCGCCGTGTCGATCAGCCGGTACCCGCTCCTCAGCGCCGCCGAGACCGACTCCTCGCACTGCTCCAGGTCGGAGATCTGGAAGACGCCGAAGCCCAGGATCGGCATCTTCACACCGTTGTTGAGAGTGACTGTGTCCATGGCTGCCCCTTACCCATCGCGCGTCTGCATGCTCGAGCCTGCCACGGGGATGGGAGCCGGCGGAGAGCCTGTCAGCACCTGCCGCGCTAGGGTTTCGGGCATGACCGACACCGCTGCCCGCGCCGCCTGGGGCTGGGGCCTGGCCACGATCCACTCGTCCGGGCAGGTGCTCGACACCTGGTTCGCGGCCCCCGAGCTGGGCACCCCTGACGGGGCCGACGCCCCGCCCACGTTCCAGCCGACCGTCGATGAGCGACGACGCACGCGTACGGAACTGTCGCTGACCGCGATCGACCTCGACGCGCCCCCGGCGACCGTGCCGGACGCGTACCTGCGTCTCCACCTCCTGAGCCACCGGCTCGTGAAGCCTCGCGAGGTCAACCTCGCGGGGATCTTCGGCGTGCTGGCGAACGTCGTGTGGACGAGCGCCGGACCGTGTGCGGTCGAGGACTTCGAGGCGGTACGGGCGGGCTTCCGGTTCGCCGGCGAGCACCTCACGGTGCTCGGCGTGGACAAGTTCCCGCGGATGGTCGACTACGTCGTGCCGAGCGGCGTGCGGATCGCGGACGCGGACCGGGTGCGGCTCGGAGCCCACCTGGCGAGCGGTACGACCGTCATGCACGAGGGCTTCGTGAACTTCAACGCCGGCACGCTCGGGGCCTCCATGGTCGAGGGGCGGATCTCGGCCGGTGTGCTAGTGGGCGACGGCTCGGACGTGGGTGGCGGCGCCTCGATCATGGGCACGCTCTCGGGCGGCGGCCAGGAAGTCGTCACGATCGGCGAGCGCTGCCTGCTCGGCGCCGAGTCCGGGGTCGGCATCTCGCTGGGCGACGACTGCGTCGTCGAGGCCGGCCTGTACATCACGGCCGGCACGAAGATCACTCTTCCCGACGACCGCGTGGTCAAGGCGCGTGAGCTTTCCGGCGCGTCGGGCGTCCTGTTCGTACGGAACTCGCTGACCGGCCGCGTCGAGGCCAGGCCGCGCACTGGCGGGTCCGTCGAGCTCAATGCGGACCTGCACGCCAACGACTGACCCATGAAGCGCGTGTACCTGCGTCGCCAGCTCCTCCTGGGGCTGGGCGCTCTTGCGCTCGTCGTCGTGCTCGTACTGCTCCTCGTCCAGCCCTGGCGACCCCGCGCGACAGGCTCCATCGCGCCGCCGACCCAACACTGCGTCGCCGAGGTCGGCGGCCAGACCGCCGAGCTGAACCCCGACCAGGCGTACTGGGCGGCGATCATCGCCGGCGTCGCCGTCCAGCGTGGCCTACCGCCCCGGGCGGTGACGATCGCGCTGGCCACGGCGCTGCAGGAGTCGGACCTGCGCAACCTCGACTACGGCGACCGCGACTCCGTCGGGCTGTTCCAGCAGCGCCCGTCGCAGGGTTGGGGCACGGTCGAGCAGATCATGAACCCGCAGTACGCGGCCGGGAAGTTCTACGACGCCCTGGTCAAGGTGCCGAACTGGCGCACCGGCGACGTCAACGACGTGGCCCAAGCCGTCCAGCGCTCCGGCGTCCCCGACGGCTACCGCAAGCACGTCGAGCGCGCGAAGCTCCTTGCCAGCGCACTGTCGGGCGAGACCGCGGCGGCGTTCACCTGCATGTCGACCGTGGGTGCCGCCGACCCGGCGGGATTCGCCGCGCTACTCAAGGCGACGTACGGGGGTGTGGCGCCGGGCACCGTCGTCCAGGAGGCACCGGTGCGGGTCGATGTCACTGCGGCCTCGGACGCCACCACCTGGTCCGTCGCCGCCGCCAGCCAGGCGTGGGCGGCCAAGTTCGGCGTCAACGAGGTCCGTACGGGCGAGAAGGTCTGGCGCTCCTCGGCCGTCGAGCTGCCCGCCTGGTCGTCGACCACGCCGGCCGCGGCTGCTCGAGTCGTCTCGGTGGTGTTCGGCTGAGGCGGTCAGCCGAACGGAAGCGGCTCGGCGATCAAGGAGGCCTCCCAGGCCCTGGCCGCCGTCATCCGGTGGCGGTGGTGCGTTCGGCAGAGGACCTCGTACGCCACCACCCCGGGCGCGTCTGTGCTTGCCGCGGACTTGTCCACGTCGCCCACGACGACGACCTCGCCCTCGACGACCATGACGCCGTCCTCGATGCGCGCGTTGTGGGTGGCGCGCTTGCCGCACCAGCACAGCGTCTCGACCTGGAGGACCTCAGTCGAGTCGGCCAGCTCGACGAGCCGCGCCGAGCCCTCGAACAGCTTCGTGCGGAAGTCCGTGAGGATGCCGAAGCAGAAGACGTCGATCGTGAGCTCGTCCACGATCTGCGCGAGGGCGTCGATCTGGGCGGTCGAGTAGAACTGGGCCTCGTCGCAGATGAAGTAGTCGATCCGGGCGCCGTGGGACAACGCGTCGACCGTGTAGCGCCAGAAGTCGAAGTCGGGTGTGACCTCGATCGCGTCGTGCGCCAACCCGAGCCTGGACGACACCCGGGCGGTTCCTGAACGGTCGTGCGTCGTGAAGATCCGGCCCACGCGACCGCGCGCGGCGTGGTTGTGGTTGGTCTGGAGTGCGAGCGTGCTCTTGCCGGAGTCCATCGCGCCCGTGAAGAACCGAAGATTGGCCATGACGTTCAGGCGACCAGCCGGGCCGCAGCCGAATGGATGCGCTCGTCGGTGGCGGTGAGAGCGATGCGTACGTGCTCGTCCGAGACGCTGCCGTAGAAGTCACCCGGTGCGGCGAGGATGCCGCGGTCGGCGAGCCAGTCCACGGTGGCCCGGCAGTTCTCGCCGCGGGTGGCCCACAGGTACAGCCCCCCCTGCGAATGGTCGATCCGGAAGCCGGCCGAGACCAGCGCCGGGGCGAGCACCTCGCGGCGCGCGGCGTAGCGATCGCGCTGGATCCGTACGTGCTCGGTGTCGCCCAGCAGCACGGTCATCGCCGCCTGTACGGGCGCGGGCACCATCATGCCGAGGTGCTTGCGCACCTCGAGCAGCTGCGACACCACGCTCGCGTCCCCACCGATGAAGCCTGCGCGGTAGCCGGCGAGGTTGGAGCGCTTGGACAAGGAATAGGCGCCGATGATGCCGGTGACGTCACCGTCGTTAAGACGCGCATCAAGCGCGGACACCGGCTCGGCATCCCAGCCGAACTCGCCGTAGCACTCGTCAGCGACCAGCAGCGCGTCACGCTCGCGGCTGTAGGCGATCCAGGCCTTCGTCTCCGCCTCGTCCGCCACGCGGCCGGTGGGGTTCGACGGGGAGTTCGTCCAGACGAGCGCGGGCCGTTCGCCGGCGACGTCGTCGGGCGTCTCTGCGGTGACGATCCGGCAGCCGGACACAGTGGCGCCGACCGCGTACGTCGGGTAGGCCGTCGCCGGGATCACCACGGTGTCGTCGGCGCCGAGCCCGAGCAGGGTGGGAAGCCAGCCCACAAGCTCCTTGGTGCCGATGACGGGCAGCACCCCGTGGTCGGTGAGGTCCGGCGCACCCCAGCGGGTCATGAGGTAGCCGTTGATGGCGTTCCGGAGCGCGGGCGTGCCCCACGTCAGCGGGTAGCCGTGCGCGTCGGACGCGTCCGCGAGCGCCTGCCGTCCGATGTCGGGCGTGGGGTCGACGGGCGTGCCGACCGACAGGTCGCAGATGCCGTCAGGATGACTGCGCGCCCGCGAGGCGGCTTCCGCGATGGTGTCCCAGGGGAAGTCGGGAAGGTTCAGCGGGCGGAAATGGCCGCTCACTCGCCCTGGGGCGGGAGCGCCTTGACGACGGCGTGGTCGTCGTCGATGACGCCGAGCTTGGCCGCGCCGCCGGGCGTGCCCAGCTTGTCGAAGAAGCCAGCGTTCACGTCGAGGTACTCCGAGAACTGCGCCGGGACGTCGTCCTCGTAGTAGATCGCCTCGACCGGACACACCGGCTCGCAGGCGCCACAGTCGACGCACTCCTCGGGGTTGATGTACAGCATGCGGTTGCCCTCGTAGATGCAGTCGACGGGGCACTCGTCCACGCAGGCACGGTCCTTCACGTCGACACAGGGCAGGGCGATGATGTACGTCACGAACAGCTCCTCTTCAGCAGTCCTCGTGGCATCGTCGTGCCACTGTCCGCACTCTACCGGCCACGCCTGGCAACGCCAGTCACGCGCACGTGATCTTGTCCTCCGGCGAGTACCGCCAGAAGAACTTCTCCTCCTTCGCCACCTTGCCGCCTCTGATGAACTGCCTGGTGTAGCTCACGTCGAAGCCCTGGTTGGGGCTCTGCGGCTCGCACTTGGGGTCCGTGGAGACCCGCGTCGCCGGCTGAGTGAAGTTCGACTTCACAGGGTCCGTGGACTTGATCTGGTCCCAGACCTTCGTCGACCACATCTTCACCGTGATCGAGCCCTTCGAGCTGGGCGTGGACTTGACGATGTACGCCTGGACCAGCACCCCGTACTGCGTGTCGTTGGCGAACCGCATGTCGAGCGAGCCGTAGTAGACGGTCGCCTCGCGACCCGCCGGGTAGCGGTCGATGTAGAACGTGTGCGGGTGGTGCTCGACGTCCTTGAGGCCCGCGAAGAACATCGCGTTGTACGTGGTCGTCGCGCTCTGCGAGACCCCGCCGCCGACCTCCTTGACGAGCGCGCCGCCCTTGATCACATAGCCGTCGACGTAGCCGTTCGCCGCCGTCCGCTCACCGAGGATCCCGTTCAGGCTGAAGATGTCGCCCGGCTTGAGGAACGTGTTGTTGATGCCCGCGGCGGCCTTGCCGAGGTTGTTGTTGCGGTAATCGGCGTGCGGGTAGTAGGTCGTGAACTCCCCCACGACCTCCTTCACGCCGAGCGCCTGCGCCTGCTCAGTGGTGAACGCCGCCTTCGCGACGGTGGCCTCCACCGGGCCCTTCTTCTGGTCGGCGGGCTTGGTGAGCAGTGGGTCGACAGCGGCGGCGAGCTTCTCCGCGGTGATCGTCAGCCCGTCCTTGGACGGTGTGATCGCGGGCTTGCCGGTCGAGTCGAGCGCGATCTTCGCGTCCACGGCGCCACCGAGCTGAAGCGACGACACCGCTGAGGTCGCCGTGGCGAGCAGCTTCGTGTAGTCGACCGCACCGGTGTACGTGCCGTTGACGACCGAGAACGTCGCCGAGGCGGCGATGTCGGCGGGGTTGATCGTGAAGGCTCCCTTGCCGGAGTCGAGCGTGACCGGGCCGGAGACCGCCGTGGTGGCCCACCCACTGACCATGGCGTCCGCCTGGGCGGTGGTGACCTGGGGCTGGGTGATGGTGCTGGGAGCGGAGACGGTGGCCGAGGTGCCGAACGCCGCCACGATCGCGTCGGCGGTCGCGGCCTGGTCGACGCTGACGCCCGTGACGGCAGCCGTCCGTACCGGGGTGGTGCCCTGGTACGTCACCGCCGCGTCCACCGGCGGCGTGTCGAGGGCCTGCGCGGCGGTCGCCACGGCCTGTCCCAGGGCCGTCCTGTCGGCCTCGACGACCGGTGCCACGTCACCGCCTCCGAGCAGCACGCGCCAGATGTGCACCGGGGACCAGCTGCGGCCCACGCCGGTCGCCGAGACCGTGGCCGGGATGTCCACGGTGAGCCCTGCGGTGGCCGGGTCGATCGTTGTCGTCCGGTCCCCCGCGGTCAGCGTGAGAGGCGTCGTCTGCGCAGCGCCGAGCGCGGTGGTCAGCGCCGTGGTCGCCTCGGCGCGCGACATGCCGCCGAGCGTGACGCCCGCCACGGTGGTACGCCGCGGCACCGAGTCGCCGGCGAGGACCCAGCCGGCGACGTACAGACCGGCCAGGACCACGAGCACGACGCCGCCCACGACGTACGGCCAGCGCCGACGACGCCTCGGGGCGGGCTTCAGGGGCTCGGCGACGGACATGACACCTCTTCGTACGTGGACCAGGGAGGACCAACGATAACGGCCCCGGGCAACCGGTCCGACGACGGTCCGCTAGCGTCGGCGTTCATGAACGCGTTGTGGTCCGGCGGCCTCGAGAGGCTCGCATCCGGCGGCACCTGGCTCGAGGGCCCGGCCTGGGTCGACGGGCGGCTGCTCGTCAGCGACATCCCCGGCAACCGAGTGCTGGAGTGGCGAGAAGGGGCGACGGAGTTGACGGTCGCCATCGCCGACGCCGAGTTCAGCAATGGCCGTACGGTGGCGCGCGATGGCCGCGTCTACCAGTGCTCGCACGGACGGCGCGCGGTCGAGGAGCTCCACCCCGACCTGTCCGTGTCGACCGTCGTCGACCGCACCGAGGGCGTACGCCTCAACTCCCCCAACGACCTGGTCGTGGCGCGCGATGGCGCGATCTGGTTCAGCGACCCGCCGTACGGCATCACCCTCCCCGAGGAGGGGCACCCCGGCGAGCTGGAGTACGGGCAGTGCTGGGTGTTCCGCCTCGACCCGGCGACCGACTCGCTGACCCCGATGGTCACCGACCTCGACCGGCCCAACGGCCTGGCCTTCTCCCCCGACGAGAGCGTGCTGTACGTGGCGAACTCGGCGATGCACGACGGCTTCAAGGTCTGTGCGTACGACGTCGTGGACGGCCGCTGCGGCCCCGGGCGGTTGTTCTACACGGGTCGCAAGGGCGTCATCGACGGGTTCCGCGTCGACGTCGAGGGGCGTCTCTGGTTCTCCGACGACGACTCGGTGGCCGTGGTCGACGTCGACGGGACCCTGCTCGGCTCCGTCGACGTCCCCGAGCGCGTCGCGAACGTCTGCTTCGGGCCCGACGGCTGGCTGTACGTGGCGGCCACCACCACGCTGTACAGGCTCAAAACCTCGACCTCGGACGCGGCGCTGACGAGCTAGCGGTCGAGCACCCGCTCCAGGCGGTTCAGGTACTCGATTGCGCGCTCGAACGCCATCGCCTCATCGGAGCTCCGACAGTAGCCGAGCATTTTGCGCAGCCGACTGCGGTCCTTGTTGGTCAGGGACCACGTGCGGACGTCAGCGGCAGAAGCCAGCCCAGCGAGCACCACGAAGTCGACGCAATGCCGATCCGCCGCGCGGTCAACGCTGATCTCGGCGCGTGCGGCAGCCTTGGCGACGAGCGCACCGAGGAGGTTGGGGCGAAGGACCGTGCCCAGCTCACCCTCGATAAGAACCATCACGGCTTCGGAGCGCTCCAGAGCCTGCGTGGTGCCCGGTGAAACGATCGTCCGCGCCCCACCGGCTCCTGGCCGCCCCGCCGCTCGCTCGCCGACTCCGTCGGGGAGGAGAACATCGATCTGAGCCCGGTCGCGACGCCACCGGTGCTGGACACCCTCACCGGTGGTGTCGGGGACGAAGCCGAGCTCCTTCAGCACGGCCGTGAACGTCTCGTGAAGAAGCGGGGACGCCCTCACATCGAGCACGGTGTCGATGTCGTTGGTCGGGCGAGGCGGCGAGGCACCACGCTCCGCGCAGTGCAGGTGGACGAGCTGACCTCCTATGAGAGCCCAGCCCGAGCCGAGGCGCGCGTGGACAGCCATGAGGGCTTGCCATGACTGCTTCTGCGCCTCACCCATCGGCGGCAGGATGATGGGTTCAGCCATGGCGCGCCTGCTGCAGCCCGTGGAGAATCCGGACAGCCTCCCCCAGCTCTCGAACGTCGCCGTACTCCGCGAGATCGGCAGCGAGCGCCAGCGGGGAACCGGCCACGTCCTTGAGAGACAACGCCTGCTGTCCGACGGCGGCTCCGACCACGTGAAGGACGACATTCGCGGAGCGCCGGGAAGCCTCGGAAAGGAGGTAGTCGTCCACCACCTGGTCCAGATCATCGACGGACACGTAGCCTTCCGCACTGCCTCCAGCGGACATGTTCGACGCGGATCGCGCGACACCTGAGGCGTGAATGCGCTCGTCAGCCCGGATGTCCGCCAGATCCTGAGCCGCAGCCACGTACAGTCGGCGCTCGGCTCGATTGCCCAGGCAGCGGTCGAGTTTGGCTCCCACCGCGTCGACGTCGACAAGGTCGGAGTCGAGAAGCTCTCGAAGCCTCGACCGGGCCTTCGATCGTTCTGACGGGCTGAGATCCGACACGGCCATGCGGTTCGCCGCCACCGCCAGCAGAGCCCAGGCCGACCTCGGTGAGAGAGGCCGTCCCGGTCCGGCATGGCGACTGACGTGGCGAAGATCATCGCGGGCAATGACCCACTGGTTTCCGACCTTCTCAGCGGGCAGTGACCCTTCTCGGATGCGCGCGTGGACGCGACTCGGGTTCACGCCGAGCCGCTCTGCGGCCTCGACGACGCTGAGCATGTCCAACATGTCGCCCGCCTCTATCGGGAGTCTTCACTAAATCATACAAGATCTTATATGATTGCGGAACAAACGAGCCTATGGCCAGCCCTCCCAATTCGAGCACCTCGCGGGCGGCCGTCACTGGCACCGAAACGCTGGAACACCACGGAGGCCGGACGGGAATCCCGTCCGGCCTCGCGATGTCGGCGTACTGCTCGAGCTCAGATCGCCTTCAGGATGTCGTCGACGCGCACCTTGGCGTCGCCGAACAGCATCTGCGTGTTCTCCTTGAAGAACAGCGGGTTCTGGACACCGGCGTACCCGGCGTTCATGCTCCGCTTGAAGACGATGACGTTCTTCGCCTTCCACACCTCGAGCACGGGCATGCCCGCGATCGGGCTGGACGGGTCATCGAGCGCCGCCGGGTTCACCGTGTCGTTGGCGCCGATGACCAGCACCACGTCGGTGTCATCGAAGTCCTCGTTGATCTCATCCATCTCGAGCACGATGTCGTACGGCACCTTGGCCTCGGCCAGGAGCACGTTCATGTGGCCCGGCAGACGCCCGGCGACCGGGTGGATGCCGAACCGGACGGTGATGCCCTGCGCCCGCAGCCGGCTGGTGAGGTCGGCGACGGGGTACTGCGCCTGAGCGACAGCCATCCCGTACCCGGGCGTGATGATCACGCTCTTCGCGTCCTTGAGCATGTCCGCGACGCCCTCGGCGTTGATCTCACGGTGCTCGCCGTAGTCGATCGCCGGCCCCGTGATCGCGCCGTCGGAGCCGAAGCCACCGGCGATCACGGAGAGGAACGACCGGTTCATGGCCTTGCACATGATGAAGGACAGGTACGCACCCGAGGAGCCCACGAGCGCGCCCGTGATGATCAGCAGGTCGTTGTTGAGCATGAAGCCGGCCGCGGCCGCCGCCCACCCGGAGTAGGAGTTCAGCATCGACACCACGACGGGCATGTCGCCGCCGCCGATCGAGGCGACCAGGTGCAGGCCCAACAGCAGCGCGATGACGGTCATGGCGACCAGCAGCCACAGCGACGGGGCGATGCAGAACCACACTGTCAGACCGAGGAACGCGACGATGGCGCCCAGGTTGATGTAGTTGTGGCCGGGCAGCATGAGCGGCGCGGACTTCATCTTCGCGCTCAGCTTGAGGTAGGCGATGATCGACCCGGTGAACGTCACCGCGCCGATAAAGACTCCGATGAAGACCTCGGCGAGGTGGATCTTGTCGTCGTGGCCGGCGGCCGCGAGGTACGAGTTGTAGCCGACCAGCACGGCGGCCAGACCCACGAAGCTGTGCAGCATCGCGATGAGCTCGGGCATGCCCGTCATCTCGACGCTGCGCGCCCGCCAGATGCCGATGCCCGCGCCGATGAGCACGGCCACCAGGATCAGCCAGATGGCCCAGCTCTGCGCGCCGGGGCGATTGGACGCCTCGGCCGCGGCATTGATGCCGAAGACCGCGCCGAGCACGGTGACCAGCAGGGCGATGCCCATGCCCGTGATGCCGTACGCATTGCCGGCCTTCGCGGACTCGTGCTTGGACAGGCCCGCGAGGGCCAGGATGAACAGGAGCCCGGCGATGATGTACGAGCCCTGAAGCAGCGTCAGACTCATGACTCAGCCCCTCCGGAACATGGCGAGCATCCGCTGGGTCACGGTGAATCCGCCGAAGACGTTGATGCTCGCCAGCAGGATGCCGACGAACGCGAGGACCGTGACCACCACGCTGGTGCCCACCGCCCCGATCTGGAGCAGCGCGCCGACCACGATGATCCCCGAGATGGCGTTGGTGACGCTCATCAGGGGCGTGTGGAGCGCGTGGTGCACATTGCCGATCACGTAGTAGCCGATGACGACGCTGAGCATGAAGACCATGAAGTGGCCGAGGAACGACTCCGGCGACGCCCAGAACAGCGCGAGCAGCGCCGCACCGCAGATGGCCAGCACCGCGACGTTGCGCGCGGGGTTGGGCTTCTTGGGTTCCTTGACGGGCACGGGTGGTGGCGCCTCGACGACGGCCACGGGCGCGGCCGATACCTGCACGGGGGGCGGCGGCCACAGCAGCTCGCCGTCCTGCGAGACCGTCATGCCGCGGACGACGACATCGTCCATGTCGAGGACGAGCTGGCCGTCCTTGGCGGGCGTGACGAGCTTCATCAGGTTGACGACGTTGGTGCCGTACAGCTGGGAGGCCTGCGTGGGGAGGCGGCCCGCCAGGTCGGTGTAGCCGATGATCTTCACGCCGTTGGCGCTGACCACGAGCTTGTCCGCGACGGAGCCCTCCACGTTGCCGCCGTTGGCCGCGGCCATGTCGACGATCACGGACCCGGGCTTCATCGTGGCTACCATCTCGGCCGTGATGAGGCGGGGGGCCGGCTTGCCCGGGATGAGGGCCGTCGTGACGATGATGTCGACGTCGGGGGCCTGCTCGGCGTACAGACGGGCTGCGGCCGCGTTGTAGTCGTCGCCCATCTCCTTGGCGTAGCCGTCGGTGGAGACCTGCTGCTCCCCCACCTGCACCTTGAGGAACTCGGCGCCCATCGACTCGACCTGCTCGGCGACCTCGGGACGGGCGTCCGTCGCGCGGACGATGGCGCCCAGCGAGTTCGCCGTACCGATGGCTGCCAGACCGGCGACGCCGGCACCGACCACGAGCACCTTGGCCGGCGGGACCTTGCCCGCAGCGGTGACCTGGCCGGTGAAGAAGGACCCGAACTCGTTCGCCGCCTCCACGATCGCCCGGTAGCCCGCGATGTTCGCCATGCTCGAGAGCACGTCGAGCGCCTGGGCGCGCGAGATGCGCGGTACGGCGTCCATCGCCATGCCCGTCACGCCCGCCGCGACCAGGGCGTTCACCATGTCGGGGTCGATCCGCGGGGCCAGCAGGCTGATGAGCGTGGTGCCCTTGGCCAGCCGGGCGATCTCGGCGGTCGTGGGCGGGTTGATCTTGGTGACGATGTCCGACTTCCAGACACCCACACCCTTGACGAGGGTCGCGCCTTCAGCGACGTACGCCTCGTCCGGATAGTTCGCCGCTTCTCCTGCCCCGGCCTGTACGACCACGTCGTAGCCGAGACTGATGAGCTGGGCGACCGTCTTCGGAGTCGCGGCGACGCGGCGTTCGCCGGTCTGTGACTCCTTCGGGATCCCGATCTTCATTCGTGCCTCCCTGAGCGCCGACGGAACGTCGGTGTCCCTGTGGGGCCCGCGTCCGGACCCGTGCGCGAGACACGATAGCGATAACCTCTTGACGCCAAGACACCGGGGGTAGTTGATTCGGCAAGAGCCAGTCAGCAAGCCCCGTCTCTGCCCCCGAGAGCCGGGTATCGCTCCTGGTGGGGACGGGATACGGTGCGTGGTGTCGTCTCTCGTCTGGAGCTCCTCGTGGTCGTCCCGCCCGCCAACTGGTGGACACTGTGAGCACCGCCGACATCCTCGGATGGATCGCGGTCGTGGTGGGAACCACCCTCGGCATGCCCCAGCTCGTACGGCTCATTCGTACGCACCGCGTCGACGGCCTGTCGCTCAGTTCCTGGCGCGCGATCCTCGTCGCGAACATCGCCTGGGCGGCGCACGGCGCGCACCTCGGTCAGCTGACGATGGTCATCACCAACACCATCGGCCTGTTCTCGACACTGCCGATCCTGTACCTGCTGGCCAGGCGATTCCGGCGCAACGTCATCGTCCTGCTGCTGCCGAGTCTGGTCGTCGCCTCCGTGATGATCGCGATCGACCATGTGCTGGGCTCGGCCGCGTTCGGAGCCGCGGCGATCGCCTTGGCGACGTTCTCCAACATCGGGCAGAGCATCCAGCTCGTCCGCTCGCAGCACGTGGGCGGGGTCTCGCCGCTGTTCGTGACGTTCGCCGTCCTCAACCAGCTGATCTGGATGACCTGGGGCCTCATCGTCCATGACGCGGGCACCATCATGACGGCCGCGGTCGTCGCAGGGCTCTCCGGCTTCAACCTCACCTGGTACGTGCTGCGCCGCCTCGGGCTGCGCCCACTGTTCCCGCCGGCCGTCGCTCCGGAGCCCGACCCGCTGTCAGCCTGAGCGGGTCGACCGACGGCGGCCGGCGAGGCCTGAAGCCTCGCCGACCACTCAGGCCTACCTCGCGGTTCGGCGCCGCAGGATCGCGACACCGGCGACACACATCATGACCCCGACGACCAGCACCGAGACGCTGGCGCCACCGGTGCCAGCCAGCACGCCGGATGAGCCTGCCGTCACAGGGGACTCCGATGTGGCGGCGGCCGACGGTGAGGGAGATGGCGTGACTGCGCTCGGACCGCTCGTGGGCTCGGCTCCCCGGGCGGTCACCTCCACCGTGATGGTTCCGGAGAAGAACTCGCCCGTGTCCGAGGTCGAGCTGAACGTCCAGACGTACTGACCAGCCCGGGGGTAGACGACGCTGCCGCCCTGTACGGCGACATCTGCGGGCGGCGTCACGCTGGACGGTGCTCCAGTGTGGTCCTTGGGCGTCGGCAGCAGGACCTGATCCCCGGCCGTGGCGCTGGGCGCTATCACCGTCTGCCAGCGAGCCTTCAGGCCCATGTAGCCCAGCGATGGCCCTCCGGACAATCCGGAGAGATCGCTGATCCTGTTGCTGCCCAGATCGATGCTCTCCAGTCCCGTGAGTCCGGCCAGCGGCCCCACGTCGCTGATCCGGTTGTCACTCAGTCCCAATGCGACGAGCCCTGTCAGGCGCGACAGAGGGGTCACGTCGGTGATCTGATTGCCGCTCACGAACAACCGCCTCAGCGACGTCAGTCCCGCGACCGGGCCGAGGTCGGTCAGCGACGAGTTGTTCACGACCAGACGGCTCAGGGTCGTCATCGCCTGGACCCCGTCCAGGGACGTGAGGTCGGCACCTTCATGGGAGAACCGTTGCGTGACCTCCAGATCGGTCAGGGCCGTCAACGGAGCCAGCGAGGCGATGGACGTGATCGGGTTGTAGCTCAGCGACAGGGTCGTGAGCCCGGACAGCGACGCCAGGGGCGAGGGATCGCTGATGGCATTGCCGGGAAGCATGAGCGTCCTCAGCCCGGTGAGCATCCTCAACGGCTCGAGGTCACTGATCGCATTCGTGCTGAGGATGAGCTCCGTCACGTTCACGAGGTGCTCCACGCCGGTGAGGTCCGCGATGCCGAGGTCGATGCACGAGACCCGCGTCATGCCTGCGAGCTGCTCGGCGGTGATCGGCTGGTCGGCATCCTGACCCACCAGCGTCGCCAGGCAGGTCCGCAGCCCGGGGTCGGGAACGGCGACCGGGACGATGGGCGCGGGAGCGTCCTTGACCAGCTGAGTGATGCTCCCGCTGAAGGTGGCGCTCAGATAGCCGGAGGCGTTCGTGAACGTCCACACGTAGGTTCCCGCAGCGTCGTACGTGACCGACCCACCATCCGTCGAGATGCCCCCCGGGGGCGCAGCGACCTGCGTGGAGCCATCCTGACGGACCACCGACGGCGCGGCGGTCGCCACGGTGGCGACAGCGCCAGCGGCCGTGAGAACCTGATCAACCACCTTCAATGACGCGAACGACCGCCCCTTCAGCGGTGACAGGTCAGACACGTGGTTGCCGGACAGGTCGAGCGTGCTGAGGGCGGCCGCGCTCGCGAGAGGGGCGATGTCCGAGATCGCCGAGTTCGTCGCATAGAGGGACTTCAGGGACGTGCTCGCGGCCAGCGGCGCGAGATTCGAGACGTCCGAGTAGTTGATGGTCAGAGCGGTGAGCGACGGCAGTCGCTCGACACCGGACAGCGAGGCGAGCCGCGCCTTGGTCGACACGCTGGACTGGTTCACACGCAGGGTCGCCAGCTTCGGAAGGCTGCCCAGCCCGCCCAGGGAGGTGATCTGGTTCTGCGCGACGTCGAGCAACGTCATGTTCACCATCGTCGACAGCGGCGAGACGTCAGCGATCTCGTTGCCCGTCAGAGTGACGCTCGTGAGGCCGGTCATCAGGTTGAGGCCCACCAGGCTGACGATCCCCTTGTTCTTGCACGCGAGTGAGCCTGTCGCCGCCGCCAGCTGCACGGGAGTCGGTTCAGCCGCAGCCGCCAGCCCAAGCTTGGCGGCCACGCACTCCCTCAACGCATCGTCAGGAATCGTCGCGGCCGCTTCGCTGACCGTGACAGTGACCGTGCCGTTGAAGTAGAAGTCCGTCTCATCGCGGAATGACCAGGTGTACGAGCCCGGCGCGCTGTACGTCACGGACGTACCGCTGACCGTCGCACCGGCCGGAGCAGTGGGGGTCACGATGTTGCCCTTGGCGCCGAGGATCGTGGGGACGACGGCCGGCACCCCGGCGGCTGCGTCGGGAGCGATCGCCTTCTGGCCGTACCGGGTTCCCGAGATGGCGCTGTAGGCGGGGAGTCTGCTCAAGTCCGAGATATCGGCCAGCTGGTTGTTCGCCAGACCCACGGTGGACAGCTTGGTCAAGGACGCCAGCGGCGAGATCGAGGTCACTCGGTTGTTGGTGAGTCCCAGGGAGAAGATCTCACCCGACGAGGACAGGGGACGCAGATCGGAGATCACGTTGGAGTCCAAGAACAGCTTGGACAGGTGAGGCATGGTCGACGTGCCGGTGACGTTGACGATCCCCCGTCCGGTGCACGAGAGCGCAGTGATCGAGTCGAGCTGGGCCGACGTGGGTTCCGCATCGGCGGTGAGACCGAGGGTCGAGGTCACGCACGCTCGGTAGTTGGCGTCGGGCATCAGCTCAGCGAACGATGAGCCGGCGTTGCCGGGCGGGAGATGCAGGGAGATGAGGCTCGCGGCAACCGCGACAGCGAGCCACCTGTGGAAGGACATGTGAACCTTTCGAGTACGGCTCACGCACATCACAGGAGTCTTCAGTGCTGACTTGCCCCGATTCCGCGCGGGAGCATGATCCGTTGCGCTTCGGCGTCGGTCCGGCTCCTGCCAGGGGCAGTTACGGTTGCGGGTCAGCCTGGGGATTGCACCCAGTTCTTCGTCCAAGCGGAATCACCCTAGCAGCGGCCTCGGACCCGTCGATCATGGCCCGAGCCTGTGTCCCTGCTGTGGGCGGCGATGGCCGGGGAGGGCCCGCCGGTATGGATCGTCCGGGCCCTGTTGGCGGGGTTGGCTGAGGGCGTCCCTCCCTGCCGTGAGGGCCCGGCGAACGCGCCGCCCTAGCGGATCCGCAGTGCGTACGGCATGGTCAGGACGCCGCTCTGCTCGACGCCCAAGGCGCGGGTGATGTCGGTCAACAGGCCTGAGACACCGCCGGTCGGGATACCGGAGCTGATCCCCCCGGGCTGCTCGGACGACTGCGCCGGACGCAGACGCTGGAGCAGACCGAGCAGGGGCACCGGTCGTACAGCCACCGCGTCGCGGTCCACGCCTGCGAGGGCGGCCGCACGCTCCACGGCGACCTCACGTCCACCCAGGTGGTCGACGAGACGACGCTGCTTGGCGTCCGCGCCCGTCCAGACCCGGCCCCGCGCCAGCGGCTCGAGCTCGTCGATCGCCATGCCACGGTCCGTGGCTGCCTTTCCCGTGAAGTCCGCGTACACCTCGTCCAGCCAGGTGTCGAGCACCCGCCACTGCTCCTCGGTGAACGGCCGGTTGCCGGTGAACATGTCGGCGAGGCGGCCCGTCTGTACGTCCTCGCGCACCAGCCCGAGCTTGTCGTACAGGCCCTGGTTGACGATCTTGCCGGCCAGTACGCCGATCGAGCCGGTCAAGGTCGACGGGTTGGCCACGATCTCGGTGGCGGCCATCGACACGAAGTAGCCACCGGATGCCGCCACATCACCCATGGACGCCACGACGGGCTTCCCCGCGTTCTTGAGCGCGATCACTGCGGCGCGGATGGTGTCCGAGGCGATGTACGAGCCTCCGGGCGAGTCGACGGCCAGCACGACTGCCTTGACGTCGTCGTCCAGGCGGGCCTGGCGCAGGTGCTCGGTGACGACCTCCGACCCCGCCTGCGGTCCGCCGAACGGTGAACGGGGACCCGGGCGGCCGGTGACGATGCCGCCGTGGACCGAGACCACCGCGATCGTGGGCCTCTTGGCGAGCCGCGCCCTCGCCTTGGCGAGGACGGAGCCGGTGTAGCGAGCCGCGTACTGCAGGTCGGCGTCACGACCGAACGACGCCCGCACGCTCTCGTACACCTCGTCCCTGTACCCCAGCGAGTCGACCAGCCCGAGCTGTACGGCTTCGGCCGCACTGATCGGCCCTCGGTCCATCAGCCCCCGGACGTCGTCGACGCTCATGCCGCGCCGCTCGCTGATCACGGCGAGCGTCTCCTCGACGAGCGACTCGGCAAGACGGCCGCTCATCTCGCGGTTCGCGTCGCTGACCGCCTCGGCCGCGTACGTCTCGGCCGCCGTCTTGTACTCCTTGCGCTGCCCGAACTCCGGCTCCATGCCGAGCTTCGCGAAGCCGCCACGCAGCAGCATCATGTCGATGTGGACGCCACCCAGCGTCACGGTCCCCGACGGCTGCAGCCAGATGGTTCGGGCCGCTGTTGCCAGCCGGTAGGCGAACATCCCCGACGTCAGCTCGCCGAACGACTCGGTGTACGCCACCGTCGGCTTCTGCTCGCCGAAGGCGTGGATCGCCGCGCTCACCTCGTCGACCATCGCCGCCGACAGCGGGCAGGTGCCGACGTGGACGACGAGACCGGTCACGCGGTCATCGGTTGCGGCTTCGCGGAGGACCTCGGTGAGGTGGGTGAGCGTCGGTGCGTTGATCGCCCGGAACGCCTCCAGCGGATTCTCCGGCGTCGCCCGCAGCACACCGCGGTCGAGGTCGATCTCGAGGATGACGGGGCCGGCAACGGCCTTGGCGAACAGGGAACCCATGAGGTCAGAGACAGCAGCCATGGGACCAGGGTACGTACCCGAACGACCGCTCAGGCCGCGGACCCGTGAGGTGCGGGGTCCGCCGGGCACGACCCTGACTGACGCCCCACGGGGTCGAGCTGCGACAGCATGGCCACGCACATCCGCGCCAGGTCGTCGACATCCTGGGGAGCCAACGCGTCGAGGATGAGGGATCGTACGGCCTCGGCGTGGAGCGTACGGCTGCGGTCATGGGCTTCGAGGCCTGCGGGCGTGAGGACGGCGTTCGTGGCCCGGGAGTCCGCGGGGCACGGCACGCGCTGGATGAATCCCTTGCGCTCCAGCGACGTGGCGACGCGCGACATGCGGGCCAAGCTGGCGTTGGTCTTGCCCGCCAGCACCGACAGCCGCATCCTGTGCTCCTCCTCGGCGGCGAGGACCTCCAGCAGCGTGAACTCGAAGGCCGTCAGACCGGCCGGCGCCAGGTGTCGATCGAGAGCCGAGGGCAACAGCTCCAGCAGTGCCTGCAGGCGTGCCACAGCGACCCGCTCGTCCTGGCTCAGAGCCGTCATGGTCACCCCGATCAATAGTTGATGGTTGAACTATACCTGCTAGGGTAATAGTTGTAGATGCAAGTTTCCGGGCGCCCGCCCGGCGTCACAAGGAGAGCAGCATGGCACGCTTCACCATCATCGGCACCGGCACCATGGGCACGGCCATCGGCACCGTCCTCACCGACGGCGGCAACGAGGTCAGCCACGTCACCCACGAGCAGGTCGGCAGCGCCCCGCTGGACGGCGACGTCGTGATCCTGGCTGTCCCCTACCCGGCGATCGCCGGCATCGTCGCGGCCTACGGCGAGCAGCTCAAGGGCAAGACCGTGGTCGACATCAGCAACCCCCTCAACTTCCAGACGTTCGACTCCCTCGTCGTGCCGGTCGGCAGCTCGGCCGCTGCCGAGCTCCAGGCGCAGTTCCCGGACAGCTCGGTGCTCAAGGCCTTCAACACCAACTTCGCGGCCACGCTGTCGTCCAAGCAGGTCGGCGCGGAGAGGACCACCGTGCTCGTGGCCGGCAACGACCAGGCCGCGAAGGACGCCGTGGTTGCGGCGGTCGAGGCCGGCGGCGTCTCCGCCATCGACGCCGGTTCGCTGGCCCGTGCCCACGAGCTCGAGGCCCTCGGCTTCCTGCAGCTCACACTCGCCGTCGGCGAGAAGCTCGGCTGGACCGGCGGTTTCGCCGCGGTCCGTTGATCACTCGCACAGGCCAGGCGCCGCGCGTCGGCCCGTACGTCGCCGTCTTCCTGCACGGGTACGGGTCCAACGAGGACGACCTGGCAGGCCTGGCGCCCCACACGGTGCCAGACCTGCCCTGGGTCTCCCTCCGCGCGCCCCTCACGATCGGCCCGAGCAGCTACGCCTGGTTCGAGATCCTCACACCGGGGAACCCTCCGCCAGAGCCGCTGGCCACAGCCACCGAGGGCGTCTGGTCGTGGGTGGACGAGCATCTCGACCCGGCGACGAAGCTCGTCCCTATCGGGTTCTCACAAGGCGGCCTCATGGCCTCGGAGCTGCTGCGGACGCGACCCGAGCGGATCGCGGCGACCGTGATCCTCGGCGGCTTCGTACAGGCGGCAGAGCGCCCAGCTGACGCCGTCCTTGCTTCGACGCTGCCCCCGGTGTTCTGGGGGCGCGGGGCCGAGGACACCGTGATCGCCGCGGCGGCCGTGGAGCGGACGGACGCCTGGCTCCCGACCCACTCGACGCTCACCCGCCGGGTCTATCCGGGCCTCGCGCACGGGGTCGACGCACGCGAAGTGAAGGACGTACGCGCGTTCGTCGACCAGAACACCTGAAGCCGGGAGCAGGCGGCTCTGTCAGACTTGCCGCCATGGTGCTCGAGCATGCGATCCTGCCCGTCCGCCCGGGATCCGAGGCGGACTTCGAAGCCGCGTTCGCCCACGCCCGACCACTGATCAGCGGCAGGCCGGGTTTCGTGAGCCTCTCGCTGTCGCGGTCGATGGAGTCGCCCAACCTCTACCTGCTGCTCGTCGAGTGGGACACCCTCGAGGACCACACCCAGGGGTTCCGGGGTTCAGAGGAGTACGGACAGTGGCGCGCACTGCTGCACCACTTCTACGAGCCGTTCCCGGTGGTGGAGCACTTCGTTCAGGTCATCTGATGGGTCGTGACCCACTCCGAGCCCCCCGCGTCACCACGCACGCCGCGAAGACCACGATCTGAAGCGGAGACAGACGAAGGCCGCCCGCGCATCGAGCGTGGGCGGCCTTCGTACGTGTCAGACCAGTGCGTTGGCCGCCTCGACGACGGCGTCGGCGGTGAGGCCGAACTCCCTGTACAGCGTGGCCGCGTCGGCGGAGGCGCCGAAGTGGTCGATGCCGATCGTCGTGACCGTGCCGTCGAGCACGTCGCGCCACCCGCTCGGCGCGGCCGCCTCGATGACGACCTTCGGCACGCCGGCCGGGAGGATCGACGCCTTGTACGAGGCGTCCTGCGCCTGGTACCACTCGACGCACGGCATCGACACGAGCCGGGTCGGCACGCCGGCCGCCTCGAGCGTCTCGCGCGCCGCCGCGGCGATCTCGACCTCGGAGCCGGTGGCGACGAGGATCACCTTCGGCTCAGCCGAGGCCTCGGCGAGGGTGTAACCGCCCTTGGCGACGCCGTCGGTGCTGGCGTAGCCGCTGCCCTCGTAGCGGTCGAAGACGCGCAGGTTCTGCCGGGACAGGATAAGCGCGGCCGGACGGTCGTGGATCGACAGGATCTGGAGCCACGCGGCGGCGGTCTCGTTGGCGTCGGCGGGACGCACGACGTCGAGGCCGGGGATGAGCCGCAGGCTCGGGATGTGCTCGACCGGCTGGTGCGTCGGACCGTCCTCGCCGACACCGATGGAGTCGTGCGTCCACACGAAGACCGTCGGCGCCTTGCTGATCGCGGCGAGGCGGGCCGAGGAGCGCATGTAGTCGGAGAACACGAGGAACGTGCCGCCGTACGCGCGGGTCAGGCTCTCCAGGTTGATCGCGTTGAGGATGTTGCCCATCGCATGCTCGCGGATGCCGAAATGGAGCGTGCGCCCCTCCACGGTGCCGAGGAAGTCCTTCGACGACCGGTCGGCCGGGATGAACGACGTGACGCCCTTCATCGTCGTGTTGTTCGAGCCGGCGAGGTCGGCCGAGCCGCCCCACAGCTCGGGCATGACGCCGGCGAGCGCGCTCAGCACATTGCCCGAGGCCGCGCGGGTCGCGATCGGCTTGTCAGCCGGGAACACGGGCAGCGCATCCTCAATGCCCACGGGCAGCTTGCGGGCGAGGACCCGATCGAGCAGGGCCGCCTTGTCGGCGTTCTCGCTGCGCCACGTCGCGTACTTCGCGTCCCAGAGCTCACGGGCGGCCTTGGCGCGCGCGGCGGCGTTGGACCGCGTGTACTCGATGACTTCGGGCGCCACGTCGAAGGACTTGTCGGGGTCGAAACCGAGCTCGGTCTTGAGCCGGGCGATCTCCTCGGCGCCAAGCTTGGCCCCGTGGACGGAGTGGCTGCCGGCCAGGGTCGGGAGCGGCCAGCCGATGATGGTCGTGACCTTGATGAACGACGGACGGTCGGTGACCAGCTTGGCGGCCTCCACGGCGGCCCAGAGCTCGTCGACCTTCTCCGAGTACGTCGTCAGACCGTTGGTGAAGTCGACGTGCTGGACATGCCAGCCGTACGCGGCGTAGCGGGCCTCCACATCCTCGGAGAACGCGATCTTGGTGTCGCCCTCGATGGAGATCCGGTTGTCGTCGTAGAACAGGATGAGGTTGCCGAGTTCCTGCGTGGCCGCCAGCGAGGACGCCTCGGCCGAGACGCCCTCCTGCATGCAGCCGTCGCCGGCGACGACGTAGACGAAGTGGTCGAAGACCGACTGTCCGGGGACGGCGCTGGGGTCGTACAGCTGGCGCTCGCGGCGCGACGCCATGGCGAAGCCGACGCCGTTCGCAACGCCCGAGCCGAGCGGGCCAGTGGTGCACTCGACGCCCTTGGTGTGGTGGACCTCCGGGTGGCCCGGGGTCTTGGAGCCCCAGGTGCGCAGGCTCTCGATGTCGTGGATCTCCAGGCCGAACCCGGCGAGGTACAGCTGGGCGTACTGCGTGATCGACGAGTGGCCGGCGCTGAGCACGAACCGGTCACGGCCCAGCCAGTTCTCGTCGGACGGATCGACGTTCATGACCTTCTGGTACAGCAGGTGCGCCAGCGGCGCGAGCGAGATCGCCGTGCCCGGGTGGCCGTTTCCGACCTTCTCCACCGCGTCGGCGGCAAGCACCCGCGCGGTGTCGACCGCCCGCCTGTCGAGATCGGTCCAAGTCAGAGCGCTGTTCACGTGATGCCTTTCGTGGCGTGCAGGACGTCCGCCCGGCACTGCGCCGGGCCCTCGCCCAGCCTACGGTCTCTGGTACGCCGTACGAAGTGCCGGGTCGAGTGTTTCCTGCGCGCCAGGGCAGGCCACCTCAGACGTCGCAGCGCCCGTGGTGGCAGGTCACGGTTCGTCCGCCACGACTTCTGCTTTGAACCCCGCTGAGTTCTCCAGCCAGCCTGCGTAGCAGTCAGGACCTCCGGCGTGCGGATAGCGATCCTGATAGAGCGGGCGCCACCCGTACTGGTCCGCTCGAACCATGATGTCGTCCACCCGACCGGGCCCGCCGGCCTTGAAGGCGAGGTGGTTCACGCCCGGCAACCTTCGATCATGCGTCATCCCGGAGATATTCGGTGAGGTCGTCAGCGTGAGATATGCGCCGCCAGCGGCCCATGACTCGCCCTCGGGCCACTCGCCATCGCACGCGAAGCCGAGCTCACGGAGAAGCCACCCCCACTCAGCACGAGCCTCCGCAAGATCTGCCACCCACACCTCGACATGATGAAACCCCGCCACGCCCTACAGTCTCTCAACCGCGCCGACCAGGCTCTGGAGGCACGCCCTGGTGTCGTGCGCCCGAAGTTCCTGTGCCAAGGCCGTGGCTGAGTGCGCGCATCGCAGGCTCCGGGGCCAGGCATGCCGGTCGTCTGTTGAACGACAGCAACGGGGCGGGGTACGTGCTCAAGCACGGCCTTCGGCAAGGGTCTTCGGACACAGGACACTCGTCCCCACCGCGCCGGGGTTCGATCGGAGTTGTTGTCGTTCTGGCGCGGCCCAGGACGGGCCGCACCCCTCGGATCGGAGTTGTTGTCGTTCTCAGCGTCCGGATCGACGTGAGAACGACCACAACTCCGATCCAACTTCTGCCGTCCCCGTCGAAGGTCGCCATGGCGACCACAACTCCGATCGGCCATGGCGCGGGCCCCCGATGGCCAAAGGACCTGGCCCGGATCTGGGTCACCGCCTGGAACGAGAACCCAAGCCGCTCATCTGGACCAAGACCGCCGAAGACATCCTCGAATCCATCGCCAGATACCTGAAATGACTAGGCGTCGACCGGATCGGCCACCGGCTCCGCAGCGGGCGCCTTGGCCACCTCGACACGCGACAGGAAGAACTGGTTGAGGTGCCCGATCGACACCGCGTACAGCACCGTGCCGACGCCCACGACACCGCCCATGAGCCACCCGATGACCAGGACCGTGAGTTCGATGACGGTACGGACGAGACGGATGCTCCAGCCGTACCGCTTGGTGATGGCCACCCACAGCCCGTCCCGAGGGCCGGGACCGAGATGGGCGCCGACGTACAGGCCACCTGCGAGTCCGTTGAGCACGACGCCGCCCACGAGGAGCGCGCCCCTGGCGACCAGGCCGGACGGCTGGCTCATGATCGACAGCCCCAGATCGGCGACCAGACCGATCACGGCGATGTTGAGGATCGTGCCGATGCCGGGCCTCTGCCGCAGCGGGATCCACAGCAGCAGGACGACCGCGCCCACGGCGATGGTGACCTGGCCGAACGTCAGCGGCAGCTGCCTGGCCAGCCCGAAGTGGAACACGTCCCACGGGTTCAAGCCGAGGTTGGCGCGGACCATCATCGCCATCGACCAGCCGTACAGGAACAGGCCGATGAGCAGCTGGGAGAGGCGTCGCGGCAGACGATCGGGGAGGCGCATGTCGCAGATCCTGTCACGAAAGTGGACTGTTGCAACATAGCCACTTGTGCCACAGTGGCCTGGTGACTTCCTTCTCCGACCTCCTGCCACTGCCGGCGGCCTCGCCTGCGTACCTGGGCCTCGCCCACCGCATCCGCGGCATGGTCATGGACGGCCGCCTGGCCACGGGCAGCCGGCTGCCGAGCGAGAGGGCACTCGCGGAGACGCTGGGCCTCAGCCGTACGACGATCACGCGCGCCTTCGCCGAGCTCGTCGACACCGGGTGGGCGGTGGCGCGGCGGGGGTCGGGCACGACCGTACGGCTGCCGGTCGCGGACCGCGCACCATCGATCTCGCTGGTGCCCACGCGGCGGGAGGACACCATCGACCTCTCGGCGGCGGCCGGGCTCGCCCCTGACGGCACGGCCGAGATCGTGGCCAGGGCGCTCGAGTGGCTGCCCTCGACGCTCGCGGGGGCCGGCTACGAGCCGTACGGAGCGTTGCACCTGCGCGAGCAGATCGCCGACCGCTACACGGCCCGAGGAGTTCCCACCCACCCCGACCAGATCGTCGTCACCGCCGGCGCACTGCTGGCGGTCTCGGTGGCCCTGCACACGCTCGTACGTCCCGGCGAGCGGCTGGTGATGGACTCGCCGAGCTACCCGGGAGCCATCGAGTCGGCCGCGACCGTACGGGCTCGGGCGGTGCCGGTCCCGCTGGAAGGCGACTGGGACCTCACCGGGTGGACGACGGCGGTACGGCGGGCACGCCCGCGCGCCGCGTACCTCATCCCTGACTTCCACAACCCGACCGGCCTGCTCATGTCGACGGACCGCCGCCAGGAGCTCGCCCGCATCCTCGGGGACGCCGACTGCGCGCCGATCGTCGACGAGACACCGGCCGAGCTGGACTTCGGGGAGACCGAGCACGCGCTCCCGTTCGCCGCGATCGCTCCCGACGCCGTGTGTATCGGCTCGACGTCGAAGGTGCTCTGGGGCGGGTTCCGGATCGGATGGCTGCGCTGCCCCGAGCCCTTGGTCGACGCGGTCCGGGCCACCGCCAGGTCGCTGAGCCTCGGCGCGTCGGCGCTCGACCAGCTCGTGGCGACCTCGTACCTCGAGGATCCCGAGCCTGTACGGGCGGCGGTCGCCGACCGGCTCCGTCAGGCCCGGGGAATGTGGCGGGACGCGCTGGCGGCCAGGCTCCCGGAGTGGCGGGTGCCGTCGCCTCCCGGCGGCCTCGGGCTGTGGGTCACGCTGCCCGCCCGCCTGAGCACGGAGCTCGCCCTGTCGGCGAGGTCGCACGGCATCACGGTGGCGCCGGGGTCGACGTTCTCCCCCGATCGCACGCACACCAACCGCCTACGGCTGCCGCTGACGCTCCCGCTGGACGTCATCGACGAGGCAGTGGAGCGCCTGGCCGCCGCGTGGGAGACCGCGCGGTCGGGCAGCCGTTCGGCCGCTCGGATGGACGCGCTGGCGCTGTAGCTCAGGCGATCAGGCCGCGCTCTCGGGCGATGGAGAGCGCCTCGGTGCGCGACTGGACGCCGAGCTTGGCGTACGCGTGGGCCAGGTGCGACTTCACCGTCGCCTGCGTGACGACGAGACGGTCGGCGACGGCCTGGTTGGAGAGGCCCTCGGCGACCAGGCGGAGCGTGTCCAGCTCACGCAGTGTGAGGGCCACGGCCGGGAGTCGGACGCGGTCGAGCAGACGCCGCTGCACCACGGGCGAGAGCGGGGTACGACCGGCGGCCGCGGCGCGTACGGCCTCGGCGAGCTCGTCGGTTGGCGCGTCCTTGAGCAGGTAGCCGGCAGCGCCCGCTTCGACGGCGTTGACGATGTCGGCGTCCGTCGCGTACGTCGTGAGGATCAGGACCGGCGGTCCCCCGCTGGCGACGATCGCCGCGGCGGCCTCGGCGCCCGTCATCCGGCCCTGCCCGAACTGCAGGTCCAGCAGCACGACGTCGCAGGTGTTCGTGGGCAACCAGGAGAGGAGCTCCTCCGCGGTTGAGAACTCGGCGACGGCCGAGAGGTCCGGTACGGAGTCGACGAGGCTCACGAGCCCGAGCCTGACCACAGGATGGTCGTCGGCCAGCGCCACGCGGATCATGCCGGGACCGCCGCGAGGGGCAGCGACAGGGACACGGCGGTGCCGTCGGAGTCCGAGTCGATCGTGAGCGTGCCGCCGAGCTCGGCCGCCCGGTCGCGCATCGCGCCGAGCCCGAAGCCCTGCCCGGTTCCATCGGCTACGTCGAAGCCTGTGCCGTCGTCGACCACGTCGAGCACGATGGAGTGCTCGTCGTAGGTCACCACCACCTCAGCCGCGCGGGCACCAGCGTGCTGTACGACGTTGGCCAGGGCCGACTGCGTGACGCGAATGATCGTCGTGGCGGCCTCGGTCGGAAGCTGTCGCGACTCGCCCTGAACGGAGAGCGTGATGTCGGGCCCTCCGGTGACCGCCGCCTTGGCGACGACCCGGCGCAGCGCGGACTCCAGCCCGGCCTCGGCCTCCCCCGTGCTGAGCTCCGCAACGAACCGTCGCGCCTCAGCCAGGCCGTCCGCTGCGGTCCGCTGCGCTGCGCGCAAGGCGATCCCGCCGTCACTGTCCGGGTCCAGCCGAGCCTCCACCGCGCGCAGCTGCAGGCCGATCGCTGAGAAGTCCTGAGCCAGGGTGTCGTGGATGTCGCGCGCGAGGCGCGTCCGCTCACCGGCCACCGCGCGCTCGCTCTCGGATGCCGCCAACGCCTCGCGGGTGGTCCGCAGGTCCTCCAGGGCCTCGTCCTTGTCCGCCACGACCCGAGAGAGTGCTTCCAGCGCCAGGACGATGCCGACGGCGACGGCGGCGCCCACGATCGGCCCGACGACCACGCCCACGTCGAAGGTTCCTCGGGCGACGGCCCCCAGCAGGATCGCCAGCGCCGTGGTCAACCCGACGGCGATGAGGCCCACCCTGGTGCCCAGGACGTGCAGCTCCAGCAGGACCAGCGGGAAGGCCAGCCACATCGCCCCGGTGCTGACGAGCAGGAGTCCGACGAAGCAGGCAATGAGCGCCACGGCCCAGGCACCACCCGGCCACCACTGCCCTCGCCGGCTCATGCCCTCCGAGACGACAGGCACCCGGTGCCGGCCCACCATGTACACCACCCCGAACGCGACGGCGACCGACCAGAGCAGCCACAGCGGCGCTGCCGGTCGGGCCAGGGCGACGATCAGCAGCGCGAGGGCGAGCGCATCCACGCCGAGCAGCATCCGCTCGGCGACCTGCTCGATCCGGCTCGGGCGGCCGTGACCATAGCGGTCGGCCGCCCGTTCCGAATGGCGTACGACCGCGCGGGGCAGGTCTCGCTGGGACGTCACATCGCGACTCTACCGAGCCAGGACGGCGTCCAGATCAGCCGAAAGGTGGAGGACTTGTGCACCACTACGGGCGATGTCCGGCCGACCTCGTCGCACAAGGCTGGACGTCATGTTCACCATGTCGATCGTCCTCATCACCGCGGCCCTTGCCGCCTACACCACCGGCGTCTGGGCCGAGCACAAGCAAGGGACCTTGCGCTGGTGGCATGTCGCCGCCTTCGCGGTGGGGCTGGTCTGCGATGCCTCCGGCACCGCGTTCATGGCGTCGATCGCCAGCTCGGGGCAGGTGACCCGAGTGTCGGCGAACCCCGGCCTCGCCGGTGTCATGCAGGTCACGGGCGGTCTGGCCATCCTCCTGATGGCGCTCCACCTGGGGTGGGCCGTCGTGACCATGCTGCGCGGCAACGACGCGTCGCGGGCACGGTTCCACAAGTTCAGCCTCGTCGTCTGGGCGATCTGGCTCATCCCGTACATCACCGGCATGCTCGCCGGGATGCTCTGAAAGACGTCTCCGCGGGCACGCGCCCGTGACGCGCTGAGTCGCCCTCAGGCGTCGAGCGCCAGGGCGCGGCGCTCGGGGAGGAACAAGGCACCGACCGTGGCCACCACGAAGGCTGCCGCGAACACTCCGAAGACGAGACCTCGACCGCCGATCCCGATCAGTGGCGGCACGACGAGCGGAGCGATGATGGCAGCGATGCGGCCGAAGGCTGCTGCCGCGCCCGTACCGGTTCCTCGCACCGTCGTCGGATAGATCTCCGGGCCGACGGCGTACAAGGCTCCCCACGCACCGAGGTTGAAGAAGCTCAGCAGGCACCCGGCAGCGACCACCCATCCGCCCACCAGCGGCTGCTGCGAGACCGCCCAGCCGAACAGACCCGCCGCCGCGGCAGAGCCGGCGAGGAAGGTGGCCAAGGTCGCCCGTCGGCCCCAGACCTCGATGAGGATCGCGGCCACCGCGTAGCCGGGCAGCTGCGCCACGGTGATGATCAGCGTCCAGCCGAAGGACTTGGTCAGCGAGGCGTCGCCGGCGCTCAGGAGGGTGGGGATCCAGGTGAAGGCGCCGTAGTACGACAGGTTGATCCCGAACCAGACGGTCCACAGCGCCAGGGTCCGCCGACGCAGCATCGGCGACCAGATGCCGTCCTGGCCCTGTGCGCTCTCACGGCGGAGCTCGGACGGCTCAGGCTCGACCCCTGCCGCGCGTTCGAAGCCCTGGACGGCGACCTCGGCCTCATCTACCCGTCCGCGCTGTTCGAGGAAGCGCACGGACTCGGGCAAGCCGTACCGGACGACGAGGGCGTACGCGGCCGGCACGATGCCCACTGCCAGAGCCCAGCGCCAACCCGCGGATGACGCGGGGATCAGGAAGAAGCCGAGCAACGCTGCGAGGATCCAGCCGATCGCCCAGAACGCCTCGAGCGCCACGACCACCCTGCCCCGGATTCGTCGGGGCGCGTACTCCGAGACCAGCGTGGACGCGACGGGGAGCTCAGCCCCGAGCCCCAGGCCCACGACGAAGCGCAGCGCGATGAGCATGCCGACCGAGACCGAGAGCGCGGCGGCCCCGGTCGCCAGTCCGTACAGCAGCAGGGTGATCGCGAACACCTGCCGACGTCCGACCCGGTCCGCGAGGAGTCCGCCGAGGCTGGCGCCCACGGCCATACCGGCGAAGCCGATCGACCCGATGACGCTCAAGGTGGTGGCGCTCAGAGTCCACTGCCTCGCCAACGCCGCCATGACGAACCCGATGAGGCCCACGTCCATGGCATCGAGAGCCCACCCGATCCCGGAGCCGACGAGCAGTTTGGCGTGACGAGAGGTGAACGGCAAGCGATCGAGTCGCTCGCTGCGAGTGAGGCTCATTTTCTTAGTCTATTTCACTAATGAGTGGCGACGGCAATCCCTCCAACCGACGTACGAGATAGCGGCGCTCGGGCTCGGTGGGAGCCAGCTCGATGGCGACGCGGTAGAACTCAGCGGCGCGATCCACGTGTCCGGCACGACGGCTCAGATCGGCCTGGGCGGCGGGCAGCAGGTGGTATCCCGCGAGTCGGCCCGACGCCTCGAGGCGTTCCAGCGCGACGAGACCCGCCGCGGGCTCGTCAGCCATCCCCCGCGCGATGGCCTGGTTGAGCTGCACGACCGGCGACTCCGGGAGCTCGGCGTAGCGGGCGAGGATCGCCCACCAGTCCGTGTCGGCCGCGCGCCCGGCCCGTACATGCACCGCCTGGATCTCGGCCTGGACCCGATAGGGCGTACGAGCGGTGGCCGGCCACGCGGCGAGCAGGTGCAGCCCTTCGGCGATCTCCGCGGCATTCCAGCCCGACCGGTCCTGGTCCTCCAGCGGAACCAGATCACCGAGCGCATCCACGCGGGTCGCCGACCGGGCGTGCTGGAACAGCATCAGGGCCAGCAGCGCGGCGGGCTCCGGTCCGGGCAGCAGCCCGTACAGCAGGCGGGTCAGCCGGATCGCCTCCACCGCGAGGTCCAGCCGCTGGAGGTCGGGTCCCGAGCTCGCGGTGTAGCCCTCGGTGTGAATCAGGTACAGCACCGCGAGCACCCCGTCGAGCCGCTCCGGCAGCGCGTCGGGCGACGGGACGATGTACGGGATCGCGGCGTGGGCGATCTTCGCCTTCGCCCTCACGATCCGCTGAGCGAGAGTCGACTCACTCACGAGGAACGCGCGCGCGACCTCCGGCGTGGTGAGCCCGCCGACGGTGCGCAGGGTGAGGGCCACCCTCGCCTCAAGCGACAGCGCCGGGTGGGCGCAGGTGAAGATCAGCCTCAGCCGGTCGTCCCAGTCGGGATCCGCGAGGACCTGCTGCGCAGGGTCGCCGGGTCCGTGCCTGTCGTCCATGACCGTCCATTCCTTGAGCTTGGTCGCCTCGACCCCGCGCCTCCGCAGGCGGTCGAGGGCGAGGTTCCTGGCAGTCGTCGTGAGCCAAGCGCCCGGGGTGCGGGGCACGCCGTCGCGAGGCCACGTCACCAGGGCCCGTTCGAAGGCGCCCGCGGCCGCCTCCTCGGCGACGTCCCAGTCCCCCGTGACCCGGATGAGGGTCGCGACGACCGAGGCCCACTCGGACTCGTACGCCTCGCGCACAGCGGCGCTGACGGCCGGGTCGAGCCCGGCCGCCTGCTCCGTACGGTCGCTGGTCAGGGCGTCGCCCCCACGGCGGGCTCGGTGCGACGACCCCATTCCGATGCCTCGCGCTGCTCGCGGGCGGCGTGGTCGCCGTCGACGTCGAACGGCCACGCCGGAACAAGCGCGATCAGCCCGCTGCGCGCCATCGGATGGCCCGCGGCGACCTCGACGGCCTGATCGAAGTCGCTGACCTCGATGACGTCGAGCCCGGCGATCCACTCCTTGGCCTCGCTGTACGGGCCATCGGTGACGAGCACCTTGCCCTGCCGCGTCCGTACGAACGTCCCGTCGGCCGGCGGCCGCAGCACCTCGCCGAAGAGCCTGACGCCCGCGGTGTCCCACCTCTCGACCCACGGGTCGACCTCGTCTTCGACACCCTTCTCGCCGGACGGATCGACGCACACCAGCATCAGGTATCGCTTGCCTTTGACCGGCCGCTCCGCGAATCCCAGCGGCACGACGAAACTGTCCGGGTCCGCATCGGGCCACACCATGAACGGGCGCACCTCGGTCGTCCCCATGCGGGTGGCCGGGTGCTTGGAGGCGATCTCGATGGCCTCGTCGAGGTCGGCGCAGGAGATGATGTCGAAGCCCCCGGCCCATTCCTTCGACTCGGTGAACGGCCCTTCCGTGAGCAGGACCTTGCCGTCCCGGACCCTGACGAGCGTGGTGTCCTCGGCGGGCCGCAGCCGCTCGCCGTACTCGTTGGTGCGGTTCTCGATCGTCTCCGCGACCCACTCGCCGATCGACTGGCCGGCAGGGTCCCAGGGCTGGGGGTCGGTTCCCTGGCTGTACATCAGCAGGTACTCCATGGTGATTCCTTTCCTCGTTGTACCCCGACGACGAACGGACCTCGCCCAGATCGACATCTCGCACGCACCAACGTATTGAGACGCACCGACAACCGGAAGCCTCACCGGGACCGGGCTATCGTCGCGGTCATGAAGACGAGCCGGTACTTCAGCGAGGCGCCCATCACGGAGCTGTACGAGTGGTTCGCGCGCGAGGCCGAACCGAGCTCGCCCGCGTGGGCGCGCGTCTGCCGTCAGGTCGCGGCGACGCCCTCCCTCGCCGCCGCCCTCGACTCCCTGCCCGGCATGGCGCGCCAGCCGAACCTGTTCCTCGGGGCGATGAAGTACCTGGGCGGCCCGCTGGACGCCGGCCCGGAGCTCCCCGGCTGGGTCGCGCGGCACTGGCCCCAGATCGAGCGGCTCGCCACGACACGTTTCACCCAGACCAACGAGGTCGGCCGGTGCGCCGTGATCGCCCCCGTCCTCGCCTCGCTCCCCCAGCCCATCGCCCTGCTCGAGGTGGGGATGTCGGCGGGGCTCGGGCTGTTCCCCGACCTCTACCGCTACCGCTGGTCGCTCGACGACGGGTCGGTGGTCACCGCCGACGGCGGGGCCGACGTCACGATCGAGTGCCGGGTCTCGGGATCGGGGCTACCGCTTGCCCTGCCGGAGGTCGCCTGGCGCGCGGGGATCGACCGCAACCCGCTCGACCCCGAAGATCCCGACGACGTGGCGTGGCTCCGGGCCCTGGTCTGGCCCGGCGAGGACGTCCGGGAAGGCCGTCTGGCCGGGGCGCTGGCCGCCACGGCGGGCCGCGAAGTGCTCCGCGTCGCCGGCGACATCACCGATGCGCTCCCCCTCGTCGTCGCCGCGGCCCCCTCGTCGGCAACGCTGGTCGTCGTCCACTCCGCCACGCTCGCGTACCTCTCACGTGACCAGCGCGCCCGCCACCTGGCCCTGCTGCGCGAACTAGGGGTGCACTGGGTGACGAACGAGGGCGTACGGGTCGTGCCCGCGATCCATGACAAGCTTCCGCCCGGATTCGAGGACGACCCCCGCCCGGCCTTCGTCCTCGGGCTGGACGGCGAACCGTTGGCCCGGGTCGGCAGCCACGGCCAGTGGCTGGAGTGGCTCTAGGGCTAGAGCAAGCGCGCCGCCAGCACCCCGGGCACGGCCCTAATCTGCGTCATGACAAGGTCGGTGGGATCTCCGTCGACATCGATCAGGGTGTACGCGAGCTCGCCACGCGAGGTGTTGAGGAGGTCGGCGATGTTCAGCCCAGCCTCGGCGAGAAGAGTCGAAATCCGACCCACCATGTTGGGCACGTTGGAGTTCGCGATCGCCAACCTCGTGGTCCCCGGCGCACGCCGCAACGAGGCCTGCGGGAAGTTGACCGAGTTGTGGATCTCGCCGTCCTGAAGGTACGCCGTGAGCTGGTCGGCGGCCATGACCGCACAGTTGTCCTCGGCCTCGCCCGTCGAGGCGCCGAGGTGCGGCAGCGCCACGACCTTCGGGTTCCCCACGAGCGCCTCGGCCGGGAAGTCACAGACGTACGTGGTGAGCGTTCCGGTCGCCAGCGCATCGAGGAGCGCC
Source organism: Propionibacteriaceae bacterium (assembly GCA_027492675.1). Taxonomy (GTDB): domain Bacteria; phylum Actinomycetota; class Actinomycetes; order Propionibacteriales; family Propionibacteriaceae; genus Fen-668. The sequence goes on along the minus strand of JAPUEI010000097.1, from coordinate 17,944 downwards.
GCCTGGTCGACGATGCCGGCGCGGGAGAAGTTGAGCAGCACACCGCCCGTACGCAGCAGCCCCAGCCGGTCGGCATTCACCAGGCCCTTGGTCGCCTCGACGAGCGGTACGTGCACGGTGACCAGGTCGGAACCGGCGAAGACGTCCTCGATGGTTGCGGCACGCTCGATGTCGCTGGACAGCTGCCACGCGTTGCTGATCGAGATCTGCGGATCGAAGCCGAGGACCCGCATGCCGAGGCTGCGTGCGGCGTTGGCGACGAGGACGCCGATGGCACCGAGACCGATGACGCCGAGCGTCTTGCCGGGAAGCTCGAAGCCGACGAACGCCTTCTTGCCCTTCTCCGTTGCCTCGTTGATCTCCTTGTCGGTGCCGGTCAGCCCGGCCGCGAACGCCGCCGCCGGCACGAGGTTGCGCGCTGCGAGAAGGATGCCCGCGATCACGAGTTCTTTCACGGCGTTCGCGTTGGCGCCCGGGGTGTTGAACACGACGATCCCGCGCTGGCTGAGCGCAGCGACGGGGATGTTGTTCGTGCCCGCGCCAGCACGTGCGACCGCGAGGACGGTGTCTGGAAGCTCCACCGTGTGCAGGTCCGCGGACCGTACGAGCACGCCGTCAGGAGCCTCGACGTCCGGGCCGACCTCGTACGAGGAAGGCAGTCGGTCGAGCCCGAGCGGGCTGATGGCGTTGTATGTACGGACCCGCATGCGTCAGCTGTTCTTGGCTGCGAAGTCCGCCATGAACGCGATCAGCGCGTCGACGCCCTCCCGCGGCATGGCGTTGTAGATGCTGGCCCGCATGCCACCCACCGAGCGGTGCCCGGCGAGGTTGGTGAGGCCGGCGGCCTCGGCCTGGGCCACGAACGCCTTGTCGAGCTCCGGGTTCGCCAGCACGAACGTGACGTTCATGATCGAGCGGCTGTCGGGCGCGACAGGGTTCGAGTAGAAGTCGCTCGCGTCGATGTACTCGTACAGCGCCGCGGCCTTCGCCCGGTTGATCTCGGCGATGCCCTCGACGCCACCCTTGCTCTCGACCCAGGCGAGGATCTTGCCGAGCAGGTAGATGCCGAACGTGGGCGGCGTGTTGAGCATGGAGTCGTTGGCCGCCATGCCCGAGTACTCGACGATCGTCGGCGTCTCCGGACGGGCGTGGCCCATGAGGTCGCGGCGCACGATGACCACGCACATGCCCGACGGACCCATGTTCTTCTGCGTGCCGGCGTAGATCAGGCCGTACTTCGAGACGTCGACCGGCTCGGACAGGATCATCGAGCTCATGTCCGCCACGAGCGGCACGTCGCCGGTCTCGGGAACGTAGTGGAACGCCACGCCGCCGATGGTCTCGTTGGGCGTGTAGTGGACGTACGTCGCGGCCGGGTTCAGCTCGTACGAGCCCGCGGCCGGCGTGGTCGTGTAGTTCGACGCCTTCTCGTCGGTGACGACGCGCACGTCGACCCCGTACTTGCGGGCCTCCGAGATCGCCTTGGCCGACCACTGGCCGGTGTGCAGCACGTCGATCGTGTCGCCGGGGGCCGTGAGGTTCAGCGGGATCGCGGAGAACTGGCCGGTTGCGCCGCCCTGGAGGAACAGCACGGCGTAGTCGTCGGGGATGCCCATGACCGACCGGAGGCGAGCCTCCGTCTCGGCCGCGCAGGCGACGAACGCCTTGCCGCGGTGGGATACCTCCATGACCGACATACCGGAGCCCTGCCAGTCGGTGAGCTCTGCGGCGGCCGACTCGAGAACCTCGAGGGGCATGATCGCGGGACCTGACGAGAAGTTGTATGCGCGCACGGCGCTCATCCTCTCATTCCTGGCCTCCCACTTCGCCACCCCATACCACGCCGTACAGTGACGCCCATGACCGAGCGCACCATCGTCATCACCGGGGCCAGCGATGGGATCGGCGCTGCGGCGGCCGCGATCCTCAGCGGACGACCGGACACCACACTCGTGCTCGTGGGCCGCTCCCCGGCCAAGATCAGGGCCGTCGCCGAGCGGCTGGGGGTCGAGTACCACGTCTGCGACTACACCAAGCTCTCCGAAGTACGGGCACTGGCCGCGACGTTGGCGAAGGCTCACCCGGTGATCGACGTGCTCGCCAACAACGCAGGCGGCGTGTTCTCGCCGCGCACGGTGACCGGCGACGGCTACGAGACCACCCTCCAGGTCAACCACCTGGCCGGGCTGCTGCTGACCGAACTGCTTCTCGACCCGCTGCGCGCGGGTGAGGGCTCCGTGATCTTCACGGCCAGCATGGCGGCGTTCCGCGGCTCGATCGACCTCACCGACCTCGGCAAGCAGAAGGGCTGGAGCTCCTTCGGCGCGTACGGCGCGGCCAAGCTCGCCAACATCATCTCCGCTCGCGCGATGCAGCGGAAGTACGGCTCCGAGGGGCTCCACTTCGCATCCTTCCACCCCGGTGTCGTGGCGACCTCGTTCGGCTCGACGTCCGGTGGGGTCGTGAAGTGGCTGTACGCGTCCAGGCTGGGCAAGAGGGTCATGCGGACGCCGGAGGACGGCGCGGACACGCTCGTCTGGCTGGCCACCACGAAGCCGGGCGTCGACTGGCGGGTGGGCGGCTACTACTCCGATCGCACGCTCACAGACCCGCCCAAGCAGGCGCGCGACGACACCTTCGGCGACCGGTTCCTCGAGGCCAGCGACCTGCTGATCAGGTGATCGTCGACGTCCCGGCGCTTGCCGAGGAGCTGTGGCGCCGAGCCTCCGTGTCGCCTCGGACGATCATCGGCGTCTGCGGCGCTCCAGGCGCAGGGAAGACCACGCTGGCTGGGCTCCTCGTCGGCGCGGCGAACGACCGCTCCCCCGGCGTCGCCGCAGCCGTGGGGATGGACGGGTTCCACCTGGCGAAGTCCGTGATCGCCGGCGACGACCGCCGTACTCGACGTGGCGCGCCCGACACCTTCGACATGCCGGGGTACGCGGCGCTGCTGGCCCGACTGCGCCGTCCGGACGACGAGGTGGTGTACGCGCCGGAGTTCCGCCGCGAGATCGAGGACCCGGTCAACGCAGCCATCCCGGTCCCCCGGTCCGTACGGATCGTGGTGACCGAGGGCAACTACCTCCTCCACCCCGGCTGGACAGCCGTCCGTGCACAGCTGGATGAGGTCTGGTTCCTGGAGGCCCCGGACGAGTCAGTGCGCGTCGACCACTTGATCGCGCGCCATGTCCACTTCGGGAAGCCCCCCGAACGCGCCCGCGAGCACGTACTCACCTCGGATGAGGCCAACGCGGCGCTCATCACCACCCACAAGGAGGCCGCCGACCGGGTGCTTCGCTGGGGCTCGTGGTGACCGGATCCGAGTTTTGGCTGTCGAGAAGCCGATGTGCCGCCTGTTCGGGGCCCGCATGACCCGATGGACAGCGAAAACTCGGATCGCATCATCGACATGTGTGGGGCGCCGCGGGCGCGACGCCCCACACGACGGAGCCGTCAGCGGCGGTCGTTGAGGCGCTGCTTGGCCATCCACTGCCACAGGTGGGTGCCCTTGAGGACCGGGTCGTTGTTCGCGGCGTAGATCCACGACCAGTGACCGCTGTACGTGACGCCCTTCCAGATGACGTGGTCGTACGCGCTCAGGAGCGCTCCGGGCACGAGCTGGCTGGCGCGCAGACCGTTGACCGGGAACGGCAGGACCGGGTCGTCCTTCGACTGGACCAACCACGTGGGCGTCGTGATCGACTTCAGCTGGGCCTCGGTGAAGTACACCTCGCTGGCTCCGGGGCAGATCGGCACCTCGGACGCGAAGGCGTTCGGGAAGGCGTACGACATGTACAGGCTCATGTAGCCGCCGTTGCTGCAGCCGATGACGTGGATCCGCTTGCGGTCGATGTCGTGCCGCTTCACGAGCCCCTCGATGAGGGCCTTGATGCGCGGTGCGTACCCCGGACCGTCGAGCATCCACGCCTCGTCGGCCTGCGGAGCCACCACGTACGCGCCGTCGAAGATCCGCTGAGCCTCGTCGGTGGAGAACCCGAGTGCCCCGCGGTTGGCGCGCAGCGTGGCCTCGTTGTCGTAGTACTTCAGCGCCGCCGAGCCGCCCTCACCGCCGCCGTGCAGCCACACGACCAGCGCCTTCTTGCCGCGGCCGTGGCAGGAGTCTGGCGAGAACAGCCGGTAGTTCATGCCGTCGGAGGACTTCCCGTACGAGTACGCGTCGACGGCGGGGTTCTTCAGGGAGCCCTGGACGAATCCGGGCAGGGTCAAGGAGCGGCCACCACGAACCGCGATCGGCGCCTTCTGGGTGATCGTGTACGTCAGCTTGTTCCGGATGTTGCGGCCGATCGGGTACACGTACCCCAGCGTGCCGGCGCCGGGGACACCGTTCGTGGCGATCGAGCCGTCGGCGTTGGTGCTGTTGGTGAAACCGCTCTTGAGCTCGATGACGATCTTGCCGTTGCGGAGCTTCACTCCCGTGACGACCCGGTCGACGTCGTACAGGCCGAAGTTCGTCTGGCCGGCCGGGAGAGCGAACGGGTTCTCGGCCTTGGCGTGGACGGCGAACGTGGCGGGCGTGAGGCTGCCGGCGACGATGCCGTCGAAGCACGAGGTGTCGAGCGTGAGCGAGGTGACCTGCTCGCCACCCTCCTGGGTCGTGGCGTTCAGCGTGAACCGGACAGCGGTGGTGCGGGCCGAGTCATCGGCGTGGGCGAGCTGGGGCTGCAGGACCACGGCGGCGGCTCCGGCAGTGCCGATGATCAGGCTTCGACGAGATACGGGGAACATTCAGAACTCCTTCGTTCTGGGGATGTGCGCCACCCTCGAAAGCCCTTGGGGAGGTTGCGGGGGTGACAAGGGGCGAAACCCGTCCTACCACCGCCCGAACGGCGTGCGGAACCCCTTTCAGTGGGTTGTCGCCACCGACGAAAGGTTTGTACGTGCCAAGTTTTGAAACGTGCTATCTGCTGAGCACCAGGTACAGCGTCGGAAGCATCACGATCCCGATGAGGATCGTCACGGAGTTCATGAACGTCGCCGTACCGACATGTCCGTCGATCTCCGAGGTGAACCCCGGAATCATGGCCGCGATCGGCGCGAACAGCAGGAGCACGACGATGATCTTCACGTCGTGGCCGAAGGGCAGCAGGAACCACGCCACCAGTGAGAGCACGATCGAGAACACGTAGCGGGTGAGCAAGCCGACCACTGCGGTCGACAGCCGACGACGGGGCAAGGCGATCTCGAGCCCGATCCCGATCATGAACATCGCGATGAACGGGTTCGCCGCGCCCACGAGGCTGGTGAAGCCGATGACGACGTCCGGCAGCTGGATGTGGAACAGGCGCATGAGCACGAGGATGAGGTACGTGTCGAAGACGGGAGAGGTGAAGACGATCCGGGCGACCGAACCGATTGTCGTCTTCTCGTTCGGCCGCGCCACGGCATGGGCAGCGCTGCGACCGACACCTGCCGTGGCCAAGGAGCTGCCGACGTCGAACAGCGACGCGTAGACGATGGCGTGGGGTCCGATGAAGGCCGACAGGTACGGCAGGGCGAACGCGCCGATGTTGTACGAGCCACCGTGGAGGATGCCGAATGCGCGCTGTACGGGAGTGCCCTTGCGTGCCTGCAGGTAGCCCACGAGCTGCTGGGCGAGGTTGGCCAGGAATGCGAACAGCGCCAGTCCGAGCAACGAGGGCACGACCTCGAAGGTGTTGAAGCTCGTGGCCAGCGCGCAGGGAAGGGTCACGCGGAGAAGGACCTTCGAGAAGGTGGCGAAGTCGCTCTCCTTGAACCAGCCGAGGCGCTTCATCCCGTACGCGAGTCCGACGATCACGACCAGAGAAATAGCCTTGGTAAGGATCGCGAGCACGTACCTCATCTTCCCACGGTCGCCCCGAGACCCCGGACCGCGTCCATCCGGGTCCAGCCCGTTCCGGCCCGACGGCTAGTCTCCCGTCGTGACGTCGGGTGCGGTCGTGGTGGTGGCAGCGGTGGTCGTGGTCGACGGCGACGGCCGCGTGCTCACCGTGAGGAAGACCGGAACCACGCGGTTCATGCTCCCGGGCGGCAAGCCTGAGCCCGGCGAAGACCTGCGCCAGGCCGCGGTGCGAGAGCTCGCCGAAGAGGTCGGCCTCACGCTCGACGACGCCGACCTTGAGGACTGGGGCATCCACACCGCCGAGGCGGCCAACGAGCCGGACACCCTCGTGAGAGCAGGTGTGTACGCGTGGCGCCGGCGCGCGCTCGTACCCCTCGCAGCCGCCGCCGAGATCGCTGAGCTGCGCTGGCTGGCCATCGCCGCACCCGATGGGGAACTGGCTCCCCTGCTCGTCTCGCTGCTGCCGAGGATCGCTGACTTCGAGGAGGAACTGTGACCGGTTGGACCGCCGCCGACATGCCCAGCCAAGTGGGCCGCACCTGGCTCGTCACCGGTGCCACCAGCGGCATCGGGCTCGCGGCCACGCGCGCCGCGTCGCAGGCGGGCGCGACGCTGGTGCTCGCCGTACGGAACGTGGAGAAGGGCGAGCGAGTCGCGGCGTCACTGCCGGGACCGGCCACCGTCGTACAGCTGGATCTCGGCTCGCTGGCATCCGTCCGGAAGGCTGCCGAGCTGACGCCGGCGATCGATGTACTGGTCAACAACGCGGGTCGTGTGGCGACGAAGCGGATCCTCACCGAGGACGGCTTCGAGTGCCTGCTCGGTACGAACGCGCTCGGCCCCTTCGCGTACACCAACCTGATCCTCGACCGCGTCGCCGACCGCGTGGTCATCGTCGGGTCGGGCGCCCATTCGAGCGGGGTCCTGGACCTCGACGATCCGCACTTCGCGCGGCGCCGCTGGTCGGTCGCCGCGGCCTACGCGCAGTCGAAGCTCGCAGACCTCGTCTGGGGGCTCGGGCTGGCCAGGCGGCTGCAGGGCATCGACGTGCAGCTGTGCCACCCGGGCTGGTCAGGTACGAACATCAGCGACGTCACCGGCCACCCGCGGCTCGACCGGGTCGTGACGGCCGCCAACCGGCTGTTGGGCCAGTCGCCCGCCCAGGGCGCGGAACCGACGCTGTTCGCGGCCACCCAGGACCTTCCGAACTGCTCGTACGTCGGCCCCTCCGGCCTGCGCGAGATGCGTGGTCATCCTCGACTGGTCGGCCGCTCCCTCGCGGCGTCGGACCCGGCCCTGGCCGACAGGTTCTGGGCGTTCGCCGCAGCGGCGACCGGTACGGACCTGGCTTAGGCCTTCTCCTCGTGGACGAACGGCGGTTGCGCGCCCGTGCGGCGCGCGGCGCTCTCGGCGTCGAGGTGCTTACGCGCCGCCGCCTTGCGCTCAGGGGTGTCGCTCGCCTCGACCGCGGCCAGCAGGTCGGGCGGCAGCGGCTCGCCGGGGGTCCTGGCCTGAGGCATCTTCGGCATGCGGATCACGCCACCCAGATTACGCGGCGCCTCCACGTACCTCGGTGACGTCGGCCACTGCTGCGCCGAGGGCCGCGACGATCTCATCGGCGTCCACGAGGACGTGCGTGTGGGCCTGTCCGGAGCCGAGCGAGATCGGACGTCCGGTGATCGAGGCGTCCGCGACTACCGGCCAGGCATGGCTGGATCCGAGCGGTGTGATGGTGCCCCGCGAGTACCCCGTCACAGCCTTCGCAGTGTCCGGGTCCGGCAGCGAGAGCCTGTTGGTGCCCAGGTGGGCGCGCAACTTCGGCCACGAGATGCCGCGGTCGCCGGGCACCAGGACGAAGACGTACGAGTCGCTGCTGATGCGCACGACAAGGGTCTTCACGATGTCGGCCGGGCTGATACCGCGTTGCGCCGCGGCGTCCTCCAGCGACGAGACGGGCTCGTGCTGTACGACGGTGTGGGCAACGCCCAGCGCGGTGAGAGCCGCGACTGCGGGAGGTTCGGAGGTCACCCCGTGAAGGCTAGTAGCGCACCTTGAATGCCCGGGCGAGCCACGACTTCTTGGGCCGCTCGCTCGGCGGTCCCAGCGGGTCGATGGCCCACGCGATGCGATCCACCTCGTAGGAGAGGATCTCGATCTGCTCGGCCGTGTAGGGCGTACGCAGCGACTCGGGCAGGCCCTTGAGGTGCTCCAGCCAGCCCAGCTTCTCGCCACCGCGGATCTCTGTCGTCCACTGCAGGCCGTCCCACCAGCGCTCGACGCCGTACGGATCGCCCTCGCGCAGTTGCCAACCGGCCGTGCCGAGCGCGGGCTCGGGCACGGTGTCGACCTCGACCCACGTCGACGCGGTGCCGCACGATGGGCAAGGGCTCGGGTAGACCAGAGCGGAGCCGCAGGACCTGCAGGCGATAGGAATGGGCGGTCCGAAGGTAGGACCCAAAGATGTGACCTGTTCGGTCATTGCACTCTCCCCCAAGATCGTGCACGCAACCCCCCGCTGCGCTTAACGTGAACTTATCGCTCAAGGGGGTCTCGCGCAAACGACGTGCCGACCGACAACCCAGGGTCTGCCACAGATTCGCGCCACTCCCCCACACACAGGCGCGCCCCGCCCGCGTACGGGCAGCCGAACAGGCGGGGCACGCCTCAACGGCACACGCTCCGGACCACATGGCGACGCTCTCGACCACGGCCACGGGGCGAGCAGCGGCAGGGTCGTGCGGACGACGTCACCACGCAGAGTCGTCGGCGGGGGGCGAAGGCGCGTACTGACGCAGCGCCCCATCGCGAATCATCCAGAGCCGGAAGTAGGACTCTTCTTGGTCCATCAGCAGAAGCTGAGTCGCGGCGGGGATCCGCCAGGGAAGCTGCGCGAACGTCGCCAGAAGAGCGTCGAGGTCGGCGTGATTCAGCGCGCCGCCCCAGACATCGCACTCCGGCTGCTTGGGCCCGCCCCAGGCATTGTCCGGATCACTCGTGAGGTCATTCAAGAATCCCACCCCGAGCCCCGGAACTCCCTCGCGACGCGGCGCCTCGGTCCGCAGCCACGCGTTGAACAGTGCGACCGTTGCGCGATCGTCCCTGCTGACGGACACCAGGATGTTGCTGACCCAACTCATGGTCGAACTGTTGCAGGCGCTCAGGCCCCGGTCGACTGAGATACGGATATCCGCTCGCCGGGAGGCCAAGAACCGGTGGTTGATCGGAGTGGTACACATACTCGAGGTACGAGAATCGCCCGTTCAGCTTCGTTGAGTGGCCGGAATCGACCTGCACGCCACAGGCATCGCACTCGCGGGGGGGTCGGACCAGTCCGGATCGTACTGGTCACGAAACCGGATGGACGTGCTTACTGAGACCAGGGACGCTCAGGGCAGATCGGGGCGTGGCTTCGGTAGCCGTCGGCCCGATGGTCGATGGCCGTGATGGTGACGACGTCGCCGATCCGGTAGGTGATGCGGGAGTCGCCGGGTCGTGCGATGTTCACACCTTCCAGTTCTCGCCGCATCGCCTCACCGACTCGACGATGTCGCATGGTTCAAGCGGTGGGTGCGTCCAGGTCGCGGGACAAGAGCTCCACCAGCGAGTCGAGCGCAGCGTCCGCTCCCTCCCCTTCGGCGGACAAGGCGACCACGTCGCCGTACTGGGCTCCCAGGGTCATCACCATCAGGATGCTGTCGGCGTCGACGGGTTCACCCCCGGGCTTGGCGATGGTCACCGGAAGACCCGTGGCCTCGACGGCCCGGACGAACTCGGCGGCAGGTCGGGCATGGAGCCCGTCGGACGAGGCGATGGTGACGGTGCGGGTGGTCATGATGAGCTCCTTCTATCGAGGCGCGGTGGTGAGAGCCGAGCGGTCCCGGGCGGCCCAGATGTCTTCCGGGATGAGTTGGTCGAGGGTGTCGAGCAGATAGTCGGGACGCGAACCGGCCGGGAGTGCAGCCACGTCGGCGAGCGTGCTGTCACCGGTGAGGACGAGCGCAGTACTCATGCCTGCGAGGGCGCCCATGGAGATGTCGGTGGCCAGCCGATCGCCGACCATGATCGCGTTCTCCGGGGCGATCGACAGGCCGTGGAGGGCCTCGCGGGCCATGATCGGGTCCGGCTTCCCGAAGTTCACCGAGCAGGTCTTGCCGGTGCAGGCCTCGATCGCGGCGACGATGGCCGCGCAGTCAGGCTCACCGCGACCGCCGGGGAACGGGCAGTACTTGTCCGGGTTCGTCTGTACAAGGATGGCGCGTTGGTGGAACCACAAGGCGTCGAACGCGATGTGGAGCTTGCGGTAGGTGAACCCCCGGTCGTACGACGCGATGACGATGTCGATCTCCGACGGGTCCTCGCTGATCCGGAACCCGGCCTCCCGCAACGCCCTGGTCAGAGGCTCCTCGGCGATCGGGTACAGGACGGCGTTCGGCGCGTTCTCCTGAAGCCACCGTACGGTCGAGACGACGGTGTTGATGATGTCCTCGACGGGCGTCTCCAGCCCCAGGGCGCTCAGCTTCGTGGCGTACTGGACGGGGTCCTTGGTGGGGTTGTTCGACAGGTACCGGATGACCGCACTCCGTTCGCGCAGGACGGCGATCGTGTCCGCCACGCCAGGTAGCAGGTGGTCGCCCAGGTAGATCGTGCCGTCCATGTCGAACACGTACGCGTCGTACAGGCGGGTCGGTCTCGAGCTCGTGGTCACGACCAGACACCGCCCGGCGCGAAGACTTCATCGACCAACTCGTCGAACCAACCGGCTTCCCGGGACAGGTCGAGGACGGTGTAGCGCGAGCGGTAGTACATGGCCTTCGGGAACGTGGCCCGTACGTCGTCGACGGTGAGGCCGATGTCCTCCGGGGTGGAGGGAGCTCCGGCCGCGCGCAGCATCTCCTGGAGCGTCTTCGCCGGTACGAGCTGGGCGGTGATCCGGGGCCGCAACGTGTCCCAGTGGGCGACGAACGTGTGCAGTCGGTCGCGAAGCCCGGCTCCGTCGACGAACTTCGCCCTGGTCTCTTTGACCGCATGGTCGGCCAGCGCGCCCGTGAACGTCCTACGGATGTCGGCCTCGACCTGGCCCCATGGCGCCCAACGCGCGATGGCGGCGTCGATGTCGAGGGTGGCGATGTCCCGCAGGAGGAAGCGCTCGTAGAACGCGGCCATCGCCAGGGTGCCGATGGCCACCTTGTGGCCGTGCGACAGCGGTGGGTCCCAGTCGGCGCCGAGGTGGTCGAGTTCCCAGAGGTGGCTGAAGTAGTGCTCTGCGCCCGAGGCCGGCGTCGTACCCCGGTAGACCTGCATCGCCAGCCCGGAGAGCACCAGGCCGTTGACGAGACCTTCGTACGCGTCGGGCTCGCCCGCGGCGAGGGCCGCCGGCTGGGACAGAGCATCAGAGACCCCGCTCTGGACCAGCTTCCACGCCAAGGGATCGATCGGGTTGATGCCGACGGCGTCGGACAGGATCCAGTCCGCACCTGCGGGGATCTTGGCGGACAGGTCGCCGTAGCCCGACCCAACCATGGTCGGCGGCGCGGCGGCTGCGACGTCGAGGTCGAAGAGGACAACCGCCGGGGCTGGGCACGGCATCGTGACCTTGACGCCCTGGGAGCTCATGGGGGCGCCGAAGCCGGCGTAGCCGTCCATCGACGCTGCCGTACCCAGGACGGCGTACGGGCGACCCAGCTGCCCGGACGCCAGCTTCACCAGGTCGTTGATCGTCCCGGAACCGACGGCGACGCCCAGGGCTCCTGTGGAGGCGAGGTGCGCGCGGACGAGGTCGGCGTTGTCCAGAGCTGCGTAGAGGACCGGGTGCCCCGGGAAGATCAGGGGATCGAGGACCTGGATGCCAGCTGCAGCCAGGGACTCATGTACGGCCCTGCCCGCTGCAGCCCACGTCCGATCGTCGGCGACCACCAGCGCCGGCGCTCCGCCGGCGAACAGTGAGTCCCGCAGGATCGACCCGCTTCGGTTGACCAGTTGGCGCCCTACTTCGACGACTGAGGTGTCCGAGGCGGCGGCTAGGCCGGTGGCGATCAGGTTCGTACTCATGATGGGTCTCCAGAGCTAGCTGTGTGAAGGGGGAAGTCAGGTGGGGGTGAGGGAGGGTTGAGCAGGGTGACCGCCCGCGCCAGGGCGGCAGCCTCGTCGTCGCCGTCGGCCCAGATGGTCACCGACGCACCCTGCCGAAGGCCCAGCGCGAGGACGGACATGGGGTTGTCCATCCTCGCGGTGCGTCCCTGGTGGCGCAGGAACAGGCTGCTGGCGAAAGTGCTCGCTGCCCTTGCCAGTTCCTGCGCCACCAACGCGTGGACCCCTTGCGGATCGGTGATGACCACCTCGACGTGGATCACGGTTGCTCGATCGTGAGGATGCTCCCCACACCGATCTCCGGGGCCGCGCCATCGCACACGACGTGGATCGCCCCAGGCATCTTGGCGATGTCGCCGCCGTCGAGGTTCACCGTGACGTGACCGAGCGCGTCGAGGTTCTTCTGCGCGACGTCCCCCACCGCGGTGATGGGGAATGCTCGACCGTCCACGGAGAAGACTTGTCCCGGCTGGAGCGTGGCGCGGGTCCTGCCGTCCGCGAGGATGAAGCAGAACTCGTGCAACGCTTCCGGGACGTTGCCACCGAAGGTGACGAACATGCCGCTGTCGAGGAACGAGGTAGCCGACGATCCGACCTGGGTCACTGTCGTACGGAAGATCTCAGTCATCACGATTCCTTTGTGAGTGTCAGGCGTACAGGCCGATGCTGGCGATCCAGGCGACGGCCACGCGCGGGACCCCGTTCAGGAACCGCGAGTACAGAACGGCAGGGACACCGACCTCGACCGTCTCCGGCTCCGCCTCGGCCAGGCCGAGCCCGACGGGGATGAAGTCGCAGGCGTTCTGGGTGTTGATGGCGAACAGTGCCGGCAGCGCGAGACCCGGAGGGATGGACCCCTTGCCGATCTCGACGCCGATGAGGGTTCCGATGATCTGGCCGATGACGGCTCCCGGGCCCAGGAGGGGCGACAGGAACGGCAGCGAGCAGATGAAGCCGAGGCCGAGCAGGCCCCAGCCCGATCCCGCCAGAGGCGTGAGGAACGACGTGAACCACTTCCCGAAGCCGGAGGCGTTGATCACGCCGATGAGCATCGAGATGAAGGCCATGAACGGGAGGATGGTCCCGATCATCGTCTGGATGGCGTCGCGGCCGGCCTGGTAGAACACCGCCACCACGCGACCGGCACCGAGGCCGACCTTGGTGACGAAGGACTTATTCTTGGACTCGGCCAGCGTCTGAGAGATCTTCTTGTCGGAGGACCACTTGGGGCTGTCTGAACTGGCACCGGCTGCTGCGGGCGAAGCAGTGGCCGGTGCTGCCGTTTCGGAGACGTCAGCACCGTCCGCGAGGCGGACCTGGGCTGCGCTCACTGCGGAGACGTAGATGGACTCGTTGATGAAGGCCGCCAGCGGTCCGGTCTTGCCTGTCGGCAGGACGTTGACGGTCGGGATGTTCTTCTTGGGGTAGATGCCGCACCGCAGCGTTCCCCCGCAGTCGATGATGGCAACGGCGATCTCGTCGTCGGGCACGGCCGTCGCGAAGCCGTTGACCGGCTCGGCGCCGCTCAGCTCGCAGATCCGGTCGACGACGTCCGGCTTGGTGCCTCCGCCGACGATGTAGACCACCTTGTTCCGCTCAGCGGTGGGGGTGATGGTGAGCGGGCCGCCGTAGCCGCCCTTGCCGCGTTCGATGATGACGGTTCGGTACTCGGTCATCGTGGTCAGACCTCCATGTTCACGACGGAGCTGAGGGT
>JAPUEI010000097.1:0-4201 GCA_027492675.1 Propionibacteriaceae bacterium | reverse complement strand
GTTCGGTACTCGGTCATCGTGGTCAGACCTCCATGTTCACGACGGAGCTGAGGGTGACGCCCTGCTGCTTGGCGACCCAAGGGGTGACGTAGTCGGTGACCCAGCCACCGACGAAGTTCATGAGGATGCCGACGGCCATGTAGCGGATCGCCAGAGGCATGGGGTCGAGGCCCAGAGCGATGATGCCGTTGGCGATGCCCAGCCAGACGAAGAGCTCACCCGCGTTGATGTGGGGGAAGACTCCGTTGCTGGTGTGGCAGAACTGGGCGGCGCTGGCGTAGTAGCTCGGCTTGTACTTCTCAGGCAGGAACCGGCCCAGAGACAGAGCCATCGGGTTGGCCAGCATGAAAGCGCCGAGGAACGGCAGGACCAGGTAACGGCTGACGGGGTTACCGCCGGCCTTCATCGCGAACCGGTTGATCCGGTCCTGGCCGATGAGCTGGATCAGCGAGTTCATGGCGATCAGCAGCATGAGAACGATCGGCACGATGCCGGTCATCCAGCTCAGGAACGTCTCAGCTCCCGCTTTGAACAGTCCGTAGAACCACGTTGCTGCGTGGACGATGATGTCCATTTGTTCACTCCTTTCGAGGTGAGGTTGTGTGTTGCGGAAATCTGTGGAGGGGTGATCCGGACGGCTACTTCCTGACCGGGACCGGGATCTGCCGGCGGTGGGGAGAGGCCTGCGTCGCGGCAACCGGGAGGCCGTCCTTCGGTGGGGCCGGTACGGCAGCCGTCGCTGGGCGAGGGCGTCCGATCAGGGCCCGGAACCGGTCGACGATCTGCGTCAAGGGACCCGGTGGTTCTGGAGGAGCGATGCCAGCGACGGACATCAGGTAGTTGTCGCGGGCGTTGTTGACGGCCCCCCGCATGCTGCCCGTGAGCCGGCGGTCGCCGGTGGCATCGAGGGTGGTGATGGGACTGCCGTCGTACACAGGGAAGGGCTTGAAGCGAGCCATCACCGTGACGCCTGTGATGCGTACACCCTCGACGACCGTCCCGACCTCGTCGATCAGGAACATCACGATGGCGCCGGTGGTGAGCAGTCCCTTCTTCTTGCCGATCGCGACTCGCCCTCGCCGCCGCATGGCTGCGTACGTCGAGGTGTAGTTCTTCGACTGGCGCAGGGCCAGCACGGTCTGGACCACGTACACCACGGCCAGTCCGGCGAGGACGTACCAGAACATCACGATCTCCCTTGGGTGGTTGTCTCTGAGTAGCCCTCCATGAGGTAGAAGAGCTGTACGTAGGTGCTCAGACGCGAGATCTTCCTGACCAGCGCGGCGTTCTGGCTCAGCCGGATCACCTCGTCGTAGACCCGGATCAGCAGCGTGTCGTCGTACATGTCCTTGTGGGGTACGGCCATCAGCAGGACGAGCCGCAGGCCCTCCTCCTTGTCGCCGCGGGCGATCACACCGAGCGCGCACGCCACGCCTTGCAGCCCGTGGGCCGTCGCGTGCGGGAAGGCGACCGACTCGTTGATCAGCATCGGCGCCTTGCTCTGCCGTTCCTCGAGCGCTTCGCGGAACGCGTGGTCGACCATCCCGAGCTGCTCGAGGCGCTCGACAAGGATCTCGGCCGCTTCCGCGTAGCCGCAGTCGACGGGGAGCTGAACGAACCGCTCCTCGTCCAGCAGCGAGACGAGCAGAGAGCCGGACTCACCGGTGAGTGCCAGGGGGCCGTGGTGGGCGAAGCGCATGGCGCTGAGCTTGCGCAGCAACTCGCTGCGGTCGAAGACCTCCGACAGCTCTAGGGTCGGGATGCCGAGGTTGACCTTCGACCCGGGTGTCGTGACGAGCAGATCCGTGTCGTCGGGTCTTGCCATCTCGGTGCTGGCGAGGATCGTGTAGCTCGTGTCCGCGGGCAGCACCTTGGCGAGCTGGCCCCGGATCAGCCGAGCGGCCCCCGGCCCCTGCCTGGTCAGGATCGCGACCCGGAAGGTCCGCTGGCGAGACGCGGCATGGTCCTCGAGGAACACCTGGAAGTACGTCGCGGCGAGCGACAGCTCGATCTCGTCCATGATGAGCCCGGTGTCCTCGGCGATGACTTCGCGGGCGATCTCGGCCATCCGGAAGGCCACTGGGAACCGCTCACGCAGCTCCAGGTCGTCCACGCTCTTGTCGACGTGCAGCGAGTAGCGCATCCGGTTGATCATGAAGCCCAGGTGGTGGGAGAACTCGACCTTGAGGTCCGAGGGCTCGACATCGACGCTCATGGTCTCCAGTACGCGCTCGAAGATGCGGCGCATCAGGGCCTCAACGGAGACCGGAGCGCCGAGGCCGGAGAGCACATCGGCGTTCGTCGGCGTACGGCGCCCCGCCGCGGGGATGGCCAGGAACAGCACCTCGTTGGCCGGGAGCACCTCGCCGATCAGTGGCGAAACCCGGTCAGCGAGCGCCCTGGCGAACGAGTACGCAGGAGTCCCCGCAAGGTCGGCGTACGTGTCCGGAAGACCGGTCAACGGATGGTCGCTGAGGATGCGATCGAGCATCACGGTGAACCACCTCAGGATGTTCGCGCGCAGGTCCTCGTCGAGCTGGAACTCGTCGGCGGTGTCGTTGAACGCCGCGTCCAGCTCGGCGCCCATGAGGAAGGTGTCGTACGCCGGCCGGTACGCGTGGCGCAGCAGGACCGTCCGGATCGCCAGTTCGGGACCGCGGAGCTGCAGCCCCACGTGCGTACGACCCTCGATCCTGACGCCGGAGTCCTCCAGCTGCTCGCGCAGGTGAGCGACGTCGCCCGTCACCGTGCTGCGCCCGACGCTCATCTGGAGAGCGAGATCCTCCGTGCGTACGGGGTCGATGGCGCGAGCCAGCTTCGCCAGGATGAACGCCTCGCGGCACTCCGGATCGTTGAAAGAGTCGCCCGCGCCCGTGATCTGGTCGCGGACCTTGGCGAACCCGTCGGCGTCGACCACGAGCAGCCGGTAGCGACCGTCGGTCAGCCTGATCGAGGCTGCTCTGCCCATGGACTGGTTGATGGTTGCCACCTCGGTCGCGATGGTGCGTACGCCGACTCCCAGGCGTCGCGCCAGTGCCTCGGGGGCAGCGGCGAGACAGGTCTCGAGCTGGGTCACGATGATGGCTGCCCGCTGCATGTCTCTCCTTCGTTGGCGAGAAGTACCTGCTGGAAAACTATCCGCGCTTGCCCTGATGCGGCAGGCCGGAATCCCCCAGCCCTTTGCGCGCCTTCGGCAGCCGGGCAGTCGAATGAGAGCGCTGGCGGAGGCGACGCGCGCCCCTCTGCCGCCGACGGGACGCAGGACGGCTGGCACTTCGCCAAGGGCTGCTCTGCGACGAGGTGGTGCTGGACTGACATCCCCGCCTCGGGACGTACCCCCGGATCGCGGTCAGCTCGCAACGTGGCGTCGAACATCCCGCATTGCCGCACTCGGGTTGGGCGCACCTCACCGTCATGGCGCAGACATTGCCGATATGCGAGCACAGCGTTGATGGGCCGTGAGGGTGCCTCAAGACCTGCGCCCCACGTGTGAGAGGCTCCGAGCATGGCGATGTTCCGACGCTCCCAGAAGACGCCTTCTCCCGGCTCGGCAGATCTCAGTGTCCTGGTCCTTGAGGGCGAGGACATGCTTGAGAGGACATCCGCGGTGCATCGGGATTGGGGCTTGAGTACGGCGGAGCGCTGGGGGCTCGACCAGACGACCGGACTGATCACATGGACCTTCTCGGACCGAACAGCGGTGGCGCCTGCCCAGATCCTGGCGAGCTATAGCGCCTCGTCCGGTACGTGGGTGTGGGCTTGCGCGAACTCGAGCATTCTCCCGGCCCTCCAGGTAGCCTCTCGCGAGGCCTGCGAATGGCTGAAGGCCAACGGTCACCCCCACCTCGCGCAGCCGAAGCTCGCCATCACCCCGGACATGGCCGACACCATCACCGCGTTGGCCACGAGAGTCACCAAGGCCTCCGGCTTCTACCGGAGCAACGGTGCCCCAGATGTCCTGATCACCTTCGGTCCGGTGACGATCACCTGGCCTGACGGCCGGACCAAGACTGTCGACATCACCGTCGAATAGCTACGACAGTAGATTCGGCTCATGCCGCAGTCAGGCTGTCTCGATCACAGCCAGAAGGTCGGTACCGGTCTCGATCAGCAGGGCGCCGGAGCCCAGGCCCTCGGGTAGTTCGTCTCTCTGACCAGGACTAGTCATGCACGTTGGGCAGCCCACAGGCAAGATGACCCA
>JAPUEI010000096.1 GCA_027492675.1 Propionibacteriaceae bacterium | reverse complement strand
GGCTACGACGGCCTGCTGTACTCGATCGGCTTCCTCGTCGCCTGGCTCGTGGCTCTGTTGCTCGTCGCCGAGCCGCTGCGCAACACGGGCAAGTACACGATGGCCGATGTGCTCAGCTTCCGCATGCAGAACAAGCCGGTACGCATGGCGGCGGCGATCTCGACGCTCGCCGTGTCGTTCTTCTACCTGCTCGCCCAGATGGCCGGCGCCGGCACGCTCGTCGCGCTCCTGCTCGGCATCACCGCCGAGGCCGCCCAGATCGCCGTCATCGCGGTGGTCGGCCTGCTGATGATCGCGTACGTCCTCATCGGCGGCATGAAGGGCACCACCTGGGTGCAGATGATCAAGGCCGTTCTGCTGATCATCGGCGCGGGCATCCTGTTCATCTGGGTGCTCGGCAAGTACGGCTTCAACCTGTCCGACCTCATGGGCGCGGCGCAGGCGAAGGGCAACAGCGAGGTCGCCGGCAGCGGCGACAAGCTGCTCCACGCGATGAGCAAGTACGGCACGAACAAGCTCGGCTTCATCTCGCTGTCGATCGCGCTGGTGCTCGGCACCGCGGGTCTGCCCCACGTGCTGATGCGCTTCTACACCGTGCCCACCGCCAAGGAGGCTCGTCGTTCCGTGAGTTGGGCGATCGGCCTCATCGGCGCCTTCTACCTGTTCACGCTCGTCCTCGGCTTCGGTGCCGCGGCGGTCGTGGGCCAGAAGGCCATCAACCTGCTTCCCGGCAAGTCGAACGCCGCCGCTCCGGCTCTTGCGTTCTACCTTCCGGGCGCAGGTACGGCGGGCACGATCTTCCTCGCCGTCATCGCGGGCGTCGCGTTCGCCACGATCCTCGCCGTCGTCGCCGGCCTGGCGATCACGGCCTCGGCATCGTTCGCGCACGACATCTACAACGCCGTGTTGAAGGACGGGAAGGCCGATCCGGCGCAGGAGGTCAAGGTCGCCCGTACGACGGTGATCGTGATCGGCCTGCTCGCCATCCTCGGCGGCATCGCCGCGAAGTCGATGAACATCGCCTTCCTGGTCTCGCTGGCGTTCGCCGTCGCGGCGTCCGCGAACCTGCCGTCGATCCTGTTCTCGCTGTACTGGAAGCGGTTCAACACCCGCGGCTCGGTGTGGTCGATCTACGGAGGCCTGATCTCGGCCCTCGTGCTGATCATCTTCTCGCCGGCCGTCGTCGCCCCGATCGGGTCCGACAAGCCGCTCGCCGCCGCGATGTTCCCGAACCTCCACTGGGGCTGGTTCCCGCTGGACAACCCGGCGATCATCTCGGTCCCGTTGGGCTTCCTGCTCGGCGTGCTCGGCACGCTGACGAGCAAGGAGACCAACCCGGAGAAGCAGGCGGAGATGGAGGTCCGGTCGCTGACCGGTGCCGGCGCCGAGAAGGCGTCGATCCACTAGTAGCACTCCACGGACGTCGGCCCCGGGACCCCGTGTCCCGGGGCCGACTGCTGTCCGCCGGGTAGGCTTCCGGCCCGTGCTCCCACTGACTCCTGACGCCGTCGTGTTCGACCTCGACGGCCTTCTCGCCGACACCGAGACCCGCTGGACGGTGGCCGAGACGCGCCTGTTCGCCCGGCACGGGCTGCCGTACGGGGAGGTCGAGAAGGCCCGCATGATCGGACGCTCGGTCGAGTCAGTGTCGGTCGAGTTGGCCCAGCTGTTCGCGCGACCCGGGGAGCACCTGACGATCGCGACCGAGCTGGTCGCCGAGGTGATGGCGATCCTCGCCGAAGGGGTCGAGGCGCTGCCCGGCGCCGTCGAGCTGGTCGCCCGCTGCGCGTCCCGGGTGCCGGTGGCCGTCGCCAGCAACAGCGACCGTCCGTACGTCGACCTGGTGCTCGAAGCGGTCGGCCTCAGCGACTACCTGCCGGTGCGTGTGACGACGGACGACGTCGTACGACCGAAGCCCGACCCGGAGCCGTACCTGCTGGCCTGCTCGCGGCTCGGCGCTGACCCTTCGCGCAGCGTGGCGTTCGAGGACACCGAGCTGGGCGCGTCTGCCGCCCGGGCGGCGGGGCTGACCGTGGTCGGGGTGCCGTCGCTGGAGGGGACGGTCATCGGCTGCGATCTCCAGGTGGCCTCACTCACCGACCCGGTGCTCGTCGCCTGGTCGCGCGAGCTCGCGGCCGCGTCTGCCTGACCGCCGCGGGCCGAGCTTCCTCGTCGCTGGGGCTACTCCGTGGGGAGTGACTCGACCGCCGCGACGAACGGAGCCGCGACATCCTCGTCGGCCCACGAAAGAAGCGTCCAGCCGTCCCGGTCGCCCTCGAGGATCGCGTAGTCGGTGTTGTCGAGCCGCCAGTGCCTCGCCCCGCCGACCGGCACGTTGCCGGCCACGAACGGGATCCACACGCGCAGCGCGGCGCCGTGGCTGACCAGCGCTGCGACCTGTACCCCTGAATCCAGGATTTCCGAGACGGCGGCGTCGAACCGCTGCTGCACCTGCGGCCAGTTCTCGCCACCCTCGAGGTGGTTCTCGGGCGAGGTGTGCCAGGTGTCGAGGACGGCGACGTACGGCATCCAGTCGGTGCTCATGTCGTCCACACCGGCGTAGATCTCGCGGAGACCAGCGTGCTGTACGACGGTCAGCCCCTTCGAGGCGGCCAGCGGCTCAGCCGTCTGCCGAGCGCGGGTGAGGTCCGAGCTGTACATCAGCTCGATCGGCTCCGCGGCCAGACGATCGACGAGAGATGCGGCCTGTACGAGACCGAGCTCGGTCAGCGGCGCCCCTGGATGCCCGGTGTCGAGGAAGTGGTCGACGTTGGACTGGGTCTGCCCGTGGCGGATGAGGATGAGGCGCACGCCCCGACCCTACGACACCCTCCCGCCGCCGCGCCCGGCCGGGCCGCCTGGCCGGTGCGCCGGCCTCCAGAACGGAAAGCGGTGCCTTTCGGGCTCCGGGCCGAGCGCGTACGCACCGGGTGCGCATGCACCAGCCGACCCCTGCTAACGTGACGACGTCCCTGCGAGAGGAGCACTACCACCGTGTCCAAGACCCCCGTGAAGGTCGCCGTCACCGGCGCCGCCGGCCAGATCTGCTACAGCCTGTTGTTCCGCATCGCGAGCGGTGCGCTGTTGGGTCCCGACCAGCCCGTCGAGCTGCGACTGCTCGAGATCACCCCGGCCCTCAAGGCCCTCGAAGGCGTCGTCATGGAGCTTGATGACTGCGCGTTCCCCCTGCTCAGCAAGGTCGAGATCGGCGATGACGCCAACGTTGTCCTCGACGGCGTCAACGTTGCGCTGCTCGTCGGCGCCCGGCCCCGCACCGCCGGCATGGAGCGCGGCGACCTGCTCAGCGCGAACGGCGCCATCTTCACCGCGCAGGGCAAGGCCCTGAACGCCCACGCGGCCGACGACATCCACGTGCTGGTGACCGGCAACCCGGCCAACACCAACGCGCTGATCGCCAGCAGCAACGCGCCCGACATCCCCAAGGAGCGCTTCAACGCTCTGACCCGCCTCGACCACAACCGCGCGACGGCTCAGCTGGCCGCCAAACTTGGCGTGGCGGTCACGGAGATCAAGAACATCGCCATCTGGGGCAACCACAGCGCCACCCAGTACCCCGACCTGTTCCACGCGACGGTCAACGGCCAGAACGCCGCCGAGGCCGTCAACGACCAGGCCTGGATCGAGAACGACTTCATCCCGACGGTCGCCAAGCGCGGCGCCGCCATCATCGCCGCCCGCGGTTCGTCGTCGGCCGCTTCGGCCGCCAACGCCACCGTCGAGCACATGCGCGACTGGCTGCTCGGCACCCCCGAGGACTCCTGGGTCTCCCAGGCCGTCCCGTCCGACGGATCGTACGGCATCCCCGAGGGCATCATCTCCTCGTTCCCGGTCCGCACGAAGGCCGGCGCGTACGAGATCGTCCAGGGCCTCGAGATCGACGCCTTCTCCCGCTCCAAGATCGACGCCTCGGTCGCCGAGCTCATCGACGAGAAGAACGCGGTCACCGAGCTCGGCCTCATCTGAGTTCAGTACGACACGGGGCCCGGCCAACAGGCCGGGCCCCGTTTGCTGTCTTCACCCGCCCTAGCCCGGGCCGAGAGCGGTAGCAACACCAGCCCCAAAGGCACCGCGCGCTCTTATGAGGCACCTCAGCCAGAGGCGTTCGGCCCAGCGAAGTGGCGGTAGTGCCCGCCTGGTACAAAGAAGTGGACACGCCACTTCGCGGGCAGAACCAGAAGTCGCCTCTTTCCAGGCGGCTCAAAGGTGCTCCACCTCCCACCCCGTACCTGACGGCGCACCCTGTCGACAGGGTGCGCCGTCGAACTAGGGGTGCGACGTCGACGCGCGGGGTGCGGCGTGAGCCGTACCCCCGAGCTCAGTGCGCGAAGTGCCGGGTCCCGGTGAAGTACAGCGCGATGCCGGCGGCCTTGCAGGCCTCGATGGTCTCGTCGTCGTGGATCGAACCGCCCGGCTCGACGATGGCCTTGACGCCCGCGGCGATGAGGATGCCGGGGCCGTCGGCGAACGGGAAGAACGCGTCCGACGCCGCGACCGCCCCGGACGCACGATCGCCCGCACGCTCGACGGCCAGCTTGCAGGAGTCGACCCGGTTGACCTGGCCCATCCCGACACCGACGGACGCGCCGCCGGAAGCCAGCAGGATCGCGTTCGACTTGACCGACCGGCACGCGCGCCACGCGAACTCGAGGTCGGCGAGCGTCGCCTCGTCCACCGCCTCGCCCGCGATCAGCTGCCACGTTCCCGCAGCGTCGCCGGGGGCGTTGATGCGGTCCTGGGCCTGCATCAGCAGACCACCGCTGACGGGCTTCATCTCCGCGCCGCCACCCGGGTACGGATCCGCCACGAGTAGGCGGAGGTTCTTCTTCTTGCTCAGGATCTTCAGCGCCTCGTCCTCGTACGCCGGCGCGATGACCACCTCGGTGAACACCGGTGCCACCTGCTTGGCCATCTCGACGGTCACGGGACGGTTGGTGGCGATGACGCCGCCGTACGCCGACACGGGGTCACACTCGTGCGCCTTGCGGTGCGCCTCGGCGATGTCGGCGCCGACTGCGATGCCACACGGGTTCGCGTGCTTGATGATCGCGACCGCCGGCTCCGCGAAGTCGTACGCCGCGCGGTACGCCGCATCGCCGTCGGTGTAGTTGTTGTACGACATCTCCTTGCCGTGGAGCTGCGTCGCCTGCGCGAGGCCGTGGCGGCCCTCACTGGCGTACAGCGCGGCCGCCTGGTGCGAGTTCTCTCCGTACCGCAGCGCACCGGACTTCGTCCACGATGCCCCCACCCACGCGGGGAACCCGTCGCCGCCAGAGGTGTCGACCAGCACGTTGCTCATCCAGCTCGCCACCGCGATGTCGTACGTCGCCGTGTGCTGGAAGGCCTCGGCGGCGAGCGCCTGCCGCTCAGCCATCGTGTAGCCACCCTCGGCGAGCGCCGCGTACAGCCCCTCGTACTGCCCCGGTGAGGTCACGATCGCCACCGACGGGTGGTTCTTCGCCGCCGCACGCACCATCGACGGACCGCCGATGTCGATCTGCTCGACGCACTCGTCGGGCGTCGCACCGCTCGCGACAGTCTGCGTGAACGGGTACAGGTTGCTGACCACCAGGTCGAACGGCTCGATGCCGAGGTCCGCGAGCTGCGCCACGTGCGACTCGAGGCGACGGTCGGCGAGGATCCCCGCGTGCACCTTCGGGTGAAGCGTCTTCACACGTCCGTCGAGGCACTCCGGGAACCCGGTGAGCTCGGCGACCTCGGTCACCTGACAGCCGGCCTCGCGCAGCTGCAGCGCCGTGTTGCCGGTCGACACGACCGCCACCTGATGAGCCGCGAATGCGGCCCCGAGCTCGGCGAGCCCTGTCTTGTCGTACACGGAGACGAGTGCGCGCCGGATGGCGATGCGGTCGGTCATGGCGTCCTTTCGTTGGCGATGCGAGCAATGGTGTCAACGAGCAGGCGGCGCTCGGAGACCTTGATGCGTTCGTGGAGGGTGTCCTCGGTGTCGTCGGGTTCGACCACGACGGGCACCTGGGCGAGGATCCGGCCCGTGTCGACACCGGCGTCGACCACGAAGACCGTGCAGCCGGTGACCTTGACGCCGTAGGCCAGCGAGTCACGCACGGCATGGGCGCCCTGGAAGGCGGGCAACAAGGCGGGGTGCGTGTTGATCATGCGATCGCTGAACCGAGACAGGAACGTGGCGCCGACCAGTTTCATGAACCCTGCCGAGACGACGAGGTCCGGCTCGTACGACGCGACCAGGCGGGTCAGTTCCGCGTCCCACTCAGCCCGGTCGTCGCCGGTGCGCAGGGGATGTACGAAGGTGGGTACGTTCGCCACTCTGGCCCGCTCGAGCCCGTACGCTCGCGTTCTGTCGGATCCGACGGCCACGATCTGCGCCTGCAAAGACCCGTCGGCGACGGCGTCGAGCATCGCCTGAAGCAGGGTGCCGGAACCCGAGAGCAGTACGACCAGTCGCAGGGGTCGGGACATCGGCACGACGCCTAGCCTATCGGCGCGGTCTCCTGATCATCCTGAGCGCCCAGATCCGTGGGACCGCTCGCAGCCCCAGCAGACGAGCGTGGCGATCGGTTCATCAGCCCGATCACGAGCCCCGCCGCCATCCCCGAGATGCCCAGCAGCGAGCACCCCATGACGAACAACTCGAGCGGACGAGGACCGACGCCCACCAGGCGCGCCACCCCAAGGTCGCCGCGAGAGAGGACGGCAGCCACGGTGAGCGCGAGACCCGCCACGACCCCGGCCAACCCGCCGACAAGCGAGGTCTCGTCGACGCGTGCCCGACGACGCGGCGCGACGGCGGTCCAGGCCGCAGCGACTCCCGCGAGCACGCCAACGAGGAGCCACAGGACCATGCCGGTGCTCCCCGTGGACTCGCTGGGGACGGCTCCCAGCACCGGTACGGCGGGCAGCAGGCCCACGTGGGTCACCGTCGGCGAGATGACGGATCCCTCGCCGATGACCACACCCGCGCCGAGGACCCAGGACGCGGCCCACAACACGATGTTGGGAAGGTACGCGACCTGCCCGAGGATCAAGACGATGCCGCCCACCGGGTCGGCGCCGAGGGAGGTCGCGAGCTCCGCGATCCTCGTACGTCCCTGGAAGATCGCCACCACGAGGGCGGCCGAGGCGCCCACCACCACGGTCGCGAGGCCCGCTCCGGCAGCCATCGGCACCCGCTTGGCCCACGTCGGCCAGGCCCTCGTCGGGTTCCACCCGACGGCCCGGCCCACCCCCACCAGGCTGGACACTCCGGCGAGCAGCACGCTGCCGAACAGCGCCTTGGCGACCTGGGCCGGTGTGGTGAGCAGGAAGGCCACGACGCCGACGGTGAGCACGTACGCGAGGGTGAACGACAGCACGACCCGTGCCAGGAGCCATTGCTGCACCTCCACGGTGAGCTCGTCCGAGTCGTGGGCCAGCACCGCCTGCCGTGCGGCAACGCCGGACAACCCCGAGAGGATGAGGACGAAGACAGCGGTGAGGCCCAGGGGCATCAGCGTGATCGTCGTACCGCCGATGTCCGCCCCCGCTCCATGAGCGAGCAGCCAGAACTCGGTCGCGAAGCCGAAGCCTCCGGCGAGCGCCCTCGTCGGGCCCGTGAGCGTGGCCACCACGACCGGTGCTGCCACGAGGAGCCAGCCGGCCGCTGCCGCCCCTACCGCCGACAAGATGACGGCCAGGGGCCACGGCAACGCGGGGGCTCTCACGTCAAGAGGCTCGCGCGGCTTCCCCAGCCGGCGAACCTCAAGGCGACGTGAGGACTCGCTCGCAGACTTTTGTCGGGACCGGGCCATCCCGTCATACTCGCCTCGTCAGAGGGTTCGGAGTATGGGACACGCTGGCGCCCGGTAAAGTTGGGGGGTCGGGGGAGGGCTCCACGACGAACGCGACCAGGGGGGAGATGACGTGGCTGACGAAGACGGCCCGCGCGCCAGGCGTGCGGCGGAGGCCGGTCCGGAGGCTCCTGCGTCGCGCCCCAAGCGGTTCCTGACTCCCGACTGGGAGGACTGGGACGCCGAGTCCGGCTCCTCACCGGACTCCGAGACGACCGATCCCCACGTACGGGGCGGTCGCTTCCTGGACGACGCACCGGATCCAGCCACCGACCAGCCCGCCTGGCCCGCCCCAGCGCCCGCCGCCGACCACGTCGGCCGTCACGCCTGGGCTGAGGCCGCGTGGCCCGAGGAAGCCGACCAGACCCTGGAACAGCCTGTCGTACAGGCAACGCCGATCGCGACGCCCGCCTCGGCGCCTCGGCCCGACTGGCGCCCTATCCCCGTCGAGACCGCGCCCGGTGCCGCGCGGGCCGCGCAGGTCCCGTCGCTCGGCGAGAAGCGTCGTCGGGAGGCCCCGGCGCTGCCGACGACTCCGGCGCCGCGGTCTCCGGAGGACCGTCACGAGGCGCTCGTCGCCCGCGACCGGGTCGGCCGTTCCGTCGCCCCCGGCACGCAGCCCGACGACGACTGGACCGATGTCCCGTTGCCCGCTTCGGCCGTCCCGCCGCCCGCCGTGGGTCAGGCGCCCGCCCCGATCGTGGTCCACGAGGGCGAGGCACCGCTCGCCCACCGCGCCTACTCGCGCCCCTCGGGCGACACCGAGAACGAGGACACCCTGTGGTTGACCCGCAGACCGACCTCGCGCGCTGCGGAGGACGTACGAGAGGCGGCGAGCATCGTCACGCCCGTGTCCGTGGTCTCGGCTCCGCCGGCAGCTGCCTCCGTGACGACACCGCAGGCAGCACCCACTCCCGTACCGACGCCTGTTCCTCTGCCGACGACCCTGCCCCCGTCGTCCGATCTGTTCACCCCTTGGCCGCTGATCCCGACCGTCTCGCCGACGAGCAGCGCCACTGCGGAGTCCCCGACAGAGGCCGCCGAGACGGAGCCTGGCGACCTGGCCGCACCCCGTGTGGCGCCCTGGCGCCGACGCCCGATCCAGATCGGCGCCGCAGCGCTGGTCGTGGTCATCTCGCTGGTCGTTGGGCTGCTCGTATGGACCAACCGCGGTAAGGCCCCCACTGCGAGCAACACCGCGAGCACCGCGGCCCTGGTCGACCACCTCGTCACCGCAGGGCAGCTCGACAGCCTGGGCCTCGGCTCGTGGGCTGAGCAGAAGACCGAGCCCACGGTCACGCAGGACTCGTCCGCGCCGCTGTGCTTCGTCGCCGCCCCGGAGCTGCCGACCCCTGATGTCCAGGTGCAGCGCAAGCTCACCGCCACCGGCGCCTCGACCCTGCACCGCATCAGCAGCTACGCCTCGACGGCCGACGCGATCCAGGTGTACGGGCTGCGGCTGACGCAGCTCGGCGCCTGCAGCAACATCCCGGCGTACCTGGTCAGTGGTGCGAAGGTGACCTCGCTGGGCGACAACGCCGTGGCGGTCACGGCCGTGATCCAGGACCAGACGGCTCAGTTCCACACGGTGGTGCTCGTCCGCACCGGCGCGACGGTCATCACGTACGACGTCGCCCAGGCCGGTGCCCAGGTGCCGTACGAGAAGGTGCTGCCCCTGGCAGGCGCAACCGTCACCGCAGTCTGCAAGGACGCGGGCGGCAGCTGCAGTGCCTCCCCGACCGCGACCACCGGTGTCCCGCCGACGACCAGCGTCCCCGGCTGGCTCGCTGTCTCCGACCTCCCCCGCCTCACCGTGGGCATGGGTCGCTGGAATGCTCCCCCGCCCAAGACGACGGTGACCAGCGCGGGCAGCGCCTGCGAGAACGTGACGTTCGCGACCGTCGCTGGACCGAACCAGCGCAGGCAGCGCACGTACCTTCTCACCGAAGACACCAAGGCCCCGAAGAACTTCGGGCTCGACGAGGTGATCCTCGACTTCGACACCCCCGACGCCGCGACAGCCTTCGCCAACCAGCTGAAGACCTCGATCGCCGAGTGCCCGACGCGTACGGCCACGGCCAAGCTCGGCAACCAGGGCGACGTCACGGCCACTGGGCCGAACGGCGAAGCCATCACGGGCTTCTGGCGGACACTGACGCAGTCCACGAACCCGACCACGGCGTACAGCTTCCGGCTGGGCGTGGCCGTCGTCGGCACCCGCGTCGTCTATCTGCTCGCCAACCCGTCGGGCACGTTCGACTACAGCGACGCCGACTGGACCACCATCGTCGCTCGCGCCGGCCAGCGTGCCACGCAGAACAGCTGAGCCGCCCGAACGGAACCACGACTTCGACCCGGCGAGCGCACTGCGCGCTCGCCGGGTTTCGTGTGCCTCGGCGAAATCCAGTTCACCGGAATGGGTAGAACTCCCCATTCCGCTCACAATTCGCGCTCAATCGCTTGAACCGAGCCCTCCCATGGGGACTTCTCCCCATTCTTGGCGATAGCCAGGCCCCCGAGGAATAGCTACCTTCGATAACAGATGGAAACCGAACGACTTGGGAATTGTTCGGATCCCATCAATTCATCAATTGGTATGCGCGGCAATAGTCGCGCCCTTTTCCGAAGGGATAGCAATGATCATCTACGGCTGGCATCTCCTGATCCAGGTTCCGACACTGGTCCTCGGCACGCTCATCACGTGGCTGTGACCTCACCGCGGGCGTGAGCCCGAGACACACGTGGCGCCCCGGCTCAGCCGGGGCGCCACTGTCGTGTGTGCGAGGTCGGTCAGGACGCAGGCAAGGACCTCATGATGTCGGCCATCAGGGCAGCCGCTCCGCTTGGGGTCTTTCCCACGCGTACGCCGACGGCCTCGAGCGCGTCCTTCTTCGCCTGCGCCGTGCCGGCAGAGCCGGAGACGATCGCCCCGGCGTGACCCATGGTGCGGCCCTCCGGAGCAGTGAAGCCTGCGACGTAGCCGACGACCGGCTTGGTGACGTTCGCCGCGATGAACTCGGCCGCACGCTCCTCGGCATCGCCGCCGATCTCGCCGATCATCACGATCGCCTGGGTCTCGGGGTCCGCCTCGAACTCGCGCAGGCAGTCGATGTGCGTCGTGCCGATGATCGGATCGCCGCCGATTCCGACAGCGGTCGAGAATCCGAACTCCCGGAGTTCGTACATCATCTGGTACGTCAGCGTGCCCGACTTCGAGACCAGCCCGATGCGGCCTCTCCCAGCGATGTTCGCGGGAATGATGCCGGCATTCGACCGTCCCGGCGAGATGATCCCCGGGCAGTTCGGCCCGAGAATGCGAGTCTTTCCGCTCTTCTGAGCAGCGCTGAAGAACTCGGCCGTGTCGCGCACGGGGATTCCCTCGGTGATGCACACCACCAGAGGGACCTCGGCATCGATGGCCTCCATGACGGCGGCCTTCGCGTACGGGGCGGGCACGAACACGACGCTCACGTTGGCGCCGGTCTCGGCGACCGCTTGGTGCATCGAGTCGAACACCGGCACAGGGTCCTCTTCGAAACGGACGGACTGTCCACCCTTGCCAGGCGTGACGCCGCCGACGATACGGGTGCCGGACATGATCATGCGCTGCGTGTGCTTGCGCCCCTCCGCGCCCGTCATGCCCTGCACGACGACCTTGGAGGTGTAGTCGAGGAAGATGGCCATCTGTACGTACCCCTTACTCGGCCGCAGCCAGCTCCGCAGCCCGGCGGGCCGCGTCGTCCATCGTGTCCACCACGGTCACCAGCGGGTGGTTCGCGTCGGCGAGGATCAGCCGTCCCTGCTCCACGGCGTTGCCGTCGAGCCGTACGACGATCGGCTTGGTGGCCCTGTCCCCCAGCATCTCCAGCGCCTGCACGATGCCGCGCGCGACCTCGCTACACGCGGTGATGCCGCCGAAGACGTTGACGAAGACCGACTTCACCTGTACGTCCGACAGGATGATGTCCAGGCCGTCGGCCATCACCTGGGCCGAGGCGCCACCGCCGATGTCGAGGAAGTTCGCGGGCTTCGGCGAGCCGGCCAGGTCCTCACCGGCGTACGCGACGACGTCGAGTGTGCTCATCACGAGGCCCGCGCCGTTGCCGATGACGCCGACGGACCCGTCGAGCTTCACGTAGTTGAGGCCCTTCTCATGGGCGCGCGCCTCGAGTGGATCCCCCGCCGCAACGTCGCTGAACTCCTCGCGGTCCGGGTGGCGGAAGTCGGCGTTCTCGTCGAGGGTGACCTTGCCGTCGAGGGCGATGATCCTGCCCCCCGCGCTCTTGACCAGAGGGTTCACCTCGACCAACGTCGCGTCCTCGTCGTGGAAGACCTGTCCGAGCTTCACCAGGACGGACACCAGCTGGTCGTGGTCGGCCTCGTCGAAGCCGGCGCCGCGGACGATCTCGCGCGCCGCCGTCTCGTCCAGGCCCACGAGCGGGTCGACCTTCTGCCTGTACAGCGCCTCCGGCCGCTCCTCAGCGAGCTGCTCGATCTCGACGCCGCCCTCCTTCGAGCACAGCGCCAAGTAGCAGCGCTCGCCCCGGTCGACGAGCAGGGAGAAGTAGTACTCCTCCGCGATGTCGGCGCCCTCGGCGACCATGACGCGGCGGACGGTGTGGCCCTTGATGTCCATGCCGAGGATCTCGCGGGCGCGGTCAACGGTCTCCTGCGGCGACCTGGCCAGCTTCACGCCGCCCGCCTTACCGCGGCCCCCGGTCTTCACCTGAGCCTTCACGACGACGACGCCGACGTCGAGCTCCTCGGCGATGGCGCCCGCCGCGAACGGCCCCGTAGCCGTCCTGGCACGCAGCACCGGCACGCCGTGACGCTCGAACACGTTCCTGGCCTGGAACTCGTACAGATCCACCTGGGTCCCCTTCACTGGGTGTCAGCAACCCGAGACTAGTGGCCTGTACGAGGCGGTGCCGAACGGTCCGTGACGGCCCGGCGTGTCCGTCGCCCCGGGACCCCGGGTGAAACGTGCCACTCTCAGGAACCACACAGGCATCTGACGGATTCCTGAGAGAATTGGTCGAAGTCTGAGAGAAGTGTTAGTGTCGTCTCACGTCAGCCTCATATGACCGACCCGGTCCCTAGCCTGGGTGGTCTTCGCACTCAGCTTGGGGAGTTGATTCGGTGTCAGAAGGTGCCCGTCGTATGGCCGCCCGTCGCGCGGCCGGTGACGATGCCCTCCTCGCTGAGTTCGACCTGCTTGAGGACGACGGCGACAAGATTTCCCTGTCAGCGCTGGCAAAGCAGGCCGTCACCGCGCTGTTGGTCGCGTGCCTCGGCATCTTCGTGGTCGGCGCCGTGAGCGCCACTTCCTCTCCGTACTCCTCAGCCGTCTCGTCCGACGAGTCCGCCGTGGCCGGATCAGCCGACGTCAACCGCGCGGTCCCGAGCACGGCGGCGCAGGGCGACGCGGCCTCCACGACCACCACCGTCGACTCCTCCAGCACCGATGACGACATCAGCCGCAGCGCGGTGCGCTCCGAGCTCGCCGGCGCCGTCGCCGCGCAGCAGGAGTCGGCCCGCACGCAGGTCCTCACCGGCAACGCGGAGCAGGTTGCCGAAGCCGCGCAGACCGCGGCCGCCGACCAGCGCGCCGCAGCCCTGAGCGCCACGAACACTCAGATCGCGACCGAGTCGCAGCGGATCGCCGAGGCAGCTGCCCGCGCCGCGGTCGAGAAGAAGCTCGGCACGCTCGTGAAGACGCAGAACAAGCCGCTGGTGATCGATGCCGCCACGATGGCGCTGCTCGCCACCATCGACACCTCCGAGACCTGGGTCACCCCGATCGCCGTCGGCTCGTACACGCGGTCCGCGGTGTTCGGCGAGTACGGCGTGTGGTCGCGCTACCACACGGGCGTCGACCTCACCGCTCCCAACGGCACCCCGATCCGCGCCGCGGGCCCCGGCGTCGTCGTCGCGTCCGACGGTGGCAGCTGGGCCGGCAACCACGTCGTCATCCTCCACTCCGATGGCAGCCGCACCCTGTACGCGCACATGTCGGCCAAGGTCGTCCAGCCCGGCACTCTCGTGCACGCGGGCCAGCTCATCGGCTACGTCGGCATGACCGGCCGCGCGTTCGGCTACCACTGCCACTTCGAGTACTACCCGTCGACCGCGACCGTGGGCGACCCGTACACCGCGGCCGACCCGCTGCCGTTCATGCTCAAGCACGGCGTGCGCATCTGACGCCTCGGGCGTCGACATCCGGCACCCCCCCTCGGGGAGAGGTCTCATACCCCTCGAGGAGAGGACTCATACCCCTCGAGGAGAGGACTCATACCCCTCGGGGAGAGGTCTTGTAGTCCTCGGGGAGAGGACTCATACCCCTCGAGGAGAGGTCTCATACCCCTCGGCGAGAGATCTTGTAGTCCTCTAGGAGAGGACCTGTACTCGGACGACGTTGCGGCGGTGGGCGAGACCGCACCAGACCTCTCCCCGAGTAGCACCAAACCTCTCCCCGACGAGCACCAGACCTCTCCGGGAGGGGTACCAAACCTCTCCTCGAGCGGTCCGGGCCGCGGCTCGAAAACCACCAGGAGCGTTCGCTACAGCTTCTCCAGCGGCGCGATCTTCAGGGCCAGCCGCTTCACGCCGTAGGTGCCGAAGTCGACATCTGCCTTCGAGTCCACACCCGCGCCGGACACCGTCAGCACCGTGCCGAGCCCGAACGACGTGTGCAGCACCTTGTCGCCGGGAGCCAGGCTCGGGATCGCCTTGGGGGTCGGCGACGCGCCGAACCCCACCCGTACACCGCCACCGCCGCTCGTCGCCGGCCGACGGTCGCCGTAGCGCGTCTCGACCCGGGACTGCCCCTGCCAGCCGCCGAGGCTCGGACCGACCCGCCGCCAGTCGTACAGGTGAGCCGGGATCTCCTCGAGGAACCTGCTCGGAGGGTTCGACCTGGGGCTGCCGAAGGCGACACGTACGACGGAGCGGGTGAGGTACAGGCTGCGGCGGGCGCGGGTGATGCCCACGTACGCCAGCCGCCTCTCCTCCTCGAGCTCCATCGGGTCGCTCATCGCGCGCTCGTGCGGGAAGACGCCGTCCTCCATGCCGGTGAGGAACACGGTGTCGAACTCCAGGCCCTTCGCTGTGTGCAGCGTCATCAGCGTGACCACGCCCGTGCCCTCGTCGGGGATCTGGTCGGAGTCGGCGACCAGCGCGATCCGCTCCAGGAACGCGGGCAGCGAGTCGTCAGGCTCCGGGGCGCCGAGGAGCTCTTCCCCGTCCTCGCCGACCGTCACGTCGACCGCGTTGGCCGTCGCGACGAACTCCGCCGCGACGTTCACGAGCTCGTTGAGGTTCTCGATGCGGGTGGCGTCCTGCGGGTCGGTCGACGACGTCAGCGCGTCGATCATCCCCGAGTCGAACAGGATGCTCTTGAGCACCTCGTCCGCCGGAGCAGCCTTGGCCACGAGGTCACGGTGGCGCGTCATCATCGTCGAGAACGCCTTGAGCTGCGATTCGGCGCGACTCGTCAGCCCGTTGATCTCGCCGACCCGGTCGAGCGCCTCCCCGAACGGGATCCGCCGCGAGATCGCGAACTCCGAGACCGCCGCCTCCGTGGTGTCGCCGATGCCGCGCTTGGGCTCGTTGAGGATCCGACGTACGGACACCTCGTCGGCCTGGTTGGCGATGGCCCGCAGGTACGCGATGGCGTCGCGGATCTCCTTGCGCTCGTAGAACCGCACGCCGCCGACCACCTTGTACGGCAGCCCGACCCGGATGAACACCTCCTCGAAGGACCGCGACTGGGCGTTCGTACGGTAGAAGACCGCAGTCTCTCCGTACCGACCCTGCCCCGCGTCGGAGAGCCGGTCGATCTCGGAGGCGACGAACTGCGCCTCGGCCTGGTCGGTATCGGCGACGTACCCGGTGATCAGCGGCCCGTCTCCCGCATCGGACCACAGCCGCTTCTCCGGACGGTTCGGGTTGCGGGCGATCACGGCGTTCGCGGCCGACAGCACGTTGCCTGTCGAGCGGTAGTTCTGCTCGAGCAGGATGGTGCGGGCGCCGGGGAAGTCCTTGGCGAAGTCGAGGATGTTGCGGATCGTCGCGCCGCGGAAGGCGTAGATCGACTGGTCGGAGTCGCCGACCACCATCAGCTCGGCGGGCTCGATCGGCTTCTCCGCACCGACGGCCTCCAACGGCCCGCAGAGCTCGCGCACCAGCAGGTACTGCGCGACGTTGGTGTCCTGGTACTCGTCCACCAGCACGTGCCGGAACTGCCGCCTGTACTTCTCGCGGATGTCGGGGAAGAGCTGGAACAGGGTGACCGTCGTCATGATGAGGTCGTCGAAGTCAAGCGCCTGCGCCGCGGTCAGCCGCCGCTGGTAGTTCGCGTACGCCTGTGCGTACGTCTCCTGTACGGGCCCGACGGCGTTCTTCATCGCCGTCTCGAAGTCGATCAGGTCGTTCTTCTGGTCCGAGACCCAGTTCAGCAGCACCCGCGGCGGGAACCGCTTCGGGTCGATGTTCAGTTCGCCCGCCACCATCGTCATGAGGCGCTTGGAGTCGGTGTCGTCATAGATCGAGAAGGTGCGCTTGATGCCGAGCCGGTCGATGTCGTGACGCAGGATCCGTACGCACGCCGAGTGGAACGTCGACACCCACATCAGCCGGGCACGGTTGCCGACGAGCTCGGTGACCCGGTGCCGCATCTCCGCGGCGGCCTTGTTGGTGAACGTGATCGCGAGGATCGCCCCGGGATGCACGTTGCGCTCGGCGACGAGGTGGGCGATCCGGCGGGTCAGCACGCGCGTCTTGCCCGACCCTGCCCCGGCGACCACGAGCACCGGCGACCCGGCGTGCAGCACGGCCTCCCGCTGGGGTGCGTTCAGCCCGGACAGCAGGTCGACCTTCTTGCGGGACGACGTCGGACGGGGCTCCGCGTCGACCGTGGGCACAGGAGCCGTGGGTACGGGTTCGGCGGCGACCTCCGGCGCGGGCGCAGGGTCCGGCGCGTCGTCGAAGCTGAACAGGTCGGGGAACAGAGAGTCGGTCATCGCGTCTGGAACTCTACTGGCGCCCACTGACGCAACCCGCTCCGCACACCGACCCCGCCGCACGCACAACCCCTGTGACGCCCTTTCGCGACGTCAGGGTTGTGCGGGTGGGGGGCGGGCCTCCCGACTAGTGTTGCGGCATGGGTGGACGCGGACGGTTCGAGCAGCTCGCCGTGGCCGCAGCCACCCTCGCCTTCGGGGTCGAGGCCGCCGTCATCGGGGGGATCTACGCCGCCCGCTACTCCGGCCGCAAGCACCGTCGCCCGACGACCTTCCCCGTCGTGCCACCGGTCGACATCGAGACGCCTGAGGGCGACGTCACGGTCTACACGTTCGGTCGCGATCTGTACGAGGACATGATCGAGGCGATCGAGCAGGCGACCGAGGTGATCCACTTCGAGACGTTCATCTGGAAGGGCGACGAGGTCGGGCAGCGGTTCAAGGACGCGCTGATCGCGGCCGCAGAACGCGGCGTGCGCGTGTACGTCACGTACGACTCCTTCGCGAACCTCGTCGTCCGTCGCTCGTTCTTCACGTTCCCGCCCTCGGTCCAGGTCCGGCCCCACCCCATGTTCGGCGGCGGCGGGCTGCGGTTCCTCGACCCGCGCAACTCCGGGCGCGACCACCGCAAGATCCTCGTCGTGGACCACACCGTCGGCTTCGTGGGCGGCTACAACATCGGAGCGCTGTACGAGAAGTACTGGCGCGACACCCACGTACGTCTCCGCGGCCCTGTGGTGGCCGAGCTCGAGTTCGCGTTCGTCGACCACTGGAACGCGGGTCCCGGCGGGCATCGGCCCCTGCTGCACGTGCCGGCGAGGGTGTGGGAGCCGCGCATCCGGGTGCACCGGAACCTGCCGCGCTACATGGTCTACCCGATCCGCAACATGTACCTCGACGCCATCGACCGCGCGACCGAACGGGTGCTCCTGACCCACGCGTACTTCATCCCCGATCCGGACCTCACCCGGTCCTTGCTGCAGGCGGCGGCCCGCGGCGTCGAGGTCAAGGTCATCGTTCCCGACGAGTCGAACCACGTGCTTGCCGACTGGATGAGCCGTGGCTGCTACGACGAGCTGCTGGCCGGCGGGGTCCAGCTGTTCCTCTACCAGGACGCGATGATCCACTCGAAGACGGCGACGATCGACGGCGTCTGGTCCACCGTCGGCACCGCCAACCTCGACCGACTGAGCCTGGCCGGCAACTACGAGATCAACGTCGAGCTGTTCTCCGACGAGGTCGCCGCCACGCTGGAGAAGGTGTACGCGACGGACCTCCAGAACTGCCGCGAGCTGACCCCTGACGAGTGGCACTCCCGGTCCATCGCGGCCCGCTGGTCCGAGCGGGCCATCGCGCCGTTGAGGCCGCTCATCTAGCTGAATGAAACGATTCTAAAACGGGGCGCAACGGGCACCGATCCTGATGTACTGACCCTCGTGCCCAGAACCCATAGCTCCCTCGTGAGCGGACTGCTCAGCCTGCGGGGCAACGGCCGCGCGTGCGTCTACACAGAGCCGATGTGGGGACTGTCGGTGGCCCTCGTCCTCCCGTACACCGCCGTGTACATGCTCGCGCTCGGGCTCAACGACCAGCAGATCGGCCTGCTGGCCACGGTGTCGATCCTCACGCAGGTGGCGTTCGGCCTGCTCAGCGGCGCGATCACGGACAAGCTCGGTCGACGGCTCACCACCGCCGTCATCGACATCGTCGCGTGGCTGATCCCGTGCCTGATGTGGGCCGTCGCGCGTGACTTCTGGATGTTCCTGCTGGCCTCACTGGTCAACGGCGCGATCGCGGTCGCCCAGAACTCCTGGGACTGCCTGCTCATCGAGGACGTCGAGCGACCGTTGGTGCCGAAGGTGTACGCGCTGGTGCGGGTCGCCGGCGACTTCTCGGCGCTGTTCGCTCCGATCGCCGCGGTGCTGGTCGCCCGTCTGGGGCTCGTGCCCGCGGTGCGGATCCTGTACCTCAACGCGTTCGTCATCATGGCCGCCAAGATCATCCTGCTCTACCTGTACACGACCGAGACCGCGGTCGGACGGACACGGATGCAGCAGACCAAGGGCGTGAGCATCTGGAGGCTGCTCGCCGACTTCCGCGGCGTGGCCGGGCTGCTCGTCCGCTCGCGCGGCACGATGTTCGCGCTGGCGCTCACCGCCATCCTGGGCGCGGTGACACTGGTGAACGGCACGTTCTGGCAGCTCGTCATCAACCAGCGGCTCGGCGTCCCGGATGCTCTGCTCCCCTTCTTCCCGATGGCACGGTCCGTGCTCTCGGTGACGCTGTTTTTCACGGTCATCCCGCGGCTCACGCACGCTGTGGACCTCAAGCGCCCGACGGTGTGGGGCTTCGTCGTCTATCTCAGTGGGCAGCTGCTGCTCGTGCTCATCCCCACGGCCACCACGGCCGATGCGAGGACGTACGGGATGCTCGCGCTCTGCCTCGTCCTCGACGCCTTCGGCTCGGGGATCCTGTTCATGCTCACCGGCGCGCTCGTGGCCCTGCACGTCGACGTGGCCGAGCGCTCGCGGGTGATGGCCCTGCAGCGGACCCTCGTACTCCTCCTCACCGCCCCCTTCGGCTGGATCTCCGGCTGGCTGTCCGGGGTCGACCGCACGTGGCCGTTCCTGCTCACCACGGGCCTCCTCGCTCTCGGCGCCCTGATCACCGCCCGCCTCTGGATCCCCACCCACACCGAGCAGGTACCGGCCGCCGACGCCTCCGCTCTGTAGGACCTTCGCGACGTGGGGCGACTCCGCCGGTCAACTCCTCAGGGTTCCGAACGCGGATGATTAGGTCGCCGAGACGTGGGGTACAGAAGCGGCATGGGCATTCTTGGATGGATCGTATTGGGACTGATCGCCGGCGCTATCGCTAAGGCGATCCTGCCCGGACGTCAGGCTGGTGGGTGGCTGGTCACCCTTCTCCTCGGCGTCGTCGGGGCACTCCTCGGAGGCTTCATCGGCTCGGCCATTTTCGGCGTCGGGCTGGGGTCGTTCTTCGAGATCCGCACCTGGCTGCTCGCGATCGGCGGTAGCCTGGTGGTCCTGCTGGTCTGGGGGCTCGTCGCCCGAAGGGGTGGAGCCGCCGTCTGACCGCACCACGTGCGCACACCGCCATCCGGCTCCACCCGGGTGGCGGTGTGTCTGTGTCCGAGGCCAGACGTGCCGTCAGACCAGGCGGCGATCCGTCGCCCAGCGCGTGAGCTGGTGACGGTTCGACAGCTGCAGCTTGCGCAACACGCTGGAGACGTGGGTCTCGACGGTCTTGATCGAGATGAACAGCTCGCGGGCGATCTCCTTGTACGCGTAGCCGCGGGCGATCAGCCGCAACACCTCGCGCTCGCGCTGGCTGAGCCGGTCGAGGTCCTCATCGACGGACGCGATGTCGATCGAGCCTGAGAACGCGTCCAGGACGAAACCTGCCAGGCGCGGCGAGAACACGGCGTCACCCTCGGCGATCCGCCGGATGGCGTCGACCAGCTCGAGCCCGTTGATGGACTTCGTGACGTACCCACGAGCTCCCGCCCGAATCACCCCGATGACGTCCTCGGCGGCGTCGGAGACCGACACTGCGAGGAACTTGATGTCGGCGTTCTTCGCGTGCACCTGCTTGATGACCTCGGAGCCGCCTCCGCCGGGGAGGTGCACGTCGAGGAGTACGACGTCGGGCGTGGTCTCCAGCACGACGGCGACAGCAGTCGCGACGTCGGACCCCTCGCCCACAACGCTGACCAGGGGGCCGATCTCGTGCTTGACACCCGCGCGGAACATCGCGTGATCGTCGACGATCACGACACGATGTCGACCGCTGCGCGGGGGGGTGTTCTCGGTCATGCTCACTCCAGTTCCATCCTCAGCCAGACCTCGGTGCCCTCTCCGAGCGCCGAGCGAACCCTTGCCGTACCGTCATGCCGGGTCATTCGGTCCATGATCGAGCCCCGGACGCCCATCCTGTCGTCCGAGACGGCTTCGGTGTCGAAGCCTTGGCCCCGGTCGCGAACGTACACCTCCGCCACATCCGACGAGATCTCGGCGTAGACGTCGACCCGGTCGCTGCCCGAGTGCTTGGCGGCGTTCAGCAGCGCCTCACGCGTGGCTCGTACGAGCGCATCCATCCGTACGTCCATGTCCCTGTCGCCCACGACCACCAGGTCGACCGCGATGGCGTTGTTGTCCTCGATCTCCGCAGCCACCTGGTCCAGCGCAGCTTTGACGGTGTCGACCTCGTGCGCCTCCCCGTACAGCCACTGCCTCAGCTCACGCTCCTGCTTGCGGGCGAGCGCGGCGACCGCCTTCGGGTCGTCGGCCTGGCGCTGGATGAGGGCCAGCGTCTGCAGTACGGAGTCGTGCAGGTGTGCCGCGACGTCCGCCCGGGCGTTGGCGATGAGCTCTTGCTCGCGGGCGGCGGTGAGGGCGCTCCGGGTGCGGAAGGCCCAGGGCGCAGCCACCGCCAGCACGACCACGAAGCACACCACCGCGATCCACTCCGGGGTCGACAGCTCGCTCACGCTGAACCTCGACGCGATCGTCAGCACGATGCCCGCGGCGACGAGCACGATGCCGACCAGCGCCTGCAGCCCCGCGTGCATCCGGCGACGGCGGCCCGCCCGCACCACCAGCCCGTCCGCCTGCCGCCAGACCAACGCGACACCGGCGGCGAACAACAGCATCGGCCAGTACGGGAGGAACTGCCAGCGAGGAGCCAGGAACTGGACGAGCAGCGCGACACCGACGCCCAGCAGCAGCAGCGCCAGCCGCTCCCCGAGGTCACCGGAGCGCGTCGAGGACTGCGAGCGCATGCCGGTACGGGTGGCCGCATCGATACCGGGCGCCACAGGGCTGCGGTCGATCGGCATCGCGAGCCACAGCGCCCCGTATAGCAGCGCGCCGACCAACTGCACCCCGGCGAGCGCGACGAAGACCGCCCGGACCAGCAGTACAGGAAGCCCGAGATGCGCAGCCAGCCCCGTACAGACCCCACCCAGCCACGAACCCGCGGCCTGTCTCGTCGCGCGCAGCGGTGGAGGCGCGGGCGCGACCAAGGGAGGAGCGGTCGGCGTTGCCTCGGCCGCGCGCGTACTCTCCGTCTCGTCCAGCTGCGCCGCGATCTCGGCGAGCGACGGCCGCGGCGCGGACGCATCCGGGCCGGGCAGAGGTGTGTCGAGATCAGGCATCGAGAAGATCCTCACACGTCCGGGCGCCATCGCCCCACTTCCTCGCCGATCTCCGGGGATCGCAGGGGGCGACCCCTATGGGGAGGCTGTGGGCCGCTTGGCAGGATAGGGACGTGGCAGATACGGGCATCCTCCGGCGCAGCGTCAGCGACGCGCGCCTGGCGGGGGTCTGTGGGGGGATCGCAGAGCGCTACCGCGTCGACCCCCTGCTCGTACGTTTCGTCGCCGTCATCATCGCCCTCAGCTCCGGAGTCGGCATCGTGCTGTACGGAGCGGCGTGGCTGCTGCTCCCGCGCGGCAACCAGCCCGCCGTCATCTCCCGCGCGTTCCCGCGGGCCGGCCGCATCCCCGGTCGCACGTGGGCCGTGCTCGTCGCGGTCGCCGTCGTGACGGTTCTCGTCCTCGTGAGCGGCGCGTTCGACGTCAGCCTCATGCCGACCATGGCCGTGTTGGGGATCCTGTACGCGTCGCAGCTGCGGCCCAGCTCGCGCCCCCTCACCGCCGACCGCGTGGCCGCGCCGGTCGCACCGTACGCGCCCGCTCCGAGGCCCAGCCAGCCCACCTGGCCGCTGCTCGCGCCGGCACCGGGACAGGTCGTCGTGACAACTCCCGCCGGGCCCTGGCGTCCGACTGACCGCTGGGGACAGCCGTTGAGCGCGCAGAACTGCGCGACGTACTTCTCGGTCCCGGACCCCGTCGGCCTGTACGACCGGAGGCCGGCCGCTCCGCTGCGACGCTCTCGTCTGCTCGCGGTGATCTCGGGCCTGGCGATCGCCGCGTTCTTCGCGATGCTGTCGCTGCTCGGGGCGTTCGTCGCCGTGCCGGGCGTCACGTACCTCGCCACCGCGCTCATCATGATCGGCGCCGCGCTCGTCGTGGGCGCCTTCATCGGCCGCCCACGGTGGTTCATCGCGATCGCCGTGGCACTGGTGCTCCTCGCTGGGCTCACTTCGCCGACGCTCCGGGTCGGCCAATCGATGACCGCGAGCAACGGGGCCGACTACCCCTTGGCCAGCGAGCTGCCCCCTGCCATCGACGCGAGCGGCGACTACACCCTCGACCTGCGCGACATCATCGTCGATGCCAACCGCACCACGGACATCACCGTGTCGAACGGCACCCTGACCGTGGTGCTTCCCGCCGACGCGAACTACGTGGTCACGTGGGACGTCTCGCCGGGGTCTGTTCTCGTGGGCAACGTGAAGGAGAAGTCCACCGGGTCACTCCCGCAGGTCGTCGACCCGACCGCGCCCACCATCACGATCCACGCGCAGGTCACCTTCGGCAAGATGGAGATCGTGCAATGAAGCGCCAGCCGGTCGACGTGCTTGCCCTCGTCGTGGGCCTCTCGGCGCTGATCGTCGGCATGGCCCTGCTCTTGGCGACGTTCGTCGCCACACCCACCGCCCTCATCGTGAAGATCGCTGTCCCGGCGGCCTTCGTCCTCGTCGGAGTCATCGGGCTGCTCGCGGCCCGCAACTGAAAGGAAACCCCAACCATGTCCCAGAAGCTCACCCGGTCGTCGGACCGCATCGTCGCCGGTGTCGCCGGTGGCCTCGCGAAGTACCTCAACGTCGACGCCAGCATCGTGCGGATCATCACCGCCGCTGTCGTCGTGTTCACCGGCGTCGGCCCGTTCCTGTACGTCGCGGCCTGGCTCCTCCTGCCCGAGGAGAGCACCGGTCGTACGGGCATCGACGCCGTCACCGGTGGTGTCAAGAAGGCCAAGGAGTCCTACGACGCGAACAAGGTCCACAACCCCACCGACCTGCGCTGACCTCTGGACGCGATGCCCCCGGTCCGTGCCCGGGGGCATCGTCATGCGCTGACCCCTGATCTCCTCGAGGCACCCGGGCCACTAAACTCAGGCGCCGGAGGACCCCATGACATCGACGCTGTTACGTTCCGTACGACGAGTGCCCTTGGGCGGTGAGTCGACCGAGCCGATCGATGTGCTGCTGAGCGGTGGCGTGATCGCCGCGGTCGGACCTGACCTGGACGCCGACGGCGCCGAGGTGGTCGACGGCGAGGGTCGGTGGGTCGCTCCGGGACTGTGGGACGAGCACACGCATTTCGAGCAATGGGCGCAGGCGGCGTTGCGGGTCGACACAGCCGGCACCACGGATCCGGCACAGGCGTGCGCCCGGGTCGCCTCGTACATCGCTGGTCTGCACTCCCGATCCGCGTCACTGGTCGTGGGCTTCGGCCACCGTCTGTCCGACTGGACGCGACTCCCGGCGACCGCCGAGCTCGACGCGGTGAGCGGCGCGCATCCCGTGGTGCTGATGGCCGGTGACGCCCACAGCGGCTGGCTGAACACCGCCGCCCAGCGCATGTTCGACGTGACGTTCGACGGGGTCTGTACGGAGGCGGACTGGTTCGCCCTGATGCCCCGCGTGCCCGACGACCCCGAGGCCCTGTCCAAGGCTCGGTTGCGGCGGCTCGAGGAGCTGGCGGCCCTGGGCGTGGTCGGCATCGTCGACCTCGTGATGGACGACCACCTCGGACCGTGGCAGCGGCTGGCTGAGGCTGGGGTCACACTCCCCCGCGTCCGGGTCGGCGTCTTCCCCAGCACGCTGGACGAGGTCATCGACGCTGGTCTGAGCACGGGCGAGGAGGTGCCGGGTGGCCGCGGGCTCATCCGGATGGGGTCGCTGAAGATCATCGCCGACGGGTCGCTGTCGAGCCTGACCGCCGCCGTACGGGACGTGGACGGCTGCACGCAC
This sequence comes from Propionibacteriaceae bacterium, assembly GCA_027492675.1. GTDB lineage: Bacteria > Actinomycetota > Actinomycetes > Propionibacteriales > Propionibacteriaceae > Fen-668. The sequence goes on along the minus strand of JAPUEI010000096.1, from coordinate 7,963 downwards.
GGCCACTTCGCGTACTCCCTCAACGAGCTGGTCGACATGCAGACGCGGGCTCGGATGCACGGCCTGACCGTGGCGACCCACGCCATCGGGGACGCCTGTCTGAGCCAGGTGCTGGATGCGTACGAGACGTCGGGCGCGCATGGCACCGTGGAGCACGCACAGCTCGTGGATCGGTCGGACATCGCCCGCATCCTGCGTCTGGGACTCACGCTCAGCGTGCAGCCGTGGCACCTCGTGGACGACTGGCGCTCCATGGACCGGCTGTGGGCCGGGCGGTGCGACGACGCCTTCCCGCTGCGGACGCTCCTCGACGCGGGCGTACCGCTGATCCTCGGCTCCGACGCTCCCGTGGCGCCGCTGCACCCCTGGAAGGCGATGGCCGCCGCCGTCCACCGGGGCACGACCGAGGAGGCCTCCTGGCACCCGGATCAGCGGATCAGCGCGCTCGAGGCGTTCAGGGCGTCGGTACGGACCACGGTCGAGCCGGGTCAGCCCGCCGACGTCATCCTGCTCGACGAGAACCCCGTCGAGGTGCATGCGGACAGCGCCGAGACGGCTCGCCGGTTGCTCGGGGCGACGGTGACGGCGACGTACGTGGCGGGGTCGCGCACGTACTGACGTCGACCCGACGGCACCCATTGCCCGTCGTGGGCTTCCGGGGTCCGTGAGCGAGTCGCCGTCAGAGGGCCGTCACTCCCACTCGATGGTGCCCGGCGGCTTGCTCGTGATGTCCACGACCACGCGGTTGACCTCGCGCACCTCGTTGGTGATGCGGGTCGAGATGCGCTCCAGCACGTCGTACGGGAGTCGTCCCCAGTCAGCCGTCATGGCGTCCTCGCTGGTGACGGGGCGGAGCACGACGGGATGCCCGTACGTACGGCCATCACCCTGCACGCCCACCGACCGTACGTCGGCCAGAAGCACCACGGGGAACTGCCAGATGTCGCGATCCAGGCCGGACGCGGTGAGCTCCTCACGCGCGATGGCGTCGGCCTCGCGGAGCAGGTCGAGCCGCTCCCGCGTGACCTCGCCGATGATGCGGATGCCGAGACCGGGGCCAGGGAACGGGTGACGCCAGATCATCTGCTCGGGCAGTCCGAGCTCCAGGCCCACCTGCCGTACCTCGTCCTTGAACAGCGTCCGCAGCGGCTCGATGAGCGTGAACTGCAGGTCATCGGGGAGTCCGCCGACGTTGTGATGGCTCTTGATGGTCGCCGCGCCGTCGCCGCCGCCCGACTCGACGACGTCCGGGTAGAGCGTCCCCTGCACGAGGAAGTCGATGCCCACCTCACTCTCCAGGGCCCGAGCCTGCTCCTCGAAGACGCGGATGAACTCGCGACCGATGATCTTGCGCTTCGTCTCCGGGTCGGTGACGCCCGCGAGGTGGCCGAGGAACTGGTCGACCGCATCCGCGACGACGAGCTTGGCACCGGTCGCGGCCACGAAGTCGCGCTCCACCGCCTCGGACTCCCCCTTGCGCAGCAGCCCGTGGTCGACGAACACGCACGTCAGCTGGTCACCGACCGCCCGCTGCACGATCGCGGCCGCGACCGCGGAGTCGACGCCGCCCGACAGGGCGCACAGCACGCGCTTGTCGCCGACCTGCTCGCGCACCCGTGCGATGGCTTCCTCGGCGATCGCCGCCGTCTTCCAGTCCGAGCCGAGACCGGCGATGTCGTGGAGGAACGTGCTCAGGACCTTCTGCCCGTACTCCGAGTGCAGCACCTCCGGATGCCACTGCACGCCGGCGAGCTTGCGGCCGGTGTCCTCGAACGCCGCCACCCGCGCGCCCGCCGACACCGCGAGGGTGTCGAAGCCCGACGGAGCCGACTGTACGGAGTCGCCGTGGCTCATCCAGACGCTGAAGCAGCTCGGTACGTCGGCGAGCAGCGTGCCCGGCTCGTCGACCGTGACGACCGTGCGGCCGAACTCGGACAGGCCCGTCTTCGCGACGTCGCCGCCGAGCGCCCGGGCCATCGCCTGGAAGCCATAGCAGATGCCGAAGACCGGAATCCCCGTGTCGAACAGGGCGGGGTCGACCTGCGGCGCGCCGTCCGCGTACACCGACTGCGGCCCGCCCGACAGCACGATCGCTGAGGGCTTGCGGGCCACGAGGTCGGCGACCGACGCGGTGTGCGACACGATCTCGGAGTAGACGTTCGCCTCGCGCACCCGACGCGCGATGAGCTGCGCGTACTGTGCTCCGAAGTCGATGACCAGCACCAGCTCAGAGTCCATGGGCGGAGTCTATTGGGGTCTGTACGGGACAGGCTGCTCCCCGTCACGTCACGGACGCCCACCTCGGCGGGGCGGTCTGGCTCGCGCCGTAGAGTAGACGACGTGACAAGCCTCTTCTCCCCTCCCGCTGACCACTGGGTGCGGCTGTCCGGCAAGTACGCGATCGTTCGGATCGTCGGCGCGGTGATCATCAACCTGATCTTCTGGGTGCCCGTAGCCATCGCCGGCTACCTGTTGATCCCACAAGTCCTGCCCACCCCCTGGCAGTGGCTGCCGACCGTCGCGGGCATCGCTTGGTTCGTGTGGCGGGTCATCCGCGCGGGCCGCTACGCGCGCTCGTGGGCCTACGCAGAACGTGGCGAGGACCTCTGCATCACACGAGGCCTCTGGTACAAGAACCTCACCGTCGTGCCGTACGGGCGGTTGCAGATCGCCAAGGTCGACGCCGGCCCACTCGACCGCATCCTCGGGCTCGCGACGGTCACGCTGGTCACGGCCTCAGCCCACTCGAACGCGTCCATCCCCGGCCTGCCCGCCGCCGAGGCCGAGCGCCTGCGCGACCGGCTGATCGAGGTCGGCGACGCCGTGGGGTCCGGCCTGTGACGACGCCGTACGGGCAGCAGCCTCCCCACCCGGAGCAGCAGCCCTTTCCGGGGCCGACGTACGAGCCGGCGCCCCAGCCGTACGTCGGTCAGCAGCCGTGGCCACCGGCTCAGCCGGTGCCGTACGGCGCACCGCAGACGCCGTACGCACCTCCCCCCGCTCCCGCGCCGCAGCCGACGGGGAAGGTCGTCGAGCGCGCCCACCCACTGACGCCCTTGGTGCGCGGCTGGGTCGCCGTCGTGGCGGTCGGCTGGGCGCTGCTGCAGGAGCAGCTCCCCGGACGCCATCAGGGCGAGAACCTGCCGTGGTGGGTGTTCGTGCTCGCCATCTTCGGCGTCGCACTGATCGGACTGGTCGCCGGGTTCGTCTCGTGGCGGTTCACGAAGTTCATCGCCGACGAGACCGAGCTCCGCGTCGAGTCGGGGTGGATCTCGCGTCGCTCCCGCCGCATCTCGTACACCCGTCTGCAGTCCGTCGACGTGATGCAGCCCCTGGCGCCGCGGCTCCTGGGGCTCGCGGAGGTGCGCATCGACGCGGGCGCGCACGACTCGACGAAGCTGAGGTACTTGTCGAGGAAGAGGGCGTACGAGCTGCGCGACTTCCTCATGCTCCGCGCGCACGGCGCTCAGGTGAGCGTGCACGAGGCGAGGGCGCAGACCAGCGACCCGCTGTTCGTCGACGTGAGCGCGACGGACAAGGTCATCGTCACGGTGCAGCCGCACGAGCTACTGCTCGGTGCGCTCGTGTCCCACGACCTGCTGAGCCTGCTGATCGGGTTCGGCATGCCGTTCCTCGTGGTGTGGGGGATCTCGACGTTCACCCATCTGCCGATGGAGGGCATCCTCCCGGTGGTCGCCCTGGCCAGCGGCCTGCCGCTGCTGATCTCGATCGGCCAGTACTTCGCCCGCCGCGTCGCCGCCCAGTTCAACTTCACGCTGGCCCAGACGCAGGCCGGTCTGCGGATCACGCGCGGGCTGACGAACCTCACCAGCCAGACCGTGCCGGTGTACCGGATTCAGTCGATCCGGCTCTCTCAGCCACTGTTCTGGCGGCCGCTGGGCCGGTACCGGGTGGACCTCGAGGTGCTCGGGCTCGGCGAGGCCACGACGCGGGAGTCGAGCTCGAACGTGTCCACGCTGCTGCTCCCGATCGGGTCGAAGGCCCAGGTGGACGCCGCGCTGGAGGCTGTCTGGCCGGGCCTGTCGCTCGGCGCGATCCAGTTCACAGGGTCGCCGCCCCGCGCCAAGCTGCTCGACCCCCTGGCGTACAGCTGGAACGCGTACGGCCTCGACGACGAGGTGGTCGTCACGCGCCGCGGCTGGTTGACCCGCCACCAGTCGATCGTGCCCCATGCCCGGCTGCAGTCGGTGGGCGCCTACCAAGGCCCTCTCGAGCGCCTGCTCGGGCTCGCCAACGTGACGTTCCACACGACGGGGCTCCTGCACACCCACGCCGTCATCCACATGGCGGCGGACGTGGCGCGGACGCTGGTGTACGAGGAGGCCGACCGCGCCATGAGCTCTCGCGACACCGAGCTGCTCGCGCGACCGACAGCTCCGGTCGCCGACCTGGCCGCGCCCTCGCCCGTCCCCCCGGACAGGCAAATGGTGCAGGAGTGACACGACACGCCGACAGACGGCCCGGAGGGAGTACCTATTGCCTGTCGCGTGACAGGCAAACGGGGCAGATCTCGCCCGACACGCCGGCCACGTCGCCCCACCAGCACCAATTGCCTGTCGGAGGGTGGGGGAACAAGGCAAGGGTGGTCTCTGTTGCTAGGGGCGCCACGGCAGACTGACGTTCGAAGGACGGCAAGATCCCGCGGCGGAAGGTGGTTCGAGATGTGGTTCGACAAGGACAAGCTCATCGATGTCCGGGACGCGCTGGCAGGGCGCGAGCGGCCGGTGCTGGACGGCGCCAGGCTGCACAGGGTGCTGGGGACACCCCTCCATGCGGTCCCCGAGGGTGACGAGGTCGCCTACCTCGCGCTCGGTTGTTTCTGGGGTGCGGAGAAGCTGTTCTGGAAGCTGCCCGGCGTGTACGTCACCAGCGTCGGCTACCAGGGCGGCATGACGCCGAACCCGACGTACGAAGAGGTCTGCAGCGGACGGACCGGCCACGCCGAGACGGTGAAGATCGTGTACGACCCGGCCACGATCACGTACGACGACCTGCTCAAGGTCTTCTTCGAGAACCACGACCCGACGCAGGGCATGCGGCAGGGCAACGACCGCGGCACCCAGTACCGCTCGGCCATCTACACGACCAGCGATGCCCAGACCGCCGCCGCCGAAGCCGCACGGGACCGCATGCAGGCCAACCTCTCGGCCGCACGCTTCGGCACCATCACGACCGAGATCCGGCCGGCGGCCGAGTTCTATCCGGCGGAGGGCTACCACCAGCAGTACTTGGAGGCGAACCCAGGAGGCTACTGCCCGGTCCATGCGACGGGCGTGACCTGCAACTGAGCAGGAGTCACCTGACTCTCAGGATCTGCTCGCGGAACATGTCCGCGTGGCCGCCGTGCTGAGCGAGCTCTCGCAGCAGGTGTATGGACTCGATGGTGTCCGCGTCGGTGAGCACGAACGAGTCGCCGGGATGCCCATCTCGGCGCGCGTGAGAGCCGGAGGTCCCCGAGGGGCCCAGGACTCGCCGATCAGGTGGTCGACTCGGCCTCGGTGGTGGCCTCGCCGTCGGTCGCGGGCTCGGCGTCGGTCGCGGTCACTTCCGCGGCCTCGTCGGCGGTGTCCGTCGGGTCACCTGGCTCGACGGGGTCGCTCGGGTCGTCGGCCGGTGACGTACGGGCGCGGTGTCGGCACCACAGCCACAGCCCGGCGCCGCCCAGGATCATGGGCACGCACAGCCACTGCCCCATGCTCAACCCGAGGCTGAGGAAGCCCAGGTAGTCGTCGGGCTCGCGGAAGTGCTCGACCGTGAAGCGGAACACGCCATAACCGATCAGGAACGCCGCGCTGACCGCGCCCTGGAAGGGGCGACGACGCTGGTACAGCCACAACAGCACGTACAGCACGACCCCCTCGAGCAGCATCTCGTACAGCTGCGAAGGGTGCCTCGGGGTCGGGCCGGCCTGCGGGAAGATCATCGCCCACGGCAGGTTGGGGTCGGCGGCGCGGCCCCAGAGCTCGCCGTTGATGAAGTTGCCGATGCGGCCCAGGCCGAGGCCGATGGGTACGAGCGGGACGAGCAGGTCCGTGACCTCGAGCCAGCGCCGCTTGTAGCGCCGGGCGAACCACCACAGCGCGAGCATCACGCCGATGGCGCCGCCGTGGAAGCTCATGCCACCGTCCCAGAGCTTCACGATGTCGAGCGGGTGCGCGGCGTAGTAGGTCGGCTTGTAGAACAGCACGTAGCCCAGGCGGCCGCCCGCGATCACGCCCACGACGGTGTCGAAGATCAGCGTGCCGACGTCATCGGGCACCCACCCCTTGCCTGCCCACGGCTCGCGCGTCACACGACGCTGCAGGATGAGGTAGCCGGCAAGGAACGCGAGTGCGTACATGATCCCGTACCACTTGATCGACAGCGGTCCGATGTGGATCGCGACGGGATCGAAGTGCGGCCAGGTGAGTACGAGTGAAGTCACCGGGCAAGTATGTACCGCTGCACCACCTCGTCGATGTCCGTCCGCGGCCGCCAGACGTACGGTGATGCGGCAGGGGGCCCTTCGAGACGTTGACCGACTCCGTCGGTCAACTCCTCAGGGACCCGGAACGAGCACGACCCATGCCACACAACCTCGGGGAGAGGTTTCGTACCCCTCTCGGAGAGGACTCCTAAACCTCTCCCCCAGCCAGCGGGCGCGCCCACTCGCGGAGAGGTCTGGTGCCCCTCGCGGAGAGATCTCGTACCCCTCGGGGAGAGGCCTCCTACCCCTCGCGGAGAGGTCTGGTGCCCCTCGCGGAGAGGTTTCGCACGCCTCGAGGAGAGGGGTTACGCACGGCCAGGGACCCTTCGAGACGTGCACCGACTCCGTCGGTCAACTCCTCATGGACCCGGAACGAGCACTAGCCATGCCACATAACCTCGGGGAGAGGTTTCGTACCCCTCTCGGAGAGGACTCCTAAACCTCTCCTCGAGCCAGCGGGCGCGCCCACTCGCGGAGAGGTCGGGTACCCCTCGCGGAGAGGTCTGGTGCCCCTCGCGGAGAGATCTCGCACCCCTCGCGGAGAGGCCTCCTACCCCTCGCGGAGAGATCTCGCACCCCTCGCGGAGAGGCCTCCTACCCCTCGCGGAGAGATCTCCTACCCCTTGGGGAGAGGTCTGGTACCCCTCCCGGAGAGGACTCAGGCGTCGGCTGCGTCGCCCACCAGGCCGGCTGCATCCTCGTACGTCGCCGGGACCGGGTTCGCGGCCGGGGCGTAGATGACGCGGATGACGCCCGTCGGGAAGACCTCGCTGGACAGCAGCGTGAGGTGGTACGGGACATCGCCGGCGTCGAACACGGTCCTGCCTGTACGTGCCGCGACCGGGTGCACGAGCAGACGCAGCTCGTCGACCAGCCCGGCCGCGAGCAGCTGCTGGACCACGGAGATCGAGCCGGGGATGAGGATGCCACCGACGGCCGGGTCGGCCTTCAGCGCGGCGACCGCCTCGGCCAGCTCTCCGTCGAGGAGCTCGGAGTTCCGCCACGTGAACTCGAGGGGCTGGCGGGAAACGACGACCTTGCGCAGGTCGCCCAGCTGCCTCGCCATCCCCGCGTCCGCCTCGCCGGCCTCCTCGCGGCCGGGCCAGGCGCCGGCGAAGCTGTCGTACGTCACCCGCCCGATCAGCAGCACATCCGACGTCGCGTAGTCCTCGGTGACGGCTCGGCCCATGTTCTCGTCGAAGTACGGGAAGTGCCAGGCCGGGTCGATCTCGGCCACGTTGTCGGCCGAGACGAACAGGGTGGAGATGACTTTCGCCATGTCGGCTCCTCACGATCCGGTGTAGCCGCCCACTCTGCCATCCGGGGCAAGCCCCGTCTGCGGCGTCGCCCGAGCCAGTTTCTGGTCGGTATGCCGACGGGTTCCGGTCCCTACTTCCCCCCGAAGCGCCGCGGGATCAGGGGGGTCTGCTGCATGAGTAGGTGACATTCGATCTGTGGGGCCTGAGGGTCCTGCTG
>JAPUEI010000095.1:130327-139224 GCA_027492675.1 Propionibacteriaceae bacterium | reverse complement strand
GTCGGGCTGACAGGATTTGAACCTGCGACCCCTTGACCCCCAGTCAAGTGCGCTACCAAGCTGCGCTACAGCCCGCTGGCGCCTCTCAGCGCCGAGGCGACACTCTACACGAGCCGCGGCACCCTCTGCTCACGACCTCTTCTCGCAGGCGACGCCGTTGTGGTCGGGGTCCAGTTCGGGGCGGTAGCCGGGCTTCCCGACCTTGATCGGGGCCGCTCCGGCCTTCCACGCGGCATCACAGTCCTTGTAGTAGACGCTCGCCGACGAGGTCGGCTTCGACGTCGACTTGGTCGACGTGGCGGACGGGCTGGCGGACGTCCGGCCGTTGCCGTCGCTCGACTCCCCCGCGCCCGGCACGGTGGGGACAGCGGACGTCGCCGGCAGTGTGGACCGTGGGGCTGCAGGGGATGTCGTGCTCGGCCTGGCCGACGCGACGATGGAGGGGTTGACCGGGACCGCGGAGCGCACCGGGGCGGTCGCCGACGGAATGGCGACATGGTGGCTCGACGCGAAGGGCGAGATGGGCAGTACATCGGGCGCCACGACGGCGACGCCAACTCCCGCCGTGGCGACGGCGATCGTCACCACGGTGAGCTTTGCCGGAACGGCAAGACTGGCGTACCACGCGGCCGCCTCACGAACCAGGACGAGGAGCCCCCCGACTCCGCTCATCCGAGCTCGTACCTACTGTGATCTGGTGCCCGTCCCCCGGGGCCCCAGGAATGTCTGCACACGAGACAACCTCCCTCAAGCACAGCAACGAAAGCATCCGCGCTTGTGGGCTCACACTCCGGCTAAGAGGGCGTTCACAAAAATCAGACCCGAGTCGTATGAGGCTCGATTGAGGATTACGACGCGGAGCGCTTCTCCCGAGCTCGTACCTCGACGTGGACCGGCGAACCCTTGAAGCCGAAGTCCTCGCGGAGACGGCGCTCCACGAACCGGACGTACGTGGGGTCGAACTGGCCACTCGTGAACAGGGCGAACGTCGGCGGGCAGTTGTGAGCCTGCGTGCCGAACAGGATGCGGGGCTGCTTGCCGCCGCGGACGGGGTGCGGGTGCGCCGCAGCGACCTTCCCCAGGAAGGCGTTGAGCTTGCCCGTGGAGACCCGGGTCTCCCAGCCGTCGAGAGCCTCGGCGATCGCCGTGCTCAGCTTGACGACGTTCCTGCCCGTCAGCGCGGAGATGTTCACCGTCGGCGCCCAGGCGACGTGGCCGAGGTCACGCTCGACCTCGCGGGCCAGGTAGCGGCGCCGCTCCTCGTCGGTGAGGTCCCACTTGTTGTACGCGATGACCATCGCCCGACCAGCTTCCTCGACCATGTCGAGGATGCGCAGGTCCTGCTCGGTGACGGGCTCGGAGGCGTCGATGACCACGACGCACACCTCGGCGCGCTCGATGGCCGTCTGCGTGCGCAGGAACGCGTAGTACTCATGCCCGCTCGCCTCCTTGACCCGGCGACGGATGCCCGCGGTGTCGACGAACTGGTACGTCACGCCATCCAGGTCCACGAGCTCGTCGACGGGGTCGACCGTCGTGCCCGCGATCGAGTCGACGACGGAACGCTGCTGACCGGAGAGCTTGTTGAGCAGCGACGACTTGCCGGCGTTGGGCTTGCCGACGATGGCGATGCGCCGCGGACCGGCGACGACCTCCACGGGCTCCCCCACCGGCTTCGGCAGCGCCTCCAGCACGGCGTCCAGGAGGTCGCCCGCGCCACGACCGTGCAGCGCGGACACCACGTGCGGCTGCCCGAGGCCCAGGTTCCACATCGCGGCGGCCTCAGCCTCCGCTCGTACGTCGTCAACCTTGTTCGCGGCCAGGACGACGGGCTTCTTGCTGCGGCGCAGCACCTGCACCACGGCCTCGTCCTCGTCGGTCGTGCCGACGGTCGCGTCGACGACGAACAGCACGGCGTCAGCGGCGATGATCGCCATCTCTGCCTGCTCGGCGATCTGGGCCGCCATGCCGGTCGCATCCGACACCCAGCCACCGGTGTCGACGACGACGAAGTCGCGGCCGGCCCAGTCGGCGTCGTACGAGACGCGGTCGCGCGTCACGCCGGGAATGTCCTGCACGACGGCCTCGCGGCGTCCGAGGAAGCGGTTGACGAGCGTCGACTTGCCCACGTTCGGGCGACCGACGACCGCCAGTACAGGCCTGGTGGTGACGGGCTCAGACACGGGGAACTCCTCGATGCGTACGGCCCCGCACACTGCGGAGCGACTGCTCATCCTATCCGGAGTCCGCGCTGATGCCCGCTCATGCGGCGAGGAGGGCCTCCGGCTCCGTCCCGGGCTCGCCCAGCCAGCGCTTCGGGCCCGTGACGAGGGCGTACCCCACGAGGACCAGTGAGAGCGCCGACAGACCGACGCCGGCGTACAGACCGGTGGTGTACGAGTCGGTCACGTCCTTGACCAGCCCCCACAGCGGCGACCCGAGGGCGACGCCGACGGGCATCGTCGCCATGCCCACCCCGAGCAGCGAGACCAGGTGCCGATCGCCGAAGGTGTGCCGGAAGACGATGGGCGTGATGATCGGCGGGGTGATCGCCGGGATCGCGTAGACGAGGACCGCGGCCGCCTGGCCCACCGCGCCCATCGTGAGGCCGAACACCATCAGCGACGCGGCAAGGAGCACGCACGAGACCACCATGGCCACCAGAGGGCCGAGTCGGTCGTTGAGCGCGCCGTACGCGAGGGTCGCGGCCACGTTGGCCACCGAGAGCACGGCCACTAGCGTGCCTGCCGTCTCGATGTCGAGTCCGTGGTCGCCCATCAGGGTCGGGAAATGCTGCTGCATCGCCATCAGGATGCTGAAACAGGTGAGCCCCAGCATGAGCGCGATGAACTGCGGGCTGGCGAACATGGCCGCCGCGGATCCCTTCGCGGGACTGAGATCGGCGTGTACGAGGTCGTCCTGAGCGCCGTACGCCCGCAGACCCACGACCGCCGGCCGCGCCCGAATGAGGAAGACGCCGCACACGACGGCCACGACGGCGGTGATCCCGCCGACGACCTGGAACCCCAGCCGCCAGCCGCCGCTCACGATGACGGGCGGCAGCACGGTGCCCGCGATGATGCCGCCCAGGCTCGCGACGGACATCACGATGCCGAGCATCGTCCCGCGACGCGCGATGAACCACTCATCGACCAGCACCGCGCCGGCCATCTGGAACGACAGCGGCGCCAGCACGCCGGCGCCGAACGCCGCGATGTACAGGCCGGTCAGCCCCGTGACGTACGAGACAGCGAACAGCGACCCCCCGGTCAGCACTCCAGCCATCAGGATCAGCGCGCGAACCCCGAGCCTGCGCAACAGCCAAGGACCGGCAACGGACATCCCGGCGGCCCCCGCGAGCGCCGTGATCGACGAGAACACCATCACCGCACCGAGGCTGACGCCTAGGTCGGCGGCCATCGGCGGCAGCATCATCCCGCCACCCATGAAGACCAGGACCTGCAGACTCATCAACAGCCCCGAGCCGACCACGATGAGCCAATGGCGCAGCGTCATCGGCGCCACCCGCAGGCACCGCGATGACCCTCGAGACCAGCACGCGACACGGGAGGCTCCTCGACCGAGATCCCCGACACGCGGGGCGAGTGCCGATCGTACCGTGCAAGCGCCTTCCACCCCATCAGCCGCCAGGGTGGAACTCCCCCAAATCGGGCCGTACGAGCATCGCCAGGGCTACTGTCGAGCCACCCCCCGACATCGGAGACAAACATGCCCCCGTCGACTCGTGTCGCCCCCGTGGTACGTCGGCCGCTGGAGCTGGTCGCCGCTTTCCTGCCCCTGGCCGCGGTGCTGATCCTGCTGCCCAGCACCGGCTACGACTTCCGGATCTACCGTGGGGCTCTACTGGACGTGCTGCACGGCGGCAGCGCCTATACCTTCTCCATCACCGGCAACGACGGCTCTCCGCTGACGTTCGTCTATCCCCCGTTCGCGTCCCTCGTCATGCTGCCGCTGGCCCTGGTTCCCGAGGCGCTCGGCCGGGTGGCTCTGGCTGTGCTGACCAGCGGCCTCGTCGTGGCTGCCCTCGTCAGCACCGTGACCGCGGTCGACGCCCGCCGGTCCACTTCCGGCCGGAGCGAGGTGCCGCTGCTGCTGGTCGTGATCGCCTCGCTCCCGCTCGCCCTGTCGACTCCGGCGCTCGCCAACATGACCATGGGGCAGATCTCGTTCGCGGTCGCCGCCGTGGTGGTCCTCGACGCGGCCCTGCTGCCCCCGCGCTGGCGAGGTGTCCTCGTCGGGCTCGTGGGCGCCATCAAGCTCACACCGCTGATCCTGGTGCCGTACTACCTGGTCACCCGGCAATGGCGTGCGGCCGCTAACGCCGCTGCCGTCTTCGGTGTGGCCACCGTGCTGGGCGCCGCGCTCCGCTGGCCGGACACGCTGCGCTACTGGTTCCATCCCGAGACCGTTCGCGCGGCCTGGGGCACGCTGGGCCGCTCGGACAACTGGTCCGAGTACGGCGTGCTCTCCCGTCTGGGCCTCCACGACACCGCGCTCAGCGTCGCGTGGCTGGTGCTCGCCGCAGCGACCGTGGTGGCGGCCCTGTGGAGCGCTCGCCGACACCATCGGGGTGCACAGCAGCTCGAGGCGACCCTCGTCATGGGTCTGGCGGCCGGGCTCGTCACATCGGCCACCTGGCCGCACCACCTGCTGTTCCTCGTGGTCGGCTGCGTGCTGCTCGCGGTGCAACGGCCGGCAGTGGGGCTGCCTGTGGTGGCGGTGCTGACCCTAGGCACGTACGCGTTCCCGTACTACCTGGGCTTCGGGGTCGTGGCCCTGATGCTGGTGTTAGTGCTGCTCGGGTTCGACGGCGCGCGACGCACGGCTCCGGCGCCTGGGGTCACACCGTCGCCGTGAGACCCTTGTCGGCGGCGAGCGTGAGGATGGCGCCAACCACCTCGTCGATCGTGAGCTCGGAAGAGTCGATGACCGCGACGCCCGGCGCCGCCTCGGTGAAGTTCACGAGCGTGGAGTCGTCCCGGTCTCGGCGCAGCACCTGGTCGCGCAGGGCGGCCTCATCGACGGCACCGGCGAGCTCGGCCCCGCGACGGGCCATGCGACGTACGGGATCGGCGACGAGCAGCACCCGTACGGCCGCATCCGGACACACCACCGTGGTGATGTCGCGCCCCTCGACCACGAATCGGCCGTCGGCCACGAGGGAGCGCTGACGACGTACGAGCTCGGCGCGCGAGTCGGCGTTGGTCGCCACGGCACTCACCCACGCCGAGACGGTCGGCTCGCGGATCGTCGCGGTGGCGTCGACGCCGTCGACCAGAAGTCGCTGCTCGTCGGGGTCCGTCGCGATGTCGAGCATCACGGTCCGGGTGCGGTCGGCGATGGTCGCCGCATCGTCGTGGTCGACGCCCTCCCGCATGCACGCGACGGCGACCCCCCTGTACATCGCTCCGGTGTCGAGGTAGCCGAAGCCCAGCCGCCGCGCCACCTCACGGGCGGTCGTGGACTTGCCGGAGCCCGACGGGCCGTCGATCGCGATGATGTCGGTTCGAGTCACGCAGGTATATAACCAGACGCGGCGTCGGCCGACAGATTCAGGACGGCTACTGCCGCACCGACCAGCCGCGGGCGGTCATCGTGGCGGCCAGCTCGGGCGCGCGGTCCGGGGTCACCGAGACCGACAGGTAGCCGACCTCGCGGGCCTCGTCATGCTCGATCGCCAGGTCCTCGACGTTGACGCCCGCGTCGCCGATGTCGGCGAACAGTCGGGCCAGCGCGCCGGGGGCGTCGGGGATCTCGACGACGACGTACGCGAAGTCCAGCGCGCGGTGACCGTGCTTGCCCGGCAGCGCCCTCGTACCCTGACGGCCGCGGGCGATGAACTCCCGGACCGCCGCTGGATCGTCGAGGACGGCCACGAGACCGGCGAGCGCCTCCTGTACGGCCAGCAGCTCGGTCCGTACGGCCTCGGCGTTGGCGGCCACGATCTGCTGCCACAGGTCGGGGTCGGAGCCGGCGATCCTCGTGACGTCTCGGATGCCCTGGCCGGCCAGCCGGAGGTGGTCGGACGGCACGTCGAGCAGTCGCCCTGCTGTGAGCGAGCTCATCAGCTGCGGCAGGTGGGACACCTGGGCCACAGCCTCGTCGTGCTGGTCGGCGGCCATGACGACGACGCGCCCCCCGCAGTCGACGGCGAGCTTCTCGACACGCGCCACGGCGTCGGCCGAGGACGCCTCGTGCGGGGTCACGACCCACGTGCGGTCGACGAACAGGTCCGCTCGCGAGGTGAGCGGCCCGGCATGCTGCGAGCCGGCCATGGGGTGCGACCCGACGTAGCGGGAGACGTCCGCGCCGCTGGCCCCGAGCGCCACCAGCACCGCACCCTTCACCGAGCCCACATCGGTCACGACGGCGTGCGGGTACCGCTCGAGCGCGCCGAGGATGGTCGTGGCGAGAGCAGCGGGGGGCACGGCGACGACGACGAGCGAGACCTCGCCCGCGACGGCCTTCTCGGTCGTGCCAGCGCCCAGCCCCTCGGCCACCTTGGCGTGGGAGGAGACCTTGTCGCGCAGGTGAACGCGATAGCCACCGGCCACGAGCGCCATGCCGATGGACGCGCCGACCAGGCCCGTCCCGATCACGACCACGCTCTCGCCGGTTGTCGTCATTCCCACCTCCGCTGAACCGCGCAGCAGCCTACTGGCGAACACCCGCCTGTATGGTCGCCCCATGCGTGGATGGATCCGGACCTGCCTCGACCTCGTGCTGATCGTTGTCTTCGCGATCATCGGCCGCGCCAGCCACGGTGAGTCGCTCTCGCTGGGCGGGATCGCCCTCACGGGCTGGCCGTTCCTCGTGGCGGGACTGCTCGGATCCCTTGTCGCCACGCGACTGCTCCGCGCCTCGTGGATCCGGGAGGGGCTCGCGGTGTGGCTCTCGACGGCGGTGCTCGGCCTCCTGCTGCGCGCCGTCACCGGCGGGGGCATGGCCGTGGCATTTGTCATCGTCGCCACGACCGTGCTCGGTCTGGTGCTCGTGGGGTGGCGGTTCGTCGACTCCCGCCTGGGCCGCCGACCCGCCTGAGCTCAGCGGCGCGGGTCGTCGGCGGGCAGCGGCGGGATCGTCGAGGCCGACGGCGCCGGCTGCGGCCACACGATCAGCACCCGGCACTGTGCATGGTCGACGACGAACCGGGCGTGCTTGCCGAGGCTGTGCGGGCCGCGGCGGCTGAGATCGCCCTGGCGGCCGAGCACGAGGTAGTCGGCGTCCTCGGAAGCCGCCGTCACCACGCGTTCCACCGGTCCCCGCAGCAGGCGCGTGTGCACGGTCACCGTCTCACCGACCCGCCCGACGAGCAGCGCCTCCGCATCCGCGAGCAGGTCGAAGTCGTCGAACTCGTCCACCGGTGGAGCCTCCGGTCCGTGACGGCGCCCCCACAGGCCCATGGCGGCGTCCTGGACGAGATCGTCGGAGTCCGGCACGTACAGCAAGGTGACCTCGCCCTCGGCCACCCGATCCCCGAGCAGGTCGGCGGCGGCGCCGACGCACGCCTCCCAGGTGCCTGGCTCGACCCAGACCAGCACGCGTAGCGGAACGGATGTCATCAGTGACCTCCTAGTACAAGTGTGCCGACACCCCACAGGGCGACGACGCCGGCGACGATCGACGCCGGCGTGGTGAGCAGTCCGAGAACGGTGAACTCCCCGATCGGGATCTCATGGTCGTGGTCGGACGCGATGCGCCGCCACAACAGCGTGGCGAGCGAGCCGACGTACGTGAGGTTCGGGCCCACATTGACGCCGATCAGGACGGCCAGCACCGCCAGCGGCCCGGCAACGGCGGCGAGGGGCAGGATGAGGAGCACGGCAGGCAGGTTGTTGACCAGGTTCGCCAGCAACGCGGCCAGCCCCGCCCAGGCCAGCAGCGCCAGCAGGCTCTCGCCCGACGGGGAGATGCGACCCATGAACGCGCCGAGCCCGCCGTCCACGACCGCCTTCACGACGACCCCGAGGCCGAGCACGAACGCGACGAACGGCACGTTGAGGCTGCGCCCGACGCCCAGCGGCGTGACCTCGCGGCGTACCAGGCTCCGTACGACGAGGACCAGCGCCGCCGCCCCGGCGACCCACGCCGCCTCGATGCCCACAGCGCTCGCCACGACGAACCCGACGAGCATCAGGCCGACGACGACGGCCGGGAACACGGGCAGCTTCGTGGTCGTCGTCGTGATCTGCCGTCCCCGCAGGGTGAGCTCGGAGCCGAACCGCCAGCGCAGCACCCCGTACTCGATGCCGATCACCACGAGCCACGGGACGAGCATCAGGAGGGCGAACCGTACGAACGAGACGCCGGACGCACGTTGCGCCAACAGGTTCGTGAGGTTCGAGACGGGCAGCAGCAGCGAGGCGCTGTTGGCGAGGTGCGCGCAGGCGTACACGTGGGGCTTGGCCGGCACTCGTACCTTCCTGGCGGTCGTCAGCACGACCGGAGTCAGCAGCACGACCGTGGCGTCCAGGGACAGCACCGCGGTGACGAGGGCGCCGGCG
Source organism: Propionibacteriaceae bacterium (assembly GCA_027492675.1). GTDB lineage: Bacteria > Actinomycetota > Actinomycetes > Propionibacteriales > Propionibacteriaceae > Fen-668. The sequence goes on along the minus strand of JAPUEI010000095.1, from coordinate 130,699 downwards.
ATGACCACGAGTACGAGGAGTCGCTGCCCCTTGCCGCGACTCCCCCGCCCGATCTGCTCACCGGCCCATCGGAACAGCCCCGAGGACTCGCACATGTCCCCGACGACGAGGATCGCCGCGAGGAACAGCACGACGGGCAGCAGTCTCAGCAGTTCGCTCCAGGCCTCGTGACCCGACACGGCACCCACGAGGACCACGACGATCGCCGCAGGGGCTGCGGCCACGGCCTCCGGCAGCCCACGCGGTCGAATGACGGCGAACGCCAGCACCAGGACCAGCAACACCCCCGAGACCGCCAGCACGCCGTCAGTCTAGGCAGGCATCCCGCTGCCGCCCGCGTGTCCGAAAACGGCATGTACGGACTCGACCACC
>JAPUEI010000095.1:113181-130227 GCA_027492675.1 Propionibacteriaceae bacterium | reverse complement strand
CGCTTCTTGGGCGGGGCCGTGACACCGGGTGCGAGCCGGCGGGTGTGGATGAGGAACCCCGTGTGGCCCGTGCCGCCGTGGCCCGGCCGGATCGCGAGACCCTCCGCGTGCCACTCCCGTACGGACACCTCAACGCCTCGCGGCTCGAGCCAGCCCCCGTGCGTACGCAGCGTGTCCATGGTGCGGCCGAGCTGGGTGGTCGTGGCGACGTAGCAGCACAGCACGCCGCCCGGCTCCAGCACCTCGCCGACCGCGTCCACGCACTCCCAGGGAGCGAGCATGTCGAGGATCACGCGGTCGACCCGCTCCGGACCCATCGTCTCGACGAGATCACCGACACGTACGTCCCATGCCGGGTGCTCCTTCTCGAAGAAGCTCTCCACGTTCTTCTTGGCGATCGCGGCGAAGTCGGCGCGGCGCTCGTACGAGTAGAGCTTTCCCGTCGGCCCGATGGCCCGCAGCAGCGAGAGCGACAGAGCGCCCGAGCCGACACCCGCCTCGAGCACCCGCGCCCCAGGGAAGATGTCGGTGTACATGAGGATCTGCGCGGCGTCCTTGGGATAGATCACGGTCGCGCCACGCGGCATCGAGACCGTGTACTCCTCGAGCAGCGGACGCAGCGCGAGGTACGTGATGCCCTTCGCCGAGGTCACGACGACACCGTCAGGGCCGTCGATGAGGTCGTCGTGGTTGATGCCGCCCCTGGTCGTGTGGAACGTCGACCCAGGCGTCAGCTTGATCGAGTGCCGCCGCCCCTTCGTGTCGAACAGGGAGATGCGCTCCCCCGCCTTCAACGGTCCTGTACGGATCCCCGACCAGTCGTCCATCGTGTCCTCACTCATTGCAGCCCCACCGACCACAGCGCCAGCTGCCAGCCCGGTCCGTACTTCGGTTCGTGCACCTTGACCCTGGAGGCCAAGAACATGTCGTCGTCCTCCTGCGAGATCGGCAGCACCGTCGCGTCGACGGCCGCCTGCTTCTGCAGCTCGGACAGGTAGATCTCGCGCTGCGTGTCGTCGGTGGTCGTGCGGTACAGCTTCTCGTACTCCGCGATCTTCGCGTCGCTGCCCGGCAGCGCCTTCGTCCTGTACGGCTGGAGCCACGCGATCGGTGTCGCGTTCCACGCCTTGACGTTGGCCAGCACGAGGTCGACCGCGGCCGAGTCCGGGACGAGCTGCACGCTGACGGCGACCGTTGACTCGATCCGGTCGCGGATCGATCCCGCCATCTCCTTCTCGCCGGTGATCGACGAGTCGTACGACAGCGTCAGCCGCAGCCTGTCGCCGGTCAGCGGAGGCGGCGTGGCCACCCCACCCAGGGGGAAGGCCGCGATGTGCCCCTCGATGCCGACCGGGATGATCGAGTCGAGCGTCCGGTCGTCCTGCAGCGCGACGCTCACGGCCGTGCGCAGCGCGGAATCCAGGCGGTACGCCGAGGTGCCCGTCCACTCCAGGAAATGCACCCGCTGCCCCACGCTGGTCTCGCGGCGGAAGCCCGAGTCGGTGACCTTGTCCTTCGAGGCCGAGATCTGGCCATCGAGCCGCTTCAACGCTGCGGAGTTCAGCCCTCGCCAGACGACGTCCACCTGGTTCTGCTTCATGGCGTCCTCGATGGCTGCCGAGTCGGCGAAGAACCGAAGGACGAGAAGGTCAGAGGCGGCCGGCGTGTAGCCGTTGTAGCTGCGGAGCTGCCGCAGGTAGAGCTTGTCGGTGTAGCTGGCGCTCAGCCAGTACGGGCCCGAGCCGACCGGCGCGTCCCCGACCCCGCGGATCGTGTCCGGGTCGTACACCTGCTCGTCGACGATGCTCGCCGCCGGCTCGGTGAGCGCCTGGCCGAACTGGTAGTCGGGCCACGAGAGGTTGAAGTCGACGGTGAGGTCGTCGGGCGTGTCGATCGACGAGAGCGCCGCGAGCTGGCGAGCCGACGAGCCCTCGACGCCGAGACGCAGGGCGCGGTTGATGCTGAACTTCACATCGCTGCTGGTGAGGTCGTCGCCGTTGCTGAACTTCAGACCCGACCGCAGCTTGCACTGCAACAGCAGGGGCGACAGGCGTACGCACTCGGCGGCGTCCTGCTTCAGCGCCGTCTTGCCCTGGTCGAGCGTCATGAGTCGCTGGAACAGGGCGCTGTTCAGCGTCGTCGACATCGAGTCGGTGACGGCCACGGGATCCAACGCCGTGAGCTTCTCGGTGGTGGCGACAGTGAAGTCCCGGGGAGTCTGCGAGGCGGCTGAGGGTGACGGCGTCACGGTCGGTGTGGCCACGCAGCCGGAGACTCCGACCACCGTCATGACGAGCGCCAGTACGGCGCGTCGCCATGGCGTGGAGGGGTGCGTCATGGTCACAGGCTATTACCGTTCCCTGTCCAACCCAGGCTCGCTGGGCGCCGGGCAGAACTCACGAGGCGTTGAAGTACTTGGCCTCGGGATGGTGGACGACGAACGCGTCCGTGGACTGCTCCGGGTGGAGCTGCAGCTCCTCGGACAGCTCGACGCCGATCCGCGACGGGTCGAGCAGCCGCACCAGCGTGGCGCGGTCCTCGAGGTTCGGGCACGCGGGGTAGCCGAACGAATAGCGAGAGCCCCGGTACGCCTGGTCGCGAATCATCTCGTCGGTGTCGCTCGTCACGTCGGCCAGACCCAGTTCATGGCGGATGCGGTCGTGCCACATCTCGGCGAGGGCTTCGGTGAGCTGTACGGACAGGCCGTGCAGCTCGAGGTACTCGCGGTAGGCGTTCTCGCCGAACAGCACCGCTGTCTTGCGCGACACCGCCTGCCCCATGGTGACCAGCTGGAACGCGATCACGTCCGGCCCGTACAGCTCGGCCTCCTCCCGGCTGCGGAAGAAGTCGGCGACGCAGAGCCGCTTGTCGCGACCCTGACGCGGGTACTCGATGCGCGCGAGCTCGTCGTCCAGGCTCATCGAGGCAGGGTCGACGACGACCACGGCGTTGCCCTCGGAGTAGCACGGCCAGTAGCCGTACACCACGGCGAACTCGGCGATCTGCTCCGTACGGATGCGGTCCAGCCACATCCTCAGCCGCGGCCTGCCCTCGGTCTCCAGCAGCTGCTCGTACGTGGCGTTGTGGCCCGTCTTGAGCCCCCATTGTCCGAGGAAGGTCGCCCGCTCGTCGAGCCACGCGGCCACCTCGGCGAGCGGAAGGCCCTTGACGACGCGCGAGCCCCAGAACGGCGGCGTGGGCACGTCGACCGACCCCGGCACCGAGTGCGCGACGTCCGAGCGGACCGTGTCGACCGGACGCGGCTCCTCCGCCTCCCCTTGACCGGGCAGCCGCTTGACGCGCCGCTCGCGGATCGCGGGGAGCTCCGCGCCAGGGACGCCGCGCTTGACCGCCATCACGGCGTCCATGAGTCGCAGCCCCTCGAACGCGTCCTTGGCGTAGCGCACCTCACCCTCGAACACCTGGTTGAGGTCGTGCTCGACGAACGAGCGCGTGAGCGCCGCGCCGCCGAGCAGCACGGGGTACTTCTCGGCCAGCCCGCGCTGGTTGAGCTCGAGCAGGTTGTCCTTCATGACGACCGTCGACTTCACAAGCAGCCCGGACATCCCGATGACGTCGGCCTGGTGCTCCTCGGCGGCCTCGATGATCGCGGTCACCGGCTGCTTGATGCCGATGTTGACCACGGTGTAGCCGTTGTTGCTGACGATGATGTCGACGAGGTTCTTGCCGATGTCGTGGACGTCGCCCTTGACCGTGGCCAGCACGAGCGTGCCCTTGCCCGCGGCGTCGGCCTTCTCCATGTGCGGCTCGAGGTAGGCGACGGCCTGCTTCATGACCTCGGCCGACTGCAGCACGAACGGCAGCTGCATCTGGCCGGAGCCGAAGAGCTCGCCGACCGTCTTCATCCCGGCGAGCAGGTCGTCGTTGATGATCTGCAGCGCCGGCTTGATCGCGAGCGCCTCGTCCAGGTCGGCGGTCAGTCCCTTGGACTCGCCGTCCACGATCCGACGGCCGAGCCGCTCCGCGAGGGGCAGCGCGGCCAGCTCGGCCGCGCGCGTCGAGGCACTGCTCCGGGTGGTGACGCCCTCGAACAGCTGGAGGTACGTCGAGAGCGGGTCGTACGAGTCGGTGCGGCGGTCGTACACGAGGTCGAGCGCCACCTGGCGCTGCTGGTCGGGGATCTTCGCCAGCGGCACGATCTTGCTCTGGTTCACGATCGCCGAGTCGAGCCCCGCCTCGACCGCTTCGTGGAGGAAGACGGAGTTGAGCACCTGGCGCGCGGCCGGGTTGAGACCGAACGACACGTTCGAGACGCCGAGCGTCGTGTGGACGCCGGGGTACGCGGCCTTGAGCCGACGGATCGCCTCGATCGTCTCCAGCGCGTCGCGGCGAGTCTCCTCCTGACCGGTGGCGATGGGGAACGTGAGGCAGTCGACCACGATGTCCCCCACGGCCATCCCCCAGCGGGTGGTCAGGTCCTCGACCAGCCTCGTGGCGACCCGTACCTTCCAGTCAGCCGTACGAGCCTGACCCTCCTCGTCGATGCACAACGCGACCACGGCCGTGCCGTGCTCGGCGACGAGCTCCATGACCCGCTGGTAGCGCGAGGTGGGGCCGTCGCCGTCCTCGAAGTTCACCGAGTTGATCATCGCGCGGCCGGGCAGGTGCTCCAGCCCGGCGCGGAGCACCTCGGGCTCGGTGGAGTCCAGCACGATCGGCAGGGTCGTCGCCGTGGCCAGCCGCGAGGCGAGCTGGGTCATGTCGGCCACGCCGTCGCGGCCGACGTAGTCGATGCAGAGGTCGAGCAGGTGGGCACCCTCGCGGGCCTGGGCCTTGGCGATCTCGAGGCACTCGTCCCAGTTCTCGGCGAGCATCGCCTCGCGGAACGCCTTGGAGCCGTTGGCGTTCGTACGCTCACCGATCGCGAGGTACGTCGTGTCCTGATCGAGGGGTACGTCGGAGTACAGGCTGGCGACCGACGGCTGGTGCTCGACCGTACGGGCGACGACGGGACGCGCCGCGACCGCCTCGCTGAGTCGGCGGATGTGGTCGGGCGTCGTGCCGCAGCAGCCGCCGAGCACCGCGAGTCCGTAGTCGGCCGCGTACCGGCCGAGGGCCTCAGCGAGCCCGTCGGGCGACAGCGGGTAGCGGGCACCGTCGGCGGTGAGCTCGGGCAGCCCCGCGTTGGGCATGGCCGACACCAGGCACTGGGCGTGCTGGGAGAGATAGCGCAGGTGCTCGCTCATCTCGGCGGGTCCGGTGGCGCAGTTGAGGCCGATGACGTCGATGCCGAGCGGTTCCAGGGCCGTGAGCGCGGCACCGATCTCCGAGCCGAGCAGCATGGTGCCGGTCGTCTCGACCGTGACGCTCACCAGGACGGGGATGTCGCGGCCGGACTCGGCGATCGCCTTCTTCGCCCCGAGCACTGCCGCCTTGGTCTGCAGGAGGTCCTGGCTGGTCTCCACCTGGACGGCGTCGATCCCGCCGCGGATCATGGCCTCGACCTGGTCCTGGTAGCCAGCGCGGATCGCGTCGTACGTGGTGTGGCCGAGCGTGGGCAGCTTCGTGCCCGGCCCGATGGACCCCAGCACCCACCGCGGACGCTCGGGAGTGCTGTACGCGTCGGCGGCTCTCCGGGCGATCCGAGCGCCGGCCTCCGACAGCTCCCCGATCCGGTCAGCGATGTCGTACTCCCCCAGCGCAGCCAGGTTCGCGCCGAACGTGTTGGTCTCGATGAGGTCGGAACCGGCCTCGAGGTACGCCCGGTGGACGGCCTCGACGATGTCAGGCCGGGTGACGTTGAGGACCTCGTTGCACCCCTCGTACCCCTCGAAGTCCTCGAGGCTGGGGTCCTGCGCCTGCAGCATGGTGCCCATGGCCCCGTCAGCGACGAGGACGCGGGAACCGAGAGCAGAGCGCAGTGAAGTCACCGGGAGAGGATACGGGGTCGCGCCGCGCGCGGGTCCCTCGTTCCCCTTGTCGGTCAGCCCCGGCCGAGCTTCTTCTTCCTCCACACCGCCAGGGCCACCGACCCGACCGCGATCACGATGATCGCCCCGACCGCGCCCAGCATGCTGCTGAGGTGCGGACCCGGGGTGTCCTGGCTTGAGGGTGGAGACGATGGTGAGGCCTCATCCGAGGTCACGGAGACCGACGCACTAGGACTCGCCGACGGCGTGTCCGTGGTCGTGACGAGGTCGCTCCCCGGGGCCGTCGGCGCGCTGGCGACCGGTGCGACGGTGGTCGCCCCAGCCCCGGTGGTGGTCGTCTTCGCCGCCGCCTTGGTGGTCGCCTGGGCGGGAGCCGTGGTCGCGGGCGCTGCGGCGATCACCTTCTTGGGAGGAGCCACACCTGGGGACACGTACCCGTCGGCGAGGGCTTGGTAGCGCCACCCCTCGGCGTTCCCGGCCGTCGGGTGGTAGCTGTTCGCGCCGAGACTGGAGTAGGCCCAGCCGGAGTACGAGCCGTCGGCTTGCAGTGTCGCGTGCCAATACGACCAGTAGTGGTCCTGGATGTTCACCGTGGCCGGAACGCCATTGATCTTCGTGATCATGCCGTTGTCCAGGGTCGGGCTGAAACCAGCCCCCCGCAGGGCAGCCGTACCCGTGGAGAAGCTCGTCGCGCAGCTGGTCGACGTGCTGCCGAGGGCGCCGTAGTCGACGACCACCCACACCCCTGCACAGGTGGCAGCGGCCGGTACGGGCGCAGCGTGAGCCGGCACCGTGCTGAAGCCGAGAACGGTGAGGGCCCCCAGAAGCGCAGCGACCAGCGCGCGACGAAGCCTCATCGCACGGTCACCCGACGCTTCGTGGTGATCAGGACGAGTCCGGCCCCCAACACGACGAGGCCGACAACTCCCACGCCGAGAGCGCCCTCGGTGGCGCCGGTGTCGGCCAGCGACGCCAGAGCGGTGGCCGTCGCGCCCGGGCTGGGCACCACGGACGCGGCGCATCCCGTCGTGGAGAACGTCACGGTGACCAGAGAGGTCCCGCCGAGCAGCCACAGCGCATCGGACGTCGCCATGAGGTCGGACGTCGTGCTACCCAACGCCGCCGGGAAGCCGCCGTCGGAGAGCTGCTGGCCCTCGAGCCAGGCCTTCGCCCCGCCACTGCTCGTACCCACGAGCTCCAACGCCGAGCCCAGGAGACCGGTGCTGTCGACCGGCGAGTAGGGGTTCGGCCAGTAGCCCTGTGCGTTCTGCTCCGACAGCGCCCAGGCGACAGCCTTCGCGATGGCCGTGGCGTTGCCGCCGGCTGCGTGCAGCGCCTGAATCGCGAGGCCGGTGGTGTCGTAGTCGGGGTTGAAGCCACCGAAGTCATAGCCGAAGGCCCCGCTGGCATCCTGAGAGGCGACGAGGTTGGCGAGGACCGACGCCGGCACGGGCTTGCCCGCCCGGACGTACGCGATGACGGCGTACGACTGGACGAAGGACGAGGCGTACGTGCCGACCTGACCGTCGGTCTGCGTGCCGGCGGCGAGGATGGCGAACAGGTCGAGACCGCCGAACGCCGTCGGGTCCTCACCCAGGGAGCTCGCGAGGACGGCAAGCTTGGCAGCGCGACCAGCGTTTGTGCCGACGTAGTCCGGGGCTTGCGCCTTGATGTCGGCGATCAGCGAACGCACCGTGGGGGCGTACGCGCAGGAATCTGCCGATGTCAGGCCGAAGATCGCGTTGATCACTGCGTCGGCGCCGTCGTCGGCGGTCGGCAGGTGCCCGTTGATGAAGGCACCCGCGGCCGCCGCCTTGGCCGAGACGCGCGGCGACGAAGCGCTCGCGGTGGCCGTGGAGGGGGCAGGAACAGGGGCGCTCGAGGAGGCGCTGGCGCTGGGCGACGTCGACGCCGCCGGCGTGAACACACGGGTCGCGCCAGGGGTGAGGTTCCAGTCGTTGGTGAGCATGTAGCCCTCGGCGACACCGACGGTCGGCGTCGTGGTGGCGGGGCCTTCGGGGTAGTACGTCCAGGCGCCGAGGGTGCCGTCGGCGTTCACGGTGGCGTACCAGTACGACCAGTAGTAGCCGCCGTTCGTCCCGTAGTTCGGGTCCGTCGGCAGCGCGTCGATCTGGGTGAGCATCCCGCCGCCCACGGTCGGGGTGAAGCCAGCGCTCTGCAGGGCGTCCAGGCCCGTGCTGTGCGATGTGGCGCAGCCGACGCTGCTGGCGGGGGTGGCCTGATCCTCCTGGACCACGACCCAGACCCCGGCGCAGGTGGTGGGGGTGCTGCTGGGTGCCGAGTGGGCCGGCAGGACGAAGAGACTGAGGAAGGCGAGCGCGACCGTAGTCCCGACGGCCAGTGCTCGCTGATGAAGGAGGGACATGAGGTCCTTTCGCGCAGGACACACGATGAGACCCGGGTCCAGTGGCGCGAACCGGCTCACCCCGTATGCCTCGACGGGTATCTGAGCCCAGAACCAGGTGGGCATTCCGACTCGGACGACGTGTCGTCCTTACGGCTGCGGGTCAGTCCCGGACTTGCACCGGGTTCCCCCACAGGGTTCAGGTTGGTCCTCACCCTACCCCACGATGTCGGGGGCACTCTCGAGCGAGGTCACTTCTCGCAGGCAATCCCGTCGCCATCGCCGTCGAGGGCCGGACGATAGCCAGGGTCGCCCCGATGAAGGGGAGCCGCGCCAGCAGCTTTGGCTGCGGCGCAGTTGGCGTAGTAGACGCTCGCAGGCTTACTGGTCGTGGGGGGCGGTGGGGCCGTGGTGACGGGCTTGGCCGCCGTGGCCTTGGGCGCGGCCACCGTTGTCGGGGCGGCCGCAGGAACCTGAGCTGCTGCAGAACTGACCGCCGGCGTCGACTCGGATGTCGGCAGCACGGACGGAGTGTCTGAAGGAGTGATCGCCTGGCTCGTGGGCGTCTCCACGACCGATGGGGAGCCGATGGAGACGAGGGGGTGGATCGACGTGCTAGGTGACGACGTCGGGGATGCGTCGCTGCGCGGCATAGTCACGATGCCGATCACCCCGGCGGTCAATCCGATCACCACGAGGAATACGGCCCCGCCCGGAGTGCTGGTGCCGAACCAGGTTCTGTGACTGCGCCTGCGGACAAGCCGGGACACACCCGTGGCCACTGGAACCCAGCCCAACAACCACATTGCTATCCCGAAAGAGCTTGAGAGGAAAAGGAGAAACATGGCCCCGGCGGCAAGGAGCCCCGAATAGAGCTGCCAGCCCTTGCGAACCTCGTACATCCGGTCCTTGACCGGCGGAGCCGCCAGGACCGGTTCTCCCTTGGAAGGCTGTGGTTCACCGGACATCTGCTGAGCACGCGGCAACAGCGGCCACCTGAACGCCGGTTTCTTGAGGTTCGTATTGATCCGCAGCCATGGGGGAAGTGGAGGCGGAGGCGGAGGTGGGGTACTCGTCACGGGTGAAAGCGTAGGTCAGATGAGGCCTTTGATCTGCCAACTGGGACTTCCACAAACATTCAATTAGTCGGGGTGGGTTCGGTGACGGAATGGTCATCGCCAGAGAATTCCGCTGATTGGTCGTCGAGCTCTCTCGGGAAGATCTCCCTCGCCATGTTCGGGCCAGCCCGGAAGCCCATTGGATCAACCCGCCGCGAGGCGCCCGGCCGCGTCGAGGGCCACCGTGAGAGCCGCGTCGCGGGTCGCGTGACCCCAGCCGCGGATGTCGTGCTCGTCGCCGGCGAGGGTGTCTGCGCTGTACAGGATCTGGCCAAAGCGGGCGCTCCTGAGCTGCGCGCACGAGGCCAACGCCGCGCACTCCATCTCCACGACGGCACAGCCCTCCTCGCGGCGCGCGGCTACGAGACCGGCTGTCTCTCGATAGAAGGCGTCGGTCGTCCAGGTCGCGCAGTCCGTCGCGGTGAAGCCAAGGTTCTCGAGCGAGGCCCGGCACGCGTCCCGTACACCTCCGTCGGTCTCGACCCAGCGCGCAGCGGGCAGATAGTGGTACGAGGATCCCTCGTCACGCAGTGCGCGCACGGGGAGCAGGAACTCGCCCTCCTCCACGTGGACCAGCGCACCGCACGAGCCGACGGCCACGATCGTGTCCACGCCCAGCAGCAGGAGCTGTTCCACGACGATCAACGCGGCCGGGGCTCCCACCGGAAGCTCGGCGAGGGCGAGGTCGACACCGGCGTACGCACCGGTCCAGATCGGGAACGTCCCCGTGACCATGTCGACGACGGAGGCGACCTCCCACCCCTGGTCGGCGACCCAGCCACGCGACACGTCGCCCAGGAAGGTCACCACGGCGACGCGCGGCAGGCGCTGCTCTCCCAGTCGTGCCCGGATGCTCGGGCGGATGAGGTCGGCGGGGTCGAAGTCGTACTCCAGAATCGGCAGGTCCACAGCCCACAGCCTGCCAGGTGCGGGGACCGGCGGTGGAGCGCTCTCCCGTCAACGCGCGAGCGCGGTCGCGACCAGGTCGCGACCGCACCAGCGCTTCTGCCGGGCCCCTCGTCAGAGCAGGTCCAGCAGGGTCGGGTGAACGATGGCCGTCACCGCGGCCCGGGCATCGGCTGCGGTCCGGGCATCGATCGCGTACGCCGCCATCTGCTGGCACGCTGCGAGATCGTGGAGCCGCAGCGCCGCCCGAACAACGTTGACCTTCCCCGGGGCCATGGACAGCGAGGACACGCCCAGACCCGTGAGTACGAGCGCGAGCAGGGGGTCTCCCCCGGCCTCCCCGCAGACGCCGATCTGCTTGCCGGTCGCGCGCCCTCCCTGGCATGCCGCCTGCACCATCTGCAGCAGCGCGGGTTGCCAGGGGCTGAGTAGCTCGGCGAGCCCGCCCTGCATCCGATCGGCGGCCATCGTGTACTGCGACAGGTCGTTCGTGCCGATCGACGCGAAGTCGACGACCGACAGGATGTGCTCGGCCCGCAGCGCCGCGGCCGGCACCTCGATCATCACGCCGACCTTGGGCAGGCCCACAGCCCGTACCTTGGCGGCGAACCATTCCGCCTCCTCGACCGTCGCCACCATGGGCGCCATCACTCGGATGTCGCCCTTCGTCGCCTGGTAGGCCGCGGCCAGGGCAGCCAGCTGGGTGTCGAGCAGGTCCTCACGGGCCCGGCTCAGACGCAGCCCGCGGACCCCGAGCGCCGGGTTCTCCTCGACGCCGAGATCGGCGAACGCCAGCGGCTTGTCGGCTCCGGCGTCAAGGGTCCGTACGACCACGCGGCGAGTGCCGAACGACCGGAGGACGGAGGTGTACGTCGCCGTCTGCTCCTCCAGCGTCGGGGCCGTTTCGCGGTCGAGGAAGAGGAACTCCGTACGGAACAGGCCCGATCCCTCGAGATCCTGGATGCCTGCCCGCGCGGCGTCGTCGGCGGTGCCGATGTTCGCCAGCAACGCGACCCGGTGCCCGTCGCGCGTGGCACCTTCACCGCTCGACCCGGCCAGAGCAGCAGCCCGCCGCCGAGACCGTTCGGCGAGGAGCTCGATGTCAGCGTCAGTAGGCGCCAGGATGACCTCGCCGACCCCGCCGTCGAGGGCGACCACGTCACCGTCGGCGATGCCGTCGAGCCCTCCCACCTGGACGATCGCCGGGATGCCCAGCTGCGCCGCAAGAATCGCGGTGTGGCTCGTGGGGCCACCGGCCTCGGTGAGGATCCCCAGAACCATGGCCGGGTTCAGGGTGGCCGTCTCCGCCGGCGCGAGGTCGTGAGCGACGAGCACGCTGGGCACGTCGAGGTCCGGCACACCAGGTACGGGCAGGCCACGGAGCTGGCAGATGATCCGGTCCCTGACGTCGTACAGATCGGTCACCCGCTCGGCCATGTAGCCGCCCAGGCTGGACAGCATGGTCGCGTACTCCGACACCGCGTCGGCGACCGAGTACGTCACGCCGGTTCCCTTGGCGAGGTGCTTCGTGACGGCCTTGGCCAGCCCGCGGTCCTTGGCCAAGGCGGCCGTGGCCTCGAGGATCGGACGGGCCTTCTCCGACGCCGTCTCCGCCTTCGCGGTGAGGGCCGAGGCAACCTCGGCCATCGCCGTACGGACGCGCTCCGCAGCAGCCTCGACGTCGGTCGTCGGGCCCTCCGCGTCGTCGACGCCGGGGGCTGGGTGAACCTTCGCGACGGGACCCGACGCGGTGCCGGCGGAGACACCGATGCCGTGCAGGACCTGGTGGGTGGCGACCATGGCGGGACCTACTCGTTGTCGAGGTCGCGCGACAGCAGCGCGACCAGGGAGTCGAGGACGGCGTCCGCGTCGGGACCGTCGGCGGTCAGCGTGACGACGTCGCCGTGTCCGGCGCCGAGGGTCATCACCTCGAGGATGCTTCCGGCGTCGACCGGCTCGCCGCCGTCGAGGGCGACGGTGACGTCGAGGCCGGAGTCGTTGACCGCGCTGGCGAGCAGGGCGGCGGGACGGGCGTGGAGGCCGACGGACGAGGCGACGGCAACGGTACGGCTGGGCATGAGGTGGGTCCTTTCGTAGGTCAGTTCTGGTCCGCGGTCACGCGGGCCACGTGAAGCGCGAGGTAGGAGGTCTCGTCGCTGGTCAGCGGTGAGTTGAGTCGCAGCTCGAGGATCCCGGCAAGACGCGCGGCGCACTCGGTGGCGCGGGGGTACGCGTCCTGGATGGCCGCCCCGATGACGCTGGGCTGGTCGACGAGCTGCTTGTGCTGCTGGATCCGTACGAACAGGTAACGCAGGTGGGTGATGAAGCGCCCCACGCTGACGGAGCCTTGGTCGAGCGGAAGACCGAACGTCTGCTCGATCACCTCGATGAGCTGAGAGATGACCGCGGTCATGGTGTACGTGTACGAGAGGTCGCCCGTCGAGAAGCCCGCGTTGACCAGGTGCAGCGCCAGCGCCACCGCCTCGCCCTCCGGGAGAGGGATCTCGAGGCGGTCGTTCACGGCTGCGAGGAGGTTCAGCGCCTGGGCGTACTCCCCGGCGTACAGGTGCTTGACCTCCCCGAGGAGCGGGTACTCGAAGTCGAGCCCGTGCTCCCGACGACGCAGCGCGAAGCTGATGTGGTCGGCGAGCGCGACGACGAGCGCGGGGTTCCGCAGGACCTTGTCGTCGAGCCCGACCTGGGCCAGCGCCTCGCCGGTGAGCTGGATGTGCTCGGGCGGGATGCTGGCCAGGAGCTCGGCGAGATGGTCGGGGTCGCGACCGTCCACCGGCACGAAGGTGCGTTGGACGGCCACCGGGTTGATGTCCTGACCGGGCCGGGCCTGGTAGCCCAGGCCGCGGCCGGTCAGGATGACATCGCGTCCCGCGTCGTCCCGTGCAAGGACGACGTTGTTGTTGAAGACGCGGAGGACCTTCACCTCACCCCCGGTTTCCGCGACGCTGCGGAACAACCATCAGTTCCCTCTCCTACCTGGTGATGTCGATCACAGGATCGCCCACGGCCACATCCTTGCCGACCAGCGGCGTGACGGACGTAAGGCTCTTCGTGTTCGTCACCACGACGATCGTCGTCGGATCGTACCCAGCGGCCTTGATGGCCTCGAGGTCCACCGTAGCCAACAGGTCGCCAGCCGCGACCCGGTCGCCCTTGGTGGCGTTGACCGTGAAGCCCTCGCCCTTCAGACGTACGGTGTCGATGCCGACGTGGACGAGAACCTCGACCCCGTCATCGGTCTTGATGCCGTAGGCGTGGCCCGTACCGGCGACCGTGGCGAGGACTCCGGAGACCGGCGCGACGATGGTGCCGTCGGCCGGGACGATCCCGACGCCCTCACCGAGAGCCCGCGAGGCGAAGACCTTGTCGGGAACCTCGTCGAGCGTGATGACCTTGCCCGCGACGGCCGTGCCGATGTGGGTGGTGGCCACGGCGGTCAGGGTGGCGACCGAACCGGCGACAGCGGCCGGTGCGGACGCCTCGAGGGCGAGATCGGCCTCGGCCTGAGCGCGCTCAGCAGCGGCTTCGGCCTTCTGCTCCGGCGTGCGGTAGTCGGAGATGATGACCAGGATCATCGCCGTGGCGAACGCGGCAGCGATCGAGATGATGTACAGCACGGCCGGCTTGAAGACGGGGATCGTCAGCAGCGAGGTGAACGCGAACGCACCTGTCGTGACGCCGCCGCCGATGCCCGTGATGAGTCCGCCGACGAGGCAGCCGACCAGCATGCGGGGGTAGATCCGCTTGTAGCGCAGGTGGATGCCGTACAGGCTGGGCTCGGAGATGCCACCCAGCAGGCCGGCCGCGAGAGCACCGGTCGCGGTCTGCCGCATCTGTACGTCACGGTCGCGGATCGACAGGAACAGCACACCGGCCGTCGCGCCGAAGCAGGCGAAGTTCCACGAGCCCATCGGGCCCTGGATGAAGTCGTACCCAAGGGTCTGGATGTTCAGCAGCATGAGCGCGTTCAGCGGCCAGTGCAGGCCCAGCGGGACCAGGAACGGGTACAGCAGCGGGATGATGATGGCGAACAGGATCGGGACGTGCGCGTTGAGGAACGCGAGCCCGGCGCCGAGGCCGGAACCCAGCCAGATGCCCAGCGGGCCGATGATGAACGCGGTGAGCGGGATCATGACGATCATCGAGATGAACGGCACGAACACCATCTGGATGTTGGCAGGGAAGATCTTGATGAGCGCCTTGTAGACGAGGGCCAGCACCGCGACCATGATCAGCGGCACGAACACCTGGCCGCCGTAGCCGTTGAGCTGCATCGGAAGGCCGAAGACCTGCGCCACGCACGAGTCGGTGCCCAGCGTCGGGTTCTTCGTGCACACCGTGTCCGCGAACTGCTTCACGTTCGACAGGCTGATGAACTCCGGCGTCATCACCGCGCCCATGACGGTCGCGCCGACCCAGGGGTCGATGTTGAGCTTCTTGGAGGCGTTGTAGGCGACCATGATCGGCAGGAAGTAGAAGACCGCTCGCCACATCGCGTCGACGAAGACCCAGCTGGCCGGCTTGTCGGCCGCGCGGAAGTCGACGATGTGCAGCGCGTCCAGGACGGCCGCGAACGCGATGATCAGCGACGCGCCGAGCAGCACACCCAGGAGCGGGCGGAAGCTGTCGGAGAGGTACTCGAAGAAGCTGTCGACCCAGTGGAACTTGCCGCGGGCCTTGGCGCGCTCCGCCGCCTTCACGTCCGCGTCGCTGAGCTTGCCGCTGCTCACGTTCTTCATCGACGGCAGGTTCATGATCTGCGTGTACGTGGTCTGCACCGCGCCACCGATGACGACCTGGTAGCGGTCGCCGGCCTGGGGTACGACGCCGAGCACGGCCGGTACCTTGTCGAGCGCCTTCTCGTTGACCTTGCTCGCATCCTTGAGGACGAAGCGGAGTCTGGTCGCACAATGCGTGAGACTGATGATGTTGTCGGGGCCGCCGACCTCGGCCACGATGGCCTCGGCCGCAGATCCCTGCGTGGTGGACGTCATTGTTCTTCCTGTTCTACTCGCGACGCGTGTTCCGGGGGAAAACAAAAAAGACCTGGGCGGCACCGAAGTGCAAACCCAGGTCTTGCCTCGAAACGAGTAACAACCCTGTTGAGCGTCTTGCTCGAAAAGGACACTAACACGCCCCCCACAGGTTGGCTACAGGGGGTGCCAGTTCGCGCCCAAACCCGTACGCCTCAGCCCCACGGACAGTCGCGGCCCGTCAGGGCTCTACGCTGCGGCAGGAGGTGGGGCGTGGCTGAGCCGATGGGTCGGCGGTTCTGGACCGTGTGGGTGGCCAGCTCCGCCTCGTACCTCGCCGAAGGTCTCCTGTTCGGTTCACTGCCCGTCCTCGCCGCGACGCTCACCCGCGACGCGCGCCTCATCTCGGTCACCGACGCCTTGCACCAGGCGGGCTGGCTGTTGCTGGGTCTGGTCTCCGGCGTGGTCGCCGACCTGGCACCCCGGCTGCGGATCATGTGGGTCGCCAACGCGACGAGAGCGGTCACCGCCGGTGCCTTCGCCGCGCTCATCGCGAGCGGCCACGCGTCGTTGCCGCTGGTGTACGGGCTGGGCTTCCTGCTCGGTCTCGCCGCGCCGTTCTTCGACAACGCCTCGTCCTCGATACTCCCCGAACTGGTCGGGCCCGCTCATTTCCAGAGGGCGAACTCGCTGACCCAGATCGCCCTGGCCGTGGCTGCGAACCTCATCGGTCCGGTTGTCGGCACAGCCCTGTTCGTGGTCTGGCCCTCGGCGCCCTTCTGGCTGGCCGCCCTCGCGTACGCCTCAGGGACGCTCGTCACGGCCTGGCTGTCGCGGCGCGAGCCGACGCCGGCGGCGCTCTCCGAGAGGGCGCATCCGGTGGCGATGCTCCGCGAGGGCATGACGTACCTGGCGCGTCACCGCGAGCTGAGGACCCTGGCGGCCGCCGTCGCGATGGTCAACCTGGTGACCAGCGGAGCCATCGCAGTGGCCGTCCTGTACGTGCTGCAGGAGCTCCACCTTCCGCAGGCGGTGTACGGGCTGGTCATGGCCTCCTTCGCCGTCGGGGCCATCATCGGGGGAATCCTGACGGTGTCGCTGACCCGTCGCATCGGCGAGCGGCGCGCCGTACTGGGCGCGCTGGTCATCTTCGGGCTCGCAATGATCGTGCTGGGCGGGCTCCCCCAGGTCGTGATCTCGTTGACGGCGATGGCGGGCATGGGCTTCTTCTCCATGGTCTGGAACATCACGGTGAACAGCTACCGCCAGCGCGAGGTGCCACTCGTACTGCTCGGCCGCGTCACCTCGGTGTTCCGCATGGTCGCCTTCGTGACGATGCCCCTGGGTGCGCTGCTGGCCGGCCTGGGCGCCCACGCGTTCGGGCTGCGCTGGACGTACGTGCTGGGCGGGCTGCTGCTCGTGGCGACGGCAGGCTCGGCGATCCGTCCGCTGCGCGGCATGCCGCAGCACGGCGTCGTCGAGCCACCGGACCGCGACGCGCGAGAGTCGCCGCGACCGTAGGGTGGGCCTATGTTCACTGGCTTTCCCGAGGCGGCGCTGGACTTCTACGACGACCTGGAGCTCGACAACTCGAAGGCGTACTGGGACGCCCACAAGCAGGTGTACGTCGACGCGGTGAAGGGTCCGATGACCGCGCTCACCGACGCGCTGGCCGAGGAGTTCGGCGAGGCCAAGATGTTCAGACCGAACCGCGACGTACGGTTCTCGGCCGACAAGAGCCCGTACAAGACGCACCAGGGTGCGTACGTGCCGGCCGG
>JAPUEI010000095.1:108033-113081 GCA_027492675.1 Propionibacteriaceae bacterium | reverse complement strand
CAAGTCGATCAGCCTCACCCACACGTACGGCTTCGACCCGGTGATCCACACCGCCGCGTTCGCCGACGCCGTACGGGCCGACTGGCGCGCCGGCCGTCCGCTCGTGGAGTGGTTCGCGGAGTTTCTGAACTGACCGGGTGCCCAGGGTCCGCTCGATAGTGCACGACGTGACACGACACGCCGGAGCGACCGCGCGTGTCGTGCACTATCGAGCGGGAAGGGAGGCGCGACCTACACGCCCAGTCGGGCCCTGCGGAGGAGCTCTCCCTCGGTCTGGTTGCTGCTCGGTACGTGACCGGGCAGGGGCAGGATGCGCTCGTGGATGGCGTCGACGATCCACTCCGGCTGCGGGAAGTACAGCGACTCCAGCTCCGGCGCGGGCGTCACGTGGTTGCGCGAGCCGACGACGACGACCGGCGCGTCGAGGGAGTCGAACGCCACTTGCGACACGTTCGTCGCGATCGTCTGCATCACCGAGCCGCGCTCCACGGCGTCGCTCGAGAGCACGAGGCGACCGGTCTTCTTCACCGACTCCAGCAGCACCGAGTAGTCCAGCGGGCACACGAACCGCAGGTCGACGACCTCGGCCGAGATCCCGTACTTCTCCTGCAGGATGTCGGCCGCCTTGAGGGCCCGGTACAGCGTCGCGCCGATCGTGGCGATCGTCAGGTCCGTACCCTGCCGGCGTACGACCGAGGTGCCTTCCGGCGTCTCGTAGTAGCCCTCCGGCACGCCGCCTGCCTCGAACTGCTCGCCCATGTCGTACAGCAGCTGCGACTCGAGGAACACCACCGGGTCGGTGCCGGCCAGCGCGAGGTTGAGCATCCCCTTCGCGTCGGTGGGGGTCGTCGGGAAGTACACCTTCAGCCCGGGGATGTGGTTGACCAACGCCGACCAGTCCTGGCTGTGCTGCGCGCCGTACTTGTTGCCCACGGAGATGCGCATCACCAGCGGCATCTTGAGCAGCCCGGCCGACATCGACTGCCACTTCGCGGCCTGGTTGAAGACCTCGTCGCCCGCGCGGCCGAGGAAGTCGCAGTACATCAGCTCGACGACGGCCCGGCCGCCGCACAGGGCGTACCCCACTCCGGCGCCGATGATCGCCGCCTCGGAGATCGGCGAGTTGAACAGACGGCGGTACGGGAGGAGCTCGGTCAGCCCGCGGTAGACGGCGAACGCACCGCCCCAGTCGCGGTTCTCCTCGCCCCAGGCCGCCATCGTGGGATCAACAGCGAACCGGTGCGCCATCGCCTCGAACAGGCCATCGCGGAACTGGTACATCTTCACCTTCGACACCGGCTTGCCGTCGGCGTCGGTCGCGGTGCGGATCTTGTTCGCGATCGCCTTCACCCTCGCGTTCTCGGCGAGCGGCTGCACCAGCTCCGGCTCGCCGGAGCCGAAGGACTCGACGTGACCGTTGGACAGCATCACGGACTCGACGAACGCGGCGTCCACCCGTGGGCACTCCGTGTCGTCGGTCGCGAGTCGCAGCACCTTGGCGAGCCGCTCCACCACGCCGGCGTGCAGATCCTCGATCTGCGTCCGAGTGGCGACCTTCTTGCCGACCAGCAGGTCGGTGAACGCGGTGATCGAGTCGGCCTGCTGCCACAGGTCCATCTCCTCCTTGGTGCGGTACGAGGAGGCGTCGGACGGCGAGTGGCCCGAGATGCGGTACGTGATGGTGTCGAGCAGCACGGGACCCTTGCCCGAGAGCAGCAGCTCCTTCTTGCGCCGGATCGCGTCCGCGACGGCCAACGGGTCGTAGCCGTCCACCCGCTCGGCGTGCATGGCCTCGGGATTCACGCCGGCACCGACGCGGGCGAGGATGTCGTAGCCCATGGTCTCGCCGTCGGTCTGGCCGCCCATGCCGTAGAAGTTGTTGAAGAAGTTGAACAGGATCGGCGGGTTGCCGCCGTCCTCGGGCCGCCAGAGGCTGCGGAACTGGTCCATGGCCGCGAACATCATCGACTCCCACACCGGGCCGCAGCCCATGGAGGCGTCGCCGATGTTGGCGATCACGATGCCCGGCTCGCGGTTGATCCGCTTGAACAGCGCGGCGCCCTGGGCGATCGGCGCCGACCCGCCCACGATGGCGTTGTTCGGCATCGACCCGAAAGGCGTGAAGAACGCGTGCATGGAGCCACCCATGCCGCGGTTGAAGCCCGATTTGCGAGCGAAGATCTCGGCCAGCGTGCCGAACAGGATGAAGTTCTCGGCCAGCTCGGCCTCGCTCGCGTACGGGATCTTCTCGGCCTGCCGCAGCGTCTCGCCGCCGAGGAAGCCGGACATGATGCTCGTCAACGCTCCGGTCTCGAGCTTGCGAGCCGCGGAGAACGACTTCGCGAGGATCTCGCCGTGGGACCGGTGCGAGCCGAAGATGAAGTCGTCGACACCGAGCTCGACGGCCTGGCCGACGGCCGCGGCCTCCTGGCCCATCGACAGGTGCGCCGGACCCATGTGGTTGTACTCGACGCCCTGCCAGCCGCCGGTCGTCTTGATCGAGTTCAGCATCGTCTCGAACTCACGGATCGCCAGCATGTCGTGCAGCATGGCGATCAGGCGGTCGTCGCCGTACCGCTTCCGTTCGGCGGCGAAGTCGAGTGTGTACGCGTTGACCGGGATCTCGGGGATCTGCAGCGAGCCGCGCGCGCGGACGGCTGCCGGGTCGACGGTGAGGGACTTGGGCATGTCAGTGGTGTCCTTTGACCTAGACGCGAATGGCCCAGACGGCTTCGCGGATACCTTCAGAAACTGTGGGATGAGGGAAGACGACCTGACGCAGGTCGGTGACGGTGAACTCGGACTCGAGCGCGGTGGCGGCGCCCCAGATGGTCTCGGGGGCGTACGTGCCGAGCATGTGGATGCCCTTGACGATCCCGGTCCCCTTCTCGGCGATGAGCTTCACGGCGCCGGCCCTGGACAGGCCGTTCTCGGCGACGAACCGGCCGCTGAGCACCAGGGGGACGGTGACCGTGGCGACATCGAGACCGCGCCGGGTGGCCTCAGCCTCGGTGAGCCCGACCCCCGCCGACTCCGGGAGCGCGTAGACCGCCCACGGGATCGTGTCCCAGCGCATGACCTCGCCGCGTAGGTGGGCGGCGGGGTCGAGGATGTTCGCGACCGCGATCTCCCCCATCCGGTACGCGGCGTGCGCCAGCAGGCTGCGTCCCGTGACGTCGCCCACAGCGAGGACGTTCGGCAGGTTGGTGCGCATCCGGTCGTCGACCACAACGCCGCGACGGTCGATCTCGAGGCCGGCCTCGCGGGCGCCCCAGCCGTCGACCAGCGCGCGACGGCCCACGGCCATGAGCACGAGGTCACCCTCGACCCGCTCCTGGCCCTTGCCCTCAGGCGTGAAGACGACCGTGCCGCCCTCGACGGCCTCGACCTTGCTGGACAGCCGGAAGGTGATCTCCTTCATCGACTGACGCGCGGTCTTGGCGAGGTCGGCGTCCATGAACGGGAGGATCTCCGGCATCATCTCGACGACCGTGACCTCGCTGCCCAGCGCCGCGAACAGGCTCGCGAACTCGACGCCGATGACGCCACCGCCGATCACGACCAGCCGCTTCGGCACCTCGGGCACGCTCAGCAGGCCGGTCGAGTCGACGACCGACGGGTTGTCCTTGGCGCCGGGGATGGGCGGCATCACGGGCACGGACCCGGTCGCCACGATGACGTGGTCGGCGGTCCTCCGCTGCCCGCCGATCTCGACAACACCAGGCGCGATGAGCGTGGCGAGCTCGGCGACGATCTCGACCTTGAGGCGCTTCAGCATCTGCGTGACGCCGCCGACGAGGGTCGAGACGACCTCGCTCTTCCAGGACTGGACCTTCGCCCAGTCGTACGAGACGTGGCTGGCCGTGACGCCGTACTGAGCGCTGTGGAGCGCGTGCTCGTACAGTTTGGCCGAGTTCAGCAGGCTCTTGGTCGGGATGCAGCCCACGTTGAGGCAGGTGCCGCCCACGAACTCCTTCTCGGCGAGCAGCACCTTCTTGCCCGCGTGGCCCAGCCGTTCCGCGGCGATGTAGCCGCCGGGGCCTCCACCGATGACGATGACGTCGTAGTCGCTCATCGATCAGCCCAGCAGGAAGAGGTCGATGGTGGCGATCGCGGCGGTGAGGTCGCGCAGGAAGCGGGCCGCGTCGGCGCCGTCCACGACCTGGTGGTCGGCGGTCAGCGAGAACGAGATCCGGCGTTCGACACCGAGGCTGCCGTCGGGGTTGACGAGCGCGGCGGGCACGATCGCGTTCACGCCGAGGATGCCCGTCTGCGGCTGGTTGACGATCGGCGTGAAGCTGGTGATGCCGAACGAACCGAGGTTGGAGAGCGTGAATGTGGCCCCCGTGAGCAGGTCGGGGCTGATCTTGCCCGACTGGCACTGCGCGGCCAGGTCCTTCGTGGCGGCCGCGAACTCCCGCAGCCCCATGGACGCGGCGTCGCGGATCGTCGGCACCATGAGACCGCGCGGGGTGTCGACCGCCATGCCGAGGTGCACATCGGCGTAGCTGCGCAGCACACCGTCAAGGAGGTGGGCATTGAGGTTCGCGTGGGTCTTGACCACCTTGGCCGTGGCGAGCCCGACGAGGTCGCCGATCGTGACGAGGTTGAGGCCCAGCGACGGGTCGGTGTTCTTGAGGCGGGTCCGGAGCGAGAGCAGAGCCTCGGCCGACGCGGACATGTCGTAGGAGAGCTGCGCCGAGACTGCGAGCGAGTCGCGCATCCGGTCGGCGATCAGCTTGCGAATCCCCTTGAGCGGCGTGTCGGTGTACGTGCTGGCGGCAGGCGCTGCCGTTGCCGTTGCCGGGGTCGCCGAGAGGGCAGCGACATCGGCGGTCGTGATCCGGCCGCCGATGCCGGTGCCGGGTCCTGACAGCGGTACGTCCGCGCCGCGGGCACCGGCCGTCAGGCCGGGGCCGGCGGCGACCGCCGCCTGTACGTCACGCTCCAGGATCCGCCCGTGGGGTCCGGTGCCGACCCCAGCCGCCTGTACAGAGATGCCTGCGGCGGCCGCGGCCGCCTTCGCACGCGGGGATGCGGGGGTGTCG
>JAPUEI010000095.1:97072-107933 GCA_027492675.1 Propionibacteriaceae bacterium | reverse complement strand
ACGAGCAGCGCGAGCACGGTGCCGCTCACACCGGCCGGCACGTCCATGGTCGACTTGTCGGTCTCGATGTCGCACAGCACGGTGTTCGACTCGACGGTGTCTCCGACCGCGACGTGCCATGCGGTGATCAGGCAGGACTCGACGGTGTTCCCCAGTTGGGGCATGACGACAGTGGTGGCCATGGGACCTCTCTTCAGACGATCCGGAGATCCGGAACGGTGACGGTGAGCTGTTCGGCGGCCTCGGCAGCGAGACCTGAGTCGGTGATGATGCCGGCGAGGCCGGACAGCGGCAGGACGGACACGAAGCCCGCCCGGCCGTACTTCGAGGAGTCGGCCAGCAGCCACGTCTCCTCGGCCCGCTCGCACATCGCCGCGAGCACGTCGGCGCCCTGCGCGAACTGGGTGGTCATGCCGCGGTCGGACGTGAAGCCGTCCGTTCCCACGAAGGCCAGCCGCACGTTGAAGTCGCGGATCGTCCGCAAGGCGACGGGCCCGACGAGCGACTCCGAGTCGTGGTGGAACTCGCCGCCAGTGAGGTGGACGGTCAGGTGCGGGTTCTGACGGGCGTACGCGAACACGAGGGTCGAGTTGGTGACGATCTGCACGCCTCGGCGATGCGAGAGGTAGCGCGCGACCAGTGCGGTCGTCGTGCCCGCCTCGATCATGATCGTGTCGCCGTCGCCGACGAGATCCGCCGCCGCTGCGGCGATCCGGTCCTTCTCGTCCACGTGGGAGCGCTGCCGATCGAGCATGTCGACGACCGAGGTGCGCTGGGCGCCGCCGTGGACGCGGGTCAGCAGGCCCTTGCTCTCGAGGTCCCGCAGGCTGGTGCGCACGGTCACCTCGGAGACGCCGAGATCGCGGGACAGCGCCGCCACGGACAGGGAGCCGTCCTTGGCCAGCAGGTCGAGGATGTACGTCTCTCGCGTCACTCGGTCCACGGTCATTGTGGTCTCAGTAGCCTTCGCTTGGTTACGTTTCGACTTTCGGTTTACGTCATTGAAACGGTATACCGCAAGCAAGTGGTCGCGCAAGAGACTCTGGCGATCGGTTTCCAGGCTGGCTAGTCTGTGCCCATGCTGAGCACCCCCCGATGGTCGACCGGCTGGAACGTGCTGCGCCTCGTCGGCGCGCTGCTGATCGTGGCGGCGATCGTCGCTCAGGCCTCACGGACAGTCGGCGGGGCCGTCGACGGCCACCGGGACGTCGCCACGACGGTCGTGAACTTCTTCAGCTTCTTCACGGTGCTCTCGAATGCGGGCTCCGTCGTCGTACTGGCGATCGCTGGCATCCGGGGACTGACGGCGCGCGGGCGCTCAGCCGCCGAGCCGTACGGACTCGCGGTGGCTCTCGCCTGCGTGGCGACGTACATGACCGTCACCGGGATCGTCTACAACCTCCTGCTCCGCGGCATCGCGCTCCCCCAGGGCCAGACCGTGCCGTGGTCGAACGAGGTCCTGCACGTCGTCGGGCCGCTGCTCCTGGTGGCAGACGTGTTCCTCGGTCCGAGGCCCCGTCAGCTGCCCTGGCGGGCCGTGCTGTACGTGCTGGTCTTCCCGCTCGCCTGGGTCGCGTACACGCTCATCAGAGGCCCGCTCGTCACCAATCCGCTCACCGATGCGGCCTGGTGGTACCCGTACCCGTTCCTCGACCCGCACCAGATGGGCGGGTACGGCGGCGTGGTGCCGTACGTCATCGGGATCGCCGTCGCCCTGTCGGCTGTCGCGGCGGGAGTCGTGGCGGTACGGCGTCGGCGCGGGGCCGTCGACGGTCAGTCCGGCTGATCTGGTCCCACGAGCTCGACGAGCACGTGACCGCGTCGCCAGCGGAGCACGATGTCGCCACCGCTCTCGGCGTCCGCCGGGACGGCCACGACCCTGGTCCGCAGACAAGCGACCGCCGCGTCCACGAGGTGTCCCTCCGGCAGGGACCGGATGAGCGCGATCGACCCGTCCGCGAACACGACGCGAGCGACGTGCGTCGCCGGCCCCGGCTCGAGACGGTTCACGGGCACGCCGCGCCGCAGCACCTCTTGTACCTTCGCCTTCACCAGCACCACCGGCGGGTCGTTGGCCGACGCCAGCCGACCCGTCGTCGCGGGGTCTCGGGAGCCGAAGAGGCCGGCGAGTGCCGACCATGCTCGGGCCACGGCGCCCATGCCATCTCCTCCGGTCGGATCAGGCAAGGCTAGGCGAGCCGGTGCTGGAGCGGTAGGTCAGCGGGCCCGGAAGATGCCGACCAGAGCGCGGTGATCGGTGCCGTCGACCTCCACGTACGTGGGTCGCCAGGCGTCCACCGACGACGAGTGCAGCGCGTGGTCGATGCGAAGCACGGCCGGGATCCTCGTACTCGTCGGCCAGCTCAGCTGCCAGCCGTCGCCCGCGGCCTGCGGCCAGCCATCCATGGCATCAACGAGGCCCACGGCACGGATCCGCTGCATCGTCACGTGGGCGTCGACCGCGTTGAAGTCGCCGACGACGACGAGATGCTCGGCGGTGTACGGCCGGAGCAGATCGACGACCGCGGCCGCATCCGCCTCCCACGCCCTGCTGCCGTCCAGAGGCGACACGGTGTGCAAGGTCGCCACCGTCCAGTCCGTGCCGCGCACGGTGCTCCGGGCGACGAGGGAGGTGTACTTCGTGTGGCCCGACGCGGCGAGGGTGATCGGCGTGCGTGACCAGAGCATCGTGCCGTACGCCTCGTACACCGCCGTGCCGAGCC
Organism: Propionibacteriaceae bacterium; assembly: GCA_027492675.1. Taxonomy (GTDB): domain Bacteria; phylum Actinomycetota; class Actinomycetes; order Propionibacteriales; family Propionibacteriaceae; genus Fen-668. Next base: position 105,210 of record JAPUEI010000095.1, on the reverse strand, counting down.
TGTACGGGAAGTCGCGGGCCAGCCCCTTCTCCTCCAGCGACTGGACGAACTCGGGCGTGTTCTCCTGGAACGCGATCATGTCGGCGTGCGCGGCCAGGCCTAGCACGGTGTCCTGGTCGGCCTGCCCGAACTCGGCGTTGAGCGAGACCACGCGCAGGTCGTCAGCGCCGGGACGCGGGGTGCTCGCGGTGGGGAACCGCCACCAGGGAGCGCTGCCGAGCACCAGCGTCAGGACCAGGGCCCCCACAGCGAGCAGCCGCCAACGCCTCCTGAGCAGCAGGAGCAGACCGAGCGACAACCCGACGAGTGGGAGGGGAAGGTAGCCGATCGCGCAGGCCAAGAACGCCAGCGGCCTGTTGAGCGCCTGCACCGACGGCACAGCCCACAGCACGACCAGGGGTAGGACGACCAGCCCGAAGGCGACCACCAGGACGACCCCGAGCGCGCGCGCGAACCGGCTGCCTGGGGAAGTCATGGGTTCGATGATGGCAGGTCGCTGGTGACCGACGGCGCCGCGCCCGCTCAGCGGCCCAGCAGCGCGTCCTCCGCCGCCTTGGTCCAGCGGCCGCCCACCATCTTCTCCGCGACGTGCGGCAGCTTCTCGGCCAGGTCCTGCAGCCGTACCAGCCCCTGATCGGGCAGTGACGGGAAGACCATGATCTTGCCGCCAGACGTACGGTCCATGACGGACTGGATGGCCTCGGGGAAGCCCGCGATCCCGCAGACCGCGTCGAGGGACACGGTGGTGTCGATGACGCCTGCCTCGATCTTGCGAAGCACCGTGGCCATGTCGCTCACGTCAGAGCCCGACGTCCCCAGCAGGTACACGTGGTCCGCGACGATGTGCTGGAGATCGACCTCGCCGTACGTGCCGGCTGGGATGCCGGCGAACGCGTTGACGATGCCGCCGGGCGCCGTGAGCGCGGCCGCCTGAGCGACGAGCGCAGGGACGGGAACCATGCAGGACACGTAGTCGTACCCCGGTTCGAGCGGCGTGGACGCGGTGTTGACGTAGCGGACGGGCACGCCCTGCTCTGCCGCGACCGGGTCGATCTCGGCCGCGAGGTGGGCCAGCCGGTCGTCGTTGAGGTCCGTGGCGTCGACCGAGGCGACCCGGACACCCTCCGTGCCGAGCGTGACGGCGCGCATCATGTGCATCAGGCCCATCGGTCCTGCGGCGCCGATGATGGCCATCGCGTCGCCGGCGCGCAGGTTCCCGGTCTCCGGGATCCACGCGTAGCCCTCGGCGGGATCGTTGCCGCTCGTGCCGCAGTACCGGATGTAGTCGTAGTGGACCCGGCCCACGTCGACCCGTACGGCCCGCGAGATCGTCCGCCCGCCCAGCACCACGTTGAGCAGCGAGTGCAGCCCGAGCCGATCACCGAGCGCGTCCAGCACGTCGGCGTCCGCGCCGAAGTAGACGATGTCGTCGAACCGCTCGTCGCCGAGGGAGTCGAGCGCGTCGGGCGCCACGACGGTCAGCCGAGACTGGGCCTGGGTCGCCAGGGACTCGGCTCCCGAGACGTCAGCGCCCTGCTCTGCGACGATCAGGAAGGAGCCACCCGTCTTGGGCGCGCGGCGCTCGGGGAACGCGTACGCCGCCTCGACCGTCGCCCAGGGCTCGATGAGGCCGACCGCTGCCGCCGACGGTCCGTCTGCCACCGGCAGCAGGAACTTCTCCCCGTCGGGCGAGACCACGCAGCGCTCGTCGATGATCACGTACTCCTGCAGCGCACCCTCGAAGTTGTAGCCGAAGGCGCCGTTCGACCGTACGGTGCGCAGATGCTTCCAGTCGGCCTGGACGAGCACGCGGTCGCCCACGGCGAAGTGGCTGACCTGGTCACCGACCGCGACGATGCGACCGACGGGCTCGTGACCGGGAACAGTGGGCTCGAGGTTCGGACGGTACGAACTGATCTCCGCCAGCTGCTCGGGAGTGAGCCCGGACACGATGTCGCTCTTGCGCGGGTGGGTGTCGAACGCATGGAGCAGCTTGGTGTCGGAGAAGCAGATGCCGCAGGCCTCGACCTTCAGCAGCAGCTGCTGCGGCCCGACGGCGTCCACAGGCTTCGCCGGGTTGATCTCGATCTGGTCCACACCCACGATCTGGACCGCGTGCTGGGTGGAGGGAATGCCGGACATGAGGACTCCAGTCTCTAGTTGAGCATGTTCTGGCCACCGGTGACCGGAACGGCCTGGCCGGTCTCGTACTGCTGCTCGATCACGTACATCACCGCGCGTGCCACATCGACAGGTAGGCAGCCCCGGTTCATGGGGACCTTCGCCTCGTACGCCCGCCGCACGTCCTCGACGGTCGTCGCTCCGGGGACCTTACCGGCCGTGAGGTACTGCACGAATAGGCCCCTGTCCGGGTCCGACCACAGCGGCCCGTCGAGGAAGTTCCCCGGGCAGACCGCGTTCACCTTGATCCCGTACTCGATGAGCTCGAGCGCGAAGGACTGGGTGAGGCCGATGCCACCGAACTTGCTCCCCGAGTAGGCGAAGTTGCGCTTCGACCCCTCCAGGCCCGACTTCGAGTTGATCTCGATGATGTCGAAGAGCGCGTCGGGGCGGGCCGCGTGCTGCGCGGCGAGGACCGGCGCCACCGCCCGTACGCCGAGGAAGTAGCCCTTGTAGTTGATGTTCGTCACGAGGTCGAAGTCGGCCACGGACTGCGTCATGACGCCGTCGGACCGCACGATGCCGGCGTTCGAGATGAACACGTCGAGCCCGCCGAGCTGGCGAACGACCTCGTGGACCGCGTCCACCTGTGAGTCGGCGTTCGACACGTCCACGCCGACGGCGAGCGTACGGCCGACGCCGTACTGAGCGGACAGTCGCTGCGCCTGAGCGGTCGCCCCGGCCACGTTGAGGTCGGCCAGCACGACGGTGGCGCCCTCGGCGAGAAGCTGCTCGGTGATGCCGAGGCCGAAGCCCTGCGCCGCTCCGGTGACCATGGCGATCTTGCCGTGCAGCCGGCCGGCCACAGCTCCCGCGGCGACCTTCTGCCGGTACGCCTCCGCTTCCCAGTTCTCGATGAACGCCCGTTGCGCTGCGTCCATGACCCGGACCGTGCCGAGCCGGTTCGCGTCGCGGGTCACCCGGAGGGCGTCCAGGTAGATGGCCAGCGCGTTGTCCGCCGCCGCCTTGTCCTTACCGGCCGCGAAGACGACCGTGTGCGGTACGACGACGATGACCGGCGCCTTCTCGTACCGGCGGGTGTGGTCTGCGACAGCGGCCGTCACAGCGTCGGCCGCCGCGGCAAGGTCGTCGATGCGTACGACGCAGGGCAGCGACCCCGCGTAGACGATCTGGTCCGGGATCAGCGGGCCGCCGGACACCATCGCAGCGTCGGGACCGGTCTCGGCACGGACGAGGTCTCCGGAGTCGCTCGCGACGACAGCGAGGTGCTCCCCTGCCAGCAGGCCGCGCAGGGTCGGCGCGATCGTGTCGACAAGCGCGCGCGTGACAGCCTCGTCGGCTGCCGGGGCGGGCGGCGCGGGTACGAGCTCGAGCGCGGCCCGTACGGCGTCGGTGACGGTCGCCACGTGGGCCGTGATCTCGGCCGCGGTGTCGCCGGACACGATGATGCCGTGGTTGCGCAGCAGCGTGATCCGAGGCGCGGCCTTGCCTGTACGTCCCGTGTAGGCGGCGCGCGCCGCAGCGATCCCCCGCGCCAGCGGGACGCCGGGGTCGATGTAGTCGACGACGACCGCCGCGTCGCCGAGCAGCCTCTCGGCCAGCGCCTCGGCGTCCGCATTGCAGGTCAGCGCGTTGGCCGTCAACGGGTGCAGGTGGAGCACCAGCGGCTCGTCGATCAGCGCGTGGAACAGGATCTCCACGCTCGGACGGCGGCCACCGGCATACGTGGGCACCAGCGCGGCTGCCGCGGCGGCCATCACGGGATCGCCCTCCACGGGGGCGTCGCTGACGAGCGCGTCGAGCAGAGGCTCGAGCCGCAGGGGTACGAGGTCGGTGGCCGCCAGCGTGAGCAGCGGCACGCCACTCGGCTTGATGTGCAGCACCCCGTCGACCTTGACCGACGCGTTCCCCCCACCGGCCCGCGAGTACTCGGGATCGCCGAACCGGTGCGAGACCTCGATGATGTCGGCGAACAGCTGGTCTGACATGGTGCTACTCCTTCGCGCCGGAGATGATGGCCGCGCCCTCGGCGACGAGTTCCTCGACGTCCGCGGCGGGCTGGCCGGTGTCGTTCACAAAGCCTGGTCTCCCGGCCGCGATCCGCGCCTGGTGCGCGGCCACGAGGCACGTACCCCGCCAGAAGGCGGCGCGCGCCATCTCGGACAGGGGGCCGTCCGTACAGGCGGGATCGAATGGGATCCGGTCAGCGGTGTTGTGCTCCGTCCCGGCGACGACCTCGATGCCCGCGGCGCGGAACGCCGCCACGTACGCGTCCACGACCGCGCTCGTGTTGCGGATCGGGATCAGCTCGGCGAGGTGGATGCCGCGCTCGACGAGCGCCTCGGCGAGGCCCGTCGCGGGGTCCTCGAACGGGCACACGGGCGAGACGCCGTCGGCCAGCGTCGGGTAGCACGGGATGCCGCCCATGGCGAGCACGTACACGTAGGCCGCCTCGAAGGACAGCGGCACTTCGGGAGCGAAGCCGGGCGTACCGGCCTTGAGCAGGCGCGACCTCACCTCACCCTGCATGGCGACCGGATCATCGAGCGAAGCCTTGGCCGGACCGCCGTACGCACGCTCCAGGACGGCCGCCCGATCCTCAGCGGGCATCGCCGACACGGCCTCCTCCACGGCACGCGCGATGTGACGCTCCTGGAGTGACACGAACTCGACCGGCACCCCGGCCCGGGCCGCCACGTCGGCGGCGATCCCGTCCGCCGTGAGACGGGCGGTGAGGCCCGCCGACTGCAGGTGCGCATCGAGCCGCTGGACCATCTCCGACGCCCGTGCATCGTTGCCGCCACGGATCTCTTCAGCCGTCGCCGCGGCCTGGGGCGACTTCTCCCGGAACGGGTCGATGCCCTTGCCGCACACGTACATCCGGCCCGGGTTGGCGGGGTCGTTCACACGTATCCCGGCGGCCTCGAGGTCCGGCACCAAGGTGATGAACTCCAGCCCGTACAGCGGCACGATGCTCGCGCCGCCGCAGAGCTCGGCGAACCGCCCGTACACCCTCTGGTCGTAGAAGTTCGAGATCCCGATCGCCCGTACGCCCTCGCTCCGGGCCGTCTCGACGACGTCCTCCGGGGTCGTGAACGCCGAGAAGTTCGGCGGGACGTGAACGTGGGTGTTCACGATCGGCGTGCTCATCGGTTCCTCCTGGTCACTTCGAGAAGGCGCGGCGTTCCGCGTCCGCCCATTGCTGTCGCGAGATGCCGAGCGCGCCCGGCGAGTACGTACGAAGCTCGGAGCTCGCCCTGGCGACCGCCCGGAGCTCGGCCAGACCGCCCGACAGCGCACCCATCGCCCGCGCCTGGACGAGCAGGTTGCCCATCGCGGTCCCTTCGGTCGGTCCGGCCACGACGGTCAGCCCTGTCGCCTCGGCGGTGAGCTGGCACAGCAGCGCGTTCTGCGAGCCGCCGCCGACGATGTGTACGACCTCCACCTCGCGTCCTGCCATCCGGCACGCGTCGCGGATTGCGACGCTGTACGTGAGGGCCAGCGAGTCGAAGATGCACCGTGTGAACTCATCGGGTGTGGTCGGTACGGGCTGGCCGGTCTCACGCGCCATCTCCGCCAACCGCCCAGGCATGTCCCCGGGAGGCAGCAGCCGCTCGTCGTTCATGTCCAGCACGCAGGCCAGCGCCGGCTGGCGGCCCGCAGCCTCGACACGGTCGGCGATCGCGACGGGAGGCATCGTCCTCTCCCACTGACGCACCGACTCGCTGAGCACCCACAGGCCCATGACGTTCTTCAGGTAGCGCACCGTGCCGTCGACGCCGAGCTCGTTGGTGAAGTTGAGCCGACGGCTCTCCTCGGTGAGCACGGGCGCGTCGAGCTCGAGGCCGACGAGCGACCAGGTGCCGCTGGAGACGTACGCGAAGTTGTCGGTCGTGGTCGGCACCGTCACCACGGCCGACGCCGTGTCGTGGCCGCCGACGGACACCACAGGGACCGGCCGCGACAGCTTCAGCGCAGGAGCTCCCACGGTGCCCGGCTCGACGAGATCGGGCAGCACGCGACGCAGCGGAAGTCCGTACAGATTCGAGACCTCGACGACGGTCTCGGCGCTCCAGCGTCGGTTCGCCACGTCCAGGAGGCCGGTGGTCGAGGCCATCGTCACCTCGGCGACGCCGACGCCGGTGAACCAGTGGCCGATGAGGTCGGGCAGGAGCAGAACCTGATCCGTACGGTCCCAGCCGGGTCGGCCCGCGGCCGCCACCAGCTGGAAGATCGTGTTGAACGGCATCACCTGAAGCCCGCACCGCCCGTACAGCGTGGCCGCCGGGATCTGGCCGAAGACCTTCTCGGGGACGCCGACGGTGCGCGCGTCGCGATAGTTGTACGGGTCCTCGAGCAAGCGGCCGTCGCCCGCGACGCGCCCGTAGTCGACGCCCCACGTGTCGATGCCCATGCTGGCGACCTCGGCCCCCGAGGCGAGCGCGGACTCGAGGCCCTGCTGCACGTTGCGTACGAGCACCTCGAAGTCCCAATGCAGCTCCTCGCCGGCGTCGCCGGTCGTGGTCACCGTGGGTGTCATGAAGCGCGCGGTCTGCCTGAGCTCCAGGGCTCCATCCCGCAGCACGCCCAGGATCACCCGGCCGCTGGTGGCGCCGAGGTCCGCGGCGGCGAAGGCCGTCGGTACGGTGTGCGTCATCGCTCCTCCTCGCGCTTCAGTCTGCCCTACAACGGTGGGTGCAGGCGTGCCAATGGAACGATTCAATCAGGCGGGAGCGCAGCTGTCCACCATGCCATCCCCCCGCCTTGACGACGGCTCTCGGGTGAGCCTACAGTGAATCGATTCATACGCATCCCTAGGAGCATGAATGCCTCAGTTCAGCGACATCGTCAGTCGGCTCTCCGGTCTGGAGATCGAGGTCCCCTCGTGGGCCTATGGCAACTCCGGAACGCGGTTCAAGGTCTTCGCCCAGCCAGGGACTCCGCGCTCCGTCGAGGAGAAGATCGCCGACGCCGCCCAGGTCCACAAGGCCACGGGGCTCGCCCCGGCAGTCGCCCTCCACATCCCGTGGGACACGGTCGATGACTACGACGCCCTGACGGCGTACGCGGCGGGCCAGGGCGTCACGATCGGCACGATCAACTCCAACACGTTCCAGGACGAGGACTACAAGTTCGGCAGCCTGTGCAACTCGTCGGCCGCCACCCGCAAGAAGGCCGTGCAGCACAACATCGACTGCATCGACATCATGACGGCCACGGGTTCGCGCGATCTGAAGATCTGGCTCGCGGACGGCACGAACTACCCGGGTCAGGACGACATCCGCAGTCGGCAGGATCGGCTGGCCGAGAGCCTGGCCGAGATCTACGCCGCGCTCGGCGACGACCAGCGGCTGGTGCTTGAGTACAAGTTCTTCGAGCCGTCGTTCTACACGACCGACGTCCCGGACTGGGGCACCTCGCTCCTCCACTGCCTGGCGCTCGGCCCGAAGGCGTACGTCTGCCTCGACACCGGCCACCACGCGCCCGGCACGAACATCGAGTTCATCGTCGCGCAGCTGCTGCGCCAGAACCGACTGGGCTCGTTCGACTTCAACTCGCGCTTCTACGCCGACGACGACCTCATCGTCGGTGCTGCAGACCCGTTCCAGCTGTTCCGGATCCTCTACGAGGTCGTACGAGGCGGCGGGCTCGAGAACCCCGACGTGACGCTGATGCTCGACCAGTGCCACAACATCGAGCCCCACATCCAGGGCCAGATCCGGTCGGTGCTCAACGTGCAGGAGATGCTCGCGAAGGCGCTGCTGGTCGACGGCGAGGCGCTCGCGGTCGCTCAGCAGGACGGCGACGTGCTCGGCGCGAACGGGATCTTCATGGACGCGTTCTACACCGACGTACGGGCGGACCTCGCCGCGTGGCGTGAGTCCCAGGGCCTCCCGGCCGACCCCATCGCGGCCTTCAAGGCGAGTGGCTACCAGTCGGCCATCGAGGCCGCCCGCGTAGGCGGCCAGCAGGCCGGCTGGAACTGACCCGCGGGG
>JAPUEI010000095.1:88544-96972 GCA_027492675.1 Propionibacteriaceae bacterium | reverse complement strand
GGCGCCGACGCCGAGCTCGTACGTCGGGTCCTCCCCGAACACGCACTCGTACGTCGCGATCGGGAACCGCCATCCCAGTCGATGTCGGAAGTCCTCACGGCGTACCTCGTCGAGGGTCTGGTCGACGGCCGCGGTGTGGTGCTCACGCCCGTCATACTCTGGGGCGACTCTGTACTCCTCGTAGGCCAGGTCGAAGCGCCGCACGACTCCGTCCGAGCCAAGGATCCTGAACTGGATCGCTGGCTTCGGAAAGCCGGCGTCAACCAGCCGACAACGCAACCAGGACTCACCGTGCGACTCGGCTTCCGCGGTGAGCATGGTGACGAGTTCACGCGCCTGCGGCAGACCCTTGAGGTGGAAGAGCTCCGAGAGATACGCCGCGACGTCCTCCGGGGAGATCACGCCCGCCCTGTACATCGCATCCCCTGCGGCGAGGGCATGCGGCCGATAGTGCATTCGCAACAGGTCGGCGGTCGTACGGACAGGCGTGGTCACGAGTACGCCTTCGATCTCCATGACGTCTCGATCCGGTATTCCCGTGGACTGCCTGACGACGGCGTACCCCGGCCTCGACACGTAACTGGTGTGGGGAACCAGGTAGCTAGGCCTGTGTTCCCACCGCTGACCCGGAGCGTACGTATCGGCCCCATGGACGAAGGCGGCATAGTCGTCGCTCGCGATCGCGTGCTCTGGCAGGACGAGACGAGCGGCCCGCGCCCTGAGAGCACGGCTGTCGGCCACGTGTGCGTCGACGATGATTCCCCTCGCGAGCCGGCGAACCGCTCCGTACCTCATCGCTTCCTTGAGTGCTGTAAGCGACGCGAAGTGCTCAGCCGCGTCCCGGGACAGAAAGGGGCGTCCGTCATTGATCAGTTCCATCTGCACAGCACAGCAAAGTGGAGGGGGTGTCTGCTTGAGTTATCCACAGGGTCGCGCCCGTACGTCCCTCACCAGGTCTATCCCGCGACTGCGGACACCCCGACCTCACGGGGACCGGTCGTGAACTCTCTCGCCAAGAGGCCGAAACTCTCTCCTCAGAAGCGCCTACATCTCTCGGCAACGGAGTGAAAGTCTCTCCGCAAGGGTGGGGAAGTCTCTCGGCAACGAGTGGTACTTCTCTCGGTAACGCGAGGGAGTCTCTTCGCGACACCCGGTAGCCTTGACCCCATGCCCGAAGCCGACCTGCGCAACCTTCGTGACCCGATGGTCGTCGTGGCGTTCTCCGGATGGAGCGATGCCGCACAGGCGGCCAGCGACGCTGCGGACCACATCGTGAGCCTGTACTCCGGGACCGTCGTCGCACGCGTGGAACCGGACGACTACTACGACTTCCAGTCGTCGCGTCCGCTCGTCAGCCTCGACGACGACGGGGAGCGCGTCCTCTCGTGGCCCACCACGGAGGTGCTGCTCTGCCACCTTCCGATGCGCGACGTGGTCGTCGTGCGCGGGCCCGAGCCCAACTTCCGCTGGCCGTCGTTCGCGGCGACACTGTCGGCGATCATCGCCGTGGCCGAGCCGCAGCTGGTGATGGTGCTCGGCGCCTTGCTCACCGAGAACCCGCACTCCCGTCCCGTGCCGGTGTCGCTCAGCAGCAGCGACGTCACCGTGCGGGAGCAGCTGGGCGCGGAGCGGTCCAACTACGAGGGCCCGACCGGGATGCAGGGTGTCATCGCCCACGCGTGCCACCAGGCCGGCATCCCCACGATCAGCGTCTGGGCCGCGTGTCCCCACTACGTGGCGAACCCGCCCAACCCCAAGGCGACGCTGGCCATCCTCAGCACGCTGGAGGACCTTCTCGGGGGGCCCATCGACCTCGGCGACCTCGCCGCCCGGGCCGAGATGTGGGAGCGCTCGGTCGACGACCTCGCGTCCGACGACCCGGACGTCGCCGAGTACATCTCCAACCTCGAAAGCGTGAGCGACGCCCGAGAGCCGGAGCCGTCCGGTGACGCCATCGCGGCGGAGTTCCAGCGCTACCTGCGTCGTCGGGACCACTAGCCGCCTAGGCTGTGGATCGTGACGTACTCCGACCAGCGCGAGCCCACCAACGAGGATCTCTGGGCTCAACCCCCCGCCAACACGCCGTCGACGTACCCGGGTCAGTCACTCGCTCCGGTCACCCCGCCCGCGCCCAGTCCCGTGCCGCGTCATCCTCGCGACCACTCGACCGGTCCCACGCCTGACAAGGCGTCTTTCGTCATCGCGATCATCTCCCTCGGCGTGGCCATCCCGCTGACCGCGATCGCGGCCGGCGTCTCGGGGCTCCCAGGGCTCCTCATCGTCTGGGCGGGCCTGGTGATGGTGAATTTCGTCTTCGGATGGACCCGCCGCCCCCACTGACCTCAGGTCGCCGCCGGCGCGGCCCGCTCGTAGGACCCTGATAGCAGCCGGTACGGACGCGACCCGAACGCCACGACCACGAACAGCGTCTGGACCACTCCCGCCAGCACGAACACCAGCGCGATCCCCCGGGCGTCGCCGTCCCCCAGCAGCCACGACCACTGGGCCTGCCCGGACGCACTGCCCATGTACGGGATCAGCACGTTCTGGGCGATGGGTCCGATGAGGAACGCCGTGATCGGGGCGGCCGCCGCCTCGAGGCTCGACGCGAAACCGAAGACGCGACCCTGGCTCGCGTACGGCACCACCCGCTGCAACACCGTCTGCTCGGCCGCCTCCGCGATCGGGATCAGGCACATGTAGAGCATGATCCCCCCGACGTACAGCCACCAGGCCTCGCGGACGGTGAAGACCATGCCCACGCCCGCGAGCACGAGGTTGACCAGCAAGAGGGTGCGCAAAGGCCTCGCGCCCAGCCCGAATCGCGCCACCCAGAGCCCGCCAATGATGAACCCGACGCTCGTCACGCCCAGCACGACGCCCCAGACCTGGACGCTGAACAGCGTGAGCCCGTACGGGTCCATCAGGGCCATGAAGACGCCGCCGATGAAGTTGTTCATCGTCGCGAACAGCACGAGGCCGAACAGACCCGGCACGCTGCGGATCACCCGTACAGCACCCGCGATGTCGTACGGCATCATCGGTCCCTCGCGGACCGGCGGCTCCTCGGGGATCCGGACCCAGAGCAGGTGACCGACGGCGACCGTCGTCAGGCCGACCGAGATCGCCAGGGTCCACCCCATCCCCAGGAAGCCGATCGCCAGTCCGCTGAACACGCTGGTGATCATGAAGCCGATGCCGGTGACCGTGCCGACCAGCCCGTTTGCCTTGTCCCGCTCCTCGGCGGGCACGAGCAGCGTCACGGTGGTCGACAGCGCGATGTTGCGCATCCCCTCGACGACGCTGCCGATGAGCACCAGCGCCACGAACGCCCAGAACCAGGGGCTCGAGAAGCTCGTGAGCCCACCCGGCGGTGCCGCGACGTACACCCCTGCTGCCAGGACGTACGAGACCAGCGTGAGCGACGAGGAGATCATCATCACCGTGCGCTTGCGGTGATGGTCGACGAACGTGCCGAACAGCGGCCCCAGCACGGCGATGAGCAGCATGAACGACCCGCCGACGATCGAGGTGGCCAGCACCGACCGCGTCTCGAGGTAGGCCCAGAACGTCAGCGCGAACCACAGGAAGCTCGTCGTGACGTTCGAGACGAGCGTGTTCACGAGCACGCGCCGGAAGGCCCGCAACGTCTCGGGACCCTGGGTCATGCCGGCAGGCAGGGCGGCCTCGTGCGCGAGGGGTTCAACTGGAGGTTCCGTCATGCGTTCGGAGCCTAGGCGGCCCCACTGACAAACCCCAGAGGCCGGTCAGGCTCCGTGCGCCTCGATGATGCCCTTGAGCTGCTCGACGCCGCCGGTCAGCTCGACGACATGCCGTGGCAGGTCCTCGATGCCCACGAACCGCTCAGGGCGCTCCGGGTCGTGGCCCAGCGCCTCTACGATCGTGGCCGCGAACTTCACCGGCAGCGCGGTCTCCAAGACGATCATGGGCTCGGCGCCCATCTGACCCGCGGCGACCGCCACCCCGTCCGCGGTGTGGGGGTCGATGACGACGTCGTACGTCTCCGCGACCTTCCGGATCGTCGCGACCCGGTCCGCGTGCGTCGACGTGCCCGAGACGAACCCGTACCGCTCGGGGATCGCGGCGTACTCCGCCGTACCCGACAGGTCGAACTCGCCTGCGCTCGCCAGCTGCCGACCGAACAGGTCGCGGAGCACGTCCTGGTCGCGACCCACGAGGTCGAACACGAAGCGCTCGAAGTTGGACGCCTTGCTGATGTCCATCGACGGGCTCGACGTCTCGTACGTCTCCGCCGCGCCCCGCACCCTGTAGACGCCGGTCGCGAAGAACTCGTTCAACACCGTGTTCTCGTTCGTCGCGAGCACGAGCCGCGCCACCGGAAGCCCCATCTGCCGCGCGATGTGCCCGGCGTGGATGTTGCCGAAGTTGCCGGTTGGCACACAGAACGAGACCAGCTGGTCGTCGGCGGTGGTCACGCGCAGCCACGAGACGACGTAGTAGACCACCTGGGCCAGCAACCGAGCCACGTTGATCGAGTTGACCGCGCCGACGGCATGGCGGGCCTTGAAGTCGGCGTCCGCGAAGACCTCCTTGACGAGGTCCTGGCAGTCGTCGAAGACGCCCGGCACGGCGATGTTCACGATGTGGGGGTCGTCGATCGAGAACATCTGCGCCTGCTGGAACGCCGACATCCGCCCGGCCGGGCTCAGCATGAAGACGCGGACGGCAGGCTTGCCCCGCATCGCGTACTCGGCCGCCGAGCCGGTGTCGCCCGACGTCGCGCCGAGGATGGTGATCCGCTCCCCGCGCCGCTCGAGCTCGTACTCGAACACCTGCCCGAGGAACTGCATCGCGAGGTCCTTGAACGCGGCCGTCGGGCCGTTGGACAGGTGCGCCAGCCAGAGGCCGCCCCCGAGCTCGTCGACCGGCACGATGGCCGGGTCGCCGAAGACCTCGGCGGTGTACGCGCGCTCGCACAGGCCGCGCAGGTCATCCGCGGGGATGTCGTCGATGAAGAGCGAGAGGATCTCGTACGCCACCGCGGCGTAGCCCTGCTCGGCCAGCACGCTCCGCAGCCGCGGCAGGTCGAGCGTGGGGTACGTCTCCGGCACGTACAGTCCGCCATCGGGAGCGAGCCCTGCGAGCAGGACGTCACAGAACGGCAGGCGCTCGGCGCCACCTCGCGTGGACAGGTATCTCATCAGTGCGCGCACCTCGCGTAGCCGTCGGCCGCGAGCCCGGCCAACGTGGTCACCATGGCGTCGGGGTCGTCCGCCTTGTACACCGCCGAGCCCGCCACGAACGTGTCAGCGCCCGCCTCGGCGCAGCGCTCAATGGTCTCGACGGACACTCCCCCGTCGACCTGGACCCAGACGTCGAGCCCCGCGGCGCTCACGAGCTTGCGGACCGCGGTGATCTTCGGCAGCACCAGGTCGAGGAACTTCTGCCCCCCGAAGCCCGGCTCCACGGTCATCAGCAGCACCATGTCGACCTCGCCGATCATCGTGGCGCAGGCCTCGACCCCCGTCGCCGGGTTGAGGGCGATGCCCGCGCGTGCGCCCTTGGCGCGCAGCTCGCGCGCGAGACGTACGGGCGCGTGGGCGGCCTCGACGTGGAAGGTCACCGACTCGGCGCCGACCTCGGCGAACGCCGGGGCCCACCGGTCGGGCTCGGCGATCATGAGGTGGATGTCGAGCGGCGTCGTCGTGGCCTTGCGCAGCGACTCGACGACGGGCAGGCCGATCGTCAGGTTGGGCACGAAGTGGTTGTCCATGACATCCACGTGGACGAAGTCGGCGCTCGGGATCCGTGCGACCTCGTCTCCCAGGTGGGCGAGGTCGGCGTTGAGGATGCTCGGCGTGATGCGAACGGTCACGGCACCACCCTATCGAGCCTGGTCGGGAGCCTTCTGTCGCAATACCGCGCAGAACATGGCATCCGTGCCGTGCCGGTGCGGCCACAGCTGCAGGTACGGGCCGCGAGCAGCCTCCGACACCTCCGGCAGCAGCGAGGGCACGTCCACGACCTCGAGATCGGAGTCCGCGAGCACTGTGGCGACGACCTCCTCGGTCTCGGCCAGGTGCGGCGAGCACGTCACGTACGCCACGACGCCCCCCGGCACAAGCGCCTCCGCGGCTGTGCGCAACAGCGCCTCTTGGAGGGGTAGGAGATCGGCCAGGTCGCTCGGCTGACGCCGCCAGCGTGCCTCGGGGCGACGCCGCAGCGCGCCCAGCCCGGTGCACGGGACGTCGGCCAGGACGCGGCCGAATGTCCCCGGACGCCACGCCGGCTGGATGCCGTCGGCGGCGATGACGCCGGTGCCGGCGGGGTACGCGCGCAGAGCGGCCGCCACGAGTCGAGCGCGGTGCGGCTGGCGCTCCGACGCGACGAGGGTCTCCCCCGCCTCCGCGGCGAGACCGGCCAGCAGCGCCGCCTTGCCGCCGGGACCGGCGCACAGGTCCAGCCACGGGCCTGGCGCGGCGTCGGCGCGGGCCAGCGCGAGGGCCACCAGCTGGCTGCCCTCGTCCTGCACGCCGACGCGCCCGTCACGTACGGCAGGCAGATCCGACGGATTGCCGGTCCACACCGCGCCGTACGGGGAGTACGGGGTCGCGACGGCGCCGTCCGCCACCAACTGCTCCCGCCTGTACAGACCGGGCCTCACGACCAGCGTGGTGCGCGGTGGCACGTTGTCCGCCTCGAGGACCTCAGGGGTCTCGTCGCCGAGCACCGCGGCGAAGGCCTGCGCGACCCACAGCGGATGGTGCAGGCGGGTGGCGAGCGCGGCGAGGTCACTGCCGTCGCCCACCAGCTCGTCGAGCCAGCCGTCGAGGTCCCGCTGGGCGACCTTGCGCAGGATCGCGTTGACCAGCCCAGCGACCCGCTCACCGATCGCGGAGGCGGCCAGGTCGACCGTCGCCGTCACCGCGGCGTGGGTGGGGACGCGCATCCCGAGCAGTTGATGGGTGCCGAGCCGCAGCACGTCGACGACCGCCGGCTGGAGCGTGTCCAGCGACCGGCCCGACGCCAGCGCCAGCACCCGGTCGTACGTCCCCTCGCGCCGCAGCGTCCCGTGGGCGAGCTCGGTCGCGAACGCCGCGTCGCGGGTGTTCAGTCGGCGTTCACCGAGGAGGTCGGAGAGCACGAGGTTCGCGTAGCCATCGGCCGCGTGCACCGTGCGTACGGTGTCGTAGGCGGCCCTGCGTGCCGGATCGGGACGGCCTCGGCGACGTCCGGTGCTCATGCGAACGCCTCGCCGCCGGCCAGTCGGACGCCACGCGCCCAATCCGGTCCGGGCATCGGCTTCTTGCCGACCGGCTGCACCGTGAGCAGCCGCAGTGAACCCTGGCCGGTGCCCACGAGCACCTCGCGCCGTCGTGCGTCGATCACGCCCAACGGCAGCGACTCGTCGCAGTCGTCGGCGAGCAGCACCCGGAACCGCTCGCCGTCGTACGTCGTCCACGCCCCCGGCTCAGGATAGGCGCCGCGGACGAGGCGTGCCAGCTCCTCGGCGGAGCGGCTCCAGTCGATGCGTACGTCGTCGGGCTCGACCTTGGCCGCGAGGCTCAGCCCGCTCTCGGGCTGCGGCGTCGGGACCGCACCGGCTTCGATCGCGTCGAGGGTCTCCACGAGCAGGGACGCGCCCGAGACGGAGAGCCGGTCGAGCAGGTCACCGGCCGTGTCGAGCGGACCCACGGGCTCGGCGATCGAGGAGTACACCGGTCCGGCGTCGAGCTCCCTCACGATCCGAAACGTCGTGGCCCCCGTGGTCTCGACCCCGTCCATGACGGCTCGCTGCACGGGCGCGGCGCCCCGGTAGGCAGGGAGCAGCGAGAAATGCAGGTTGACCCAGCCGTGTTCGGGGATCGCCAGCGTGCGCTCCGGCAGCAGGGCGCCGTAGGCGACGACCGGGCAACAGTCAGGCGCGAGCGCGGCCAACCGTGTGCGGAACGCGAGCTCCCTCGGATGGGCGGGGGTCAGCACCTCGATGCCCCGTTCGGTGGCCCACTGCTCCACAGGGCTGGGTACGAGACGTGCGCTGCGCCCTTGGGGAGCGGCGGGCCTGGTCACCACGGCGAGCAGCTCGTGGCGGCTCGCCGCGATG
This sequence comes from Propionibacteriaceae bacterium, assembly GCA_027492675.1. Taxonomy (GTDB): domain Bacteria; phylum Actinomycetota; class Actinomycetes; order Propionibacteriales; family Propionibacteriaceae; genus Fen-668. Next base: position 88,886 of record JAPUEI010000095.1, on the reverse strand, counting down.
GCGTCCAGGCTCGGCAGGGCGACAGCGGGTGTACCGGCGAAGACGAGGCGCATGATGGCCCCAATCTATCGGTCAGTGCGCAGCGATCGCCGATTCGAGATCTGCCTTCGACAGCCGGTGCCGTCCGACGATGCCGAGCTCGCCTGCCCGGACGAGCAGTTCTCGTCGCGTCGCACCGGTCACGGCGACGTCCGCCTGTTCGACCGACTCCGGCTCCGACACCGCGACGGGCGCGGGGTTCAGCGCGGAGGTCTCCGCCGGCTCAGTGTGTGGGGTCAAGGCCTTCTTCCCAGTCCTCGCCCTGGCCGCCTTCTCGGTGGCCTTCTTCGCAGCCTTCTTCTC
>JAPUEI010000095.1:49299-88444 GCA_027492675.1 Propionibacteriaceae bacterium | reverse complement strand
TCGCGGCGGCCAGCTTCTCGGCGAGCTTCTTCGCAGCGGCCTTCTTCTTACCCTTGTCGTCCGATGCCATCTCGTTTCCTTCCGTTCATCTTCTGTTCACTTTTGGCCGTACCGTACGTGTCCAAGGTGAACGGCCCAGCCGACACGCCCGGGAGCGCAGATGAACAGTTCTCAGGCGAGGTCGACGGGGTCCACGTGCACCCGCAGGGGTCGCGGGTCCTTGCGCGACGACCGTGTGGCCATCGCTGCCCGCACCGCACGCATCAACGCAGGTCCGGCGGCGAGTGGCGCCGTGAGAAGCAACCGTGCAACGAGGTCGTCGCTGGCCGTCGCGTGCTGCGCCACCACGGGACCGAGCGCCGTGACGTGGTCCACCTCCGAGACGGCGGCCGCCAGGTCCGTGCAGGCGGCCCAGTCCCCCGTCGCGACCACGACCCGTACGGCCGGAGGCAGCTCTGCCTCGAGACGATCGGCGAGCTCTCGCTCGGCGAATCCCGCGGGGTCGATCCTCGTGAGGGCCTGCAGCGCCCGCGCGGAGGTCGGACCCACCGCGAGCACGGTCCCCCCGTCCACGGCGGGGCGCACCAGCGCCGTCGCCAGCAGCCAACGCCTCAGGGCCTCCTCCGATGCCCTGAGCTCGGCTCTGTTCAGCAGCACAGAGGCATCGAGGAGCACGGCCGCGGCGTACCCTCCATCCGCGATGGGTTCGGCGCCCGGCGTAGCGACCACCAGTGCCGGCTCCTCGCCCACCGACTCGAGGATCCTGCCCTGAGCCGACTGACGGACGGCCACCCCCGGGAAGGCGCGGCCGAGCTCCTCCGCGGTGCGCTGCGACCCGACGCGGAACGATCGGAACCGTGTGCCCCGACACGTGGGACACGCCCATCCCAGGGCCACCCGTCCGCACCAGGTGCAGGACGTGACCGTGTCCGACGACCCGGCGCTGCGATCGGTACGCAGCGGACCGTGGCACGTCGCGCAGCGAGCCGGCTCGCGACAGGAGGCGCACACCAACCCCGACAGGTACCCCGCCCGCGGCACCTGCACGAGCACGGGCCCCTGGACGAGGGCGGTCCGCACCAGCGAGAAGACCTGGCTGGGCAGCCGGGCAGCCCTCGCCGCAGGGTCTCGCTCCAGCGCGGCGTCGTCGTCGGCCACGATCCGTACGGCTGGAGCATGCCGCCTTGTCTCGTCCGCCGAGAGGGCTATCGGCCGCAGCCACTGCCGGTCAGCCCAGGCCTGCACCTCGGTGGTTCGCGCGTACGAGCCCAGGAGCAGCCCGGCACCTCGCTGGGTCACGCGGATGGCCGCCACATCGCGAGCGTGGGGGTAGGGGGCGTGCGGGTCGCTGAGGAGGTCGTCCCCGTCGTCCCAGACGCAGACCAGGCCCAGGTCGTGGACCGGCGCGAACACCGCCGAGCGGGTGCCGACGACGATCTTCGCCTGCCCGCGCAGGCCGCGAAGGAAGGCCCGATAGCGCGCCGACGGCCCGAGGTCCGCCGACTGGCGAGCGACGAGCGCCTTGCCGACGCGCCGTTCCAGAGCAGGTACGAGGCGTGCGAGATCTTTGACGTCAGGCACGACGACGACTGCCGACCGGCCCGAGGCCACGCACGCCGCAGCAGCGGCTGCGAAGCCGTCGGTCCAGTCACCGACGGCTGCCGCGACCGGCACGACCGTCCAGGCCGCGCGGGGCGAGGCACCGGACGCGAGCGCGTCCAGGTAGCCGGAACCCCCGGGGTACTCGGCCAGCGGCCCGGGCGAGACATCGGGAGCCGGCGGCTCGGGCGCGGGCCTGACCTCCGCCTTCTCCGTCGCCGCATGACGAGGAGGCAAGGCGAGCCGGACGACGTCGTAGAAGGTGCCCGCGTAGTGGTCGGCCACAGCCCGTACGAGCTCGACCGCCTCAGCGGGCAGCACCTCGACCGAGGAGACGCTCTTGCTCAACGGCGCCAATCGCGGCTGATCGCTCTCGGCGACCCGCTCGACGAGCAACCCGTCGACCAGCCGACCTGCGAACCTCACCCGCACGCGCGAGCCGGGCACAGCCGACGCGTCGAGCGCCTCCGGAACCTCGTAGTCGAACAACCGGTCGAGGTGCGGCAGCCCGACGTCGACGTACACACGCGCGACGGGCAGGTCCAAGGCCTACCCCCGAACGGCGTTCGCCAGGGCGTCCGCACGGTCGGTGCGCTCCCAGGTGAACTCGGGCAGCTCACGACCGAAGTGGCCGTAGTTGGTCGTCAGCGTGTAGATCGGACGCAGCAGGTCGAGGTCGCGGATCAGGGCCGCGGGACGCAGGTCGAACACGGCGTCCACCGCGGCGCTGATCTGCTCGAGCGGGACCTTCTCCGTGCCGAAGCAGTCGATGTACAGACCGACCGGGTGCGCGCGGCCGATGGCGTACGCGACCTGCACCTCGCACCGGGTCGCCAGACCCGCGGCGACGACGTTCTTGGCGACCCACCGCATCGCGTACGCCGCCGACCGGTCGACCTTGGACGGGTCCTTGCCGGAGAAGGCGCCGCCACCGTGACGAGCCATGCCGCCGTAGGTGTCGACGATGATCTTGCGGCCGGTCACGCCCGCATCGCCCATGGGGCCACCCACGACGAAGGAGCCGGTCGGGTTCACGTACACCTTGAGGTCAGGACGCGCCAGCTCGTACGTCGCCAGCACCGGGTCGATGACCTCACGCACGAGGTCGGCCTTGATCGTCGCCTGGGAGACGTCGCCGCGGTGCTGCGTCGACACGACCACGGTGTCGATCGCGACCGGGATGTCGCCGTCGTACGCGATGGTCACCTGCGTCTTGCCGTCCGGCCGCAGGTAGTCGAGAGCACCGGCGTGCCGCGTGGCCGCAAGCTTCTCGGCGAGGCGGTGGGCGATGTCGATCGGCAGGGGCATCAGCGACGCGGTGTCGGAGCAGGCGAAGCCGAACATCAGGCCCTGGTCGCCCGCGCCCTGCGAGTCGAGGTCGTCGCCTGAGCCTTCGGCGCGGCGCTCCTCAGCGGAGTTCACGCCCTGCGCGATGTCGGGCGACTGGCTGCCGAGGGCGACCATGACGCCGCAGGACTCCCCGTCGAATCCGATGTCGCTCGACGTGTAGCCGATGTCGAGGACGCGCTGCCGCGCGATCTTGGCGATCTCTGCGTACGCCTCCGTCGTCACCTCACCGGCCACCACCACGAGCCCGGTGGTGACGAGCGTCTCGACCGCGACACGGCTGGTGGGGTCCTCACCGATGAGGGCGTCGAGGACGGAGTCGGAGATCGAGTCGGCCACCTTGTCGGGGTGGCCCTCGGTGACGGACTCAGAGGTGAACAGACGATGCACAGTGCTCCTACGCTTTCTCTGTGGCGCGGTGAGTGACGACCGCGTCGAGGATCCGATGGGCGGCCACGGACTTGGTTCCGGTGACCTCGTCGAGGACGCCGCCCGCGTCCACGATCATGACAGTGGTGTCAGACAGTCCGAAGACCTTGCTGCCCGAGACGTCGTTGAGCACCAGAAGATCGGCTCCCTTTCGCGCGAGCTTCGCGCGTCCGGCCTCCACGAGTAGGGCCTTTTCCGGCACCGTCTCTGCAGCGAATCCAACAATTGTCTGTCCGGGTTGACGATTCTCGGAAAGGGCGGCGAGAACGTCTTCGGTCTGCGCCAGATCGAGCACCATTCCGTCGCCGCCCGACTTCTTGAGCTTGCTGCCGGAGGGTGAGACGGGCGTGAAGTCGGCCGGCGCCGCGGCCATCACCACGATGTCGGCGCTGGGGCCTTCGGCGGCCATCGTGGCGGCGAGGTCCGCGGTCGACCTGACCGTGCGAACGGTGACTGACGACGGCAGCGGTACGGACAGGTTGGCCGCGACCAGCGTGACGCGCGCTCCACGGAGCGCCGCAGCCCGGGCGAGAGCGACGCCCATGCGGCCCGACGACGCATTCCCGATGAAACGCACCGGGTCGATCGCCTCGTGCGTGCCTCCGGCGCTCACCACGACGGACAGCCCGACAAGGTCGCGTCGAGCGGCGACAGCAGCCGTCGGCCCGTCGAGCAGCGACAAGGCCACGTCCACGATCTCCTCGGGCTCCGGCAACCTGCCGACGCCACTGTCCGGACCGGCCAGGCGTCCCTCCGCGGGATCGAGCACGACCACGCCGCGCGACCGGAGGGTCTCGACGTTGTGGGCAGTGGCCGGGTGACGCCACATCTCCGTGTGCATGGCCGGGCACACCAGCACAGGGCAGGTCGCGGTGAGCAGCACGTTGGTGAGCAGGTCGTCGGCGCGGCCCGCGGCCTGACGAGCGAGCAGGTCGGCTGTGGCAGGCGCCACCACGACGAGGTCGGCCTCGCGCCCGATCCGTACGTGCGGGATCGTCTCGACGTCGGTGAAGACGTCGGCAGCGACGGGCTTGCCCGAGAGCGCGGCGAACGTCGCGGCGCCCACGAACTCGAGCGCGTTCTTCGTGGGTACGACGGTCACGTCGTGGCCGGCGTCGCGCAGACGCCGGATGACCTCACACGCCTTGTAGGCCGCGATCCCACCGGACACGCCCAGCACGATCCGGCTCATGGACGGGCGTCCGCTCAGCTCAGAGGTCGGCGTCGCCGAAGGGGTCGCCGAAGACGAAGTCGGGGTCAGCGACAGCCTCGGCACGGGCGGCAGCCTCGGCCTCGGGATCGATCTGGGTGCACTCGAGCACGTCCGCGTTGACCTCGCGAAGAGCGATCGACAAGGGCTTCTCCTGGGGAGAGGTGTCGACCAGCGGCCCCACGTTCTCGAGCAGGCCCTCGGCGAGCTGCGAGTAGTAGGCGTTGATCTGGCGAGCGCGCTTGGCAGCGAACAGCACCAACCGGTACTTGCTGTCCACCTTCTCCAGCAGCTCGTCGATCGGCGGGTTGGTGATGCCTTCAGCGTGAACCGTCACTTGGTGCCTTCACTAGGGATTCCTACGTGGCCCGAATCTGCTCTGGGCCCAGACCTATGAATCCTACCAAGTCCTCCACCGTCTGTGCGACATCCCCGTTGACGATGACCGTGTCGAACTCCGACGCGGCGGCCAGCTCGAGGTCTGCCGTGCGGAATCGCCGCTCGAGTTCGGCCTCGCCCTCCGTGCCCCTGCCGCGCAGCCGGCGCTCCAATTCCGCCCTGCTGGGCGGCATCAGGAACACCGACCGCGCTTCAGGCATCGTCTGCCGGACCCTCCGCGCGCCTGCCAGGTCGAGCTCGAGCAGGCATCTCTTCCCCTCGGCCACGGCCTTCAGGACAGGGGCGCGGGGTGTGCCGTAGCGATGCACCCCGTGCACCAGCGCCCATTCGAGCAGGTCATCGTCCTCGATGAGGGCGTCGAACTCGCCGTCGCTGATGAACCAGTAGTTCACCCCGTGCCGCTCGCCGGGTCGTGGGGGTCTCGTGGTCACTGAGACCGACAACCAGATATCGGGGTGCTGCTGGAGAAGCCGGGTGACCACGGTCCCCTTCCCGACCCCGGAGGGCCCGGTGAGGACCGTGACCGTCACGAGAACTCGGCCTTGAGGCCAGCCACCTGGTGCCGCCCGAGACCGCGGATGCGGCGGTTCGGGGCGATGTCGAGTCGCTCCATCACATCCGCCGCCCGCTTGTCCCCCACACGGGGAACGCACTTGAGCAGGTCAACGACCTTGACGTGAGCCAGGACATCGTCCGCGGCGGCAAGGTCGAGTGCGTGAGAAAGAGTGACTTGCGCATCTCGTACTTTCGACTTGAGCTCCGCACGCGAACGTCGGGCCGATGCCGCCGCTTCTCGCGCAGCCTGGAGCTGCTCGGGTGACAACTGAGGAATGGCCACGTGCGTTCTCCGATCGCCTTCGGCCTCGCTCGAGAGAGTGAGGGCCCTCAACTTACGAGCGGGTGATGGAATCCGGGGCTCCCCATGTCCGGATCACATCTACCGTCAGGCTCTAATCTATCCAGTCCTCACAGGGTTTTGTGACGTTGACGCCGCGTGTCAAGACAGTTGGAGTCTTGTGACCGCTTCTCGCAACTCCTGCGGATCGGGGCCGCGCAGCAGAACTTCCCTACTGGCAGACGGAAGTACGTGTCCTGTAGCGGCCCCGAAAATGCCCTGAAGACCGTCGATCGACCCGCCCTGCGCGCCGATGCCGGGGGCGAGGATCGACCCGTTGAACGCGCTCACATCGCAGCCTGCGTCCGTGTGGGTCGCGCCGATGACCAGGCCGACCGCCCCTTGCCCCGAGACAGCGTTCTCCGCGATGGCCGCGTCCACCATGGCCTGGGCCACGGATCGCCCGTCAGCCCGAACCGCCGCCTGGACGTCGCCGCCTTCCGGGTTGCTGGTCCGCGCCAGCACGTACAGACCCCGCCCCGTCGCGTGGGCCATGTCCAGCGCAGGCTGCAGCGAGCCGAAGCCGAGGTACGGGGAGACCGTCACCGCGTCGCCGGCCAGCGGCGAGCCGTCGGACAGGTAGGCGTCCGCGTACGCCGCCATCGTCGAGCCGATGTCGCCCCGCTTGGCGTCCACGATCACCAGCGCTCCCGCGGCCTGGGCGGCGGCGATGGTGCGCTCCAGGACCGCGATACCGGCAGATCCATGCGCCTCGAAGAACGCGGACTGCGGCTTGAACACTGCGACCACGTCGCCGAGCGCGTCGACCATGCCGCGGGCCACGGCCTCGAGACCGGCGACTCCGTACTCCAGTCCCCAGGCCTCGATCACCGAGCGGTGCGGGTCGATGCCCACGCAGAGACGTCCGCGGGCCGTGGTCACGGCGGCGAGCCGTTCACCGTACGAGGTCATGTCGTCCTCCCCAGCTGCCGGGCGTTGATGCCGGCCACGAGGCCGAGCCCGGAGTAGATGAATCCCGTGTACACCTGCACCAGACGGGCGCCGGCATCGACCATGCGCTCCGCGTCGTCCGGAGTCATGATGCCGCCCACGCCCATGACAGGCAGTGTCGTCGTCGCGGCGATGCGGCGCACCACCTCGAGTGCCCGTGCGGTCAGCGGCGCCCCCGAGAGACCGCCAGCCTGCTCGGCGTGGACCTGGTCGGACACCGCGAGCCCGTCGCGGCCCAACGTGGTGTTCGTGGCGATGATGCCGCGGCCTCCCATGTCGGTGACGACGCCGATCACCTGGTCCAGCTGGGCATCGGTGAGATCGGGAGCGATCTTCACGAAGATGGGTACGGGTCCGAGCGGGTGGATCAGTTGCGACGCCTCCCGGGTCAGGCTGCTGAGCAAGTCGGCCAGCATGCCGCCGTCCTGGAGCGTGCGCAGGCCGGGCGTGTTGGGGCTGGAGACGTTGATCGCGATGTAGTCCGCGTACGGCGCCAGCATCCTCAGGGACGCCACGTAGTCGGGCACGGCGTCCTCGAGCGGGGTGACCTTCGACTTGCCGATCGAGATCCCCAGCGGGATGCCGCACGTCGGCTGGCCGCGGCGTACGCCCAGCTCGTACAGACGGTCAGCGAGTGCCTTGGCCCCCGCGTTGTTGAAGCCCATCCGGTTGATGATCGCCCGCGACTCGCGCAGCCTGTACAGACGGGGCCTGTCGTTGCCGGGCTGCGGCAGCGCCGTGACGGTCCCCAGCTCGGCGAAGCCGAAGCCCAGCGACGACCACGCCGTCACCGCCCGCGCGTCCTTGTCGAGCCCTGCGGCGACGCCGACGCGGCCCGGGAACCGGATGCCGGCCACGGTCACCGGCGAGGTGGGGCCACCGGCCAGCAGCCGAAGTCCCGCCCGCCCCGCAGGCCCGAGCCCGCCCAGGAAACCGATCAGCGACTCGTGGATGAGCTCAGGGTCGCCGCCGTGCGCACGAAACAGACCCGGCCGGACAAGGCTGCGGTAGCCCAGGTCGAGGCCCGCGGACCGCAGGCTCACAGGGTTTCCAGAGCCGCCGAGACCTCGTCGCCCCAGGCCTGGAGCGACCGGACGCTCACGACACCGTCGCGCGCCGCCTCGATGGCCTGGACGGCAGCCGCCAAGCCCTGGACGGTGGTGATGCACGGGATATCGCGATGGATCGCGGCCGTCCGGATCTCGTACCCGTCGCGACGCGGCGAGCCCGTGGCGGACCGGCCATGGGGGGTGTTGAAGACGAACTGGATCTGTCCGTCGAGGATCATGTCGACGACCGTCGGCGCACCGTCGGGGCCGCCGCCCTCGCTGTACTTGCGCACCGAGATCACGTCGATGCCGTGCCGCGCGAGAACCTCGGCCGTGCCGGAGGTGGCATAGATCTCGAAGCCGAGGTCGGCCAGTCGCTTGATGGGGAACACCGCGTGGCGCTTGTCGGCGTTGTTGACCGACACGAAGACGCGTCCCGACTTCGGCAGCGGGCCGTACGAGGCGACCTGCGACTTGGCGAAGGCGTTGCCGAACGTCCGGTCGAAGCCCATCACCTCACCGGTGGAGCGCATCTCGGGGCCGAGGACGGTGTCCACGCCGGTGCCGTCGGAGGTACGGAACCGGTTGAACGGCATCACGGCTTCCTTCACCGCGATCGGCGACCCGTGCCAGGTGGCGGCGCCGTCGCAGTGCGCACGCAGCACGCCACTCGCGCGCAGCTCGGCGATCGTCGACCCCATCATCACCAGGGCCGCGGCCTTCGCGAGCTGGGTGCCGGTCGCCTTGGAGACGAACGGCACTGTGCGGGAGGCACGCGGGTTGGCCTCCAGCACGTACAGCGTCTCGCCGGCGAGCGCGTACTGGATGTTGATCAGGCCTCGGACGCCGACGCCCTGGGCGATCTTGAGCGTGGACTCCCGCAGCGCCTCGATGATCTCCTTGCCCAGCGTGATCGGGGGCAGGCTGCACGAGGAGTCGCCGGAATGTACGCCGGCCTCCTCGATGTGCTCCATGATGCCGCCGAGGTAGAGGTCGGTGCCGTCGTACAGCGCGTCGAGGTCGATCTCGACCGCATCATCGAGGAACTTGTCCACCATGACAGGGTTCTCGGGGCTCGCCTCGGTGACGCGGGTGATGTAGTCGTCGAGCGTCGCGTCGTCGTACACGATCTCCATGCCGCGCCCGCCGAGCACGTACGACGGCCGCACCAGCACGGGGTAGCTGATCTCGTGGGCGATCCGGAGAGCTTCGTCACGCGAGGTGGCCATGCCGTACCGCGGGGCCATCAGCCCTGCGTCCTTGAGCACCTGGCCGAACGCGCCGCGCTCCTCGGCGAGATGAATCGCCTCCGGGGACGTGCCCGCGATGGGCAGGCCGGCGTCCTTCAGCGACTGCGCGAGCTTCAGCGGGGTCTGACCGCCCAGCGCCACGATCACACCGGCCACAGGACCGGCCGCCAGCTCCGCGTGGTAGATCTCCAGCACGTCCTCGTACGTCAGCGGCTCGAAGTACAGGCGATCGGAGGTGTCGTAGTCGGTCGACACGGTCTCCGGGTTGCAGTTGACCATGACCGTCTCGTAGCCGGCCTGCGAGAGCACCATCGCGGCGTGCACGCACGAGTAGTCGAACTCGATGCCCTGGCCGATGCGGTTGGGTCCGGAGCCGAGGATGATCACCGCCGGCTTCGTACGGGGCGCGACCTCGGTCTCGTCGTCGTACGAGGAGTAGTGGTACGGGGTCGACGCCGCGAACTCGGCCGCACAGGTGTCGACGGTCTTGTAGACCGGCCGCACGCCCAACGACCAGCGCAGCGCCTGGACCTCGGTCGCCGGGATGCCGCGCAACGCGCCGATCTGGCCGTCGGACAGGCCATGGCGCTTCGCCTCGCGCAGCACGTCGGCGGTGAGCTCGGGAGCCGCGGCCACGTCGTCGCCGCACGCGATCACCAGGCGCAGCTGGTCGATGAACCAGGGGTCGATCTTCGTGGCCTCGAAGACCTGCTCGGGCGTGGCGCCGGCGCGCAGCGCCAGGACGACCTTCCCCAGACGACCGTCGTGGGGCCGCGAGGCCACCGTGAGGAGCTCCTCGACCGATGTCGTGATCGGGCCGTGGAGCACCAGCGGCGCGCGCGGGTCCTCAAGGCTGCGGAGCGCCTTGCCGAGGGCCTCGGTGAAGTTCCGGCCGATGGCCATGGCCTCGCCGACCGACTTCATGTGAGTGGTCAGCGTGTCCTCGGCGGTGGGGAACTTCTCGAACGCGAACCGCGGCACCTTGACCACGACGTAGTCGAGGGTCGGCTCGAACGAGGCCGGCGTCTCGCGCGTGATGTCGTTGGTGATCTCATCGAGCGTGTAGCCGACAGCCACCTTGGCCGCGATCTTCGCGATCGGGAAGCCCGTGGCCTTCGACGCGAGCGCCGACGAACGGGACACGCGGGGGTTCATCTCGATGACGATCATCCGGCCGTCGTCGGGGTTGATCGCGAACTGGATGTTGCAGCCGCCGGTGTCGACGCCGACCGCGCGGATGATGCCGATGCCGACGTCACGCATCCGCTGGTACTCGCGGTCGGTGAGCGTCATGGCCGGCGCCACGGTGATCGAGTCGCCCGTGTGCACGCCCATGGGGTCGAAGTTCTCGATCGAGCAGACGATGACCACGTTGTCCGCGCGGTCACGCATCACCTCGAGCTCGTACTCCTTCCAGCCGAGGATCGACTCCTCGATGAGCACCTCGGTGACCGGAGACGCATCGAGGCCGGCGCCCGCGATCCGGGTGAGCTCCGTACGGTCGTGCGCGAAGCCGGAACCGACCCCGCCCATGGTGTACGAGGGGCGTACGACGACCGGGTAGCCCAGCTGGTCGGCCGCGACCAGGACCTCGTCGAGCGTGTGGCAGATGATCGAGAGCGCCGACTCGGCGTTGCCGCCGGGGACATCGAGCGCCGCGACGATCTGCTTGAACTGCTCGCGGTTCTCGCCGCGCTGGATGGCGTCGATGTTCGCGCCGATCAGCTCGACGCCGTACTTCGCGAGCACGCCGCTCTCGTGCAGCGCGACAGCCGTGTTGAGCGCGGTCTGGCCCCCCATGGTCGCGAGCAGCGCGTCGGGGCGCTCGGTGGCGATGACCTTCTCGACGTACTCCGGGGTGATCGGCTCGATGTAGGTCGCGTCGGCGAACTCCGGGTCGGTCATGATCGTCGCGGGGTTCGAGTTCACGAGGATGACGCGGAAGCCCTCCTCGCGCAGCACTCGACAGGCCTGGGTGCCCGAGTAGTCGAACTCGCAGGCCTGTCCGATGACGATGGGCCCGGAGCCGATGACGAGGATCGACGAGATGTCGGTACGACGTGGCATCAGGCTGCCCCTCCCCTGACGCCGCTCATGACGTCGGCGAACCGTTGGAACAGGTAGGCGGCGTCGTGAGGGCCGGCGGCTGCCTCCGGGTGGTACTGGACCGAGAAGCCGCGGACCCGGCCGTCCTCCCCCGTGAGTTCGAGGCCTTCCACCACGTCGTCGTTGAGGCAGACGTGAGAGACGGTCGCCACTCCGTACGGCGTCATGGTCGCCGAGTCGGCCGGCGCGTCCACGGCGAACCCGTGGTTGTGCGCCGTGATCTCGACCTTGCCGGTGGTGCGGTCCTGGACAGGCTGGTTGATGCCGCGGTGGCCGTACTTCAGCTTGTACGTGCCGAACCCGAGAGCCATGCCGAAGATCTGGTTGCCGAAGCAGATGCCGAAGAAGGGCACCCCACGCGCGAGAGCCTGACGTACGAGCTCGGCCTGCACCTCGGCGGTGGCCGGGTCACCGGGCCCGTTCGACAGGAACAGCCCGTCGGGGTTCAACGCCATCACGTCATCGATCGTGGTGGTGGCGGGGACGACGTGCACCGTCATGTGGTGCGCGGCCATCTGCGTGGGGGTCATCGACTTGATGCCGAGGTCGAGGGCGACCACCGTGAAGCGGCTCTCCCCCACCGGGCGGACGGTGTACGGCTCGGCCGTGGTCACGTCGCCGACGAGGTTGGCGCCTTCCATCTGCGGCGAGGTCAGCACCTTCGCGAGCAGCTCCTCCGGGTCGAGGGTCTCGGTGGAGATGCCGGCGCGCATCGCGCCCCGCTCACGCAGGTGTCGGGTGAGGGCGCGCGTGTCGATGTCGCTGATGCCCACGATCGACTGCGCGCGCAGCTCGTCGTCCAGCGAGCGCGTCGCGCGCCAGTTGGACGGGATCCGGGCCGGGTCACGCACCACGTAGCCGGCGACCCAGATGCGGCTCGACTCGTCGTCCTCGTCGTTCCACCCCGTGTTGCCGATGTGAGGGGCCGTCGCGACGACCACCTGGCGGTGATAGCTGGGATCGGTGAGGGTCTCCTGGTAACCGGACATGCCGGTGGAGAAGACCGCCTCTCCGAATGTCTCACCCGCCGCGCCGAATGACCGGCCACGGAAGGTGCGTCCGTCCTCGAGAACGAGGATCGCGGGGACTGTCCGTAGCTCCTGGGCGTTCATCGCGGGCGACTTTATCAGGGCCCACCACCGCGGACCGGTAGGAGCCCACGGTCCGGGCAGTCGTCAGGCCGTGTAGTAGCCCGCGACGTCGCCGATGACCTGGATCGTGCTCGACGAGATGTTGGCCATGGCCAGCGTCTTCCCGGCGCTCACGCGGATCTGGCCGAAGTTGGCGATGGTGTCACCGGCCTTGAAGTTCACCTGCGAGGCCGTGGGGCGTGCGCGGTCGGCCGGCCAGACCGCCAGGTATCCCGGGAGCTGGGGTGAGGTCACCGTGACGTTGAGAGCGACGGCCGCCGCAGCAGGCTGCCGCGGGTCCACACCGAACTGCACCCCCGCGCCGATCGGACCGATCGCCCCGAACCCGATCCGCGAGTCGAGGACACGCGTCGGAGCGGCGGTCGGGACGAACCCGCCCTTCATCGTGACGTTCCCGCCGACGAAGAAGCCGAACACGTCGACGATGACCTGGCTCGCGCCCAGGCTGGCGTTTCGCACCCGGATCCGGCCGTCGGCACCCACCCGCACGATGCCCTGGTTGGCCACCGTTGCTCCACGGACGAAGTTCAGCGACGACGCCACCGGCAGGCCGGCGTCCGAAGGGTAGGCGGTCGCGAACCCGCTGGCCGAGGCGCCCGTCACGGTGACGTTCACGACGGCACTGGCCCCGGCCCACGATGCGCCCAGGGCGCTCGTCAGCTGGCTGGTCAGGTCCACCACGAGGTCAGCATTGGAGCCGACGCCACCGGTCGAACGGGAGTCGGCCATCCGCACCGGAGACACAGGCACGAACATGCCCGCCTGGACGGCCGTGGCCGCCTTGTAGTAGCCCGTCACGTCGACGATGAGGTGGCTGGTGCCGATGGAGGAGTTGCGCAGCGTGATGCTGCCGCCGGCCCCGATCCGTACGATGGCGGCGTTGGGCACGGTCTGCCCGGCGACGAAGTTCAGCGTCGACGAGTTCGGCATGGACCCCGCGGGGTACGCCGCGATGTAGCCGGACGCCTTCGGCTGGGTCACCGTCACGTTCATCGACACCGCGGTGGCGTCGGCCGGGATGCCGTTCAGCCCCGCGATCTGGAGGTCCAGCGTCCCGTTGGCGGCCAGGGGCTTGGTGTAGCGAGTGTCGACGTACCGCGTCGGGGACAGCGCCACGAAGCCGCCCGGGTCAGCGACCGTGGGATTCGGATCGTTCGAGATGTCGAAGACGTAGAGGTTGTACTTCACCATGATGTTGATAACCGATGTCGAGTACGTCGGGCTGGTCGCGTACCCGGCCGCCGCGACCTCACGGATGAACTGGTCCGGGTTGTCCTTGTAGGCGAACGCGCCGGCGTAGCGGCTGCTGTGCGACAGGAAGTAGCCGTGGTCGAGGATCGAGTCCGTCACCGAGCCGTACTTCCGGAAATCCGCCGTCACCGTGTAGTACGTGCCCGTCGCGGGGTCGTACTCCTGCGTCGCGATCGTGTAGCAGCCCGTTGAGTACGGGGTGTAGGACGAGTTGCACTTGATGCCGAAGTACGCGTTCGCCTGCGTCGCCAAGGTCGACTGACCCCAGCCCGACTCCAGGATCGACTGGGCGATGGTGACCGACGCCGGCACCCCGTACATGCCGCTGGCCCGCTGCGCCATGGGCGCCACAAGGGTGATGTACGCGGCGGTGTCCACGGCGCTCGCCTTCGGCGCGGGTCCAGCGACCGTGACCGTCAGCGCGACGGCCAGTGCGGTCACCGCGGCGCGGAGCACCCGGATCATGGGTCGTGTCATGGTCCCCATTAGGCCAAACCCGCGGCCCTAGGCCCAAGCGGCTCGGGTCAATCCTTCATGGAGGGTCGAGGGTTCACCATGCCGCTCAGGACGGCGTTCAGGAAGGCCGGGGACTCGTCGGTGGAGAGCTCCGCGGCCAACGCCACAGCCTCGCTGACCACGACGTTGGGCTCCGTGGTGGTGAACAGCAGCTCGTAGGCCGCGATCCGCGCGATGACGCGGTCGACCCTGGGCATGCGATCCAGCGTCCAGCCGTCCGCGAGTCGTTCAGAGACGGCGTCGCTGACGCGTCCCCAGTGCTCCCGGACCCCCTTGACGATGTCGGATGTGAGGTCGCGGACGGTCACGTCGATGGCCTCGCGCTCCTCCAAGGTGACGAGGGGGTCGACGTCGCGAAGGTCGGACTCGAAGAGGATGTCGAGAGCATGCTTGCGCGCCTTGTGACGCGCGGAGGTGCGCGGCTTGCCGGAGTTCTGAGGCGCTGTCACCTCAGACGCGGCCGAGGTAGCTGCCGTCGCGCGTGTCGACCTTCACCTTCTCGCCGGTGACGATGAACAGCGGCACCTGGATCTGCAGGCCCGTCTCAACGGTCGCCGGCTTGGTGCCGCCCGTGGAGCGGTCGCCCTGCAGGCCGGGCTCGGTGTAGGTGACCTCGAGCTCGACGTTGGTCGGCATGTCGACGAACAGCGGGTTGCCCTCGTGGAGCGCGACCGTCGCGGTCATGTTCTCGAGCAGGTAGTTCTTGGCGTCGCCGACGATCTCGTCGGTGAGCGTCAGCTGGGAGTAGTCGCTGGTGTCCATGAACACGTAGCCGTCACCGTCGTGGTACAGGTACTGCATCTCGCGACGGTCGACCGTCGCGGTGTCGACCTTGGTGTCCGAGTTGAACGTGCGGTCGACGACCTTGCCGCTGAGCACGTGCTTGAGCTTGGTCCGCACGACCGTGTTGCCCTTGCCCGGCTTGTGGTGCTGGAACCAGATGACGCTCCACAGCTGACCGTCGAGGTCGAGCACCATGCCGTTCTTGAGATCGTTCGTCGAGGCCATGCGAGGTCCCTTCGCTCTGCGCGCGGCCACAGTCGGTGTCGACCGGGCCGGGGTGTACGCCGTCACGGCGACGGCCGCGTGAATGTTACCCGAGTCGAGCGGTGCGCTCCCAATCCCAGGTGCTCGGGAGCGGCTACTCCTCCGACGACGCGAACGTCGTACGGCCCTGGAGCGTCGCCGCGAGGTGGTCGTCGATGCTGTCTGCCACCGAGGCCACCTCTCGTACGACCTGCTGGAAGTGGGCGGGTACGAAGGGTTGCGCGAGCACCGACATCGAGCCGAAGACCTTGTCGCGCAGCAGCCAGAACCTCACCCAGCGGCTCTCGGCGTTGAGGTCGTTGAGCACCTCGGTGGCCCGGGAACGACCCGACACGTCATGCACGACAGCCGAGAACGCGATCACCTCGCGGGCGTCGGGCGTGACCCGTACGAAGACCATCGTCGAGCCGACCCGGATGGAGAAGTCCCCGACCGAGTCGCGGAACGGCGGATGTCCGTACAGGCGGGTCAGCTGGTCCTCCACGATCGCGTCGAGCGCGGCCGCGTCGGCGGGCATGACCGCGTGGATGTCCGGCGAGTCGGGGATGAGCACCGACCCGCGGTAGGGCGGCTCGACAGGACCTGTCGGCTGGAGCACGTCGGCGAGGTGGTCGGGGGCGAGGAAGACCGGGTGCAGCACCCCGTACACCTCGCGCATCGTCGTCACGGACAGGCTCGCGAGCCCGTCGGTGTTCTCCTGCGACCAGTCGCTCGAGAAGTTCTCGGACGCCTGGTCGCCGTCGGTGCTCGGGGACGTCCAGCCCAGCTCCTCCATCTTGGCCAGCTGCGACGCCGCGAGCTGGTAGTCGTCAGCGAGGACGGCGTTCGAGGAGGCCTCGGCCACGAGCTCGCCCAGCGCCGGGCAGGCGTAGGCGATGTACGGGGAGATGTCGTCGTCGGGCGCCAGGATGCCGAGGCGCAGCTCCGCGTCGATGTCCATCATGGACAGCACCTCGCTCAGCCGTTCGCCGAACGAGTGCCATGCCTCGTCGGTGCTGCGGTCGATGTCGAAGTCGTCGATGTCCACGGATTGCCTCCCTCCGGGCAACTTACAACACGGCCACCAGCCCGAGGATCACCACGGCAGACACAGCGGTGGCACGGAAGATGGTGTCCCTGGCGAAGAGCTCACGGAAGCCGTACCGCATGCTGAAGATGTAGATGTTCTGGGCCGGCGGCAGGGCCGCGATCACCGTCACCGCGCGCACCGTGTGCTCGGGCAGGTGCAGGGCGTAGCGGGCCAGCAGGAAGGCCGCCAACGGCTGTACGAGCACCTTGATCGCGATGATCGTGTTCGACTCGGCCGACTCCGTACCTCGCGCCGGACGGGGTTCGAGGCGCAGCGAGATGCCGAACGCCAGCAGCATGACCGGCACAGCAACGCCACCCAGCATCTCCAGCGGCGTCTCGACGAGGCTCGGCAGCTGCAGGTGCGCGAGGTTCAGCGCCAGGCCAGCGACGGCCGCGACGGTGAGCGGGTTGCGGATCGGCAGAGTCGCCAGCCTCGCGATCGGCAGCGGTCCCCCGGTCTCCTTGGCCCTGCAGTAGTCGAGGTGGGTGAGCGCCGCCGGCTGCAGGATGGCGAGCTGCACGAGCAGCACCGGAGCGATCCAGGTCGCGTCGCCCAGGGCGTACACCGCCACGGGCAGACCGAGGTTGCCCGCGTTCGTGTAGCAGGACAGCAGCATCCCGATCGTGCGCTCCGGTGGCTTGGGGCGGAAGACGACGAGGGCGACAACGACGTAGACGAGGGCTGCGATCACGATCGCGCCGGCGTTGGCCGCGAAGCTCCTGGCGAAGACACGGGAGAGATCGGCCTTCTCCATGATCGTCAGCATGAGGGCCGGCATCGCGACGAGCAGGGCCAGCTTCGACATCATCTTCTGGTGCTGGACCGTCAGCACACCGAAGTGGCCGCACACGACGCCGACGAGAATGAGGATGCCGATCGTCGCATACCCGGTCAGCGCCTGCACCGGGTCAGGCTACGGGAGCGGGGCCGCGACGGGTGACTGTGGCCAGCGGTTGTCGCCGAGTTCAGCCGGAGGCCACAAGCCAGATAGCCTGACGCCTCTGACCACCGAGGCGAGGAGCGACGTGGATCCCACCCGATGGGGACTTCCGTTCCCGCTCGTCGTCGTCGCGCTGTTCGTGATCGTGATGGCGCGAGCCAACGCCACGTACTGGCTGGGCCGGGTTGCCGCCGCGGGCACCGAGAGAACTCGTCTGCGCCGCATGCTGCACGCGCCGGGCTACCAGAGGGCCGTGCGGTGGATCGACCGGTGGGGCGCCCCGGCCGTGTCCGTCAGCTTCCTCACCGTGGGCTTCCAGACGTTGATGAACCTGGCTGCCGGCGTGATGCGCATGCGGATGCGCCACTACCTGCCTGCGGTCGTCGTGGGGTCCGTGATCTGGGCGTTCATCTACGCGACCATCGGCTTCGTGGGCGTGACCGCGGTCGCGGCGATGTACGAGCGGTCGCCAGTGCTGGGCATCTCCCTGGCCGTGTTCGCCACCGCGCTGCTCGCCTGGTGGATCGTGGCTCAGGTGCGCGCCGCCCATGCGGCCCCACCCGAGGACGTCGCTGCTCCTCAGTGATCCGGCCCAGGGTCAGCGCTGGACCCGCGCGTTGCCCTTCCAGATCGACCACACCTGGTCCTCATCCGCCGGTGCGCCGTAGTCGGTGAGCGACGCCGCCGCGAGGGCGCCGGTTGCCCAGCCGAACTGCATGCACTGCTCGGCCGGCCAGCCCTTGAGGATGCCGTACAGCATGCCGCCGACGGATCCGTCGCCTCCACCGATGCGGTCCAGCACCCCGATCGAGCGTGGCGGTGCGACGTGGAAGTCGCCATCGCCGTACACCACCATCCCCCAGAGGTGCTCGTTGACGCTCACGACCTCGCGCAGCGTGGTGGCGATGAACTGGGCTTTCGGGAAGCGGGTACGGATCCGGCCGATCATCTCCTTGAACGAGGCCACCTGGTCGGCGAGGTCGGAACCGCCCTCTTCGGGGCCTTGGATTCCGAGGCAGAGCTGGAAGTCCTCCTCGTTGCCGATGAGGATGTCGCACTCCTCCGCGATCTCGGTGAAGGCCTCCCGCAGCTCGACTTCGCGCCCCTTCCAGAACGTCGCGCGGTAGTTCATGTCCATGGAGATCGCGGTGCCGTGGGCCTTGGCAGCTCGCGCCAGCGCGAGGCAGAAGTCCTTGGTCTTCGGTGACAGGGCCGCCACCAGGCCGGACATGTGGAGGATCTTCACCCCCTCGGTGCCGAACAGCTGATCGAGGTCGAAGTCGTCGACGTCCAGGTCAAGACCCACTTCGCCGGCACGGTCGTTCCAGACCCGGGGACCGCGGCTCCCGTAGCCGGAGTCGGCGATGTTGAACTGGTGCCGATAGCCCCAGGGGCCGCCCTGCGGGAGGTCGGGACCGCGGTACGAGAGGTCGCGGGCCCTCAGATCCGACTTGATGAACGCGGAGATCGGGCTGCCCGCGACGAAGTTGGTGAGCGCCAGCGTGGGCAGGCCGAGGTAACTGGTGACCGACGCCACGTTCGTCTCCGCCGAGGTGGCCTGCATCGTGTAGCGACTGGAGACGTGCACGCCCTGGCCGTTCTCCGGGGTGATCCGCACACCGATCGACGTCGGTACGACGAGCGCCCAGGCGGCATCCTCGCGAAGCTGCATCCACGTGTCCTTTGCTCTGGCATGCCCGTACGGCACACGTTGCCGTTGTTCATCCTGCCGTCCCGCACCGGGTCGGGGCCCTCAGTTTCCGGGACTTGTCCCATCCAGGCGGTCGGCCACCGGCTCGAGTGTCGGGGTTGTTAGCGTGGCCTCCATGACGATCCGGGATGGGCTGAGGACACGGGTAGCGGCGCTGCGCGAGACGGTCGAACCGGTGGCGCGTGCGATCCACGCCGATCCCGAGACCGCCGACGAGGAGCACCGGGCGAAAGATCGCTTGTCTGCGTTGCTGCGTGAGCAGGGCTTCGTCGTCGACCCGAACCCGGGTGACCCGACGGCATTCGTCGCGACTGCCGGGACCGGCAGCACCAGGGTCGCCGTGTGTCTGGAATACGACGCGCTGCCCGAGATCGGCCATGCCTGCGGCCACAACCTGATCGCGGGCGCCGGCGCTCTGACCGCCATGGCGCTCGCCGAGATCGCCAACGAGCTCGACCTGACGGTGCTGGCCGTGGGCTGCCCGGCCGAGGAGCGGGGCGGCGGCAAGATCCCGCTGATCGACGAGGGGGTCTTCGCGGAGGCCGACCTGGCGATCATGGTGCATACGGTCCCGGACGGCGTCCGCCTCGATCCGCGCGGCACCTCCAGCCAGGCCATCGGCCAGTTCATCGCCACCTATACGGGTCAGGCGGCACACGCCGCAGCCGCGCCTCAGCTGGGTCGAAACACCACGGATGCGGTCGTGATCGCCGAGGTCGCGCTCGCGCTGCTGCGCCAGCAGGTGCCCAGCGATCACCGGCTGAGCGCCAACGTCATCCGCTCCGGGGTCGTGCCGAACGTGATCCCCGATCACGCGACGATCGAGTTCGAGTGTCGCGCGTGGACGTTGCCCGAGTACGAGGCGCTGCGACAGCGCGTCGTCCGTTGTCTCGAGGCCGGCGCGCTCGCCACCGACTGCACGCTGACGATCGAGCCAGTGGGCCGCCCGTACGAGCCGCTGCTCCAGGACGATCTCCTCGGCGGACTGTGGAGCGACGCCCTGAGCGAGCTGGGACGGGACCCTCGCCTCGGGGTACCGCTGGCGGGTGGTTCGACGGACATGGGCAACGTGTCCCGCCGGGTGCCGTCGCTGCATCCTTGGGTACGTCTGCCGGGGGTCACCGCATCGCTGCACTCGGTGGCCTTTGCCGAGGCTGCGGGGTCGGACGAGGCCTACGACGTCATGGCCGAGGCAGCGACGGCGATGGCGTGGACCGTCGCTGCTGTGGCGGGCGATCCCGCTCTGCTGACGGAGCTCCGCGCCCGTCGCGCGGCGCTGCGACGCGTCAGCTGAAGTCGTCCCGCACGTACGGCTCGTCGTCGAACAGGTCCGGCTGAACCTGCCCGGCCTCCTCGGCGACGCTCGCCACGAGAGTCGCCACCAGGGTGGCCACGACGATCACGATCACGGCGATCCAGGCGACCGGGCGTGCGGACGGCACCCCAGCGAGCGCCACGATGACGGCGCCCACAGATGCCGTGACCAGCAGGTACAGCGCCAGCCGTAGCCCGAGGAACCGGACCACGGCCAGCCGGATCACGCTGTGCCCCGGGCCGCTCGCAAGCCCTGTGATCACGTGGATCAGGCCGACGAGCACGGCGACGCCGACCGTCGCCCAGAGCGAGCCGTGCCACGCGAGGAGCCACCACACGGTCGTCAGTCCGAAGAAGGCGATGGTGCCGAAGGCCTCCGGCCAGATGACGACCGTGAGCAGCAGCAGCGACGACGCGACAGGTGTGACACCTGCGAGGGTCACCCCGGTCGCCACCGTACAGACGGCGATGAGCGCTCCCCCGGCGATCGCCAGCACGAGCTTGGCCAGCCACTGATGGAGGCTGACTGTACGGATGCGGTCGATGATCCCCGCGACGAACTCGGCCATCAGTGTCGACCCGCCATCCGTGGAGCTCGCCTGGCCCGTTCCATCGTGGCAAGGACGCCCGCCAGCGACGCCGTCCCCCGCCACGGCACGACGGGGACGCCGGCCTCGCGCAGCCTCTGGAAGACCTCGTCGCGCTCCAGCCGACGGATGGCCCAGGCCTCGTCCAACCAGGAGCGTTCGCGCCGCGGTCGCCGCCGGATACCCTGCATGGTGCCCAGGTCGGCGGGCAGCGTGTCGATCGTCACGACTTCACAACCGAGGCGCCGCAACCGGCCGACTTCGGTGATCGACCCCTCGTCGATGAGCGGGGAGCAGAAGAAGACGAGCGTGCCCGGCGTGACACCACGGATGGGGCGGCCTCGGAACGTGGGCTGCATACCGCGGTTGATCCGTGACAGTGCGTCGATGGTGATGAACAGCTGACGGGGGCCGCTTCCTGCACGTACATGCCGCATCCTGCGACCGATGTCATGCACGGCCACGCGGTCGCCGAAGCCGAGGTAGTGCCGTGAGAGCGCCGCCACGGCCCGTACCGCGAGGTCGAGCGAGGTCGGATCGGTCGCCAAGGGCCCGGGCACGTCGTGCATCGTGTCCATGACCAGCAGGACCTCGGTGTCGCGCTCGGTGAACATGGTGGCGACGTGAAGCCGGCCCGTACGGGAGGTGACGCGCCAGTTGATCCGCTTCAGCTTGTCTCCCAGCCGGAACTCCCGCAGGTCGGCGAGCAGGCTCCCCTCCCCCGGCGTCGACGACGGGTGGCTGCCCGCCATGCCGATCGGTCGGGTGACACCACTGGACCCCACGAGCGACGCCGCGGCCGGGCGCACGACCACCGAGGACGACGTACAGAGACCCGCCGCCCGCCACGCGCCGGAAGCGTCGGTCACCGCGACCTGAGGCGGACCGACGAGGTAGCGCCCCCAGGTCTGCGGCTCCGCGATCACCGTCACCGAGGACGTGCCGATGACAGCGCCGGCCTTGGGGTTCAGCTTCAGCCCGAAGCTCAGCGGCCACGACACCGCCATCCACCACTGGGTCCGGTCGGCGACCAGGTGCAGCGGCACGGCGTCGTCCTCGTGGACCGCCACGAGACGCGGCGTGGTCCGGACACGAACCACGTCTGTACGAGGACGCGTCAACAGGGCCCAGGCGACATGGACGACGAAGGGCACCGCCATCACGGCGAAGCCGGGCACCCCGAACGCCACGCCGACGAGCGCCAGCGCGGTCCCCAGGAGCAGGGACCGGACGAGCGTCGGGGTCGGGCGGATCGGGAGTTCGGTCACATGTCGCTCGCGTCGGGTACGGGTACGGCGTCGAGCACCGCGTCGACGACGGCCGCCGCGGTGGCGTCGCTCAGCCAGAGCTCCGGACGCAGCGTGATCCGATGGTCGAGGCAGGCATGGGCCACGGCCTTGATGTCCTCCGGGGCGACGAAGGGCCGCCCGTCGAGCAGGGCCACGGCGCGCGCGCAGGCGACCAGGGCCAGCGAGCCGCGTGGCGACGCGCCGACGAGCACCGTCTGGTCGGAGCGCGTCGCAGACACCAGCGCCACCACGTACCGGAGCACGGACGGCGCGACGTGGATGTCCTCGACCGCCGCCTGCACAGCCAGCAGCGTCTCGGGGTCGAGGACGGCTTCGATGTCCACCTCCTCGTGGCGTCGCGCGATGCGACGTTCGAGGACCGACACCTCGTCGAGCCCGGACGGGTAGCCGAACGAGAGCCGCAACAGGAACCGGTCGAGCTGGGCCTCAGGCAAGGGGTACGTGCCTTCGTGCTCGATCGGGTTCGCCGTCGCCAGCACGTGGAACGGCTTGGGCAGGTCGAACGTACGCCCCTCGACGGAGACCCGATGCTCCTGCATGGCCTCGAGCAGCGCCGACTGGGTCTTGGGCGGCGTGCGGTTGATCTCGTCGGCCAGCAGCAACCCGGTGAACACCGGACCTGGCCGGAACACGAACTCGCTGGAGCGCTGGTCGTACACGTATCCGCCCGTGAGGTCGCTGGGCAGGAGGTCGGGGGTGAACTGCGCACGGGTGTACTGCAGGCCGAGGGCGGTCGCGAGGCTTCTCGCGGCGACGGTCTTGCCGAGCCCGGGAAGGTCCTCGATGAGCACGTGTCCACCGGCAAGCACGCCGGCGAGTACGAGCGCGAGCGCGTCACGTTTGCCGACAACGGCCCTCTCGACCTGGTCGAGCACGGACGCGGCGCGACTCGCCGCCTCGGCGAGCGGGAGTGATGCGGTCATAGGCGGCTGATCTCCTCGAGGTAGGTCTGCAGGGTCCGTCGACGCAGCGACGGGACGTTCACATCGGGACAGGTGAGGTAGGACGTGAGTGCACTGCTCAGCACCGGCGACGCGAGCGGGTCGGCGGGATCCGCGCCGTGGCCTCGGATCAGGCGCGCGACCGTGAGGTCCCGTAGCAGGTCTCGTAGCGTGCGCTGGCCCATCCGGTGCTCGTGGTCCGATGACACGAGGAGGGAGGCGAGCCGACGGGTGCGGTTGTCCGAGCCGACGTGGAGGCTGGACGTCGGGAACCGCAGGTCCTCCCAGAGCACGGGCGGCGCCCAGTCCTCGATCACGGCGAGGAACCACAAGATGACCGCTCCCGCCAGCGCCACCAGAGCAAGGACCACTGGGTCGAAGGTGATGCCGAGGAACCCACCGCCGATATCCGCGACCGTCGTGATGATGATCGCGCCGATGAGGTACCGGGCCAGCAGACGGCCCGCGGCCGACGTCACGAGCCGTCCCCGTTCGCGGAGCCGGCGTTCACGAGTCATCGCGCACCTCCGAGCGGGACGTCACGTGACGGCTGAGGACGCGTGCCAAGCGTTCCAGGCAGCCCACGGCCGTGGCACGGCTATCGGGATCGGAGGCCAGCCCCGAGAACATGGCCGACCTGTACAGACGGGCGAGTACGGCGAGGTCGGCCGCCGCGTCCGGCACCCCTTGCAGGAGCCGCTCGACGTACTCGGTCGAGGTGTCGCTGTCGCGGCGTGGCGCCCCGGCGCTCTCCCCCAGCCGTTCGAGCCGTCGCCAGCACTCGAGCACCGCATCGTCGGTGTTGAGGCCGGACCGAAGGTCCTCCAGCGTGGCCTCGACGGACTCCACCAGCGACGACATGGGGATCTCGTCCACTTCCGTGCCGGCTGTGCTGGCCGAGGCCGCAGCCAGGTGGCGCCCCGTCTGCAGGGACGCGATCACCCGCCACACGAACCACCCGATGGCGAGCGCCGCCAACCCGAGGGTCAGCACGAGCAGTGCACTCCCGACCCAGTCGGGAATCATCAGGCCCGTGAACTGGGGCTCCGGCGACGGCGTCCCCGACGGCAGCATGCTGGGAACGGCAACCGGCTTGCGGCTGGGCAGTGCCAGGTGGGGGCCGGCGGGATCGATGGTGCCGAGGCGGCCCACTCCGGTGGTTGCTCCGAGCCCGAGCGCCAAGACGACGACGGCGGTGCCGCCGACGATCCCGTACGTCCTCGCCGCCATGCGTGACACCCTAGCCACGCGCCCTACAGGAGCGCGGAGGGCGGTCCGGTGGGGCCTGTGGGATCAGGCTGCCGGCGGCGTCGCGCTCGAGTCCTCGGTGGCCGGGGTCGGGGGCGTACGACGCCGACGGACGAGCCAGACAATGGGCGCACCGATGATCGCGATGAAGGCCAGGAACGGCAGCATCGCCCCCACGAGGGTGAGGAGACCGACGGTGAAGACCTTCAGCGCCTTCCACCCGGTCGACAGTCCGGCGAGGAAGCCCGTGGGCTCAGGCTCGGGATCGACGACGATCGGCTCCTTGCTCAGGGTGACCGTGATCGGGCTCTGCGCGACGCGCTGCGCGAGCGCCTTCTGCTGAGCGAGCAGCGACTCGAGGTCGGACTGACGCCGGGTGAGCTCGCTCTCGACCTGGGCGATCTCGGCGACCGAGCCGGCGCGCGTCAGGAGGTCCTGCATCCGGGCGATCGACTCACGCATCGTCTTGACCCGGGCGTCGATGTCGGCGACCTTCGCCGTGACGTCGGCGCTCTGGATGGTGCGCAGGGTGACGTCGCCGATCGCGGCGATGTCGGTCAACGCGGCGTCGAGCTGGTCCGCGGGGACGCTCATCACGACGGTCGAGGTGCTGTACGCGCTCTTCGCGTTGCTCATGACGTTCTCGCTGGTGATGACGCCGTCGTGCACGGTCGCGATGGACCTGAGCTTGACCGCGGACGCGGCCGGGTCCGCCACCACGACGTTCATCGCGGCGGTGCGCACGACCTGCTGGGTTCCGGTGATGGGGCTCTCGGGAACGGCACCGGTCTTGGAGTCCGCCTCGGCGGGGACCTGTACGTTCTGGACGCCTGCCCGTCCGTCCGCGCCGCCTGCGGCCGGCTCGCTCGAGGTCGCACCAGCGCTGGAGCACCCTCCCAGCAGCGCGCACGCCACGGCGAGGGGAAGGATCGTGCGAACAAGGGTGCTGCGCATCGGAGGGTCCTTTCGACACTGTGTGATCGCAGTGAAGACGCACCGATCGGTCAGTCGGTTGACAGCGGAAGCTCCAACCAGCCGTACCGGGCCTCGATGTGGCCGCCCCCGCTGAGGTGATCGACGAGCCCGCGCTGCAGCCGGGTGTCGCGCGGGAGTTCGGCGAGCGGTGTCGTAGGAGCCCGGAACACGAAGTCGAGCGCCGCCTGGTCCGCGACCCGCGTGGGCGGGAACAAGCGGTACCGACCGCCGAACAGCGCGATGTTCGACCCGGGTACGAGGTCGGCGACCTGCGGGTCGAGGAGCCACGAGTCGCACGTGGCGTAGCGGATGGTGCCGTGCTCGGGGAAGTGGCGAGCGAAGAAGGCCTGGACGACCGCGAACGACGCGTCCGCCTCGCTGGGGTCCAGGCGGCCGGTCTCCGGAATGTGGGTATCGACGACGACCGTGCCCGGTCCGGCGTCGATGCCCGAGGCTGCGAGGTCGTCAGCGCTGAGCGCGAGACGGGCGAGGTTGAACTGCAGCCGGCCCAGGTCGTACAGCACGCCCCGCAGGTGCAGCTGCGCCCAGTGCTGCTCGGTGAAGCCACGGATGCCGAACAGCCGACGTGCGATCCGTACGTGGCGACCCACGTCCGCGAAGGTCGCGCGCGAGACGGCCTCAGGAACCCCACGGCGCTCGTGCGACGCGAGCACGCGAGGCAGGAAGCGACCGAACGCGACGACGTACAGCCACCGCAGCTCGCCCGGCGCATCGGGCTCCGCCACGGGGTCGAAGAGCATCGGCAGGTTCAACGTGCCCCACGGCACCAGCGCCTCGAAATAGTCGGCGAGCTGGTGCTCGACCCCGTCCACGACCGCCCTCAGCTGGTCATCCGCGTCGATCGCGGCGGAGGCGGCCAGCACGGCCGTGGTGTCCTCGTCGTCGAGGTCGAACCAGCCGCAGGCATCCGACAGCATCATGGGTGAAGGCTACCGGCGCCTGCGCCGGCGTCGACGATCGACGACCTCACACCGCAGGAAGCAGCCACGCCCTGTCCGGCTGGAACCCGACCCTGACCAGCCGACCGGCACGGAACACGTCCCCGGGGGCAGGGTCATGCGCCACCGCGGTCACGTTGCCTGCTTCGGTCTCGATCTCGTACTCCACCGACTCCCCGTAGAACACGCTGCTGAGGACCCGTCCGACCTGTCCGCTGACTCCGGTGGCGCCGTCTGCTGCATCGACCCGAACAGACTCGGGCCGCACGAGGAGGACCGCCGGGCCCGCCTCGATCGATGCCGCTGCCGGTACGGTCGCCTCCTGGCCCAACAGCTCCACCTGCGTGACGCCGTCCGCGACGGCGCCCACGACCACGTCGAGGAAGTTCGCCCGTCCGATGAAGTCGGCCACGAAGGTCGATGCGGGACGGCGATAGACGTCCTCCGGCGTACCCACCTGCTCGATCCTCCCGGCGTTCATGACCACGATCCGGTCGGACAGGCTCATCGCCTCGTCCTGGTCGTGCGTGACGTAGACCGACGTGATCCCCATGCGCTGCTGCAACGACCGGATCTCCGTGCGCATCTGCACCCGGAGCTTCGCGTCGAGGTTGCTCAGCGGCTCGTCGAACAGGAGCACCTTGGGCTTCATCACCATCGCGCGGGCCAACGCCACGCGCTGCTGCTGACCACCGGAGAGCTGGTTGGGCGCACGGTGTGCGAGGTTGACCAGGCTCATCGACGTGATCGCGAAGTCGACCTCCTCGGCGATCCGGGCCTTGGGCAGCTTCTTGAGCTTCAGGCCGTAGGCGATGTTCTCCGAGACGCTCATGTGCGGGAACAGTGCGTACGACTGGAAGACCATGGCCATCGGTCGATGGTTCGGGGGGATCTCCACGATGTCCTGGCCGTCGAGCGTGATCGAACCGGCCGTGGGCGTCTCGAAACCGGCGATCATGCGCAGGGTCGTCGTCTTCCCACACCCGGAAGGCCCGAGCAGGGTGAGGAACTCCCCCGGCCGGATCTCCAGGTCGATGCCGGCGACGGCCGCGTCGGCGCCGGGGGCGTACTGCTTGACCAGCGCGCTGAGGTTGAGCCGTCCCGGGGCCGCTGCCGCCGGGATTGCCGCCTCGGTCTCGGATGAGGTCGCGGTCATGATGGTGTGTCCGTTCTTTCCTGGGTCGCCCGGACCCGCTGCTGCGGTGTCTTGTCACGGACGAGGAGATTGATGGCGCCGATGACGCTCAGCACGATGACGATGAGCACGGTGCAGTACGCGAACGCGTTGCCGAAGCGACCGGCGTCCACCTCGGAGAGGATCTGGGACGTCATGATCTTCGTCTTCGGCGTCGTGATGAACACGATGGGCGACAGCGTCGTCATGGCTCTGGCGAAGGCGTACGTGAGGCCCGACAGCAAGGCCGGCCGGATCAACGGCAACGTGATCCGTCGGAAGGTCGTCGCGCTGGACGCCCCCAGCGATGTCGACGCCTCGTCGATGGCCGGGTCGATCTGCTGGAGCGCGGCGATGCCGGAGCGCTGTCCCGAAGGCATCGAGCGGATGACGTACACCATCACGATGGCCAGCGCCCCACCCGCGATCGCGCCACCCCCGGCGAGGGCCGGCAGGAACATCCTGTGGCCGAAGATCACCGGGGTGTTGAACGTGATCGCATAGCCGATGCCCAACACCGTTCCAGGCACTGCGAGGCCGAGCATTCCGGCGAAGTCGAGCACGCCCTGGAGGCGCCGCGTCTTGCGCACGATGAGCCACGCGAGCAGCATTCCCAGGACGCCCGCGACAGGGGTTGCGATGAGCGCGAGGAGCGAGGTGGTGATCATCGCGTCCGACCCGATCCCGCTGAGCACGTACCTGTAGTTCTTGAGCGTGAAGGTGTTGTCGACGCCCAGGATGTTGGTGAAGGCCCCCACCACGACCGTGGTGTAGATGAGCACGATGAGCGCCGCGATCGCCACCACGAACGTGAGCAGCGGGATCCGACCGAGCCTGGACGTGATCATCGACACCGACCCCGAGGGCTTGCCCGTGACGGAGACCACGGACGTCCGGTTCACCCAGTACCGCTGGACCAGGAAGACCAGCAAGCCCGGGATGAGGAGCACGACCGAGTAGGCGGCCCCCGCAGCGACGTCGTACTCGCCGATGATGGCGATGTACGCGCGGAGCGAGAGCACCGTGTAGTCGCCGCCGATGACCAGGGGGTTGGCCAGGTCGGCGATCGTCTCCACGAACAGAAGCAGGAACGACGCCGCGAAGCCCGGAATGAGCATGGGCACCGTCACGGAGAGGAAGATCTTCAGCCGGCCGGCGCCCAAGCTGCACGCCGCCTCGTCCAGCGCGGGGTCGAGGCTTCGGAGCATGCCCAGAAGGTTCATGTACGCGACGGGGAAGAACGACAGGGTCAGCACGATCACCAGCCCGGGAAGCCCGTACACGTTGGTCTCCAGGCCGAGCAGACCCTTGGTGATGATGCCGCTGCGCCCGAACAGCGTGATCACGGCCGTCGCCACGGCGAACGGCGGCGACACGATCGGCATCAGGGTGATCAGGTGCAGGAGCCGCTTGCCACGGAACTGCAGCCGAGCCTGGGCATAGGCCAGCCCGAATCCCACCAGCGTCCCGAGCCCTCCCACGAGGGAACCGAGCACCACCGTGTTCAGCAGGATCCTGCGGTTCACCGCGGAGGTGAAGATCCCACTGAGTGTCTTCAACCCCGCCGCCGAGCCAGCCCTCACGAGGATCTGGATGAGTGGGTAGATGACGAGAAGGAGGAGCACGGCAACGACGAGCGCGATCGACAGCTTCGCGCTCAGATCGGAGCGGGCCCCCTGCCGCCGGCTCGTCCTGACGCCGGCAACAGGGGTGAGAGATGCTGTGTCGAGAGCAGACATCAGGACTTGGGCTGCGCCGCGATCTCAGCGTCGAAACGCGCCGTCAGCGCCTTCTTCGCCGAAGCGGCCTTGTCGAAGTCGTAGTCGATGAGCTTCACCGTCGACAGGTCGATCATGCGCTCATCCTTGGTGGAGTTCGGGTTGGTGAGGACCTGGTACGACCCCACTGTCGGGCCGATGTTCTGAGCCTCAGGGGTCAAGCTCCAGTCGATGTACGCCTTCGCGGCCGCGGGGTTCTTGCTGCCCTTGATGAGCGCAACGCCACCGATCTCGTACCCGGTTCCTTCGGTCGGCAACGTGACCTTGAGGTCCTTCATGCCGCTCTCGCGGTACTTCACGCAGTCGTGGGTGAAGACGATGCCGACGGCCACCTCGCCCTTGCCAGCGGTCTGCCCCGGGGCGGTGCCCGACTTCGAGTACTGGAGAACGTTGTTGTGCAGCTGGCGCATGTAGTCGAGAGCCTTGTCCTCGCTGCCGCCGTTGAGCGTCACCTGGGTCCACAGGGTCGTGAAGGCCGTTCCCGATGTCGACGGGTGCGCTGTCGCCACGTTCTTCTTGAGCTTGGGGTCGAGCAGGGCGTTCCACGAGGTGGGTGCCGCAACACCGAGTTCGGCAAGCTTGGCCTGGTTGGAGCAGAAGCCGAGGACGCCCACGTAGACGCCCGTCCAGGAGCCGTCAGCCGCCCGGTACTTCGCGGGGATCTGGGACGCGTTGGGAGAGGTGTACGCCTCGATCAGACCGGACTTGAACGCAGCGCCATAGCCATCCGCCGGGCCGCCGTGCCAGACATCGAACTCGGGAGATGCCTTCCCTGCCTCGAGGCGTGCCACCGTCTCACCGGACGACAGCCGCACGAAGCTCGTCTGGACACCGGTCTTCTTCGTGAACGCGTCCGTCATGGCCTTGCACCAGTCCTCCATGGCGCCGCAGGCGACCGTGAGGGACCCGGAGAGCTTCCCGGAGGAGTCGGTGGGGGTGGCCGGGTCCGCGACGGTGCACGCCGACAGGCCCAACGTGGCGGCGGCTACGACTGCCGCGAGATTTCGCGCCACAGTGCGCTTCATGTGTATTGCCTTTCGTCAGCAACGGTGATGACTCGTGCGTCCTGTGTGGGCGCAGCTTCACGCTAGAGCGCGGAGGTGCGCCGGTTCCGTCTCCGAAAGTGACAGTCGGTCACAGTCTGGTGACCGACTCCGCCCCGATCGGGCGCAGCGAGTAGCCCAGGCCTCGGGTCGCCACGATGTCGAGCGGCACCCCGGAGTCTCTGAGGTGGCGACGGAGACGGTAGATGCCCGTCTTCACCATCTCTCTGGTTCCTGGACCATCGGTCAGCTGCCAGCCGACTTCGAGAAGGTCGCTCGTGGCGACCGCCTGTCCCTGGGCGCGGACCAGCGACTCGAGCAGCGCGCGTTCGGTGGCGGTCGTCGAGAGGACGGTGGCGCCCCAGGTGACCTGATACGGCCCCACTGTGAGGTTGCCCATCCTGGCTACTGTCATCGCCTTCGCGCTGCGCCGCACGATCGCCTCGGCCCGCAGCGCGAGCTCTCGAGGGTGGAAGGGCTTGGCCACGTAGTCGTCCGCGCCGGCCTCGAGACCGGCGATGCGGTCGCGCACGTCAGATCTGGCTGTCAGCAACAGGACAGGCGTCGCTCCAGCGGCCCGGATCTTGCGGCACAGCTCGACACCGGACTGGCCGGGCAGCATGACGTCGAGAACCGCGAGGTCGTACGAGCCGGTGCAGAACATCGCCCACGCGGACTCCGCGTCGACGGCCACCTCGACCTCGAAGCCCTGAGTCTCCAGGGCGAAGCTCACGATGTCGAGCATCTGCGGCTCGTCGTCCACGACGAGTGCCCGACCGTTCGTGTCCGTCATCGCGCCACCACTTCTTCCTGTGTGTCGAGCCCGACCACCGCGTCCGGCCGTGACCCCGCCGCCGGCAGCGTCGCCAGCATCGTCGTCCCCCCTCCGGGCGAGGAGTCGACCAGCAGTCGTCCGCCATGCATCTGCACGATCTGCCTCGTGATCACCAGGCCGAGCCCCGTGCCGTCGCGAAGCGGTCGACCGCTCGCGAATCGTTCGAAGAGCCGCGCTCTGGCTGCTTCGTCGATCCCCTGTCCGTCGTCGGACACCGAGATCAGCACCTGATCATCTCGCGACACGATCCGCAGCGTGATCATGTGCGCCGCGGTCGCGTGCGCCACGCAGTTGTTGATGAGGTTGACCAGAGCCTGACGCATCAATTCCGCGTCCGCCCACACCACCGCCGGCGCGCCCGGGGCGTCCAGGGCGATGGGCAACGTGTGGAGGCCCCGCAGGTCGGCGATGACACGTTGAGCGACGGTGCGCAGCCGTACCCGTACCAAGTGCATCTGGAACATGCCCGCGTCGATGCGTGCCTGGGTGAGAAGGTCCTCGGCCAACGCGATCACCGACGAGCAGTTGCGGCTGATGGTCGCCACGTAGCGGGTCTGTACGTCAGTGAGCGGGCCCGGCGTCTGTTCTTCCAAGAGATCCGCCGCGCCCTTGATGAGGGCCAGCGGAGTACGGATCTCGTGGCTCACGACCGATACCTGGTCGGCGTTCCTTGCCGCCACGCGGCGCAGTCGGTCGGCGTCGGCCCGGTCGACCCGCCAGCGGGCGTTCACGACCAGCGCCGCGACAGCGAGCGCGGCGCTCGAGATCAGCGCTGATCCCCAGGCGATGGCAGACCCGGCCGGGCAGAGGACCACTCCGATCCCCGCGGCCCCGGCCAGGAGTACGCCGAGGGCACCGGCCCATCGTCCAGCCCGGCCCAGGCCGAGGCGCCACAAGGTGGCGGCGACGAGGAGCGGTCCCGCGACGGCCAGCACCGCCCATGCGACTGTCATGGCAAGAGCCCGTCCTCCGACTCCCACCACTCGTCGATGTCGACGGTCAGCAGTGATTCCACGGCCTTGTCGACGTCGGTGCGAGACAGCGCGTACAGGCCGGGAACCGTCACCATCTGCCCTCCCACTCGAAGGTCGACGTCCTCATCGCCGGGCTCCGAGGCCAGGGCCGTTCGCATGCCGTCAGGACCGTCGGCAGTCAGGAGGAACCGCCCGTCCTCTCCCCCACCGACCGTCACCTCCCACGCACCGAGCAGCCCGGTCACGAGGTCGAACTCGTCGTCGGTCAGGGCGGCAAGGGCGGCCGCCCGCACCTCCCGATCACCCCAGTCGATAGCCGTCGGATCGAGCTTGGGAGGAATCGCCGACTTGGCGTGCGGCACGTCGGTCCACCCGAACGCGAGCCGTAGCGCCTCGCTCCGAGCCGGCCCCTCCGCGACTGCTGACGGATCGGCAGCCACCTCGTCGGCCGCCAGCCAGACGATCGCATCGTCCACGCCTGCGGCCAGCTGTGCCATCTCGTCGCTGCGCACCTTGACCCACAGGTAGTGCGCCAACAGCTCGTCTCCCAGATCGACGTGAGTCGCCGCCATCCGGCCTCGGGCGACGTCGATACCGAGCAGCGCCCCCAACAGGTCGGCGGCCACCTCGTGCGGCCACGAGTCGGTGAACTCCGCCGTGGGCACCGAACGAGTGCTGCGCTGGACGAGCAGCCGTCCTTGCGGATCGAGGGCGACGACCACGGCTACGTGCCTCTCCGAGTCCTCCATGCGCCTGATCGTACGGCTCTGAGACGGTGGCTAGCCTTGGCAGATGACGGACGTACGGATCGAGCACGACTCCATGGGCGATGTCGAGGTGCCCCGCGAGGCCCTCTGGCGGGCCCAGACGCAGAGGGCTGTACAGAACTTTCCGATCAGCGGGCAGCCGATCGAACCCAGGCTTGTACGAGCGCTCGGCATGGTCAAGGCTGCCGCCGCCAGGGTGAACGCGGATCTCGGCGTGCTGACCGATGCGCAGGCGCAGGCCATCGAGGTGGCAGCAGCCGAGGTAGCCGCGGGTGACCACCTCGACGCGTTCCCGGTCGACACGTTCCAGACCGGGTCAGGCACCTCGTCGAACATGAACGCCAACGAGGTCATCGCCACCCTGGCGGGGCTCGCCGGCGTCGAGGTGCACCCCAACGACCATGTGAACGCCAGTCAGTCGAGCAACGACGTCTTTCCGACGGCCATCCACGTCGCCGCCGCACTGGCCGTCACCGAGGATCTCCTTCCGAGTCTCGAGGTGCTTCGCGGCAGCCTGGCCCGGAAGGCGGAGGAGTTCGCACCCCTGGTGAAGTCGGGACGTACGCACCTCATGGACGCCACCCCAGTCACGCTCGGGCAGGAGTTCGGCGGCTACGCGGCCACGGTGGCGTACGCCGTGGAGCGGCTCGAGTCCGTACTCCCCCGGGTTCGGGAGCTGCCGCTCGGCGGGACCGCGGTCGGTACGGGCATCAACACGCCGCCCGGTTTCGCCTCGGCCGTCATCGCACGGCTCGCGGAGGTGACCAGGCAGCCGTTCACGGAGGCCCGCAACCACTTCGAGGCCCAGGCCACGCGAGACTCGCTCGTCGAGCTGAGCGGCGTGCTCCGTACGGTCGCCGTCGGGCTCACGAAGATCTGCAACGACCTGCGCTGGATGTCGAGCGGGCCGATGACCGGACTGGCGGAGATCCACCTGCCCGACCTGCAGCCCGGGTCGAGCATCATGCCGGGCAAGGTGAACCCGGTGATGTGCGAGGCCACGCTCATGGTGTGCGCGCAGGTGGTGGGCAACGACGCCACGGTGGCCTGGGCCGGGGCGGCGGGGAGCTTTGAGCTCAACGTCATGATGCCCGTCATCGCCCAGAACCTGCTGGGTTCCATCCGGCTCCTGGCCTCGTCGTCCGCCCTGCTCGCGACCCGCTGCGTCGATGGCATCACGGCGGACTCGGGGAGGATGCGACGGTACGCCGAGTCGTCGCCCAGCATCGTCACCCCGCTCAACCGGATCATCGGCTACGAGGAGGCAGCCAAGGTCGCCAAGAAGGCCGTCGCGGACGGGACGACCATCCGCGAGACCGTGATTGAACTCGGCTACGTCGAGCGCGGCATCCTCACCGAGCTGCAACTCGACTCAGCCCTCGACGTCGCTTCAATGACGATGCCGCCGCCCCGGACTCCCCTGGGCGACCGGAGCCGTCAGTTGTGATGATCGCCTGGTCATCGTCCGCCAGGCTTACTTCTCCTTGCGGACCCCCTTGAACGGATCACCGCCCTGCTTCTGGTCCATAATCTCGCCAGTCTCGGTGTTCCGCTTTGCCCAGTCCCCGCTGGGGGTCTGGAACTGACTCCGGTTACGGACCTCTCCGCGCCGGTACCCCTCTCCTGTGTTCTTTGCCATGTGCTCACCTCCTCTGTTGGCGTCGAATGTCATGCCCGCCCGGGTTCGGACGAATGATTGCTGGTGTGGCAGTCGTTTCGATCGCGAAATTTCCTGCCCTTCAAGTGCCACCTTCCATCAGCTGCAACCGGAGGTCGAGCCGCAGCCCTCGCAGGCGTAGCAGCTGCCGGCCGGGCGCATCTTCGTGCCGCAGGTGAGGCACAGGGGCGCGTCAATGGCGTGGCCGAAGCTCAACTCAAGCACCTCGGCGCTCGTGTGCGGGCCCACCTCGACGAGCGCCGGCTGACGCGGTCCCTCTCCGTCGACGAGGACGTTGTCGCCGTCGTCGTTGCGGAGCGTCTCCGACTCGAGCAGCTGGGCCTCGTCCTCCTCCGACAGGTACGAACCGGTCGCCACGTAGCGGGCCCGCTCGGACGCTGTGTAGATGCCGAGCTCGGTGCGCTCGTCGTACGGCAGGTAGTCCAGCGCGAGGCGACGGAAGATGTAGTCCATCACCGACTGGGCGATCCGCACGTCGGAGTCGTCGGTCATGCCCGCCGGCTCGAACTTGAGGTTCGTCAGCTTCTGCACGAAGGTCTCCAGCGGCACGCCGTACTGGAGCGCGATCGAGATCGCGATCGAGAAGGCGTCCATGACACCGGCCAGGGTCGAGCCCTGCTTGCCGAGCTTGAGGAAGACCTCGCCCAGACGGCCGTCGTCGTAGACCGACGCGGTCATGTAGCCCTCGGCGCCACCCACGGAGAACGACGTGGTCTGGCTGCGGCGGGACTTGGGCAGACGCTTGCGGCGCGGCTTGTACTCGACCCGCACCTCGGGAGCCGGAACGGCGGCCTCAGGCTCAGCCTTCTTCTTGCCGTCGCTCAACGGCTGACCGACCTTGCAGTTGTCGCGGTAGACGGCGAGCGCCTTGAGACCGAGCTTCCAGCCCTGCAGGTAGACGTCCTCGATCTCCTCGACGGTGGCCGTCTCCGGCAGGTTGACCGTCTTCGAGATCGCGCCCGAGAGGAAGGGCTGCACTGCAGCCATCATCCGCACGTGGCCCATCGGCTTGATGGCGCGCTCGCCCATGGCGCAGTCGAACACCGAGTAGTCGGCCTCCTTGAGACCCGGAGCGCCCACGACGTGACCGCGCTCGGAGATGAACTCGACGATCGCCTCGATGGTCTCCCCGGTGTAGCCCAGGTTCTTCAACGCGCGGCTGACCGTGTTGTTCACGATCTGCATCGAGCCGCCGCCGACGAGCTTCTTGAACTTGACCAGCGAGAAGTCCGGCTCGATGCCGGTCGTGTCGCAGTCCATCATGAAGCCGATCGTGCCGGTCGGCGCGAGCAGCGACGCCTGCGCGTTGCGGAAGCCGTTCTTCGCCCCCAGGCTGACGACCTTGTCCCACTCGCGCGTGGCGACCTTGTGGATGTCGGCGTCGATGCCAGTGCTCGTCGTGCGGAGCTCGTCGTTCGCGGCCTGGTGCTTGCGCATGACCCGCTGGTGGGCGTCCGCGTTGCGGGCGTAACCGGCGTAGGTGCCCACGACGTCCGCGAGCTCGGCCGACCGACGGTAGGCCGTGGCCGTCATCACCGACGTGATCGCCGCGGCGAGCGAGCGGCCCGCCTCGGAGTCGTACCCCAGACCGATCGCCATGAGCAGGGCGCCGAGGTTGGCATAGCCGATGCCCAGCTGGCGGAAGTTCTTCGTGGTCTCGGTGATCTTCTCGGTCGGGAAGTCGGCGAACGTGATCGAGATGTCCATCGCCGTGATGACCAGCTCGCACGCCTTCACGAACGTCTGCGTGTCGAACGTGTCGTCGTCGCGCAGGAACTTCATGAGGTTCAGCGACGCCAGGTTGCAGGAGCTGTTGTCGAGGCTCATGTACTCCGAGCACGGGTTCGACGCCGTGATCCGACCCGTCTCCGGGTTGGTGTGCCAGGCGTTGATCATGTCGTCGTACTGGATGCCCGGGTCAGCGCACTCCCAGGCGGCCTTCGCCACCTTGCGGAACAGCTCACGCGCGTCGACGGTCTTGATGACGCGGCCGTCCATCCGGGCGCGCAAGCCGAACGCCGCGCCCTCCTCGACCGCGCGCATGAACTCATCGTTCACGCGGACCGAGTTGTTGGCGTTCTGGTACTGCACGCTCGTGATGTCAGCGCCACCCAGGTCCATGTCGAACCCGGCGTCGCGGAGCGCGCGGATCTTGTTCTCCTCGCGCGCCTTGGTCTCGACGAACTCCTCGATGTCAGGGTGGTCGATGTCCAGCACAACCATCTTCGCCGCACGACGCGTCGCGCCACCCGACTTGATGGTTCCCGCCGACGCGTCGGCGCCGCGCATGAACGAGACCGGGCCCGACGCCGTACCACCGCTGGACAGCAGCTCCTTGCTGGAGCGGATCCGCGACAGGTTGAGGCCCGCGCCGGAGCCGCCCTTGAAGATGAAGCCCTCCTCGCGGTACCAGTTCAGGATCGAGTCGATCGAGTCGTCGACGCTCAGGATGAAGCATGCGCTCACCTGCTGCGGGCTGCTCGTGCCGACGTTGAACCACACCGGAGAGTTGAACGAGAACACCTGGTGCAGAAGCATGTGAGTGAGCTCGTGCTCAAAGACATCGGCATCGGCGGGAGTGGCGAAGTAGCTGTTCTCCTCACCGGCCTTCCGGTACGTCTTCACGACCCGGTCGATCAGCTGCTTGAGGCTCGACTCGCGCTCCTCGGTGTCGAGCGCGCCACGGAAGTACTTCGTCGTGACGATCGTGGACGCGTTCACGCTCCAGCTGGAGGGGAACTCCACGCCCCGCTGCTCGAAGACCGTCTCGCCGGTCTTCCAGTTCGTCTGCACCACGTCACGCCGCTCCCAGGTCACCGCATCGTACGGATGCACGCCTTCGGTGGTGAAGACACGGTTGATGGTGAGCCCGCCGCTCTTGTTGTTGCGGGCCCGCGACTTGGTGGTCGTCTCGGTCATGGTCGTCTCTCTATCCTTGCCGTGTCTGTACGTGGGTGATTGTTGTCTGGGGGTCTGACAGTTTCTGGTCAGACGGGCTGCAGTCCGCCGCGGAGATCCGCGATGGCCTGCTCGAAGTCGTCGACCGAGTCGTAGTGGCGATAGACGGACGCGAACCGCAGGTAAGCGACCGCATCGAGCTCGCGCAGGGGCTGGAGGATCGCCAGCCCCACGTCCTCGGCGTTGATCTCCGCCTGGCCCGAGGCTCGCAACGAGTCCTCGACCTTCTGACCCAGGCGGGCGAGGTCATTCTCGGTGACCGGGCGGCCCTTGCAGGCCTTGCGAACACCGGCGATCACCTTGTCCCGGGCGAACGGCTCGACGACCCCTGAACGCTTCACGACCACGAGCTGCGTCTGCTCCACCGTGGTGAAGCGTCGTTCGCACGAAGGGCACTGCCGGCGACGCCTGATGCTGCCGCCGTCCTCCGACACACGGGAGTCGAGAACACGTGAGTCTGTGTGCTTGCAGTACGGGCAGTACACGGTCGAATCTCCTCCTCGTCGGTGGGCGCCTGTGGATTGTCCTGGGGATGAAACGCCTCATCCTGTGGATGAAGACCGCTACACCTGGGATAACTACATCTCTGTAACCACTAGATGTAGTGATTCTGCCTCGTGGGACACCACAAGTCAACGCTTCCGCATCGACGTGTCGCGACGAATCGGCTCCGTTCCGCGACGGCGCGCGGAGGGCCCGATCAGGCCAGGTTGCGGACCAGGACGTAAGCCACCGACACCACGGCGACGACGCCGAACCACTGCCTGCTCCACGTCACTGGGAGCCAGCGCAACGAGGCAGCGGCCGGCGTCCGTACGTACTCCACGAGCCATCCCACCGTGCGAACGCCGACCATCAGCGCGACGATCAGGAGCAGCGGATTCGCCCCCCAAGCGCTCACGACATCGCCACGAAGAAGAGCGGCAGCGAGGTGCGTTCCGCCGCAGAACGGGCAGAGCCACCCCGTGACGGCGCGGAACGGACAGGGGATCCCCCATCCGGTCACCAGATAGAAGCCACCGATGGCACCTCCGACGGCAGCCGTCGAGCCCACGCGGATCAAGGCTTGCCGCGCAGAGATTGGCTCTTCGTTGTTCCCGTTCGTGACCATGGCGATGTAATACAGTAACGATGACTGGCACCGTGGCCCTAGCCCATCGGGAAGACCACGAACACGGGGTGCCACGACCATCCTCGAGAGGATCTCACGTGAGCAACCAGAACTGGAACGACCCGGCAGGCACGCCAGAGACCCCGGCTCAGCCGCCCTACGGTCAGCCCTCCGCCCCCGAGCCCCAGGCTCCCGGATACACCGCTCCCGACACGCAGGGAACCAGCCCGTACTCGGCGCCCACCTACAGCGCCCCCACGTACTCCACCCCGGCGTACGGCACGCCCGACGCCCCCGCGGCCTCCCCCGCTTCCAGCGTTCCCGGCTACTCCGCCCCCGAGACGACGACCCCCTCGTACGGCGCAGCGCCCACGTATGGCACCGACCCGGCCGCCCCCGCGTACGGCACCCCGGCGACCGGCGGCTACACCGCACCGGAGACGACGACCCCCTCGTACGGCGCAGCGCCGACGTACGGCACCGACCCGGCCGCCCCCGCGTACGGCACCCCGGCCACCGGCGGCTACACCGCACCGGAGACGACGACCCCCTCGTACGGCGCAGCACCCA
>JAPUEI010000095.1:0-49199 GCA_027492675.1 Propionibacteriaceae bacterium | reverse complement strand
ACCGGCGGCTACACCGCACCGGAGACGACGACCCCCTCGTACGGCGCAGCACCCACCTACGGCACCGACCCGGCCGCCCCCGCCTACGGCACCCCGGCCACCGGCGGCTACACCGCGCCCGACGCCACTCCGTCGTACGGCGCAGCACCCACCTACGGCACCGACCCGGCCGCCCCTGCGGCTGGCTACGGCTACACCGACCCGAACCAGGGCGCGTACGGCGCTACGGGCGGCTACGGCCAGTCCCAGCCCGGCCAGTACGGCGCGCCGACCCCCGGTTACGGCCAGGCCGCTGAGGGCTACCAGGACCCGAACGCTGCCTACGGCGCCGCTCCGTACGGAGGCGCGGCCTACCCGACGGCCAACGTGTCGCCCTACGGCTACGACTCCGGCTACGCCAGCGCCACGCCGGAGCTCGCCACCTTCGGCAGCCGGGCCATCGGCTGGCTGATC
This sequence comes from Propionibacteriaceae bacterium, assembly GCA_027492675.1. Classification (GTDB taxonomy): domain Bacteria; phylum Actinomycetota; class Actinomycetes; order Propionibacteriales; family Propionibacteriaceae; genus Fen-668. The sequence goes on along the minus strand of JAPUEI010000095.1, from coordinate 48,746 downwards.
GACTACCTCGCGCCAGGCATCGCCGTCGGCATCGTGGGGGGCATCCTGGGCAGCTTCATGGGGAGCTCGGGCGCCAACGCCCTCTCTTGGGTGCTGAACCTGGTCGCCTTCGCCTTCGTTCTTTGGAACTCGGGCTACCAGGCCGGTGCGACGGGCTACTCGCTCGGGCGCAAGATCGCCAAGAACAAGCTCGTCTCTGAGGCCACAGGGCAGCCGCTCGGCACGACGAACGGCATGATCCGGGTAGTGGCGCACTTCGTGGACTCGATCATCTGCTACGTCGGATGGCTCTTCCCGCTGTGGGACAGCAAGCGCCAGACGCTCGCCGACAAGATCATGAAGTCCGTCGTCGTCGCCGACCCGAACGCCGGTCAGGCCCCGATGCAGTAAGTCACTCCCGTACGAACGCGAAGGCGCCGCCCATACGGGCGGCGCCTTCGCCGTGTTCTGGCCGAAGCCGATAGCCACACCAGGTTGTGTCTCAGCGGGGTTGTGTCTCAGCCGGTTTGCGTCTCAGCGGGGTTCGTCTCAGCGGGACTGCATCACAGCGGAAGGTTGCTCACCGACAGGAAAGCCAGCACGCAGGTGACCAGAGCGCTGCACAGGACGGCGGCCACGAAGCTGGTGACGACAACCACCCCGCGGCGCGTCAACTGCCACGACGGCTGGATGGCCGCGACCTGGCACGCGACGGGGCGGCTGATCGCGACATGGCGGGGCGAGAGCGCGGGCCGGGCGGCCGCAGGGCCCGAGACGACACGGCGTGGCGCGGGACGAGTGATCGTCGGGCGGGTGATGGCCGTCATGGTGCTCATCGTCGTTCCTCTCGAAGAGAACATCTGTTCGAAACAGTTCTATGCCACGCAGCCGAGAGAATCAAACACCTGTCCAGTTCGGCGTGTCGCGTCTACCGAGAGACACTCCACACGACACCTCTGACAGTTTTCGTACGAGCGCCGCGGGACGCTCCTCGGCATCCCCTCGCGGCCTCACCACAACCCGGTTCGCGACACGCTCGAACAGGTGTTTGATTCTCACAATCGAACAGCGATACCTTCATCTCATGGCTGACGAGACCACACCCACAGCACCCCGCTCCCGTGCCGGGGAGGCCAAGCGCGGACGCCCCTCCAACGCTGACATCGCCGATGTCGTGCGTCGCTCCAAACTGGTGACGATGCCGACCGAGGGTCCCGTCGGGGTCGACGGCCTCACCATGCGGCAGCGGTTGCTCCTCGAGGTCATCAAGAGGTCTATCGAGGAGAAGGGCTACCCGCCGAGCATGCGCGAGGTCGCCAAACTCGCCGGGCTGTCCAGCCCGTCGAGCGTCGCCCACCAGCTTCGCCAGCTCGAGACCAAGGGCTACATCCGCCGCGACCCGAATCGTCCCCGCGCGCTCGATGTGCGGCTTCCCGAGGGCCCGGGGTCTCGCCCGCGGACGGCGGATCCGTACGCCGATCCCACAGACATCAACGACTCCCTCCCCCGTCCTGTCCACGTTCCGGTGCTGGGGCGCATCGCCGCCGGCGGACCGATTCTTGCCGAGGAGCGCGTCGAGGACGTGTTCGCCCTACCCAAGCAGCTCGTCGGCGACGGAGAGCTCTTCCTGCTCGAGGTGCGCGGCGACTCGATGATCGAGGCGGCGATCTGTGATGGCGACTACGTCGCGGTCAGGCGGCAGCCGGTGGCCGAGAACGGCGACATCGTGGCCGCATTGCTCGGTGATGAGGCGACGGTCAAGACGTTCAAGCGCACGCCCGGCCAGGTGTGGCTGCTCCCCCACAACCCGGCGTACGAGCCCATCGACGGCAACGACGCCAGCATCCTCGGCAAGGTGGTCGCCGTCCTGCGTCGCCTCTAGGCGTCAGCCCTTGCGGAGCGCCTCAATGAGCTGCGCCTTCGTCATGGACGAGCGTCCCTTGACGCCCAGCTCCTTGGCGCGGGCCAGCAACTCATCGCGGGTGCGCTCGTCGTAGTCCTTCGCCTCGGCGCCCTTGCGGCCCACCGCGCTGCGTGACGTGGCGGCGGCCGCGTTCGAGATCCGGGCGGCCTTCTGCTTGCTGGCGCCTTCTTCGCGCAGGGCCTCGTACATCTCCGGGTCCTTCACCGACGGTCCGGGAGTCTTCTCGGGCATCGCACCTCCTGGGTTCTCGACGCCTCCGATACCCACCCTCAGCCGAGCCAACGCGCCCAACGCGAGATCGCGGTCCGTCGTCGTCCAGAACGGCGGGATGGAGGCGCGCAGGAACGACCCGTACCTCGCCTTCACCAGCCGCGGGTCCAGGATCGCGACGACTCCGCGGTCGGTCAGTCGCCGCACCAGGCGACCGGTCCCCTGGGCCAGCAACAGCCCCGCGTGGGTGGCGGCCACCGCCATGAACCCATTGCCGCCCGCAGCAGCGACGGCCTCCTGACGAGCCACGAGCAGCGGCTCGTCAGGTCGCGGGAACGGGATCTTGTCGATGAGCACGAGCTGGCAGGTCTCTCCGGGGATGTCCACGCCCTGCCACAGCGACAAGGTGCCGAACAATGACGTCTCAGGCTCCTCTACGAATCGCCGCGTGAGCTCGGGCAGCTGAGCGTCACCCTGACAGAGCACGGTGAGCTCGGGCAGCGCGGCGCGGACGTGTGACGCCGCTGCCGTGGCGTTTCGATGGGACGCGAAGAGCCCGAGGGTACGACCGCCCGCCGCGCGGACCAGGTCGACGATCTCTGCCAGGGCAACCTCGCCCAACCCGTCGCGGCTGGGCGGTGGGAGCTGTTCCGCGACGTACAGGATGCCCTGTTTGGCGTAGTCGAAGGGGGATCCGACATCGACACCGTGCCACGCGGGAGCGGCCTCCCGACCACCTCCGAGACCCAGTTGCCGCGCGACGGCGTCGAATCCACCGCCGATGGTCAAGGTCGCCGACGTGAACACCGCGGTGACGTCGGGCAGGATGCTCTCCCTGACGAGCCCGGCCACGTTCAGCGGAGCGACCACCACCCACCGACCAGCCCGCTCACGCTCAGCGACCCACACGACGTCGTACTCGTTGAGGCCCGCCATCCGCTCCGCGACGTCGTACACCTCCTGCACCACCGCCTGCGCCTGCACACGGGCCGCGTCGACACCCTTGGTCGAGGTCGCCTTGAAGTCCGACAGCGCCGCTCTGCTGACCTGCCTGATCCGCGCCAGCGCCATGCCCACTGTCGAACCGGCGTCGGTGACCCGGCCAAGGTCGGCGAGGTCGAGCGCCGTACGGAACGTGTCCGCAGCATCGAGGAAGTCGGCCCCAGTGGCGTCGGTCAGCCAGGGAAGCGCTCGTTTGGCGACCCGCTCGAGCTGCTGCGGGCTCAGCTCGTCGGAGGCCGCGCCCGTCACGCGGCTCACCAGCTCGTGGGCCTCGTCGACGACGAGCAGATCGTGGTCCGGCAACGCCGTGCCCCCGTGGAGCGCGTCGATCGCCAGCAGCGCGTGGTTGGTCACCACGACGTCCGCTTCGCGAGCCCGCGCCCGCGACTCCTCCACGAAACACTCGGTGCCGTACGGACAGTTGGTGGCCCCCAAGCACTCCCTCACCGGGACCGACACCTGGAACCACGCTGCGGGCGTGTGCGGCGGGGCGTCGTCGCGATCGGCCAATCCGCGGGCTTCCGCCTGCTCCTCGGCCCATTCGCGCAGCGCGAGCACCTCCGCGCCGAGCACGGAGTCCGGTGCGGCATCGACGGCACGGAGAGCCGTCGCCAGCTCGCCCCCTCCGAGCAGTCCGGGCTGTTGGTCTTCCACGACCCCGTCGCGGATCCGGTGCAGACACGCATAGTTCGAGCGACCCTTGAGCAGCGCCGCCTTGGGTCGCCGTCCCGTGGTCGCCTCGACCGCGTCGATCACGACCGGGACATCCTTGGTAGCCAGCTGCGTCTGCAGCGCGAGGGTGGCTGTGGCGACGATGACGCGCGACGACGGCGAGTTCAGGACATGGGCGAACGCGGGTGCCAGGTAGCCCAGCGACTTGCCCGTACCCGTGCCCGCTTGGACGAGCACGTGCTCGCCGGAGATGAAGGCGCCGGCCACCTCCTCGCACATCTGGACCTGACCCTCGCGAGGGGTGCCGCCGATGGCCGCGACCGCGGCAGCGAGGATGTCGGCGGCCTCAGCGAGCGGGGTCGGTTCGGAGGGCACCCGGACACGTTACCTGACACCTCTGACGGTCCTCGACAGCCACGTGCGGGCTCGATCAGTGCAGTGGCCAGGTCACCCTGGAGAACACGTAGCTGAGCGGAGCGAGCAGGGGTGGCATGGGCGGCAGGAGATAGCCCACAGCCACCAGCACGAGTGCCCTGAAGGTGGTTTGCTGGCGCGTCCAGGTCGTGGCTTCCGTACGTTTGAGGGCAGCGTATCCGAGCACCATCAGCCCACTCAGCGCCTCCATCTGGAACCAGCGGGTCCACTCGAAAGCGGTGGCGAGCAGCACCACGAGCCCGATGAGGATGCCGACCGCACCCACCCGCGTGAGACCATCGCCGCGCACCGGCCACCGCGGAACGCACCAGCGGAGCAGAACGACTTGGACACCCACGTACAGCACGCCCAACGCCACCGAGCCGCCGAGGTACGGGAGCAGCTCAGCGACCCGCCCGAGCGAGTCGGACAGGGTGTCGCCGAGGTATGACATGCCGCGCAGGGTCTCCTGATCGGTGCTGGTGGCCTGCAGCGCCGCGATCTGCGCGTGCGTGGCCCGGCCCCAGCCGAGGACCACGACGCCGCCGACGGCCGCGGGCACGGCGACCAGGGCGACCAGCCTGATCCGGTGCCACAGGGATTCCGCCTGAGTGCTCGCCGCCACGGCCAAGAGCATCCACGGCACCTGGATCAGCAGCGGCGACTCGTGCTGCAGCACGAGCACACCGCTCAACACGCCCGCCGCCAGCAGCATCAGGTCCCGGCGACGCCCGACTGCTCGCACGGCCAGCAGAACAACGGTCAGCGGCACGAAACCGAACAGATCAGGGTGGGTCTGCAGCGCGAAGGGGCTGATCGCGACCGGTGCGGCGGCGATGGCGAGGCCCAGGATCGCGTGCCAACCCCCACGTCGAGCGAGAGCCAGCGCGAGCCCGAGGAAGCACAGCCCGGCGATGAGGAAGGTCGATCGGGCGAGCACGGTCGCGCCGACGTCCGGGTGTCCTCCGGACGCCAGCCGCAGCAGTTCGCCGCCCAAGCCCCGCCGTACGAACCCGAACTCGTAGGTGACCAGCCACGATCCCGACATCGACGCGTCGATCGGAGCGATCAGGCACAGGCCGACGAACGCGAGTGTCCAGGCACCGATCGCTGCCACAGGCAGTGTCAGGCCGAGACGGCGCTCGTTCACGGCTGCGGACACACGATCGCCTTCCGATGGGGGCTGTCTCCACCGTAGGAGAGGCGGAGGCGCCGCAGGCAGCGGCGTGAGAATGCTCTCAGCCCTGGCTGAGTGACACGAAGCGGTCCCCCTCGTCGTCGCCACCCCTGGCGCGAGGAGACCACGTCAGGCCGGGAAGCCCCCCAGCTCGCCTGCGAGGTCGGCGTGGACCCGCGCCACCACCCGTGTGCCCTCGCCGGTGTGCTCCATGGTGACCAGCTCGCCTTCGCGATGGATGCGGTCGATGAGGTCGCCCCGGGAGTACGGGACGAGCACCGTCACCTCCGTACCTGGGGTCGGGAGCCGCCGCTCGACCAGGGCCCGTACCTCGTCGAGGCCCTCGCCCGTACGTGCCGACGCGAACACGGCGTCAGGGAACCTCGTGCGCAGCGACTGCAGCATCCCGGGGTCGGCGAGGTCCACCTTGTTGATCAGGAGCTGCTCAGGCACATCCCCCGCGCCGATGTCCGCCAGCACTTCACGGACGGCCGACACCTGGCCGAACGGATCGGCGTCGGACCCGTCGACGACGTGCAGCAGCAGGTCGGCCTCCACCGACTCCTCGAGCGTCGATCGGAACGCCTCGACGAGGTCGTGCGGCAGGTGACGGACGAAGCCGACGGTGTCGGTGAGCGTGTACGTACGGCCGTCAGCCGTCTGCGAGCGACGGGTGGTCGGGTCGAGGGTGGCGAACAACGCGTTCTCGACGAGGACGCCGGCGCCTGTGAGCCGGTTCAGCACCGACGACTTCCCCGCGTTCGTGTAGCCGACGATCGCGACGCTGGGCACCTGGTGCCTGCGTCGTTCCTGGCGCTTGATCTGCCGGGTGCCCTCGAGGTCGCGGAGCTGCTCGCGCAGGCGGGCGATGCGGGTACGGATGCGGCGCCGGTCGGTCTCGATCTTGGTCTCGCCTGGTCCGCGGCCACCGATACCGACGCCGCCGGCCGCCCGTCCGCCGGTCTGGCGGGAGAGGTTGCCGCCCCAACCGCGCAGGCGCTGCCGCAGATACTGCAGCTGTGCCAGCTCGACCTGCGCCTTGCCCTCGGAGCTCTTCGCGTGGGAGGCGAAGATGTCCAGGATCAGCGCCGTCCGGTCCACGACCTTGACCTTGATCCGGTCCTCGAGGTTCCTCAGCTGCGCGGGACTGAGCTCGCCGTCGCAGATCACCGTGTCGGCGCCGGTGGCGTTCACGACCTCGCGCACCTCGTCGACCTTGCCGCGCCCGATGTACGTGGCGGGGTCGGGCCGCTCGCGCCGCTGGAACAAGGCGTCGAGCACCTCGGAACCCGCCGTCTCGGCCAACTGCCGCAGCTCGCTGAGCGAGTTGACGACGTCCGCCTCGTCACGAGAGGTCCAGACGCTCACCAGCACGACGCGCTCCAGGCGAAGCTGTCGGTACTCGACTTCGGTGATGTCGGTGAGTTCGGTGCGGAGCCCGTCCACCCGCCGCAGGGAGAGGCGAGCAGCAAGGTCTGTCTGGTCGCCGTCGTACCCCTCGGGATCCGGGAGGTTCGGGTCGGTGTCGTCGTGGGTCTGAGCAGTCATCGGGGACCAGCCTCTCACCGCAGGACAAACGAGGCCACTCGATTCAGCGGGTCTCGACGTCCTCAGGGATCGTGACCGTGCCGCGCGCCACGATCAGCGCAGGGCCGGTGAGTGTCGCGCTGCCGTCCTCGGTGAAGGTCACCTCGACGGTGCCGCCCGGCAGGTCGACGCGCGTCGTGCCCGGACCCGTACCGCTGACGACGCGGGCCACCGCGACCGCGCCCGTACCGCACGCCTGGGTCTCCCCCACACCGCGCTCCAGCACCCGCATCACCGCGTGGCCCGGCTCGGCGACGTGGGCGATCTCGAGGTTGACACCGTGCGGGAACACGGCCCGGTCCAGTTCGACCCGGCCCGTGAGATCCGCATCCGCCACGTCGGCCAGCAACGGCACACACGACACCAGGTGGGGGTTGCCCACGTCCACCGCCACGCCCTCGTACACCTGGTCCGCGACCCGCACAGCGCTGGTCTGCCCGGCGGTCACCAGGCCCATCGTCACGGTCACGCGCCCGTCCATGCGCAGGACTGCCGTCCGCAACCCGGCGCGGGTTGCCACGACGACTTCGGGGCCGCTGATGAGGTCCTCCTCCGCGAGGAAGCGCGCGAACACCCGCAGCCCGTTGCCGCACATCTCCGCGATCGAGCCATCGGCATTGCGGTAGTCCATGAACCACAGCTCGGGGTCGACGTCCGAGCCGGGGATCTCGCGGGCCTTGACGACCCGGAGGATGCCATCGGCGCCGATGCCCGAGCGACGGTCGCACAGATAGCGCACGGTCGCGGGCGTCAGGTCGAGGAGCCCGTCGCGGTCGGAGAGGATGACGAAGTCGTTGCGGGTGCCATGCCCCTTGGCGAACGACCACGTCTTCATGACGACCAGTCCACCGCAGATCGCCTAGGACGCCAAACCGTTGTCGACCAGCGAGACGAGCTCCTCAACCGATGGCAGGGCGAGCGCGTCGACCCAGCGGATGCGGGGATCGCGTCGCCACCAACCCAGCTGACGCCGGGCGAACCGCCTCGTACCGGCAGCCGTGTCCGCACGAGCCTGCTCCTCGGTGCACTCTCCGTCGAGGAAGGCGAGCGCCTGCTGGTACCCCAGCGCCCGCGACGCCGTGACGCCCCTCCTCAGCCCCACCTCGTCCAGACGCCTGACCTCGTCGACCAGACCGGCCTCCCACATCGCGTCGACGCGTTGGGCGATCCGCGCGTCCATCACCGACCGCTCGATCTCCAGCCCGAGCGAGACCACCCCGGGCAGCGCGTAGGTGAACTCCGGGAGCGTCGCCTTGTACGAGCCCGTCAGGGCCACGACCTCGAGCGCACGCACGATCCGACGTCCGTTCATCGGTCCGATCTCAGCGGCGGCCGCGGGCGCGAGCTCTGCCAACCGGTCGAACAGAACTCGCGGCCCCCGCTCGTCGAGCTCAGCCTCCAGCGCCGCCCGCACCTGGGGATCGGTGCCGGGGAAGTCGAAGTCATCGAGGATCGCCCGCAGGTACAGCGCCGAGCCCCCCACGAGGATCGGGAGCACGCCTCGCTCCTGGCAGGACGCGATGGCCTCACGCGCCAGCGACTGGAAGTCGGCCACCGTCGCGGTCTGCGTGACGTCAAGGATGTCGACGAGATGGTGCGGGATCCCGTGCCGCTCCTCGACCGACGGCTTAGCCGTGCCGATGTCCATGCCCCGGTAGACCAGCATCGAGTCGGCGTTCACGATCTCGGCCGGACGGCCGCTGGCGCGAAGATGCACGGCGATCCGTACAGCGAGAACGGACTTCCCGCTCGCTGTCGGCCCCAGGAGGGCCAGGGTCGTCACCGGCACCCGGACAGTCTCCCACCGCGTTCGGCGCCGGACGTACAGGCGCCACCACCCCTTATCCACTTGGCGCAGCCCCGGACGCAGGGTAGAAAGGGGCCGTTGACGTCGCGCAGGCGGCGTCCCGCACGGACCAGGGCCCTGGAAGCGCCCCCGGCGGAGTTTCGACGAAAGGAGGTGTCGCAGATATGGGCTTGTTGGACAACATCAGCGCCGCTGTCAGCGGGCACGAGGACCAGGTCAAGGACGGGATCGACAAGCTCGGCGACCTCGTCGACGAGAAGACCGGTGGCCAGTACACCGGCCAGGTCGACCAGGCCCAGGACTTCCTGAAGTCCCAGGTCGACAACTCCACGGCTGCACCTCAGGCCTGACGAACAGGGGCTGAACCAAGCCCGAGCCGGGGCCGTACCTTCTTCAGGTACGGCCCCGGTGGCATGTCCAGATCCGTCAGGCCCGCCGCACGGGCATCCCCAGCGACACTCCGCGCGCCGGCTCCTCCTGCCGCGCCTGCCAGGCGTCGCCGCCACGCGTGCGCTCCAGAGAGCGGAAGCCGCCGTCGGCGACGAGGTGATGCGGGGCGGCGTACGTGATGGTGGCGAGGGCGATGTCGCCCGGACGCGGCGTCTCGTCCCCCACGGCGACGTGGACGAGCCGGTTGTCGCGGGCACGGCCCGACATCCGGCGCGTGGCCGCGTCCTTACGGCCCTCCCCGTCGGCGAACATCACCTCGACCTCCGTGCCGACCAGTGCGCGGTTCTCCTCCAGCGCGATCTCCCCGACCAGGTCGACCAACCGCTCGTACCGCTCCTGGACCACGTGCTGCGGCACCTGGTCGGGCATCGTCGCCGCCGGCGTGCCAGGGCGGATGGAGTACTGGAATGTGAACGCCGCCGCGTACCTCGCCTGCCGTACGACGTCGAGCGTCGCCTGGAAGTCGGCCTCGGTCTCGCCGGGGAAGCCGACGATGATGTCCGTCGTGATCGCGGCGTGCGGCATGCTCTGGCGGACGCGATCGAGGATGCCGAGGTAGCGCTCCGAACGATACGAGCGGCGCATCCGCCGCAGCACATCGTCCGAGCCGGACTGCAGCGGCATGTGCAGGCTCGGCATGACGTTGGGCGTCGTCGCCATCGCGTCGATGACCGAGTCCGTGAAGTCCTTGGGGTGCGGACTGGTGAACCGCACCCGCCGCAGCCCGTCCACGTCGCCACACGCCCGCAGGAGCGTGGCGAACGCGTCGCGGTCGCCGATGTCGAGTCCGTACGCGTTGACGTTCTGTCCCAACAGGGTGACCTCCTGGACGCCGTCGGCGACGAGCTGAGTCACCTCGGCGAGGATGTCGCCGGGACGCCGGTCGGCCTGCTTGCCGCGCAGGCTGGGCACGATGCAGAACGTGCATGTGTTGCTGCAGCCGACGCTGATGGCGACCCAGCCAGCGTACGGGCTCTCGCGCCGCGACGGCAGCGTGGACGGGAACCGCTCCAACGACTCGAGGATCTCGACCTGCGCGGCCTGCTCGACGCGGGCTCGCTCGAGCAGTACGGGCAGGGCGCCGACGTTGTGGGTGCCGAAGACGACGTCGACCCACGGGGCCTTCGCGACGATGACGTCGCGGTCCTTCTGGGCCATGCAGCCGCCGACCGCGATCTGCATCCCGGGCCGCGCGGCCTTCGACGGCGCGAGGTGTCCGAGGTTCCCGTACAGGCGGTTGTCGGCGTTCTCCCGCACCGCGCATGTGTTGAAGACGACCACGTCCGCCTCGTCGCCCGACGACGCCACGTACCCCGCATCCTCGAGCAAACCCGAGATGCGTTCGGAGTCGTGGACGTTCATCTGGCAGCCGTACGTGACGACTCTGTACGTGCGGGCGGCGATGGTCTCGGTCATGGCCCGCCCATGCTAGTTGACGGGGCGAAGCATCGATATTCCTGGTCACAGTGGGGTAAAGGAGCGGTTGCAGGGGTGTCCTGCGGACCTGAAGTGCGCTTAAGGTGGCCGAATGTCGGAACCCCCCGAGAGCATCGCCGAAACCTCGACCGCCCGCCCGCTGGTCGAGATCACCAACGTGAACAAGCACTTCGGCGCGCTGCACGTGCTCCGCGACATCTCCCTGACGATCGCCGCCGGCGAGGTCGTGGTGGTCATCGGGCCGTCAGGATCCGGGAAGTCGACGCTCTGCCGGGCCATCAACCGCCTGGAACCGGTCGACTCGGGAAGCATCGTGATCGACGGCCAGCCCGTACCGGCTGAGGGCAAGGATCTCGCTCGCCTGAGGGCCGACGTCGGCATGGTGTTCCAGTCGTTCAACCTCTTCGCCCACAAGACGATCCTCGAGAACGTGACGCTGGGACCGGTCAAGGTACGGAAGGTGCCGGCCGCCACCGCACGGCAGGAAGGCCTCGCGCTGCTGGACCGGGTGGGGGTGCGAGACCAGGCCGACAAGTACCCCGCGCAGCTCTCCGGCGGTCAGCAGCAGCGTGTGGCCATCGCGCGGGCGTTGGCGATGAAGCCCAAGGTGATGCTCTTCGACGAGCCCACCAGCGCGCTCGACCCCGAGATGGTCAACGAGGTGCTCGACGTCATGGTCGCCCTGGCAGCAGCCGGCATGACCATGGTCGTCGTCACCCACGAGATGGGCTTCGCCCGTAAGGCGGCCGACAGGGTCGTCTTCATGTCGGACGGCCAGATCCTCGAGCAGGCGGATCCGGACACGTTCTTCACCGCGCCTGCAACCCCGAGAGCAAAGGACTTCCTGAGCAAGATCCTCACCCACTAAACGAAGGAGAAGATCATGACGAGACGAAGGCCATGGGTCATCCTCGCGAGTGCGTTGATGTGCGTCACGGCGGCGGCCTGTACGGCACCGGGAAGCTCCCCGGCCGTACCTGCGGGCAGCGCCGGCGGCAGCGGCAGCATCACCATCGGCATCAAGTTCGACCAGCCCGGCCTAGGGCTCAAGGAGGGCTCCGGCTACACGGGGTTCGACGTCGAGGTGGCGAAGTACGTCGCCAAGCAGCTGGGCTATGCCGAGAGCCAGATCGTGTTCAAGGAGTCGCCGTCGGCGCAGCGGGAGACCCTCATCGAGGGCGGCCAGGTGCAGCTGATCTTCGCGACGTACTCGATCACCGACACGCGTCGTCAACGCGTCTCGTTCGGCGGCCCGTACTTCATCGCCGGCCAGGACCTGCTCGTCCGCAACGACGACACCTCGGTCACCGGACCGGAGTCCCTGAACGGCAAGAAGCTGTGCTCGGTCACCGGCTCGACGTCGGCGAAGAACGTCAAGGACAAGTACGCGACCGGCGTCGACCTGATCGAGCAGGACACGTACTCGAAGTGCGTCAGCGCGCTCGCGGCAGGAACCCTGGATGCGGTGACGACGGACAACGTGATCCTCGCCGGGTACGCGGCCCAGGACCAGTACAAGGGGAAGCTGAAGGTCGTCGGGAAGCCGTTCTCGACCGAGCGCTACGGGGTGGGCCTGAAGAAGGGCGACGCCGCCCTGTGTCAGAAGGTCAACGATGCGATCAGCAAGATGATGAGCTCCGGCGACTGGCAGAAGGCGCTCGACATGACCGTCGGGCCGTCGGGGTTCACGCCTTCGGGAGACAACCCGCCCAAGCAGGACACCTGCGTCTAGCGTGCTGGAGATCCTTCGCGAGTACGACGTGGTCGGGGCCTTCTGGCTCACGATCCAGCTGACCCTGGCCTCGGCCGTCGGCTCGTTGGTCATCGGCACGATCGTCGCGATCCTGCGCGTCTCGCCGGTGCGGACCTTCTCGTGGGCGGGGGCTGCGTACGTCAACATCGTGCGCAACACCCCGCTCACGCTGATCGTCTTCTTCATGTTCTTCTGCCTGTACCTGCTGCTGCAGTGGCACATCGCTCCCCTGTCGGCGCGCTCGTCGACCCACGCGTTCCAGTGGGGCGTGGTCGGCCTCAGCGTCTACCACGCGGCCTTCGTGGCCGAGGCGCTGCGTTCGGGCATCAACACCGTGCCCGTGGGGCAGGCGGAGGCGGCGCGGGCGATCGGCCTGGACTTCGGGCAGTCGCTGCGCGAGGTCATCCTCCCCCAGGCGTTCCGCGGGGCCGTCGCACCGCTGGGCAACACGATGATCGCGCTCACGAAGAACACCACGGTCGTGTCGACGATCGGCGTCGCGGAGGCGTCGTACGCCATGAAGAACGCCATCGAGTTCTCGTCCAACCTGCTGTACGCGATCTTCTTCGTCATGGCCCTCGGCTTCGTCATCCTCACCCTGCCGATGGGCATCCTGTTCACCCACTTCTCCCGACGGCTGGCGGTGCAGCGATGAGCGTCCAGTCGGTGCTGTTCGACGTCCCGGGGCCACGGGCGGCTCGGCGCAGCCTCGTGATCGGGCTGATTGGCACCGCGATCCTGCTCGGGGTCCTCGGCGTCATCGTGTACGGGCTCCGCGCGCAGCTCACGGCGCAGATGTGGGCCCCGTTCCTGTCGGCCGACACGTGGCGTTACTACATCTACCCGGGCGTGTTCATGACGCTGCAGGCGGCGCTGCTGAGCGTCGTGCTGGCCACGGTGCTCGGGTTCGTGCTCGGCATGGGCCGCCTCAGCCACGTGAAGGTCATCAGCTGGGTCACCGCGGTCTTCGTCGAGTTCTTCCGGTCAGTGCCGGTGCTCATGATGATGGTCTTCGCCTACAACGTGTTCCTGTTCACGTTCCGCCTTCCGGGAGACCTCCTGCCGATCCTGGGCGTGGTCGTGGGGCTGACGTTGTACAACGCGTGCGTCATGGCCGAGCTGATCCGGTCTGGCGTGCACAGCCTGCCGAAGGGCCAGCGGGAGGCCGGCTTGGCGATCGGCCTGAGCCCCGGGCAGACGATGCGCAGCATCCTTGTGCCGCAGGCCGTGACCGCGATGCTGCCGAGCCTGGTCGCGCAGCTCGTCGTGATCCTCAAGGACACCGCGCTGGGGTACCTCATCACGTACCCGGACCTGATCCGCTCGATGCAGAACCTGAGCGCTGTGAAGGGCAACCTGGTGACGTCCTTCATCGTCGCCGCGCTGATCTTCATCGTGATCAACTACTCACTGACAGTGGTCGCGCGGTGGCTGGAACGCAAGGTGGCCGGCCGCCGGGCAGGCCCCGGTGCGGCCGCCCTCCCGAACCTGGCGGTCAACCCCGATCCGGACAAGGAGATGTACGTGGGGGTACGACCGTGACCTCGAGATACGTCTACTACACCGCCATGACGCTCGACGGCTTCCTCGCCGACGAGCACGACTCGCTGGATTGACTGGTCATGCGTGAACGGGCAGCGCAGTTCGCGTCGGAAGGGATGCTCGACGAGATCATCGTCTCGATCGCCCCGGTCACGCTCGGCCGCGGCCGCCCGATGTTCACGGCGGCGTACGACCTCGAGCTGCTCGAACTGGATCGCAACAGCGCCTTCGCCTGCGCGCGCTACGCCGTGCGTGGGGGTCGCGCGAACCACTAGCCGCGTCAGGAGGCGATCTCGACCGCCCGGCTCTCCCTCACGACCGTCACGCGGATCTGGCCGGGAAACGTGAGCTCCGCCGAGATCTCTTGCGCGATCTGCCGCGCCAGAGCGGCCGCCTGCGCGTCGTCGACCAGGGTCGGCGAGACCATGACGCGCACGTCGCGCCCCGCCTGCACAGCGAATGCTCGTTCCACGCCCTCGTGAGCCGTGGCGAGCTTCTCTAGCCGCTCGAGCCGGTGCACGTACGCCTCGAGGCTTTCCCGGCGTGCTCCCGGTCGGGATCCGCTGATCGAGTCGACGACCTGGACGAGGACGGCCTCCACCGTGTGCGGCTCGACCTCGTTGTGGTGAGCCTCGATGGCATGGACGATGTCGGCGTGCTCCCCGTGCCGACGCGCGAGGTCGGCGCCGACGAGCGCGTGCGACCCCTCGTGCTCGTGCGTCACGGCCTTGCCGAGGTCATGCAGGAAAGCAGCCCGACGACAGAACGCGACGTCCAGGCCCAACTCAGCGGCGATCATGCCCGCCAGGTGGCCGCACTCGACGACATGGGCCAGCACATTCTGGCCGTGGGACGCGCGGTAGTGGAGGGCGCCCACGACGGGTACGAGGTCGGGGTGGAGGTCGCTGATCCCCACGCTGGCGAGAGCGTCGCGCGCGGCGGCGTCGATGCGCTGGTCGACGGTGGCCTTGCTCTTCTCGAACGCCTCTTCGATGCGTTGGGGATGGATGCGACCGTCGGCGATGAGCTCCTCGAGAGCCACGCGCGCCGTCTCGCGACGTACGGGGTCGAAGCACGAGATGAGCACACTCCCAGGCGTGTCGTCGACGAGCACGTTGACCCCGGTCACCTGCTCGAACGCCCTGATGTTGCGGCCTTCACGGCCGATGATGCGTCCCTTCATGTCCTCCGAGGGGAGGTCGACGGTCGCCACCACCGACGCTGCGGTCTGCTCAGACGCCAGGCGCTGCATCGCTGTCACAAGGATTCCCGAAGCCTGCTTCTGGGCGGAGCTCCGCGCCTCCTGTTCGATGTCGTGGGCGATCGCGGCGGCCCTCAAGCGCGCGTCGTGCTCGGCCCTCTCCATGATGTCGGCGACGGCTTCGTCTCGTGTCAGCCCAGCGACGCGAGCCAGCTCGCGCTCCGCGTCGACCAGGGTGCGATCGGCCTCCCCCGCCTTGGCGCGCACCTCGGCGTCCAACGCGTCGATCCGCCCGGCTCGCTCGTCCATGGCTCCGGCCATCTCGGTGGCTCGCGCCTCTCGCTCGGCAACGAGGGTCTCTCGCCGCACGACGGCTTCTCGCTCAGCTCTCACACCGTCTCGCTCCTCGTGGGAGCGGCGGTCGAGCTCGGCCTCCGTCCGCCGTGAGGCGCGAAGCATCTCCAGCGTGCGGGCCCACATGATCGCGAAAGCGACAGCGGCCACGACCGCTGCCGCCAACAGCACCAGGACGAGGACCTCTATCCCACTCGGGGCCCCACGAGCCGGCATCTGTTCGCTCCTTCACACGATGGATGGCCTTAGTGGCACCAACCTACAGGCCGGGGCCACGACCCAGCCGTCACGTCGGCAGGCTGTCGTCAGCGTTCAAGGCCTCATGCATCACCCGTCGGATCACCGCTGACGAGAAGCCACGTCGAGCCAGCTGCGCGCTGAGACGGCGCTCCTTCACCGCAGGCTCCAGACGGCCCATGGTGGCGATCTTCTTGGCAGCCAGCGCTCGGGCCGCCTCGAGGTCGGCACCGTCGTCGCGGGCCTCGATGGCCTCGCTGATCAGTTCGTCCGCGATGCCCTTCTGACGCAGCTCCTGCCGCAGGCGCACCGCGCCCGACCGGCCGCCACGGCTCTCAACCCATTCCGCGGCGAAGGCCGCGTCGTCGACGAGTCCGACCTCGGTGAACCTGTCCAGGACCTGCGCCGCGGCATCCGCCGGGACGTCACGGCGAGCCAGATCCTGCGCCAGCTCCTTGCGTGACCTAGCCCGCACCGACAACCTCCGCAGCGCGATCTCGCGCGCCGCGGCGACCGCCTCCGCCTCATTGCCACCGCCCTCGACGTCACCCTCGTCGTCGTGAACGTGGTTGCGAGCCGCTACCGGCTGGCTCTGCCCACTCTCGAGGGCCTGGACCTGGGTCCAGGCTTCCCGCAGAGCGGCGACAGCGTCAGGATCGGGCGTCAGCGACCCGGGTGTGCTCAGAAGTCCACCTCACCGGTCACCGGGTCGATGCGCTCCTCAGGCTCCTTGACGGCATCGCCGATGCCGACCTTGGCGAGGATCCGACGCTCGATGTCGAGCGCGACCTCGGGGTTGTTCTTCAGGAAGGTGCGGGCGTTCTCCTTGCCCTGACCCAGCTGGTCGGCCTCGTAGGTGAACCAGGCGCCGGCCTTGCGGATGATGCCGTGCTCGACGCCGAGATCGATCAGGCTGCCCTCCTTGGAGATGCCCTCCCCGTACAGGATGTCGAACTCGGCCTGCTTGAACGGCGGCGCGACCTTGTTCTTGACCACCTTCACGCGGGTGCGGTTGCCGACCATGTCGGTGCCGTCCTTGAGCGTCTCGATGCGACGCACGTCGAGCCGGACTGACGAGTAGAACTTGAGCGCCCGGCCACCGGTGGTCGTCTCGGGCGAGCCGAACATCACACCGATCTTCTCGCGGAGCTGGTTGATGAAGATGGCCGTCGTGTTCGCTCCCGCGATCGCGCCCGTCATCTTGCGGAGCGCCTGGCTCATCAAGCGGGCCTGCAGGCCCACGTGACTGTCGCCCATCTCGCCCTCGATCTCGGCGCGCGGGGTCAGCGCAGCAACGGAGTCGACGACGATCACCGCCAGGGCGCCTGAGCGAACCAGCATGTCGGCGATCTCCAGCGCCTGCTCACCGTTGTCGGGCTGGCTGACCAGGAGCGCGTCGGTGTCGACGCCCAACTTCTGCGCGTAGTCGGGGTCGAGCGCGTGCTCCGCGTCGATGAAGGCACAGATCCCGCCGGCCTTCTGGGCGTTCGCGACGACGTGGAGAGCGACGGTCGTCTTTCCGCTCGACTCCGGGCCATAGATCTCGACCACGCGGCCGCGCGGCAAGCCGCCGATTCCCAGCGCGATGTCGAGAGCGATCGATCCTGTGGGCACGACGTCCATCGGCTGCCCGACACGGTCGCCGAGCCTCATCACCGATCCCTTGCCGTGCTGCTTCTCGATCTGTGCAAGTGCTGCCTCGAGCGCCTTGGCGCGATCCGCCACCGCCATCTCCGGTGTCCTTCCGTCGTCTTGTCGGCCCGTCCGGGCCTCTCACTCATGGACAGTAGGCAGACCCACTGACATTTCGTCAGACTCGTTCGAACCTGTGGACAACCGGGTGCGGACGAGGTCTGCTGTGGAGAACTTACCGAACATATGTTCGAACAGCATCATCCGTGACGGCGTGTCGTGATCTCAACGATCGCGCGGGGAAAGCTCCAGTTTCTCCCATGCGGCGCGCCAGATGGCCTTGCAGTCGACGCCTGCTCTGAGCGCCTCCGTGACGGTCCTGCCACCGATGTCGGCGAGCACGACCTGGTCGGCCCACGCCGTCGCGTACACCTTGCCGAGAGCGTTCTCGAGCCTTCTCCAGAGCTCGGCTTCCCGCACGTCAGGCGGCGGCGACCGGGACGACCGGCAGCAAGGCCACCGACTCGTACGCGGCCAGGCGGTGCGCGACGTCGTCGAGCACGAGGGACAACGGAAGATCCAGCGCGCCGCAGATGGCTGCCAGCAGCTCGGAGGACGCCTCCTTCTGGCCCCGCTCGATCTCCGAGAGGTAGCCGAGGCTCACGCGCGCGTCGTGTGACACCTCGCGGAGCGTCCGGCCCTGAGCGGTCCGCTGCTCGCGCAGCGACTCCCCCAGCACCTCACGCATCAGCGGAGCGGCGTCACGGACATTTCGCATGCCGAAACTGTACTCGTCATCCACAACCAGGTCGCGGAGGTTCCGCGTGACACCTCGCGGTGTCAAGGCGTGTCGGCCTCGGCCATCGTCTGGGCTAGCAGCTCGAGGGCGGCGACGACCGTACCCGCCCTCACCGCGGCCCGGTCGCCCGGAAGCGAGAGCTCGATGCTGACGCTGCCGCTGCGACCCGCGACAGCGAGGCAGACCGTCCCCGCCGGCTTCCCGTCCAGGCCGTCCGGTCCGGCTACGCCGGTGAGCCCCACGCCCCAGGTCGCGGCGCACGCTCGCGCCGCGCCCGTCGCCATGGCCTCAGCGACCGCACGGGAGACGACGCCGTGCCGGGCGATGAGGTCCGCGCCTACGCCGGCGAGCGACGTCTTGAGGTCCGTCGCGTACGTCACCAGCCCTCCGCGCACCACCGCCGATGATCCCGGAACGGTGGTCAACTCGGCACACAGCAACCCGGCGGTCAGCGACTCGCAGGTCGCCACGGTCTCCTTGCGGCGAATCAGCTCCGCCACAACGGTCGCCGCGGTCACGCCGTCTGTGCCCGCTTGCGCAGCAGGTACGCCTCGCGACAGTAATCGAGCCCGGTCACGACGGTGAGCAGCAGCGCGATCCACATGACCCCGACACCGACGAGGTGCAGCCAGTTCGGCACCGGCAGCAGGTACCAGACGATGGCGATGCTCTGGAACACCGTCTTGAGCTTGCCGCCCCGGTTGGCGGCCATGACGCCGTACTTGAGGATCAGGAACCGCAGCAGCGTGATGCCCCACTCGCGGACCAAGATCACGATGGTGATCCACCAGGGAAGCTCGCCGATGATGCTCAGCCCGACGAGGGCCATGCCGGTGAGCGCCTTGTCGGCGATCGGGTCCCACAGCTTGCCGAAGCGCGTCACGAGCCCGTACTTGCGCGCCACCTTGCCGTCGATGACGTCGGTGATGCTCGCGATGACGAAGACCACCGCCGCGCCCCAGCGCCACAGATCGTCGTGCGGGTGCGACAGGAGTATCCAGGCGAAGACCGGGACGAGAAGGAGCCGGAGCGCTGTCAGGGCGTTCGGGACGTTCAGCCAGTGCGCCTCCGCGGGTGCGGAGCCTTCGGCGGTGACGTTGTCGGTCACGATCCTCCTGTGGCGATGAGGTCGATGCCCTCGCAGTCTGTCACTGTCGCGCTCACGATGTCACCGGATCGGTGCGCGCCGTCGAGATACGTGGCACCGTCCACGTCTGGTCCCTGGTGCCGCGCACGCCCCTTCCAGCGTCCGTCCTCGTCGGCCTCGACGAGGACGTCGACGCGTTCCCCGACGCGTCGGGCCGCGCGATCCTCCATGAGCGTCAGGGCGAGATCGCTGAGATCGGCCCGCCGCTCCTCCACGACCTCGTCCGCGACGTGATCCGGAAGGGTGGCGCCTTCGGTACCCTCCTCGTCGGAGTACGAGAACACACCGAGCACGTCGAGGTCCGCGGCCGCGACAAAGTCACGCAGAATCGCGTAGTCGGCGTCGGTCTCGCCCGGGAAGCCGACGATCACGTTGCTGCGGACACCTGCGAGCGGCGACGTCGTACGGATCCTGGCGAGCAGGTCGAGGAACGCGTCCGCGTCGCCGAACCGGCGCATCGTGCGCAGCACGTTGGCCGACGCGTGCTGGAACGGGATGTCGAAGTAGTCGACGACGGTCGGCGTGCTGAGGATCGCGTCGAGCAGGCTGGGTTTCACCTCGGCAGGCTGGAGGTAGCTGAGCCGGATCCAGTCGAGGCCGTCGACACCTGCCAGGGCACCCAGCAGCGACTCCAGCGCCCTCGGGTCTCCCAGGTCCTTGCCGTACGACGAGGTGTTCTCGCTGACCAGGAAGACCTCTCGAACCCCGTTCTCGACGAGCCAGCGCGCTTCGGTGACGACGTCGTCGACCGTGCGGGAGACGTACGAGCCGCGGAAGCTCGGGATCGCGCAGAACGCGCAGCGACGGTCGCACCCCGACGCGATCTTCAGCGGCGCCGACGGACCGTGCGCGAGCCTCGACCGTACGACCCGTGGTCCGCTCGCGGGCCCGGTCAGGTCACCGAAGCCCGGCACGGACACCTCGCTCATCGCCGAACGGCGCGCAACGGGCGTGACCGGCAGCAGGCGGCGACGGTCGCTGGGCTGGTGGGCGGCAGGACGGGCGCCGGCGACGATCGACGTGAGCCGCTCAGCGATGTCGCCGTAGCTGTCGAAGCCGAGCACCGCGTCGGCCTCGGGCATCGCCTCGGCCAGCTCGGACCCGTACCGCTCGGCCATGCAGCCCACAGCAACGACGGCCTTCGTACGACCACCGTGCTTGAGGTCCGCCGCGGCGAGCAGCGTGTCGACGGAGTCCTTCTTCGCGGCGTCGATGAAGCCACAGGTGTTCACGAGGACCGCGTCGGCGTCCTCAGGCTCGTCAACGAGCTCGAAACCGCCGGCGAGCAACCGTCCGGCGAGCTCCTCGGAGTCCACCTCGTTGCGGGCACACCCGAGGGTGACGACGGCGACACGGGTGGCTGGCACCGGGTCAACCTACCTCACGGGAGCGACTACCCCTGCGACAGGTTGGCCAGTACGTCATCCAGCTCGTCAGGCTTCACCAGCACCTCGCGCGGCTTGGAGCCCTCGGACGGGCCGACGACCCCACGGGTCTCGAGGATGTCCATGAGGCGACCCGCCTTGGCGAACCCCACGCGCAGCTTCCGCTGGAGCATCGAGGTCGATCCCAGCTGCAGGTTCACGACGAGCTGGGCTGCCTCGAGCACGAGGTCCAGATCGTCGCCGATGTCCTCGGCCACCTTGGCCGCGCTCTCGGGAACCGTGGTCACGTCTTCGCGGTACTGGGGCGTCAGCTGCGCCGCCACGTCAGCCACGACCTGCCTGATCTCCTGCTCGGTCACCCACGCGCCCTGCACACGTACAGGCTTGCTCTGTCCCATCGGCAGGAACAGGCCGTCGCCCTGCCCGACGAGCTTCTCAGCGCCGGGCTGGTCGAGGATGACGCGCGAGTCGGTCATCGAGCTGGTCGCGAACGCCAGCCGCGACGGCACGTTGGCCTTGATCAGACCCGTGACGACGTCGGTCGACGGACGCTGCGTGGCGAGCACGAGGTGGATGCCGGCCGCACGCGCGAGCTGCGTGATGCGGACGATCGAGTCCTCCACGTCGCGCGGCGCGACCATCATGAGGTCAGCAAGCTCGTCGACGATGATCAGCAGGTACGGGTACGGGTCGACGACGCGCTCGGACCCCGGCAGCGGCTTGACCTGCCCCGCCCGTACAGCCTTGTTGAAGTCGTCGATGTGGCGGAACCCGAACGCGGCCAGGTCGTCGTAGCGCTGGTCCATCTCCCGTACGACCCACTGCAGCGCGTCGGCAGCCTTCTTGGGGCTGGTGATGATCGGCGTCACGAGGTGCGGGATGCCCTCGTAGTGGTTCAGCTCCACGCGCTTCGGGTCGACGAGCAGCATGCGCACCTCGTCGGGCGTGGCGCGCATGAGCACCGAGGTGATCAGCGAGTTGATGAAGCTCGACTTGCCCGAGCCGGTGGCGCCGGCGACGAGCAGGTGGGGCATCTTGGCCATGTTCGCGACGACGTAGCCGCCTTCGACGTCCTTGCCCAGACCGACGGTCATCGGGTGGTGGTCGTTGCGCGCCACCTGCGAGCGCAGCACATCGCCCAGCGACACGACTTCCTTGTCGCGGTTGGGAATCTCGATGCCGATGGCCGACTTGCCGGGGATCGGCGACAGGATGCGCACGTCAGGAGAGGCGACGGCGTACGCGATGTTGCGGCTCAGCGCCGTGACCTTCTCGACCTTGACGGCCTGGCCCAGCTCGACCTCGTACCGGGTGACCGTCGGGCCACGCGTGTAGCCGGTGACCGACGCGTCGATCTCGAACTGCCGCAGCACCTCGGTGAGGCTGCCCACGACGGCGTCCGAGGCCTGGGTGCGCGCCTTGGGCACGCTCCCCGGCTTGAGGATCGCCGGGTCGGGAAGCAGGTACGCGACGTCGCCGGACAGCATCTGCTGCTCGCTGCGCAGCGGCGCGGAGCTGTGGACGGGAGCGGGCAGCTCAGGCTGCTCCGGCTCGCGCTTCGGCGCCTTGCCGGCGGTGACCTTCTTGGCGGTGGCGACCGGCTCGGTGATCTGGTCGCTCTCGTCCTCGTCCTCCAGCTCGCTCACCAGCGGCGTGTCGTAGGCCTCAGCGACACCGAAGGCGAGCGCCGGCTTGGCGGCCTGGGGCGTCAGGCGCGCGACCAGGGACTTCACCGCACTCACGACCTCGTTGATCGGGCGGCCGACGACGACGAGCGCGCCGAACAAGGCCAGGATCACGAGCAGGGGTACGGCGACCCACTTCGTCAGCAGATCGGCCAGGAAGGAGCTGGACAGGAAGCCGACGATGCCGCCGGCCTGCCGGACAGCGCCCATGTCCGCCGGGCGAGGCAGACCGTTGGCGACGTGGACGACGCCCAGGGTGCCCAGCACGATCGCGGTCCAACCCACGAACTGCCGTCCCCATGGGCCGTTGCGGTCCGGGTGACGCAGCGTGCGCCACGCCATGACGGCGAGCAGGACCGGCGTCGCGTACGCGGCGACACCCACGGCCGACTCGATCCCTTGCCGGATCGCGTCACCGACAGCGCCGGGGATCTGGAACCAGAACACGGCGACGACGACGATGGCGACAGAGACCAGGAACAGCCCGGCACCGTCGCGACGCAGCGCGGGGTCGAGGTCACGGGCCCCGTGACCGATGCCGCGCGCGATGGATCCGAGACCCTTCGCGAGCCCACGCCAGATAGCCGCGAGTCCCCTGCCCAGCGTACGGAGCGCGCCCGGAGGCGGTGCCGTACGCGTGCGCGGACGCGTCGAGGAGGTTCTGGTCTTGCTCCCACTGCTCCGCGATCCCGATGCAGCCCGCGTGGTCGTCGAGGTGCTGCGGGACCGAGGCGGGGAAGGTGCCCGGGTCGCCATACACAGGAATCTACGCGACGCACCCACGGGCAGCGTGGACGCTCGCCGCAGGATGTCGCAGTCTCAGCGCCGGAAGTGGTCCCAGCCGCCGGCGCCGGAGTGCGGTGCGCCATCGACCAGCACACCCGCCTCGCCATCGGTCACGACGCCGATCACCTGCCATTCCGGAGGGACGCTGCCCAGCGGGAAGGTGGCGACGAGTGCGTGGTCCTCGCCCCCGGTGAGGATGAAGTGCATCGGGTCTGCGCCCGTTGCGGCGGCCACGGCGTGCAGGGGGTCCGGGATGTCGAAGCGTCCGGTGTCGATGTCGATGCAGACCTCGGACTCACTGGCGATGTGGCCGAGGTCGGCGACGAGCCCGTCGCTGACGTCGATCATGGAGGTCGCCCCGGCGAGCCGCGCCTCGGCCCCGGCACCGTACGGCACCTGCGGGGACTGGTACGCCTCGACCAGGGCGCGCGGCGAACGGAAGCCTCGGCTCAGCACGGCCAGCCCACCGGCGGACCAGCCGAGCCGCCCGCGGAACGCGACGACGTCGCCGACCCTGGCACCCGAGCGGAGGACCGGCTGCGCACCGCGGGTCTCCCCCAGCACCGTCACCGAGATGACGACGTCCTTGCTCCGGGTGAGGTCACCGCCGAGCAGCGCGGCGCCCGACGCGTCGCACTCGGCCCGGATGCCCTTGGCGAGGTCGTCGATCCATGACACCGGGATGTCCTCGGGCACCGACAGCCCCACCAGCAGGCCCAGCTGGTAGGCCCCCATCGCTTCGATGTCGGCGGCGGCCACGGCCACGGCCCGCCGCCCGAGAGCCTCGGCGGGCACCCAGTCGCGGCGGAAGTGGACACCCTCCACGAGCATGTCGACGCTCGTGACCGAGGAGCCGTTGACGAGGAACACCGCCGCATCGTCGCCAGGGCCGACGCTCACGGCCGGTGCCAGGGGAAGCCCCTTCGTGATGCGGCCGATCACGCCGAACTCGCCCAGCTTGCCGACCGTCTCGCCGTCCATGCACTCACCGTACCGCCGAGCAGTTGACCCCTCCCGGCACGCGCGCCGTCAGCCTGTGCAACGATGATTCGCAAGACCCGGGCGACCCGTCAACGGTGACGATGCCGACCCCGGCTCTTCGTTCAAGGAGGTAGCCATGGCTGTCACAGTCAAGTACGGATGGCTCACTGACGAGCCAATCCTCACCCAAGACGGATCTCTGGTCACGACCGATGGCGGCGCCACGGTCGCGCGGCGGGTCCTCGACATGTTCCCGGGAGCCGCGTTGCTCGCGCCCCGGGCGGCGGCGAGCCCGATGTACCCAGTGGTCACGCTGGAGACCCTCGACCCCACGTCGCTGGTCATCAACCTCGACGTCATCGACTCGGTGGGCGTGTTCCAGCGGCTGCACCGCAGCGGCGGCGAGCCGCGCATCATGAACTTCCAGTGGATCAACCCATCCACCTTCCACCACCCCGTGAACTTCGCCGCCATGGGCCTCAGCTACGCGATGTTCCCGACGTTCTGCGCCGGTGAGCGCACGGCCAGCGAGGTGCGCGAGGTGACGCGGAAGTGGTGCGTCCCGGCACTCGCCGACCGTGCCAGGGTCGCCTGGGCCGACCTTGGCGTCCGGACAGAGCGTGTCCGCCCTCGCCAGCACACCGACGTGCCCGTCGTGCTGTACCCGGCCGTCTCCACCGTTGAGCGCAAGCAGCCGCAGGCCTTCGTCGAGATCGTCGAGGGCGTGGCCAAGCAGACGCCGATCCGCGTCGAGGCCC
This sequence comes from Propionibacteriaceae bacterium, assembly GCA_027492675.1. Classification (GTDB taxonomy): domain Bacteria; phylum Actinomycetota; class Actinomycetes; order Propionibacteriales; family Propionibacteriaceae; genus Fen-668. The sequence goes on along the minus strand of JAPUEI010000095.1, from coordinate 23,827 downwards.
GCCTCAACACGACGGCGCTCGCCAGCGAGACCGCGATGTACCTGTCGCGCCAGAAGTGGGCATCCGTACGACCCCTCGCCAAGGGCAAGGAGGAGTACTGGGACGAGCTGTCCCGCACCACGGCCTTCGTCGCCACGGCGCTGGAAGAGGCGTACGGGATCGAGTACGTGGAGCTGCTGCTCGCCGGGGCGGTCGGGATCCTTCCCGACAAGGCCTGGGCGCGGCGCTTGGTGCCTGAGGGCTACCCGTTCCTCTACACCAGCAAGGGCCAGGCCGAGCAGATGCTGCTCCGGGCGGTGACCTCGCCCGACGCATGCCGCGCCGAAGTCGACGCCGTCGCCGCCAGGGCCATGGGCAGCTCGGCGAGTGAGGCGGGGGCCATCCAGAGCTGGATCGAGGCCAACCACAACGTCGAGGACTTCGACGAGCAGTTCAAGGCGCAAGTCACCCAGTGGTTCGGCTGATCGACAGCCTTCGCGAAGGGCCGGGACGCGGAGTCCCGGCCCTTCGTGGCGATCAGGGGGTCAGCGCAGGCCCAGGGGGCGCTGCAAGGCGAGATCGAGCAGCCGGGTGACCAGCGAGGTGTAGTCCAGACCGGACGACTCCCAGAGCTTGGGGTACATCGAGGTGGCCGTGAACCCGGGCATCGTGTTGAGCTCGTTGAGCACCACGGAACCATCGGGACGGACGAAGGTGTCCACGCGGGCCAGTCCCTCCACGCCCAACGCCACGAAGGCCTCGACCGCGATCGCTCGCACCCGCTCGATGACGTCCGCCGGCAAGCGTGCCGGGATGTCGAGCGAGAGGGGTTGGTCGGGCAGGTACTTGGTCTGGAAGTCGTAGAACTTCGTCTCCGTCTGCACGACGATCTCACCCGGCACCGACGCCACGGGGCCTCCGTCGACGGATCCGATCACCGCGCACTCCACCTCGTGCACATCGGTCAGGCCGTGCTCCACGATGACCTGCGGGTCGTAGCGCCGAGCCTCCTCCATGGCTGCAGGGAGGCCTGCGAGATCGGTCACGCGAGTGATCCCCATCGACGATCCGCCGCGGCTGGGCTTCACGAACCACGGGCCGCCCAGCGCCGCGATCCGGGCGAGGCACGCGTCCGGATCGGCGCGCCACTCCGCATCACGGACGACGACGTACGGGCCGGTGACCAGCCCGTGAGCCTCGAACTGCTGCTTCATGGCGACCTTGTCCTGGCAGACTGCGCTGCTCAGCACCCCGGCCCCGACGTAGCGGACGCCCATCATCTCGAACAAGCCCTGGATGGTGCCGTCCTCGCCGAACGGCCCGTGCAGCAAGGCGAACGCGACGTCGACCGTGACACGGTCGGTGAGCTGGTCGCCGGAGACGCGGGCGAGCTGGGCCCCTTCGGGGGTCCGGAACATCACGGCCTCGGCCAGCGCGTCGTCGACCACCGGCAGCACGCCGTCGACGATCCGGTAGCCGGCGACCACGTCCTCGTCCACGAGGACCCAGCGGCCACCCTTGGCGATGCCGACGCAACTGACGTCGAACCTGCTCCTGTCGAGGGCCCGCAGGACACCACCAGCCGTGAGGCAGGAGATCTCATGCTCTGACGAGTCACCACCGAACACCAGCAGCACACGACTTCGCACTTGCGCGACCTCCTCGAATCGTTCCACCGGTCACCCTAACGGTCGGGCGCACCCCGCTGTCGTACCGGGCCGCCGGGTCGGGTCAGGTGGGCTCTGGCTCTGGCTCGATCTGAGCCCACGGCTGGGGCTGGACCACGGGCACGTGCTCCTTCAGGACGGGGTCCCACCTCACCGCAGGAGCCGGAACGCCCCGAAGGATCGCCACCTGTGCGGTGATGGCGTCGATGATGCGAGTCGTCGCCTCCGCGAGGAGTTCCTTGCTCACTGGCTGCGACCGAAGGTCGTCGAGGTATACGGGGTCGCCCGCGCTCACGCGGAACACATGGTCGCGGCGCAGCACGAGGGGGAAGCCGGGCTTCTTGTCGGGGAGGAAGAAGTGCGCACCCCACTGCCCGACGGGAATCACGGGAACGTCGGTCTCGAGCGCGAGCCTCGCCGCGCCCGTCTTGCCCTTCATCGGCCACTGCTCGGGGTCGCCGGTGAGCGTGCCCTCGGGGTAGATGGCCACGAGCTTGCCTGCCTCGAGCGCAGCGGCTGCCGCCGCGAGCGAATCCTTCGCCCGCTCCGAGTGACGCTCCACGGGAATCTGGCCGCAGTTGCGCGCGAACCAGCCGATCACCGGTGCGTGGAAGAGCTGGACCTTGCCCAGGTAGCGCACCCACCGACCGGCTCCATAGATCAGGAACATGCCGACCGCGAGCGGGTCGTAGTACGAGTTGTGGTTGGCCACGACCAGCACCCCGCCCTCGCGGGGAACCTTCTCGGCGTTGCGCCAGTCGCGGTCCCCCACGAAGCGCAGCACGAGAGCGATGAAGGCCACGAAGCGCCTGTACACCGGCTCGACGGGTTCGTGGTTCACGTCGCGCAGCCGAGGCAGCCTCCACCGCCCCTGGCGTCCGTCCTGAGCCACGTCTCCCCCTGTCGCACGGTGCGTGGCGGCCAGACTAGCGCCAGCGGCCGTGTGCGGCGTCCATGTGGCACGCATCCTTCGTACAGACCACACTGAAGACATGGAGCTGGAGACCGTGACGATCCGTGACGACGCGCCACTGCCCGACGGCACCTGGGCAGCAGTCGACATCTGGGGACGCCAGGTGACCGTCGCGCTCGCACGCCACGGCCACCACACGGTGACACCGCGACGCGGTCAGTCCGTGCGCGGTGTCCGGTCCGGGCCCGGCACCATCATCGATGCCGGCCTGTGACTCACTTCTCCGGTGGCTCCAGCCGAGACTCGAAGCGCGTGCCGATACGGAACCGTACGTAGTCCTTGGCCTCTGCGTCCTTGCGGGCGCCGGTCTTCGGATTGCGGACCGTACGGGCTTCGCGATGCAGCTTCTCGAAGATGCCGAATCCCGAGATGGCCACACGGCCGACCCGAGCAGTCTCGGCAGCGATGGTGTCGGTTACTGCCTTCAGCGCGCGCTCGGCTTCGGCTTTGTTGCCGAAGTAGTAGCGCTCCGCGATCGCGGCGATCAGTTCGCCCTTGTTCATGTCCGCCCCTCCCCCGCAGGCCCTGTCCTGTGCGGGACTTCCGTTACCCGATCCTAGACCTGACAAGGCATCTTGCAAGAAGTGGGGCCAGAAATGAGCACAGTCGTTCACGACTGCGGTGCGCGGAGGAGGGACGCTCCTCAGCCTGCGGTGCGTGCCGGGAGGGTCCGAGGCTTGAAGGTCGGTCGGGTCGCCTCGTACGTCGAGATCTCCTCCGCGTGCTGCAGGGTGAGACCGATGTCGTCGAGCCCGTTCAGCAGCCGGTACCGCGTGTAGTCGTCGATCTCGAACGGGTACGTGGCGTCGCCGGCCGTGATCCGCTTGGCCTCCAGATCGACGGCGATCTCGGAGCCCGGAGCCGTCTCGGCGTACACCCAGAGCGCCTCGACGACCTCCGGCGGGACGATGGCGACGACCAGGCCGGCCTTGCCGGAGTTGCCGCGGAAGATATCGCCGAAGCGGGCGCCGATGACGACCCGGAACCCGTAGTTCTGCAGGGCCCAGACGGCATGCTCTCGCGACGAGCCCGTACCGAAGTCCGGTCCTGCGACGAGCACCGAGCCCTTCGCGTACGCCGGGTTGTTGAGCACGAACTCGGGGTCGTTGCGCCACGCGGCGAACAGCCCGTCCTCGAAGCCCGAACGCGTGACCCGCTTGAGGTACACGGCCGGGATGATCTGGTCGGTGTCGACGTTGCTGCGGCGCAGCGGGACGGCGATGCCGGTGTGCGTGGTGAAGGCGTCCATGCTGATTCCCCTTACAGGTCCGAGGGAGCGCTGAGCGTGCCGCGGACGGCCGTCGCCGCCGCCACCGCTGGTGACACGAGGTGAGTGCGACCGCCCTTGCCCTGGCGGCCTTCGAAGTTGCGGTTGGAGGTGGAAGCGCTGCGCTCGCCCGGAGACAGCGTGTCGGGGTTCATGCCCAGACACATCGAGCAGCCCGCCTCGCGCCATTCGGCACCGGCGTCGAGGAAGACCTTGTCGAGGCCCTCGATCATGGCCTGGAGGCGCACGCGCGCGGAACCGGGAACAACCAGCATCCGTACGCCGTCAGCGACCTTCCGGCCGTCGATCACCGAGGCCGCGAGGCGCAGGTCCTCGATCCGGCCGTTGGTGCACGAGCCCAGGAAGACCGTGTCCACCTTGATGTCGCGCATCGGAGTGCCGGCGGTCAGACCCATGTAGTCGAGCGCCCGCTCGGCCGCAGAACGGTCCACCGGGTCCGCGAAGTCCTGCGGCGACGGCACGATGTCGCCGAGGCCGACGCCCTGACCGGGGTTGGTGCCCCAGGTGACGAACGGGGTCAGCGTCGTGGCGTCCATGGTGACCTCGCGGTCGAACGTGGCGTCGGGATCGGAGTACAGCGTCCGCCAGTACGCGACCGCGGCGTCCCAGTCCTCGCCCTCGGGCGCATGCGGGCGACCCGCGAGGTAGTCGAAGGTCGTCTGGTCGGGAGCGACCAGACCAGCGCGCGCGCCCCATTCGATCGACATGTTGCAGATCGTCATGCGGCCCTCCATCGACAGCTTCTCGATGGTGTCGCCGCGGTACTCGACGACGTAGCCGGCGCCACCGCCCGTACCCACCTTGGCGATCAGCGCGAGCACGACATCCTTGGCCGTCACGCCCTCGGGCAGGTCGCCGGTGATCGTCACGGCCATGGTCTTGGGCTTGGCCTGCGGCAGTGTCTGCGTCGCGAGGACGTGCTCGACCTCGGAGGTGCCGATGCCGAACGCCAGCGCGCCGAACGCCCCGTGGGTCGCAGTGTGGGAGTCGCCGCAGACGATCGTCATGCCGGGCTGGGTGATGCCCAGCTGCGGGCCGATGATGTGGACGACGCCCTGGTCCTTGTCGCCGAGCGAATGGATCCGCAGGCCGAACTCGGCTGCGTTCGCGCGCAGCGTGTCCACCTGCAGCCGCGACACCGGGTCGGCGATCGGCGCGGTGATGTTCAACGTCGGGGTGTTGTGGTCCTCGGTGCACAGCGTGAGGTCGGGGCGACGCACCGGGCGGCCGGCGAGCCGGAGCCCGTCGAAGGCCTGTGGGCTCGTGACCTCGTGCACCAGGTGCAGGTCGATGTACAACAGGTCGGGCTCGCCCGGCGTGGCACTCACCACGTGGTCGTCCCAGACCTTCTCCGAAAGGGTCCTGCCCATGAGCTTCCTCGCCATCGTCAGGGAATGGTCGGCCGCTCGGCCAACTCGTACAGTATGGGGTTTACTGCCCGCTTTGTGAGACGCTAGTATCAGATTATGGACAATTCGAGTGGTGTAGGCGTTCTCGACAAGGCGGCGCTGGTGCTCAGCGCCCTGGAGACCGGGCCCACGACGCTGGCTGGACTCGTCAGTGCCACCGGGCTCGCGAGGCCGACGGCCCACCGCCTCGCCGTGGCGCTCGAGCATCACCGTCTCGTGAGCCGCGACCTCCACGGTCGGTTCGTGCTCGGTCCTCGCCTCACCGAACTGGCGTCAGCCGCCGGTGAGGACCGCCTGCTCGCGACCGCAGGACCCATTCTTGCGCGCCTGCGCGACATCACCGGCGAGTCGGCTCAGCTTTTCCGCCGCCAGGGCGACATCCGCATCTGCGCCGCGGCCGCCGAACGGCCTTCTGGCTTGCGCGACACCGTGCCGATCGGCTCGCAGCTCACGATGAGCGCGGGCTCGGCCGCCCAGGTGCTACTCGCGTGGGAGGAGCCTGACCGGATCCAGCGCGGGCTCGCCGGGGCGAACTTCTCGGCGGTGGCACTCGCGGCTGTACGGCGTCGTGGCTGGTGCCAGTCGGTCGCCGAGCGCGAGGCGGGGGTGGCGTCGGTCTCCGCGCCGGTCCGCTCGCCATCGGGGAAGGTCATCGCGGCCGTCAGCGTGTCCGGCCCCATCGAGCGCCTCACCCGCCAGCCGGGCCGCCTGCACGCGGCAGCCGTGATGGCGGCTGCCGAGCGTCTCTCGGAGGTGCTGCGCCGCACCGGCGCCGCGGAGTGACTCACCAGGGATGCGGGCGATAGTCCTTCAGGAACACGCCGTACACGTCCTCGCCGGCCTCGCCGCGCACGATCGGGTCGTACACGCGGGCCGCTCCGTCGACGAGGTCCAGGGGCGCATGGAAGCCCTCCTGTGCCAGCCGGATCTTCGTGTGGTGCGGCCGCTCGTCGGTGATCCAGCCGGTGTCCACGGCCGTCATCAGGATCCCGTGATTGTCGAAGAGCTCACCCGCGCTCGTACGCACCATCATGTTCAGCGCCGCCTTCGCCATGTTGGTGTGCGGGTGACCCGGACCCTTGTAGCCCCTCCCGAAGACGCCCTCCATGGCGGAGACGTTGACGACGTACGTGCGGCGCGCCGGGCTGGCCGACAGCGCGGGCCGGAGCATGTTCAGCAGGATGAAGGGCGCCGTCTGATTGCACAGCTGGACCTCGAGGAGCTCCAGGGCGTCAACCTCGCCGACGACCTGCGTCCAGCTGTTGATGTGCGTCACGTCGGGCAAGAGCCCGCCCGCGTCGATGGCGGTCCCGTCCCGATGCCGCTCCAGCGACGCCGACCCGGCGAACAGCGACATCCGGGTCAGCTCAGCCGGGCTCAGCTCCGCACCGGGATGCCCGGGCGACTCGAGATGGGGGCTGACCTGGGCCAGCGGCGCCGCGAGCGCTGACGGGTGCGCGTCGGAGATCCGGTCGAAGGTCAACAGCTCGACCCCGCTCTCCAGGAGTTTCGGGTCGAGACGTTCGGCCTCCCCCGCGGCCAGGGCGGAGTATGCGCCGGGCGACCGCCGTACGGTCTGGGCGGCGTTGTTGATGAGGATGTCGAGGTGCCCGGCCGACGCGACGCTGGTGGCGAGCGAGACCACCTGAGCGGGGTCGCGCAGGTCGATGCCCACGACCTTCAGCCGGTGGAGCCAGTCGGCCGAGTCCTCACAGGCCGAGAAGCGCTGTACGGCATCGTGCGGGAACCGGGTCGTGATCGTGAGGTGCGCGCCGTCGCGGAGCAGCCGCAAGGCGATGTACATGCCGATCTTGGCCCGGCCGCCGGTGAGCAGGGCACGACGACCGGTGAGGTCTGTACGGGCGTCACGTTTGGCATGACTCATCGCCGCGCAGTCGGGGCAGAGCTGGTGGTAGAACGCGTCGACGGTCGTGTAGTCCTGCTTGCAGATGTAGCAAGGACGCGGCTTGAGGTACTCACCGGCCGTCGCGCCTCGCGCGTTGGACACCAGCGGGATGCCTGCAGTCTCGTCGTCGATCCGCTGCGGGCTGCCAGTTGCGGTGGCCTCGAGCACGGCCTGGTCGGCGGAGCTGATCGCCTCCCGCGCCTTCACGCGCCGCTGGATCTTGTGGGCTTTGTAGATCTTGGCCGACGCCCTGCGCAGGATGACGGCGTCCGCGTGCTCGGCGGGAAGGTCCTGGACTGCAGCGATGACGGCCAGCGCCTGCGCCATTGCGTCGGGGTCGATCCTCCCGAGACCCGTCGCCTCGTCGGTCTCGCTGTCGTTCAGCGCTGCCGGCGCCACGCCGTCGAGAGGAAGATCGGGGCGAGGCGGATGAGGACGCTGCGTTCGTGACACGCGGGCAAACCTATAGCGCCCGGCCATCGACGACGTACGAGACGTCCCCCGCGTCTTGTCCACGAGCACCGCAGCGTGTTCCATGGAAGCGTGATCAACCTCGACCTGGCCCGTGCCCTCGGTGACGCTGGTATGCCATGGGTTCCCAGCTCCGGCGACCGGTTCGTGATCCCTGGGCGGGACATGGACGACGAGGTCTTCCACGTCGCGGAGATGACCGTCGAAGTCGCCTCCCACCACGGAGAGGGCGTCGTGAAGTTCAACGGGACGACCGAGTGGGCCCTCGACTCGATCTCCGCGAGTGACGTCCTCTGGCTGCCCAGGGAGGACCAGTTGCGTGACGCGCTGGGTGCGTCCCTGGTGGCCCTCGAGCACGAGCAGGCCGAGTGGATCGTGACGTACGACGGCGGCGATGCGCTCTTCCGCGTCCGCGACTCGGATGTCGAGTCGGCCTACGCCCGCGCACTTCTCGCCGTACTGACCGTGCCCGCCCGCTAGCCTGATCGGGTGTTCGACCTCTTCGGTGACCTCGGCTCCAGCACGCTCCCCCGCCCCGATGGCACCCAACTCGCCCTCCTGACCGCCGAGCCGGAGCACTCACGCGGTGAGGTGCTCGCGGTCCACGGCTTCACGGGCGCCAAGGAGGACTACCTCTTCCTGCTGCCTGAGCTGGCCGCGAAGGGCTGGACCGCGACCGCGCTCGACCTGCGCGGGGTGCACCAGTCCACGTCACCGGGCCCGTTCGACCTCGACACGCTCGCGGCCGACCTGTGCGCGCTGGCCCGTCACCTGGGCGAGCCCGTACACCTCGTCGCGCATTCCTTCGGCGGCCTCTCCGCGCAGCGCGCGGTCATCGCGGACCCCTCGGCCTTCGCGTCCTTGACGCTCATCGGCTCGGGCCCTGCCGGGTTCGCCGCCTCGTCCGACCTGATCCCGATCACGATCGACCGGATCACGATGTTCGCCGCTGAGCTCCAGGGTCACACTCTTGAGGAGGCGTGGGACGCCAAGACGGCGTACGAGAACGTCGACGACATGCATCCGGCCATGGCCGCGTTCCTGCGCGAGAGGTTCGTGACGGGCAGCCACGACGCCGCCGTACACAACATCTCCGACCTCATCAACGCCGGCGACGTCGTCGACGCCCTGGCCGCCACCGGCGTGCCGTGCCACGTGATGTACGGGGAGCGCGACGGCACCTGGAACCAGGCCACGCAGAACGAGATGGCACGACGACTCCACACGCACCCGATCGCCATCCCCGAGGCCACGCACGTCCCGATGCTGGAGAACGTCGACGCGACCGCCGAGCAGCTGGACCGAATCTTCGGCCAGTAGGCGGGCGAACCTGCGCCCTATGAACCTGACTCGGATAGCACTTCCGGTACAGCAGTGAGCTTGATCGACCCGGCCCTGAGCAGACCCATGACTGGAGGAGCGACGCCCAGGCTTGATGCGACAGAGAAGACTCCCTCACGCACGTACGGGTACACGGTCATCACGCCCACCCGCTCCGCGAACTCGCTCATCACTGACGGCGGGATCATCATCGGACGTTGCAGTGCGAACACCGCCGAGCGATCGACAGCCAGCTCGGAGTCACCGGTCGAGGCAGTGAGCTTGCACCGGAGTTCAAGCACTTGCCCCTCGTGATTGACGGATACGGCGATGCGCGCCTCGTCGTCGGTCTCGAAGGAACCGCGCTCGGCGTGCAGCAGGTATGTCCGAATCTCGGTGAGCTCCAAACCGTCGAGGAGTTCCTGGATCGATGTGACCTCGGCGGGCGCTGACGCAGTGTCAGACGCCTTGCTTCTTGCCATCTACGCGGCAATCAGTGTGTCGATGCGCACCGGCGCGGGAGTCGGACGCCCCACCAGTGGACGCAGCCGAGCGAACGGGGCGTCGAACTGCGCGATGGGCGACCAGCCCGAGTCGACCTCGACCCCATCGATCTCCACTGAGATCGAAAGGGTCGCCCCCACCGCATGGGCGTAGCCGAGGATCGACGACAGCTTGGGATCGTTGTCGTACCGCTCGAACGCAGCAATGGTGGGCTGCCTGACTCCAAGAAGCTCCGCTACCTGCCTCTGGGTCATCTGTTGCAGCTGACGCGCCTTCAGCAGCTTGGCGTGCAGTTGCTCGGCGGCCCTCGCGAGCGAGAGAGCGCGCTTCCTCGTCGGAGATGTTGGATCATTGACAAACTTGCGCACGCTCATAGATTGCACTCTATACACATGGCCCAATGTTGCACCTAATCGGGGGCAATCTCCTCATCCTGCACCGTGTGGAAGTCGGATCGGCGAAACCGCTCGGCCGCTTCCGCCATCTCCGCGTTCTGCCGCTCTTCCTTGCCCGCCTGCGACAAGCCGAGGTAGTCCTTCCAGTGATACTTCGCGGCGAAGAGCAGGTCGGGCACCCCTGCTGGCTCAGCGTGGTAGAGCCTCAACTCACGGTTGGGACCGAACGACCAACGCAGCTCCCATAGGGAGGGTTGAGTCACGACGGGCAGGGGCGCCGGTTCGTCGAACACCCCGAGGCCTCCATGCGCGGCTCGCTCAAGCCTGGCCTCTACGCGGGACGCCAAGAGGTCGTACTCGGTTTGAGTACGAGATCTGTCCTGCAGACACTCGTCCAGTTCGTTCTCGACGACCCGGGCGGTTCTGGTCGCGCACAACTCCCAACGGTACGGAGCACCGTCAGGGTCGGTCGTACGGGATCTGCGTGCCATCGTTCCTCATCGCTCGGGGTAGCAATGACGGTAGCAAGGCCCACTGACACAGAGATTTCGGCGACACCGATGGGTGAGTTGCCCCCTCAGTACGCCATCTTCATCGCCGTCCGGACCTCGGCCAGGGTGGCGTCGGCGACGGCGTTGGCGCGGGCGTTGCCCTCGGCGAGGATGCGCTGGAGCTCACCCGGATCGGCGAGCAGCTCGGCGCGACGCGCACGGTGACCGGCGAGGCCCTCGTTGACCGCTTCGGTGACCAGCGCCTTCAGTCCGCCGCCGCCGGCGTCGCCGAGCTCGGCCGCGATCTCGTACGGATCCTTCGTGCTGAACAGCGACGCGATCATGATGAGGTTGGAGACCTCGGGGCGGGTCGCGGGGTCGTACGTGATGTGGCGGTCGGAATCGGTCACCGCCTTCTTGATGATCTTCGCGGTCTCGTCGGCCGTCATGCCGAGCTCGATGACGTTGCCGCGCGACTTGCTCATCTTCGTGCCGTCCATGCCCAGGATGCTCACGGCACCCTCGGACAACAGCGCGTCGGGGGCCGGGAACACGGGCTTGCTGGCGTCGGCGCGGCCGTACCGCTCGTCGAAGCGCCGCGCGATGACGCGGGCCTGCTCCAAGTGCGGCAGCTGGTCCTTGCCGACGGGCACGAGGTTCGCCTTGCAGAACAGGATGTCGGCCGCCTGGTGGACCGGGTAGGTCAGCAGCAGCCCGGACATCGGGCGGCCCTCGGTAGCGTCGGACTCGGCCTTCACGGTGGGGTTGCGCCGCAGCTCGGCATCGGTGACCAGCGACAGGAACGGCAGCATCAGCTGGTTGAGGCCGGGGACCGAGGAGTGCGTGTAGATCGTCGTCTTCTCGGGGTCGAGGCCGAGCGCCAGGTAGTCGGCCACCATCGAGAACACCCGCTCGCGGATCGGCCCGACACCGTCCCGGTCGGTGATCACCTGGTAGTCGGCGATGAGGATGTACGTCTCCACGCCGAGCTGCTGCACCTCGAGACGATTCCGCAGCGAACCCAGCAGGTGGCCGATGTGGAGGTTCCCTGTCGGCCGATCACCGGTCATCACGCGGAAGCCGGAGGGGTCCTTCTTGATCTGCGCCAGGATCTCGCGGCTGCGCGCCACGGAGCGCGCCAAGGACGCGTCGGAGGTGCTCAGGGCCAGGTCGTCGCCGGCATCTGTGATGAGCTCGGTCATGAAAGTTCCTCTTCCCCCACGTACGGCAGACAAAAGCGACCGTCGCGGGACGGTCGCTGTGTCAAGGCAGATGGGTCAGCGCCGTCGTTGAGACGGCCACCACCAGTTCTGCTGCATGTTGTGAAGGCTAACAGACCCGTTAGGCCCCCAGATCGTCAGGACGGACCGACGCCACCACGCGCGGCGATGCGGTTGACGATCTCCTGGTACGCGGTCGGGCGGGTCGTGTTGATGCCCAGCGGGTTCTTCGTCTTGCCGGTGCCGTGGTAGTCGCTGGAGCCGGTACGGATCAAGCCGGTACGGGCTCCCAACTCGGTGAGGAGCTCTCGGGAGTGCGCGTCGTGGTCGGTGTGGTCGACCTCGATGCCCTCCAGACCGGCCTTCGCCAGCTTCTCCAGCGCATCGCCGGTCAGCACCTCGCGCGACCCGCGGCCCCACGGGTGAGCGAGCACGGCCAGTCCCTTGGCGCCGCGGATCAGCGCGATCGCGTCCTTGAGGGGCGTGGAGTAGCGCTCGACGTACGCGGGGCACCCCTCGCCGAGGTACTTCTCGAACGCCTCGTCGCGGTTCGCCACGTAGCCCTTCGCCACCATCGCGTCCGCGATGTGCGGGCGGCCCAGGACGGGCGATAGCCCCTTGGACTCAGCGACCTCCTCCGCGGTGACCGGGACGCCCAGCTCGGCCAGCTTGTCGATGAAGGCCTGCAGCCGCTCCACCCGGGCGGCGCGCAGGCTGGCCAGTTCGGTGAACAGAGGCCGGTTCCACGGGTCGCAGCCGTAGCCGAGCAGGTGCACGGGGTAGCCCTTGTACCTAGCGGACATCTCCACGCCGGGCAGGACGGACAGGCCGATCCGGCGGCCCGCCTCCCGCGCCTCGGTGATGCCGTCGAACGTGTCGTGGTCGCAGAGACCGATGACATCGAGGCCAGCCTCGTGGGCCGCGAAGACAACGCGGGTCGGGGTCTCCGTGCCGTCTGAGACGTTGGAGTGAACGTGCAGGTCGATGCGCATGTACATATTCAACCAAGTCCCTGTCTACGCCGTGACGTTACCCCCGTACCAACGAGCGCAGCAGGCGTACGGCCACCGACAGCCGTCCGAGATCCGCCCCGTCGACCGACAGGTCCGCGAGTAGCGGCTGGATCCTCGCCACGTCGTCGCGGGGGGTGTCGAAGGCGCCGGCCACGGCATCCGAGGCCAGAGCCGTCTGTACGGAGAGGAGCTCGTCGACGACCGCCGCCTGGGCCATCAGCGACCACCTGTCCGTCCGGGGAAGTGCCTCCGCGGCGTCGAAGAACCGGCCCAGCTCGAGCCTCTGACGGATCGCGAAGAACTGCCTCGCAGTGTCCAGGAGGTCGTGCGAGCGGTGCTCGGCGATGGACACGATGGCCGGTGCCAGATGGGCGACCGGCTCGGTCGCGATCAGGCGGGCCAACTCGTCGGACAGGCCCAGGTCCAGAAGCTCGGCTCGGCGCCGTGACCAGATCTCGACCACCTCGGGCGTGGCGACATCTTCGATCCGGTCGAGGAGCGTGCGGGTCGGCGCCTCGAAACGCCCGACCACCGCTCGTACGTCGATCGGCCGGGCCAGGTTCTGCAGCACCCATCGGGTGCCTCGCTCGACCAGGTGCCGCATGGTGACCCGCAGACGGACGAGCGTCTCGGCATCAAGTGGCTGCCGCTGCAGCCCCACCTCCAGGGCGCCCGCCCGGAAGATCGACCGGGCGGCGAGCTGGGCCCTCACGATGTCCGCCGGACCGGCACCGGTGTCCGAGGACAGGCGGTGGTACGAGGAGATGCCTTGACTGTTCACGAAGCGGTTCACCGCGACCGTGGTGATGATCTCGCGCCGCAGCCGGTGACCCGGCATCAGCTCGCCGAACCTCTCACGGAGCAGGCGGGGGAAGTACTGCACGAGCCTGTCCGACAGGTACGGATCGTCCGGGAGATCGCTCGCGAGCACGACGTCGGCGAGGCGGATCTTGGTCCAGGACAGCAGCGTGGCGAGCTCCGGTCCGCACAAACCCTCGCCCGCGCTGATGCGGCGCGTCATCTCGGAGGTGGACGGCAGCGTCTCGAGGTGTCTGTCGACGCCGGCCTCGGCGCACAGCACCCGCATCCAGTCCTCGTGGATCGCCGAGAATCGGGCCGCCTGGTAGCGGGCCATGGCGAGGGCGAGGTTCTGGTCGACGTTGTGCGCGAGCACCAGGGCGGCGACGTCATCGGTCATCTCCGGCAGCAGCGCGTCGCGCTCGTCGGAGGTGATCAGGCCCTGCGACTCGGCCGCGGCGAGCAGGATCTTGATGTTGACCTCGTGATCGCTGGTGTCGACGCCCGCGGAGTTGTCGATGAAGTCGGTGTTGATGCGCCCACCGGCCCGCGAGTACTCGATGCGCGCCGCCTGCGTCCAGCCGAGGTTGCCGCCCTCACCGGCGCACCGTGCGCGCACCTGCACGGCGTCGACCCGTACCGCGTCATTGGCCCGGTCTCCCGCGTCGGCGTGGGACTCGGTCGACGCCTTCACATACGTACCGATGCCACCGTTCCACAACAGGTCCACCGGCGCCTGCAGGATCGCGTGGATGTAGTCGGCGGGCGACAACGACGTGACCCCGTCGCCCAACCCCAGCGCACGCCGCGCCTCCGGCGTCACGGGAATCGCCTTCACGCCCCGCCCGTACACTCCGCCACCGGACGAGATCAGGGACGCGTCGTAGTCGGCCCACGACGACCGAGCCAGCCCGTACAGACGGCGCCTCTCGTCGAAGCTCGTCTCGGGGTCGGGGTCGGGGTCGATGAACACGTGGCGGTGGTCGAACGCAGCGACCAGCCGGATCTGGTGGCTGAGCAGCATGCCGTTGCCGAACACGTCGCCGGACATGTCGCCGATGCCCACGCAGGTGAACGGCTCGCTCTGGCAGTCGACACCCATCTCGAGGAAGTGGCGCTTCACCGACTCCCAGGCGCCACGGGCGGTGATGCCCATCGCCTTGTGGTCGTACCCCTTCGTGCCCCCCGACGCGAACGCGTCCCCCAGCCAGAAGCCGCGCGACAAGGAGATCTCATTGGCCAGGTCGGAGAACGTGGCCGTGCCCTTGTCTGCGGCGACCACGAGGTACGGATCGTCGTCGTCGTGGCGCACGACGCCCTCCGGGCCGACGACGCGGCCCTCGACGATCGTGTCGGTGACGGACAGCAGCGCGGTCACGAACATCCGGTAGGCGTGCTGGCCCTCCGCCAGCCATGCCGCCCGGTCCACGGCCGGGTCGGGCAGCCAACGAGCCACGAAACCGCCCTTCGCGCCGACGGGCACGATCACGGTGTTCTTCACCATCTGCGCCTTGACCAGGCCGAGCACCTCTGTGCGGAAGTCCTCGGCGCGGTCGGACCAGCGCAACCCGCCGCGGGCGACCCGACCGAAGCGGAGGTGTACGCCATCGACGCGGGGCGAGTACACCCAGATCTCGAACTCGGGCCGAGGTTCCGGGAGCAGCGTGAGGGTCCGCGGCAGCAACTTGAACGCGAGCGCCTGATCGCCGAGACCGGTGAAGGCGTTGGTACGGACGATCGCGCGCTCCAGAGCCACGAACGCCCGGATGATCCGGTCCTGATCGAGGCTGGACACCGACTCGAGCCCGGCCTCGACCTCGACCAGCAGCGCCTCGGAGGCCGTCCGGTCGGTGTCGAGCGTGACGGCTGGGTCGTGGGCGGCCCGGAATGCGGCGACGAGCTTCGCCGAGAGGTCAGGGTTCGCGAGCAGGGCCCCGGCGATGTACGCGTTGGAGTACGCCATGCCGCCCTGCTTGAGGTAGCGCTCGAGAGCCCGCAGCCAGCCGACCTCCTCCCACGTCAGCCCTGCCGCGGTGACCAGGGCGTTCATGGGTCCGATGTCGAGTCGACGGGTGCTCGACGCCTCGAAGGCGTCGATGAAGCGCCGACGGTCGTCGTCGGTCCAGTCCGCGGCAGGCGTGCGCAGCCCGAACTCGTACACCCACGCCGGCTCGTCACGCAGCTCGATCTCGAACGGCCACTCGTCGATGACCGAGACCCCGAGCTGCTCCAGGTGCGGCAGCACGTCGGGCAAGGCGATCCGGCGCCGCCTGTACAGACGGAGCCTCAAGTCGGCGGCATCCGTACTGCCGGCGTCCACGATCGTGGCCCGCATCTCGTCGGTATCAACCAGCGAGTTGAGGACCTCGAGGTCGGCGACGCCCTGGGTCGGGGTGAACACCTCTTTGTACGAGTCGGGGAAGTCCACGCCGCGTTGCTCGCTCGGCCACTCGTACACCGCGTCGATGAACCGCTCGTCCCAGGTGCGGGTCGCGTCGGTCAGCTCGTCCTCGAGCGCCGCGAGGTCGACATCCTCATCGGACCGCACGCCCAGACGCACCATGACGTCCAGGCGGGCGACCACCGATTCCGTGACGAGCGCCTGGTGTTCCACGGCGATCCCGCCGAGTCGGTTGCGCAGGATCTCCTCGAAGCGCTCAACGGTGTCCGTGGTGTAGCGATCGCGCGGCAGGTACACCAGGCAGTTCACGAACCGTTGCCACGGGTCGCGGTGGAAGAACACCCGCACCTGACGGCGCTCACCGATGGCGGCCACGCGCTCGACGATCGGGTAGAGCTCGTCGACGCCCGCGTGGAACAGCTCGTCACGGGGGTAGGTGTTGAGCGTGGCCAGCAGCGCCTTGTAGCCGTGGCTGTTCGACGCGTACCCCGACCGGTGCAGGATCTCGGACGCCTTGCCCACGAGGATCGGGATGCGGGTGACAGGCTCGGTGTACGCGGGTGACGACAGCACGCCCACGAACCGGCGCTCGCCCATGATCCGACCCGCATCGTCGAGAACGCGTACGCCGACGTAGTCGCGGTAGCCGGGGCGGTGCACCCGAGACCGTACGGAGTCCTTGGTGAACACGAGCACGGCCGTGTCGCTGGGCGTCGGGAGGGCGTCGAAGAGGTCCGGCTGGTCCCTGAGCAGCCCGAGACCGGTGCCGTCGACCGGCTGATACGCACCCTCGACGTAGGAGTACTCCCGATAGCCGAGCAGCGTGAAGTTGTCGTCGCGCAGCCAGCGCAGCAGGTCGCGCGCGGCGTCACGGTCGTCGGCCATCCCGTCGTACGGGTCGGTGCCGAGCAGGTCGACGGCGTTCGTCAGCTCGTGACGCATGGACATCCAGTCAGCGGTCACCGCCCGCACCTCGGAGAGCACGTCGCGTACGCCACGCTCGAGCGCCCCGGCGGCCTCGTCGGCCGCGACCCCGAGCGGCGGATACACCGCGAACGTCATCCAGGACTCTCCGACCGCGTCGGGGTCCGAGGCCGTGACGCCGTGCAGGGCCCCCGTCTCGTCGCGCCACACCGTCAGTTGGGGATGGAAGACGTGCCGGATCGACCAGTCCTGCCGGGTGAGCTCCATGGTCACCGAGTCGACGAGGAAGGGTCGGTCGTCGGTGACGATCTGCAACAGCGTGGAGCCCGACAGACGCCACGTGTCGTCGGCGTCGGGCGTGTCGATCACCACGAGGTCCGCGCCCGGCGCCCGCGCAGCCGCGATCCGTACATGGGTGTCCATCAGGGCCGCCAGCGTGTCACTGCCGATGTCGACGAGGTCGTCGACGTGCTGGTGGTCGAGGTAGCCGGTCGCCAGGAGCTGCGGCTCCCCCACGCGCGCGACGGTGTCCGGGTCGAGCTTCCGCGCCACAAGGTCGATCAACTGCTGCATCGGCTGGTGACGTCGGGGACCACCGGACATGAGCGAAACCTCCCACCGTGACGGCCTCTCTGCCGTCCTGCGTGTCACGATAACCGCATCCGGTCCGCCACAATGGACGGCATGCAGCTCACCGCCCAACAGGACTTCGCCGCCGCTCCGACCGACGTCGCCGCCATGCTCACCGATCGCGCGTTCCTCGAGAAGGTGTGCGAGGCATCCGAGGCGCTGAAGCACTCCGTGACGGTTGACGGCGCGCACACGACCGTGTCCCGCACCCTCAAGGCCCCTTCGGCAGCCGCCAAGTTCACCGGCGAGACGATCACCATCGTCGAGGACGTGCGCTGGTCGGCGGCAGCCCACGACGGCTCTCGTACGGGGGCGTTGCTGCTCACAGTTCCGGGCCTGCCGGTCGAGATGAAGGGCGCAATCACGCTGGCCCCAGGCGGCAAGGGCACCCGTGTCGACTACGCCGGTGACCTCAACGTCAACATCCCGTTCGTGGGCAAGAAGCTCGAGCAGTCGGCCGCCCCCGCGGTGCTCGAGGGCATCACGCTCCAGCAGCGCGTGGGCGACGACTGGCTCCGCGCCTGAACGACTAACCGGCCTTCGACGTCTTCTTGGACTTCTTCTCCTCCTCGGCGCGGCGGGCCTTCGCGGCCTCCACCGAGGCCCGCAGGGCGGCGACGAGATCGACCACGTTGGTCTCGGTCGGCGACTCCTCAGTGCCTTCGGGCAGCGCGACACCGTCAAGCTTCGAGGCCACGACGGTCTCCAGGGCTTCGCGGTACGAGTCGGTGAAGTCGCTCGGGGTGAACGAGCCGGACATCTGGTCGATGAACATCGTGGCCATGCCGATCTCCGCCTTGGAGGCCTTCACGTCGGCCGGCGGCGCGGCGAACGACGCGTCGCGCACCTCGTCGGGCCACAGCATCGTCTGCATCACCATCACGTCGCCGGTGACCCGGACCACCGCGAGCGCCTCCCGGGACCGCAGGGCGACCTTCACGACCGCGACCTTGCCGGACTCCTTGAGGGCGTCGCGCAACAGGACGTACGGCTTCTGACCCGTCGCCTCCGCCTCGAGGTAGTACGGCTTGTCGAACGCGATCGGGTCGATCTCGCTCGCCTCGACGAACTGCACGACGTCGACCGTCTTGGTCGTCGTCAGCGGGAGGTTCTCGAAGTCCTGCTTCTCGAGGATCGCCATGCGGCCGTCAGCGGACTCGTACCCCTTGGCCAGGTCGGCGAACTCGACCTCCTCGCCGCACTTCTCGCACACGCGCTTCTGGCGGATCCGGCCACCGTCCTTCGCGTGGACCTGCCGGAAACTCAGGTCACCAGGCTCGACAGCGCCGTACACCCTGATGGGGATCGTCACCAGGCCGAAGGAGATGGCACCCTTCCAGATGGATCGTGGCATGTCGGACAGTGTCCCCCACGCCGCCAAAATGAGCCAGGGTCACACGCGCGTGAGCGCGCCGACCTCCCCGGGACCGAACCAGAGCAGGTCGTGCTCACTCAGCAGGGTCTGTACGGCGGACACGTCCCAGGCATCGTCCAGGTCGAGGCCGGCCACCGCTGCCGACGCCTCCGCCACAGCCGCACTGGCCTCGGGAGCGTCGGCGAAGATCGCCGACACGTCCTTCCAGGCCACGCCGCTCAGCGAGCACTCCCCCAGCCCGCCGCCCTGGTCGTCGGCCCGGGCATCGACCACGAGCACCAGGCGGCGCCCATGGGCCATCAGCGACGCCAGACCAGCGAGCAGCAGCGCCGTACGTTCGGCCTCCTCGTCGTCAGCCGGAGACAAGGAGAACGTGTCACACAGGCCGGCCGTCACGGCGAACGCGTACTGCGGTCCGACGAGCGGGGTCGTCGGAAGGTCGGCCAGCACCTCGACGGACACAGGGACGAAAGCGACCATCAGCGATGTCCTCCATCGAGCCGGTTGAGCTCGCTCGTGATGCCCTCGACGAACGCCGTGACCGGGGCGGTCGCGGCGATGCCGATGCCGATGCGGCCGTGGTACGACGTGGCGCACACGGTGACGTCCTCCGAGTCGGCCAGCCCGAGCACCGGGTAGCTCGAGTGCAGCGGCCACTCCCCGAAGTACCGGACAGCCCGAGGACCCGGGGCGTTCGCCAGGTACAGATCATGGTCGCGTCCCGAGGTGACGGTACGGGCGGCGACCGCGTGCAAGGTCGCCGGCGCGAAGCCTGCGAGGTGGGTGAGCCGGTCACCGTCGAGCGTGGCTCCGGAGTCGATGCGCGTGCGGGTCAGCGAAGCGATCTGGTCGATGCGGCCCTGCGGTGACGCGTTCCGCGCCGGCAGCGTCACGTACTGCGGGGCGACGGCGCAGCCGATCGCGGACGGCACCTTGCCGCGTTCCTTGACCGCGAGCGGCACCAGGGCGACCACATCGCTGGGCTCGTCACCGAGCTGGGTCTGCCACTGCCGCAGCCCTGCGGTGACCAGGGCGACCACCACGTCGTGGGTCGTACAGCCCGCGGCGTCCCGGACGCGGTTGACCGCACCGAGGTTCACGAGCACGCCGCCCGCATGGCGCGTGACCGGCGCCACGGGCTCAGCGCGCAGCCTCCCAGGAAGGCCCTGAGCCTGCACCCACTCGACGCCCTGCGCGACACCACGAGCCATCCGGCTGCCGAGTCGGCCGAGCATCCCCACCGGGTCTGAGAAACCGCCGACGAGGCCCGACACGAGGTCGTCGCCGGTGTGGGGCGCCGGCTGGGGCTCCCACTCCCGGGGTACGGGCCGTTCGGGTTGAGGATCGTCGTCGTACAGCTCCTGCAACAGATGGATGTGGTCGCCACCGTCGACGTACGCAGGGTGGCTCCGGCAGACCAGCGCCACCTGCCCTCCGCGGAGACCATCGACCACCACGAGGTCCCACTGCGGGTGGGCGGGGTCGAGTGGCGTGGTGAGTCCTTCGGCGACGAGGTCGGTGACCTGGGCCATGGACCCTGGCGCCTCGAGCGTGACGCGACGGACGTGGCGCAGGATGTCGAAGTCGGTGTCGTCGACCCAGTCGAGCCCGGTCACCGTCTCGCGGACGCGCTGCCGGAACCTCGGCGCGAACGGGAGTCGGTCGCCCAGACGCGCGACGACCTCGCTCAGCGGCAGCGTGGCGTCGGCCCGCGGCCGGTCGAGCACGTCCACCGTGGTCAGGTGCCAGGGAGTGCCCCCGACCCCGCGCGACAGCGACGCGATCTCGGTCTGGGTCAACGGGTCAGGCATTGTTCTCCTCGTCAGTCAGCACCGACGATACCCACCCGCCGTGAGATTCTTCCTGCCGCCTGGGTGGTTGGGGCAGGATGTGCGCGAATACTCGGACCCTTCCTTGGGAGAAACAATGCGTCGACTCATCGGGCTTCTGCTTGTCACCGTCCTGCTGGCCACGGGCGCGTGCTCGTCATCGGCGAAGACCGGCCCCGTCTCCATCGCCGTGACCATCGCCAACGGCAAGGTCACGCCGTCCGGGGCGACGTACGAGGTGTCGGTGGGCTCGAAGGTGACGATCACCGTCACATCTGACGCAGCCGACACGGTTCACGTCCACGGCTACGAGATCGAGAAGGAGGTCGTGGCGGGCACCCCGACCGTGATCACCTTCACCGCGGACAAGACCGGCAGCTACGAGGTGGAGACCCACGTCGTCGAGGCCACCATCGCCACCCTGCATGTACGGTGACGCGCTGACCCTGCTCCTCCTGCCGGCGCACGGGATCGGCAGCCGCAAGGACCTGCCTCTGCCCTTCGAGTACGTCGTCGCAGGCGCAGCGCTCGTCCTGGTCGCGACGTTCTGGTTCCTGACTCGGTCCTGGCGCCGAACTCGACTGGACACCTTGGGGGGACGCCCGCTCCCCCGGCTCAGCCGAGTCCTCGCGCACCCAGGAGTGCTCTGGACCGGACGCATCCTCGTGATCGTCTTCTGGCTCTGGGTCGCGATGGCGCTGGTGGCAGGCAAGGACCTCGTCACCAACCCCGTGTTCGGGACCGTCTTCGTGCTGCTGTGGGTCGGTCTCGTGCCGGTCTCCCTGCTGGGAGGAGCGCTGTGGCACGGGCTCCATCCCGTACGGAGCGTGGCCGTGCTCCTGAAGCGTGTCAGCCCCGATCCGATCCCCTCCCTCGGAGTGCTTCCGGCCGCCGCCGGGATCGTGGTGTGGGGCTGGTTCGAGCTGGTCCAGCCTGACAGGGCGACGCTCCCGGTCCTGCGTGGGTTCGTGATCGCGTGGCTGGTCGTGGTCGTCGTCGGGGTCCTGTGGCGGGGCTCCGGCTGGGTAGGGACGGCAGACCCGTTCGACGCCTACGCCGGCATGCTCTCGCGTGTGTCCCCGTGGCAATGGTCGGACGGCACGCTGCGCCTGGTATCCCCGGTGCGCAACCTCGGCACCTGGGAACCGCCTCGAGGAACCGCCGCGCTCGCCTGCGCGCTGCTCGGCACGACCGCGTACGACAGCTTCAGCTCCTCGACCGGGTGGGTGCGGCTGATCCAGTCGTCCGACGCGCCGCGTTGGCTGTGGGGCCTGGGCGGGATGTGCGTCATGGTCGCCATTGTGGCCGGCCTGTACGTCGCCGGCGTAGCCGCGCTGCGCTGGGGCCTCGCCTCACCTACTCCCTTGCTGACCACCGCCGACCGACTCTCGACCGGTCTGGTGCCAATCGTCGCCGGCTACGCCCTCGGCCACTACCTCACGCTGCTCGTCATCGAGGGCCAGCGGACGGTGACGCAACTGGCCGACCCACTCGGCAAAGGCTGGAACGTCCTGGGGCTGGCGGAGTACGGGGTGGTGGCGACGCCGCTGACGTACCCCACGGTGACCGCGCTCGCCCAGCTGATCTTCATCGTGGGTGGCCACGTGCTCGGGATCATCGTCGCCCACGACCGCGCGGTCGCCCTGCTCCGGCCCGATGCCATGCGGCGTGCCCAATTGCCGCTGCTCGGGGTCATGGTCATCTACACCGTGTGCGGGCTGCTGCTGCTGTTCTCGGCCTGATCGTAGGAGTTGTCCACAGGTCAGGCAGAAAGTGCTGGCATGTGCCGCGCGCGGGGTGCAGCGTGGACGCATGGTCACAGCCACACCCCCGCTGCTCACCCCTGACCGCGCCCGCTGCCGTGTGCTCCGGGTCGCCGTGCGTGCTCCTGCCTGGCGCTGGGACGACCTTGTCGACGACTCCTCGTCGGGATGGCCCGCCCAGCCGACTCTTCCGTTCGACGGTGAGACGCCGGAGGTATCGGCACCGGCTGGCAACGTGCCACCCGAGGTGCGGCGCTTGGCCGTGGGCCTGACCCAGGCCATGACGGAGGTGCTGTCAGGCCTGCGGCCCGCCGTACAGCTCGAAGGCTGGCTCGACGAATCGCCGCTGCGCGTGCTCGCCGAGGCCGCGAAGCTCTACCGTCGGTTTGGGCCGAGCGTGGCCTCCATCCGGCTCCAGCTCACGGCTCGAGGCTCGGTCGAGGTGACCGTGCGGCTCCGGCGAGGGCAAGGCTCAGCCGCGGTCGCGTACAGGCTGGACCGGCGCCGGTCCAGCTGGCGCTGTACGGCGCTGGTCGTCGGCCCTTAGGTCAGCGGCGCTTCTTGGTGTTGCGTCGCCCCTGGCTTCCCGGCCGCGTGGTCTTCGGAGCAGCCGTACGGGCTGTCGTGGACGCGCCCGCCGGCTCGTCAGCCTCGTCGTCGGTCCCTGCAACGGGCTCCGCCACGACCTGGGCCTTCGCGGGACGCTTGCTCCCCTTGGCGGCCTTCTTCGTGGTGTCGGCCAGGCCCGCGGCACCGATGTGCAGCTGCTTGCGTGCCGCGGCCGCCTCGGCCTCGAGCTCGGCGTCGTGGTAGCGCTTCACCGCGGCGACCAGGTCCACCGGCGTGCCGTCGTCGTTCGTGACGGGCGCCGCCTGCTGGACAGCCTCGACGTGGAGGTTGAACAGGTAGCCGACGACCTCCTCCATGAAGGAGTCCATCATCGCCTGGAACATGACGCCGCCCTCGCGCTGGTACTCGACCAGCGGATCGCGCTGCGCCATCGCGCGCAGACCGATGCCCTCGCGGAGGTAGTCCATCTCGTACAGGTGCTCGCGCCACTTGCGGTCGAGCACGGTGAGCAGCACGCGCCGCTCGAGCTCGCGCATGACGTCCGGCGTGAGCTCCTCCTCGCGCGTGTCGTACGCCTTCTGCGCGTCCTCGGTGAAGTCGGCCACCAGCTGCTCGGTGGTCACCGACTTCTCCTCATAGTCGCTGATGTCCAGCGACACCGGGTAAAGCTGCTTGAGATCGAGCCACAGCTGCGCGAGGTCCCAGTCCTCCTCGAAGCCCTGCGTGGCGTTCTCGACGTACTCGGTGACGACCTTGGTCACGGTCGCGCGCAGCTTCTCCTCCACGTCGGCGCCCTCGAGCACCGAGCGGCGGTCGCCGTAGATGGCGTGACGCTGCCGGTTCATGACGTCGTCGTACTTGAGGACGTTCTTGCGCATCTCGAAGTTCTGCGCCTCGACCT
>JAPUEI010000094.1 GCA_027492675.1 Propionibacteriaceae bacterium | reverse complement strand
CTTGGTAGGGCTCAGCTGCGGGCGAACTCCACCGGCTTGCCCGTCGCCGCCGAGGTGTAGATGGCGTCGAGGATCTCGGTCACGACCGCGGCCTGCTCGCCGGTCACCACCGGGTCGGTGTCGTTCGCAATCGCGGCCAACCACGTACGGGCCTCGTCGACCGCGGCCTGGTCCATGGCGGACCGCGGCGGCTTGCCCGGGCTGAACACCACGGCACCGACCTCCGGGGAGGTCTTCACGAGGTCGCCGCCCACGACGTGGTTGAGCGTCACCTTGAGGTTCGGCGACCCGGCCACCTGGATCGTGTCGGCGCCGCCCTCGGTGCCGCAGAGCGTGACGCACGCCTCACGGGAGTCGGCCACGTTCAGCGCCCACGACGCCTCGACGAACAGGGACGCGCCGTTGGTGAACCGCACGAAGCCGAACGCCGAGTCCTCGACGGTGTACGAGGCGGGGTCCCAGGGGCCCATCATGTTGCCCTCGGGCTTGTCGCCGAGCTTGTAGTTGACCACGCCGGTGACCGAGGCGACCTCGTAGTTGTCCATGAACCACAGCGCCAGGTCGATCGCGTGGCCGCCGAGATCGATGAGCGGGCCGCCGCCCTGCTTCTCCTTGTCGGTGAAGACGCCCCACGTCGGCACACCACGGCGACGTACGGCATGGGCCTTGCCCGCGTACACCTCGCCCAGCCGACCCTCGCTGATCGCGCGGTGCAGGAACTGGTTCTCGGCGCGGAACCGGTTCTGGAAGCCCACGGAGAGCTTCTTGCCGGTGCGCTTGGCCGTCTCGACCATGCGGCGCGCGTCGGCACCGGTGATCGCCATCGGCTTCTCGACGAGCACGTGCTTGCCGGCCTCCAGGGCCGCGCAGGTGATCTCGGCGTGGCTGACGTTCCAGGTACAGACGTTGACGACGTCAATGGTCGGGTCGGCGAGGAGCTCGGTGTAGTCAGTGGTGACGTACGCGTCCGGCGTGCCGAACTCCGCCTTCGCCGCCTCCGCCTTCTCAGCGACGAAGTCGCAGAACGCGACCACCTCGCAGACGTCGGAGTTGGCGGCCAGCCCCGGAAGGTGCTTGCCGGTGGCGATGAATCCAACGCCGATGATGCCGATGCGCAGCTTGCTCATGGAAACGCGGTCCCTCTTGTCGTGTGGTGTGTGGTCAGACGTTGACGTCGCCGATGAGCGGGCGGAGCGTGCCGTACGCGATCCGCAGACCCTCGACGATCTTCTCGGGCGTGCCGCCCCAGACCGGGTCCTCGTGCTCGACGGACAGGCTGCCGGTGAAGCCCACCTCGTACAGACGGTCGACGATGTGCGCCCAGTCGACGACGCCGCGGCCCGGCACCCGGTAGCGCCACCAGCCCATGTCCCAGGGCCGGTCGCCCTTCGCGACGAGCCCGTACACGCCGTACTGGTTGCGCTTGTCGGCGAAGATCTCGAGGTCCTTGGCCTGCGCGTGCACGATGTACTTCGCGAACGGCCGGATGGTCTCGATCGGGTCGATGCCGATCCAGGTGAGATGCGACGGGTCCCAGTTGAGGTACAGGCCGAGCTGGGTGGTCATCCACTCCCAGAGCTCGGGGGAGTACGCGATGTTGCCGGGGTAGCCGTCGGGGTGCCAGCCCTCCATGACGCAGTTCTCGACGATGATCTTCACGCCGCGCTCGCCCGCGTAGTCGACGAGCTCGGGGAAGATCCGCTCGGCCTCGCGCATGTTCTCCGGCACGGACTTGGTGACGTCGCGGCCGAGGAAGGTGCCGATGTAACCGATGTTGAGGGACTGGGCGGCGTCGATGACGTGCTTCACGTGGGCGCGCACCTCCTCGCGCCGCGTGAGGTCACCGATGAGGTTGTTGTCGTAGTAGGCCAGCGAGGAGATCTCCAGCCCGGTGCGCTCGAGGAGGGCCTTCGTCGACTCGACGTCGGCGCCCGTCCAATGGGCCACGTCGAGATGCGCCGACTGGAACGGACGGCCCTCGACCTTGGGCCAGCTGGCCACCTCCAGGCACTGGTAGCCCTGGCCGGACGCGTACTCCGCGACCTTCTCCAGCGACCACATCGGCAGGCATGCCGTGAACATTCCCAGCTTCATCAAGTCCCCCTCGTACGTGACTGCGGCGCCGGGTCACCCCGGCGCCGCAGACATGATTTCACTACGTTTCAGCCCTCGTGCAGCGGGGTCCAGTCTGCAGGAATCGGATCGACCTCGGGGGCCTTGGAATGGATCTCGATGGTCTCCTGGCTCTCGATCGCCTTCTCGACGGCCAGCATGATCTCGAGCACGTGGTACGCGAGGTCAGCGTGGGCGCGAGGCCGTACACCGGCCTTGATCGAGCGAGCCATGTCCACCAGGCCGATGCCGCGACCCATGCCGGCCTCTTCGGCGACGACCTCTTCGACGACCTTGCCGCCCTTGTGCGTCACGACGGTGCCGTGGTGCATGTTGGGGTCCGGAGCGACGATGACGCCGTCGGTGCCCTGGAACTCGAGCATGCCGTGACGGTTGAGGCCGGAGTCGAAGCTCAGCAGCACCAGCGACGTGGCGCCGGAGGCGTGACGCAGCAGCACGCGGGCCGTCGTCGGGACCTCGACCTCGAACTCCGTGCCCGCCTTCGGGCCGGACATGACCGTACGGACCTCGCGGGCCTTGCCGCCGCCCGCGGTCACGCTCGTGACCTCGCCGAGGCCGAGCACGAGCGCCGTGAAGTAGTACGGGCCGATGTCGAGCGTCGGGCCGGCGCCGACCTGGAACAGGAACTCGGGTCCGGGGTGCCACAGGTCCGGGCCGGGCTGCTGCATGATCGCGAGGCCGCCCATGGGCTTGCCGATCTCGCCGCCGCGGATCTTGCGGAGCACCGTCTGGAAGCCGGGGCCGAAGACCGTGTCGGGCGCGCAGCCGACGACCACGCCGTGCTTCTCGGCCTCGTCGAGGATCTGCTTGGCACCCTCGAGGTTGAGGCCCAGCGGCTTCTCGCTCCACACGTGCTTGCCGGCGCGGATCGCCTTCAGCGACACGTCGATGTGGTTCTGCGGGTTCGTGATGTTGATGACGAACTCGACGTCCGGGTTGTCGTACACGATGTCCGAGCCCTCGGGGCCCGGGACGCCGTGCGTCGCGATCCCGTACTCGGCGCCCTTCTCCGTTGCCCGCTCCTCGATGAGGTCGGAGATCGCGACGACCTCCAGGTCGGGGTAGGTGGCGATGTGGCCCAGGTACTGCGGGGAGATGTTCCCGGCGCCGATGACTCCGACCTTGGCGGTCACTTCTTCTCCTTCAGGTAGGCGATGCTCGCGGCCGACTCGGCCACGGCGTCCGATGCGATGTCGAACTCCAGGACCCAGGTGCGGTCCGGGCTTGCTTCGAGGATGCGGGGGATGTCCATGGCGCCCGTGCCGAGCACGACGTTGCTCACGCTGTGGCCGCCCTCGATGGGGCCGTCCTTGACGTGGATGTGCGTGATGCGGTCGCCGTACGTGTCGAACACGCTGACGGGGTCGACACCGCCTGCGGCCACCCAGTACGTGTCGAGCTCGAGCACCGTACGGGGGTCGAGCAGGGACACGAAGTAGTCGTAGGCGATCTGGCCGTCGACCGTGGGAGCGGTGAACTCCCAGTCGTGGTTGTGGAAGCCGATGCTGATGCCCTCTGCGGCGAACATGTCGACGCAGGCGTTGAGCTCGGCGGCGAAGGTCTCGATGCCCTCGCGGGTCTCGAACGCGTCGCGAGGCCGCGGTCCGGGCTGGAACACCGTGGTCACGCCGAGCGTCTTGGCGGCGGCGAGGACCTTCTCGGGGTTCTCGACGAGGCTCGCGTGCGCGCTGCTGGCCCGGAGGCCGACCTTCGCCAGGGCCTCGGGGAGCCAGTCGAAGTGCTCGATGCCGAAGGGCTCGACCGCGTCGACGCCCATTGCGGCAACGGCCGCAAGCGTGCCGTCGCGGTCAGCCTCGAGGGCATCGCGGAGTGTGTAGAGCTGGATGCTGATCGTGGGCATCGAAGGAACGCCTCCTTGCGTCGTGGGATCTCGGCATACGCTATCGCCGTTTACTGACTTACGAGTCAGAAAGCATAGAGTTTCCGCTGGTCGGCGCGTAGATCAGGTGGAGGCTTCTCCGAGGAGCTCCCGGCGGTACTCGTTGACGAGGAACGCGGCATCGATGGTGGGGATCCGCAGCGCCATCGCGAAGAACCTGCGCGTACGCCGTCCGGGGCTGGTGAGCGTCACCAGATCGAGCACCCGACCAGCCTTCGCGTACGTCTCGCGCAGCGGCCAGCGCTCTTCCGGAGTCGCCACGAACGCGGGGAAGACGACCTCGTCACCATCGATCGCGAACGCGTACGGCAGCGTGATCGGCACCTGGACGTCCTCGGACAGGGACTGCACCCGCAGCAGTGTGCGGAAGTTGGCGGCCATCACGATGACGCCCAGCAGGATGAAGGCGCACGCGAACAGGGTCCACCACATGTCCGCGCGCAGGAGGAAGCCCCACAGCATCCCGATGCCGACGACGGCCACCACGCCGCCCAGCGCGAACTGCACCACGCAGCGGGTCTGGATGTACGAGCGGCGCGCCAGGTGGGGAGGCTGGGGCCAGCCCCGCGCCTCGATCACCA
>JAPUEI010000093.1 GCA_027492675.1 Propionibacteriaceae bacterium | reverse complement strand
CGCCCCGACATGTAGTGTGCAAGATTTGCCGCCACTGAACACAGAAAGTCACACCTTCACCTCGAAACGCTCCACGGGCCGCATCGGCACGAACGCGGCGAAGGGCTGGATCCAGTCCCGGCTCGGCCACGTGAAACGTACGGTCGTGTCGTGGGTCTCACTGGCCGCCAGCGGGTGAGGCAGCTGGAAGCGCAGCCGCCAGCTCGTGCCGGACAGGGCGTCCATGCCGACGTACGTGCAGCCGGACAGGCCCTCGACGTGCAGCGACTCGGCGTCGCCGGTCAGCGGGATGGACACGATCTCGCCGAACTCGGTGAGCCCGTCGAGCGCCGAGACCAGCGTGCGGGAGCTCACGAACACCGGGCGGTCGTCGGAGACGTCGACCTCCAGCCGGTACGTGACCCAGTGCCAGCCCGGCCGCGCCAGGCCTTGTCGCGGCGCGAACCGCTGGACGATCCGGTCGGCCAGCAGGTCGTCGGCCTCAGCCAGCCGCCGCCGTAACGTGCGGGGGTCCCGCTGGAGGAGATGCCCCACATCGGCGAGCCGCTCGTTGAGCAGGACGTGGCTGCTCGTCATGCCGAACGCCGCCGACACCAACAGCCCGAGATCGTGGGGCAAGTTCGACGACTCGCCGGTGAGGAGGGTCATGAGCTTCGTCCGAGCCTCTTCCTCGGCGGTGACCGGGTCGATGTCGAGCACCGTCCGCAGCGACGGACCGAGCGCCGCGAGCAGCCCGGGACGCGCGATCCCCCGTCCTTTGCGCAGCCGTGAGAGCTCAGCTCGAAGCTCGTCCCGATCCACGGGCCTCAGTATGGCCGCACCGTTCGGGACCGGTGCCCGTACCCCGGATTCTTGAACCAGAGTTAGTGCTGGACGTACGCGTTGGTCATCGCGACGCTCGACGGCTGCGCGGTCTTGAGGAGGCCTGCGGACACCATCGCCGTGGACATGGCGTCCCACGCTGAGGCGTCCAGGGCGCCGGAGACGCTGCCGTCGGCGCTCTGGAACAGCGGCGCGGTGGCCGCGAGGACAGCCTTCGCCCCGGTCGCGGTCGTGCTGTCCGTCAGCCCCGGCACGTACGCCGTGCTGGCCTGGAACGCAGCATTCTGGTCGGCGACGACGGCGGCCATCCCGGCGACCGTGCCCTTGACGACGGCTTTCACCACGTCGGGGTGAGCGGTGGCGTACGCACTCGTCGTGACCAACGCGATGCTGACCAGCGGTACGTCGCCGAGGTCGATCACCTTCGCGGCGATGCCCGCGGCCTGGAGCTGGATCGGCTCGGAGTTCACGAAGCCGACGATGGCGTCGACCTTCTTGGTGGCCAGCGCCGCCTGCTGGGTGTAGCCGATCTCCTGCACGGTCACGTCGTCGGTCGTCAGGCCCGCACCCTTGAGCGCCATGAGGAGGCCGAACCAGGACTCGCCGTACTTGCCGGGCAGCCCGATCGTGCGGCCCTTGAGATCCTTGACCGACGCGATCGTGGAGTCGCCGGGAACGATGATCCGGACGGGGAAGCGGCGGTAGTACGAGGCGACCGCCACCAGGTCCGTCCCCTCGGCGCGCGCCTGCAGCACCTCGTCACCGCCCGCGACCACGAACTGCTCGCTGCCCGTCGTGATGGCCGTGAACAGACCCTCGGACGTGCCGTGGTGACGCAGGGTGGTCGGCGTCGAGTACAGGTTCTTCTGCTCGGCCACGTAGAAGGGGCTGAACTGCACATTGGGGATGTACGTCAGGCCGATCACGGCAGCCGGCCCGCCGGGCGAGCCGCTCGTCGTGGCCGCCGGCGTCGTGGAGGCGCAGCCCGCCAGGATCAGCAGGGTGACGGCGAGAGCGATGACACGGGTACGCATGGGTCCTCCTCAGGACTCGTTGACGAGGGACGAGACGGTGCCGGAACGGCGTTCGAGAGCGACGAGAACCAGGTAGGCGGCCGACGCCACGCCTGCCAGAAGCACGATCGTGGCGACCATGCCGGCGGTGTCGAGCTGATCACGCTGGACGGTGAGCACGGTGCCGAGGCCGGTGCCGCCCATCACCATCTCGCCGACGACCGCGCCGGTCACCGAGAGGGTGAAGCCGTTGCGCAGGCCGGCGTACAGCCAGGGCATCGCCAGCGGGAGCTCGATGTGCAGGAGGCGCTGGACGGACGAGGCGCCGTCCATCCGTGCCGCGTCGACGATGTCGTGGTCGACGTGGTGCAGGCCCGAGGTCGCCGCGACCAGGATCGGGAAGAACACGATGAGCGCGCAGAGGATGGCGATCGGGACGAGGCCGTACCCCACCCAGAGCACCAACAGCGGCGCCAGCGCGATCGCCGGGATCGCCTGGGTCGCGCCGAGGAACGGACGCGTCGCCGAGTCGGCCCACCGGGAGCGGTGGATGAGGATGGCGAGCGGGATGGCCACGATCGCTCCGGCCACGCAGCCGACGGCCGCCTCGCCGAGGGTCGTGCCCAAAGGGGCGAGCAGCCGACCGCCGGCAAGGCCGGTCCAGAGCTTGGCCAAGACGCTGCCGGGACCGGGCAGGACGAACGCGGGCAGGCGGGCCGAGAGGAGCAGCCAGAAGCCGATGAGGAGCAGACCGAGCAGCACGGGCGCCACGACATGACGTACACGCGGCTGAACTCTCGTCGCCCTGCGCTTCACGGGTCCCCTTCGCTGCACCAGCGACCCGGGGACGACGACGAGCGTCGGGCGTACGGCACAGCCGTACGCCTCGTGCGCCTCCCATCCGGACTTTAACCGTCGGTGCCGGAGTTCCACCGGCTCAACCGAGCACCGTCAGCCGGGTGGCTGGGGCGTTCGGGTCGCGGACTATGACCGCCGGTTCGGATTTTCACCGACCCCGGAGCACTTCGGGGCCAATGGTACGTCCTGGCGGTAGGGCTCCGCCTCCTGTCCGCCTCGTACGGACAGCGTGCAGGCTCAGACTCCGGAGTCGGGCGCCGACTTCGGCTGGACGTCCAACCAGGGACGCCGACGGCTCACGTGGACGTCCACGCCGCCGCGTTGGTAGAGGTACCAGGTCGTGACGAGGAAAGCGACGATCACGAAGAAGGCGTTGAACCACACCGTCGCGCGGGCGCCGAACGCGCTGCCGACCCATCCCACGACGGGCGACACGATCGGTGTCATGCCCATGACGACGGCGACCCATAGAGCCATGACACGACCCCGTACCTCCGCGGCCACCGACATCTGGACGATCGCGTTCGCGGTGGTCATCACCTGCACGCCCGCCAGGCCCAGGGGGATCTGCAGCAGCGCGAACACGAGGAAGGACGGGGCTTCGGCCGACAGCGCCATCGTGAGCGAGAACAGGCCCAGGCCCATGATCACCTGGCGGATCCGGGGTCGCGGTCGACGAGCGGCCCAGAGCGCAGCCCCCAAGGAGCCGACCCCCATCACCGAGCCCAGGAGCCCGAACTCGGTCGCGCCCTTGCCGAACGCCTGCGTGGTCATCAGCGGGTTGGTCACCGACTGGTTGAACCCGAAGGCGCCCATGGCCAAGGCGACGACGAACAGGATGAGCAGCAAGGGGCGAGCCGTCACGTACCGAACAGCCGTGAGGAAGCCGGCCTTCTCCGTCTTATGCGTGGGAGGCGGGACCATGGCCGCGCGATCCAGGGAGACGAGCGCGACGACCTGCACGACGTACGTGACGGCGTTGACGAGGAACACCGGTCCCGTACCGATGAGCGCGATGAGCAGACCGGCCGCGCCGGGGCCGAGTAGCCGGGCCGAGTTCCAGGCCGTGCTGTTGAGGCCGATGGCGTTGGACAGTTCCGACGCCGGTACGAGCTCGGTGACGATCGACTGCCGCGAGGGTCCGTCGAACGCGCCGGCGATGCCGTCGAGGAAGGCCAGCACGAACACGTGCCACAGCTGGACGTGGTGGGTCAGCGTGAGCGACGCGAGCACGATGATGTCGATGAACAGCAGCCCCTGCGCCGACAGCATGATCGTGCGCTTGCTGAACTTGTCGGCCAACGTGCCCGCCAGAGGAGTGAGCAGGAGCGTGGGCAAGAACATCATCGTGGTGAGCCAGCCGAGCGCCGTGGCGTCGCCGTCGGTGAGCTCTTCGAGTACCAGCCAGGCCTGCGCCGTACGGGTCATCCACAGCCCGAGGTTGGAGGCGGTGTTGCCGAGGAAGAAGTTGCGGTAGTTGCGGATGGACATGCTCGAGAACGTTCGGCTCACTGCTCGACCACCTTGCGCAGGAGCTGGGCTCCGGTCAGCAGCCCGGCCAACTCCTCCGGAGTGCAGGCGACGAGAAGCGCCGCGGTGTACTCGTCACGCTCCTTGCGTCCCTTGATGAGCGCGCGTCGACCAGCGGGCGTCAGCCGGACGATCTTGAGCCGGGCGTCCTTGGGGTCGGTGTGGCGGGAGACCAAGCCGCGGTCCTCGAGTTCGCCCACGGTCTTCGACATCGACGGAGCGGACACCCGCTCCCGTACGGCGAGGTCCCCGGCCGTGGCAGGGCCCTCTTCGAGCCAGGCGAGGACGGTGAACAGGTGGGGTGCCAACGAGGCTGTGTGGTCCTTGACGTGGCGCGCCATCGACTGGGCGGCGAGGCGGACTTCTCGGGCGATCGGTATCAGGTCACGGGCAGGTGTGGGCGAGGCGGTCACGAGCGTCGATTCAGGAGTGTGCGAACAGGTCGTTAGGGGGGTTAACTAACCGTATCAACGCAGACCCGCGTGGCAAACGGTTTCTCACAGGCTTCTCATGGGTTGGACCTCAGGATCGGGTCCATCTCGAGTTCTCTCGCCAACGGTGCGGAAGTCTCTCGCGAACGGTGTGGAAGTCTCTCGCGAAGGGTGTGGAAGTCTCTCGCGAACGGTGCGGAAGTCTCTCGGCAGCGGTTGGGCGTCAGAGGCGACGGAGGAAGTCGGGGTCGTCGTCGGGGCCGACGGGAGTGTCGTCGCGGCGGGTGATCGCGTCACGGGTGGGCTGCCCCAGCGAGAGCCAGGCGAACGGTCCGACAACGGGGAACGCGAGGATCACGGCCAGCCACAGCCAGCGAGGCATGACACGGATCCGCGGGGCGTCGGCCTGCAGCGCTCCGACGAACGCGTACACCCCGAAGCCGATGACGGCGACCAGCACGATGATGCGTCCCATGTTTCGAGTCTAGGTCCGTCCCCGGCGTACCGGTCCGGCGGCCCGGCATAGGATCGCCGGGTGACCGACCTCCGTCTCGTACCCTCCGGTGAGGTCTCGGATGCGGTGAGGTCCGTGCTCGACGGGACGGCCGGACCGTTCGCCCCGCTTCCGGACAGCCCCGGCGAGGCAGCCCGTCTCCGCCAGGTGCTCAAGATCGACCAGCCCGTCGAGGAACCTGACGCCGCCGTGGTCGTCGCGACCTCCGGATCCACGGGTACGCCACGGGCGGTGGTCCTGTCGCGATCCGCCCTCGTGTCGGCGGCGACGGCCAGTCAGGAGCGCCTCGGCGGCCCGGGCCGCTGGGTGTGCGCGCTCGCCCCGCACTACGTCGCGGGCCTCATGGTGCACGTCCGGGCGTTGGTCGCAGGGCACCCCGCGATCACTGTCGACCAGCAGCTCACCATGCTCGACCAGGTCGAGGTGGGCGACGACCTCGCGTACATCTCCTTGGTCCCGACCCAGCTCTACAACGCGCTCCGGCGTCCCGAGACCCGCACGGTGCTGCGCCGCTACACCGTCCTGCTCGGCGGGGCGGCCGCCGACCGCGCCGAGCTCGAGCGCGCCGCCGACGCCGGGATCCGGGTCGTCACGACGTACGGGATGAGCGAGACCTGCGGGGGAGTGGTGTACGACGGGAGGCCGCTCGACGGCGTCCACGTG
Source organism: Propionibacteriaceae bacterium (assembly GCA_027492675.1). GTDB lineage: Bacteria > Actinomycetota > Actinomycetes > Propionibacteriales > Propionibacteriaceae > Fen-668. The sequence continues at coordinate 28,297 of JAPUEI010000093.1, read as the reverse complement.
GGCCTGGACGACGACAGCCGGATCTCGCTCACGGGGCCGACATCGTTCTCCGGCTACCGCCTGGATCCGGAGTCGACGGCGATGGTGCTCGAGGGCAGGACCGTCCTCACCTCCGACCGTGGCGCCTGGGTCGGAGAGCGGCTCGAGGTCCGGGGCCGCATCGACGACGTGGTGATCTCTGGAGGCGTCAACGTGGACATCGCCCAGCTGCAGCGGATCGTCGATCGCGCGGTCGGGGTGCAGAAGGTCGTCGTGATGGGCGTCCCCGATCCGGTCTGGGGTGCCAGGATCGTGGCCGTGACCACTCAGGCCCTGACGCTCGACTCCCTGCGGGACCGGCTCGACGGGCGGGTGGAGAAGTCCGCGCTGCCCCGTGAGCTGCGCCGCGTGGACGCCCTGCCGATGACCAGCTCCGGCAAGGTGGACCGAATGGCCCTCGCCTCGGGGTGGAGCGCCTAGTGGCCGCAGCATCCCAGTGGCTGGCGGGTGCCAGGCCGCGAACCCTCCCTGCCGCCGTCTCGCCCATCATCGCCGGATCGGCGGCCGCGCATCTGGTCGGCCGCTTCGACCTCCTCGTCGCCCTGCTGTGCCTCGTCGTGGCATTGGCGCTGCAGGTCGGGGTCAACTACGCCAACGACTACTCCGACGGCATCCGGGGCACCGATGCCGACCGTGTCGGGCCGATGCGGCTGGTCGGCTCAGGGGCGGCCACGCCGAGCGCGGTCAAGCGGGCCGCCTTCGCGAGCTTCGGCCTCTCGGCCGTGGCCGGTCTGCTCGTGGTCTGGCTCTCCGGGCAGTGGTGGCTGCTGATCGTCGGGGTCGCCTCGATCCTGGCCGCGTGGTTCTACACCGGCGGGCGCCATCCGTACGGCTATGCGGGCCTCGGCGAGGTCATGGTGTTCGTGTTCTTCGGGCTGGTGGCCGTGATGGGCACGACGTACGTGCAGGCGGGGCGCGTCACCGTACCCTCGGCCGTCGCCGCGGTCGCGGTCGGACTGGTCGCCTGCCAGGTGCTCGTGGCGAACAACCTGCGCGACATCGTCGGCGACCGCGAGGTCGGCAAGAGGACGCTGGCCACGCGGCTGGGCGATGCCGGCACCCGGTGGCTCTACCTCGCGCTGGCCGTCGTCGTGACGGTGTGCGTGGTGGTCGAGTCGGTGCTGACTACACCGTGGGCGCTGATCGGGCTCGTGGGCGTCGCGGTGCTGGCCGTCGCTGTGCGGACGGTGATGTCGGGGGCGACCGGGCGCGCGCTGATCAAGGTGCTGGCGCTGACGGGGATGGCCGAGCTGGTGCTGGCCGTGGGACTTGCTGTGGGGTGGCTGCTCGGCTGAGGCTCAGCCCTGGACGCGACGCCCGAGGCGGCCGGCGACGACGCGGCTGAGGTACGCGATGTACTCGGGGTTGTCATCGGTGGGCGAGTTCTCGATCCAGCAGGCCATGGGTGCCGGCGGCGCGTTGACCAGGCGGGGACGGCCGTAGCCGACCCACAGCACCGGACCCAGCACGGGAACCATCACGGCGCGCAGCCAGTGACGACGCGTGAGGCTGCGGAGCTCCGACTCGTACGACGTGGCCACATCGGCCATCGCCACGAGCGAGGCGGCCACCACGATGCCGGCGATGATCCCGAACATGTCTGCCTCCGCTGTCGAACTGCCTGGTGGGGGCAGCCTGGCATCGGTGTCGGGACACCGGTCCGCAGATGAGAGATCTCACCCGAAGGAGCTCGAGGCCGAGGCCGCGCCGGGGTCCTCATGGCACCATGCAATGGCGAGAGGAGCTCCGTGTCCGGTTCCACCCTGCCCGACGAGATGGTCGGCCGACGAGGAATGCCGTACGACGGCGTCGATGCTCCTGCCCGCGCCGTGCTGCCTGCCGAGTCGTCCGTGCCGATGGGACAGTCGCCAGCCAGCCCGTACACCGTCGATGAGCCGCTCGTGCTCAAGCAGGCGCCCCCTCTGCTACGACCGGTGCCCGAGCCGGTCGCTGTCGACAGCCCGGTGACCGATCCCGTGCCCGTCGCGGTCCCCGCCAGCGAACCGGCTCAGCCGGGCCGTGCCCTCGTGGAGGAATCGGGGATCGAGGACGAACCCGTCGTCGCCGAGGTCACGGAGCCGAAGTTCGTCGAGCCGGAGCCGTCAGCGTCGTTGCCCGACCCCGACCCCGAGCCCGACCCCGACCCTGAGCCTGAGCCTGCGTCGGCGTGGCCCGAGCCCGAGACGTACGAGCCCGAGACGTACGCGCCGCGGGCCGAGGAGCCCACGTACGAGCCGGAGCGTGCGACGTACGAGGCGGAGCCCGCGACGTACGAGGCGGAGCCCGAGCCCGTGCCGTACAGGGCCGTCGGTGTCGTCATGGCCGAGGCGCCTGAGGCCTCTGCGACGATTCCGCTGATCTCCCGGACTCCCGATGAGAGCACGACCCAGTCGCTCTCGGCCGCCCAGGCGTACACCGCGCCGCACGACCCGTCGATGTGGTTCATCGGACCGATGGAGGAGTCGGTCGCGCCGCCGTTCGTCCGGGTGCGTCACCACGGCCCGGAGCGCGTAGGGCGAGGGCTGCTGGCCGCCCTGGTGGCGGTCATCATCGGCTGGGTGCTCTGCGCGGCGTTGTTCCACTTCGGCCACATCCCGTCGATCGTGGCCCTCACCATCGGGCCCGCGGGGGTGCTGCTGTACGGCAAGGGCGCCGGGTCCCGCCCCCGCGCCGGAGCCGTCAAGCTCATCGCCATGCTCCTCGCCGCGGTGCTCCTCGCCTGGCCGATCTCGATGGGCACCGAGCTGTACTTCTTCTACGTGTCCTCCACGGGTACGCACGACGGCGTGGTCGGCTACATCCTCAGCCAGGTGTTCTCGCCGTCGCTGTTCGTGGCCAAACTCAAGGAGTTCCTGCTGGTCGCGCTCTTCGGGCTGGCAGGCATCATCGCCTCCGTACAGACCCTGATCGCGACCCGGCGCCGCCGACCGGCGCCGACTCATTCGGACTCAGCCGCCGAGTGACTCGCCGGCCGTCTCGCGCATCCACAGACGGAGCGCATGGGTGGCCCGCACGTCGTCCTCGTTGTAGTCGAGCACGCGCTGGGTGAGCTCGGCGCGCGTCTCGTCGGACTCGGCATGCACCGCGTCGGCGAACCACGACTGGCTGTTGAGGCCTCCGGGGTTGTCGTCGCGCCACGAGAAGCCCGGTCCGGCGTGGGCGACCTGCTTGAGACCCAGCCCGTACGTGCCGAAGTAGTGGGCTCGCGTGACGTCGAAGAGGTCGACGAACGAGCGTCGGGCGAACGCGACGGCCCACTGGAACGGGTCACGGGGAAGGATCTCGGCGAGGCGCTCGATGCGCAGCACCTCGTAGCGGGAGTAGTGGTAGACGGCCACGCTGGCGTCGGTGCCGGTGACGAGGTCGTGCAGCCAGGTGAGCGCCTCGCCGGCCAGCCGACGTTCGGCCGCGTCGCTCAGTTCGGCGAACTCCGAGAAGGCCACGTACGTCGGTGCGTCATCGGTGCGGGTGTCGTCGACGAGGAAGCCCCACAGGTAGACGTGGTCATCGGCGGACGTCTCGATGTCGAAGTCGATCTCGATGTCGGCCCGCGGTATCGAGATCGGGCCGGTCGTCACGCGCTCCAGCTCGACGCCGGCCACCATCAGCTTCGAGCGGTGGGCGGCGATGCGCAGCCGCTCCTCGCCACCGGGTCGATGGGCCACCTCGGGGATGTAGGAGGGGAGCAGGGCCTCGAGGTCGACCTCCGCGAGGTCGGTGAGCGTGGCGACACCGAGGCGACGCAGCACGGCGATCTCGCGCACGTCCAGGGGCGACTTGGCGATCCGCAGGGACAGGTCGTCGTCACCGAGCTGCGGACGGCAGGTCTGCCACCACACGCACCGGTCGCACTCCCTGATCCGGATCGGCGTGACGACCAGCGACGGGTCGTCGGGGCCGCCGGTCTGGCGCTGCGCGACGGTCGCCACCTTCACCCGGAAGCCGTGCTCGTGGTCGTACCGCTCCAAAGGGCTCCGCTTGGTCCAGCCGGCCGCGGCGGTGCGGGAGAACGTACGGATCTGCTTGTGGTCGAGGCGCACCCACGAGACGCCGACCGCGTTGCTGAGGTGGGGGATCTGGTCGGAGCCGATCACACCGCCGTACGGGGATCCGCTCGCTGCCCGTCCCGCAGCGCTGAGCAGTCGCCAGTAGTGGGCCAGCTGGAGCAGATCGGCCTCGCGGCTCGCGAGCCGGAGGGAGCGGTTGGGCGCCTCGGCGGAGTGTTCCAGGTGGGGGTTGCCGAGCGCCGAGACGAGCAACGGCTCGTGCGTGGGACCAGGGGTGACGCGCTCCAGCATGCGGTGGAGCTTGACCATGACCGGGTGGTATCCCGGACCTCCGTCAGCAGCGTCCGCGCCTCTCACCCAGAGGTCGGCGCGGCCCGAGCGGTGGCCCTCGGTGTCCAGCGGCAGCAGCCCGTCCACGATGACGGGCGCCCCATCGGCCATGGCCGCGAGGGTGGCGGCGACCTGTACGGCAGAGGGCTGGTTGCGCAGCGCTCGGCAGTCGACGGCTCTGGGGGTGGCGGCGACCACCTGGCCGAGCAGCTCGGCTTTGAAACCCGCGCCACCGGCGAAGAGCTCCTGCAGCGACTCGTCGAGCTCCGGCCGGTCGAGGCCCGGCAGGAACGCGTTCTGCGTCTTGACCGGGCAGCTTCGCGCCGCATAGGCGTCGAGGATGATCCCGTTCACCGGCGGCCCCGATGGAGGGCGACGATGCCGCCGACGAGGTTGCGGTGCGCCACGTCGTTCCAGCCGGCGTCGACCATGAGCTGCGCCAACGCCTCCTGGTTCGGCCAGCTGACGATCGACTCGACGAGGTAGTCGTAGGCCGCGGGGTTCGGGCTCACCAGCTGGGCGACCCGGGGGACCACCACCGGCAGGTACGTCGTGTAGATGCGGCGCCACGGCGTCCACGTCGGCGCGGAGAACTCGCAGATCACGAGGCGACCGCCCGGTCGTACGACGCGGCGCAGCTCGGCCAGCGCCGCGGCCGTGTCCTGCACGTTCCGCAGCCCGAAGGAGATCGTGGCCGCGTCGAACGAGGCATCGGCGAAGGGCAGCGAGAGCGCGTCGCCCGCGACGAAGCTGAGGCCCGGGTTGCGCTTGCGCCCCTCCGCCAGCATGCCGAGGCTCATGTCGACGCTGGCCACGGTGGCGCCTGCCTCGACGAAGGGGACCGAGCTCGTGCCCGTACCGGCAGCGAGGTCGAGCACGACCTCACCGGGCCTCGGGTCGACGGCTTTGAGGACGGCCTTGCGCCACTGGCGATCCATCCCGAGCGATGCCACGTCGTTGATCACGTCGTAGCGGCTGGCGAGGTGGTCGAACATTCCGGCGACGTCAGCGCGACGCTTGGCCAGGGTGGCGCGGTGGTTGGACGGTTGTTGCACCCGCCCAGCATGGCACCAACCGCGGACAAACCTCATGTGCTGTCAGGATGCGGGGCCACAAGGGCAAGGCCTGCGCGGAGGCCAGCGCCCGCTCGGATCTGTCCGAGGTCCCGGGGGCGTGGTCGGAGGGCTTCGCCCGATGCGGGAGAATCGTGGCATGGCGAAGCAGCGCACTCCGGTGCTCAAGGTCTCGAAGCTCTCGAAGTCGTACGGTCCGAACCCGATCGTGACCGACTTCTCCCTCGAGGTCTGGCCCGGTGACGCCGTCGCGCTCACCGGTCGCAACGGCGCGGGCAAGTCGACGATCCTTCGCTGCCTGGTCGGAGCCGACAAGGCCGATTCCGGCACGATCGAGATCTGCGGCACGGCGATGAGGGAGTCCAACCCGCAAGTACGGCGCGACCTGGCCACCGTCATCGACGACCTCGACTTCTTCCCGGACCTGTCGGTCGTCGAGCACCTCGATCTGCTGGCGCGTGCGCACGGCCTGCCGGACGCCGAGGAGGCCGTCGACGAGGTGCTCCACGAGGTGCAGCTGGTGCCGCAGTCCGGCCAGCTCCCCGGCACGCTCTCCAGCGGCCAGCGCCGCCGGCTGGCGCTCGCGACGGCGTTCGTCCGACCGCGCAAGCTGCTCATCCTCGACGAGCCCGAGCAGCGCCTCGATGTCGAGGGTGTCGAGTGGCTGGCGCAGCGACTCAAGGCCGAGCGCGAGGCCGGTCTGGCGATCATCATGGCCAGCCACGAGCCGCGCCTGGTCGACGTCGTGAGCACCCGCACGATCCGGGTGGGCGCATGAGCAAGAAGACCCGCCGCCGTACGGGGCAGGTCGGAGGGGCCGCCCCGAGTCCGGCGACCACCGAACCCAGCCCGCCTGTACAGACGGGGCCGGCCCCGGAACCTGAGCCCGTCGTACTGACCAGGCTTCTCACCGAGGTGGAGCCCGTCCCTGTCTCGGAGACCGTGCTGCGCGGCATGATGCGCGACTGGCGCCGTGGCCGCGCGACCCGTCACCTGTGGGACATGATCCAGGACGGCTACGTCGTGCTGCTGGCGTCGGTGATGATCGGCGCGATGCTCGTCTCGGTCGTCATCCGTGCGCAGGGCGCCGTCTCGGGCTGCGACACGTCCGGCTGTATCTCCGCACGCACGCTGCTGCCGTGGGCCGCGCTCTGCGGGGTCCTCGCGCTGACACTGATGGTCGCGCGCATCTTCGGCCCCGTGGTGGCGTCCGCCGCCGAGGGATTCTGGCTCATGGAGGCGCCCATCAAGCGGGCGCGCATCCTGTGGGGCCGCCTGGTCGCTGTGATCCTCGGGGCGGCCGTCGTCGCCGCCGCGTTCGGCGGGCTCGTCGCCGCGCTGACCGGGTCGACCTGGGCCGGTGTCGTCAACTGGGCCGTTGCCGCGGGCCTCGGCGCCGCAGGTCTGCTCGCCGTTGCCGCCGCAGAGCAGACCCGTGACCGTACCTGGGTCGTCCGTACGGTGCAGTGGCTGGTCGGCATCGTCGGACTGGCCGCGCTCCTCGTCGTCATCGCCACGGCCGCGGCCTGGATCGAGCCGCTGAGCTGGCTCGCCGCCACCGAGAACCGGCTGAACCTCATCGTCGCGGTCGTCGGGGCCGTGCTGCTGGTCGGCGCCGGCATCCTCGCGCTCAACCGCCTCGACGAGATCCGTCGCGCACGCCTGGTCTCCGGCGGCTCGCTGGTCGCGGGCATGCAGGGCGCGATGTACGCGATGGACATGAGCCTGATGCGCGACATCCTCGTGGAGCGCGACGCGATCAGCCGCGGCCACGTACGTCCCACCAAGGGCCACGGAACCGGCCTCACCGCGCTCGTGTGGCGCGACGCTCAACGGCTGGTGCGATTCCCGAAGCAGATGATCCTGCTGGTGCTGAGCGTCATCGTGCCGTACGCGGTCAGCGCGCTCGGACTCGGCGTCCTCAGCCCCGTCGTGTCCGGTCTGGTGCTGCTCACCGCGCTGGTCCCGATGCTGGGCATGCTGCGCGTGCTGTCACGTACGGGCGGGCTGGCACGGTCGTTCCCGTTCACGACGTCGCAGATCCGTACGGCGGCCATGACGGTCCCAGCCATCGCCACGCTGGTCTGGATCGCGGCCGTGGCGCCGGCGTTCATCGGGCTCGGCGCCGGGGGCGCGCACCTGACGGTGGTCGACGCCGCCATCCACGCGGCGATCACCGGGCTCGCGGGCCTGCTGGGCGCGGTGCGCTGGGTGACCGCGAAGCCGCCGGACTACAACAAGCCGATGATGCAGACCGGTTTCGGCGCGATGCCGCCCGGGATGATGGGCAACCTCATCAAGGGCATCGACATCGTCGCCGTGGTCACGCTCCCGATCCTGTTCAACTGGTCGTACTGGATCAGCGTCGTCATCGCCGGCATCGCGTTCTTCATCCTGCGGGGATCGATGAACACCGACGACATGCGCGCCGCCCAGGAAGAGCAGCAGCGGCAGCTCGAGGCGAACAAGGCCGCCGCAGGGGGCAAGAAGAAGATCCCGCCGCCCGCGCGGTGACGCTGGGGTCGGTACGCGGATGAGGCCTGTACGGAGAGACGAGGTCTGTACGAAGAGGACGAGGCCTGCGCGAAGGGATGAGGTCTGTACGAGGGGGACGAGGTCTGTACGAAGAGACGAGGTCTGTACGAAGGGGACTGGGCCTGCACGGAGAAGACTAGGCCTGCACGGAGGGACGAGATCTGTACGAGGGTGACGTACTCACCTCCGCTCCCCCTCGGCGTGACCGGCAATCCTCCTCGCAGGCAATCCTCCTGACAGGCACTCCTCCTGACAGGCAATTGGTGCTGGTGTGGCGTGAGTCTCGGCGTGTCGGCCTTCGTTGGTCTCTATTGCCTGTCGGCGGGGGCTGGGTCGTGCGGCCAGACAGGCAATTGGTGCTGGTGTGGCGTGAGTCTCGGCGTGTCGGCCTTCGTCGGTCCCTATTGCCTGTCGGCGTAGGTCCGACGAGTGTTCCGGACAGGCAATTGGGGCGGATGTGGCGTGGCTGTCGGTGTGTCGTGTCCCATCTGCACCAATTGCCTGTCGCGGGCGTCAGGCCTGTGCTCCGGACAGGCAAAGGGGTCCCGGTGGGGCGTGTCTGTCGGTGTGTCGTCTCCCATCTGCACCGATTGCCTGTCGACGGGGTCTCGGCTCGTACTCCCGGACAGGCAGATGGGTACCGCCGTGGGGGGTTTGTCGGTGTGTCGTGTCCCACCCGCACCAATTGCCTGTTGCGGGGGTCACGCCTGGGCTCCGGACAGGCAAAGGGGTCCCGGTGGGGCGGGTTTGTCGGTGTGTCGTGTCCCACCCGCACCGATTGCCTGTCGACGGGGTCTCGGCTCGTACTCCTGGACAGGCAGATGGGTACCGCCGTGGGGGGTTTGTCGGTGTGTCGTGTCCCACCTGCACCACTTGCCTGTCGCGGGCGTCACGCCTGTGCTCCGGACAGGCAAAGGGGTCCCGGTAGGGCGGGTTTGTCGGCGTGTCGTGTCCCACCCGCACCAATTGCCTGTCTTGGGGGAAGGTCCCTGCGCTGCCCCCTGACGGAGAGCGCCCTCCGGGGCCCGGCGACTCCACGCGGATGACCTCGCCGTCTCGGGGTATGTCTGAGTGGCCGACGCCGAATCGCGTATGGCGAGCTGGATCCGTATGCTGGCCCCTGCCCGCAACCGAATGGGAGAGGACGCTGTGGAACCGAGTGCAACGACCGGAGATCCAGGCGTAGACGCACCCACCTCGGCGGACGTCATCATCGTCGGCGCCGGGCCCGGTGGGTCCACCACCGCCACCTACCTCGCACGCGCCGGCCTCGACGTGCTCGTGCTCGAGAAGTCCCACTTCCCGCGTGAGAAGGTCTGCGGCGACGGCCTGACCCCGCGCGCCAGCCGCGAGCTCATCAAGCTCGGCATCGACACCTCCACCGAGGCCGGCTGGCTGCGCAACAAGGGCCTGCGGATCTACGGCGGCCGGACGCAGCCGTTCGAGATGCCGTGGCCAGAGCTCGACGACTTCCCCAACTACGGCCTCGTACGTCCCCGGGCCGACTTCGACCAGCTGCTCGCCGAGCACGCCCGGGCCAACGGCGCCACGGTGGTCGAGGGCGTCACCGTCACCGAGCCGGTCCTCGACGCCGCCGGGCGCATCACCGGCGTCAAGGCCAAGGACGGCCGTACGTTCTCGGCGCCGATCATCGTCGCCGCCGACGGCAACTCGTCGCGGCTCTCTGTCGGCATGGGCCTGACCAAGCGCGACGATCGCCCGATGGGCGTGGCCGTCCGCACGTACTACACCTCGCCCCGTCACACCGACGACTGGCTCGAGAGCTGGCTGGAGCTGTGGGACGGCAAGCCCAACCAGTCGAACCTGCTGCCCGGCTACGGGTGGATCTTCGGCATGGGCGATGGCACCTGCAACGTCGGCCTCGGCATGCTCAACACCTCGAAGGCGTTCGGCAAGACCGACTACAAGGACCTGCTGAAGCGCTGGCTCGAGAACACCCCTGAGGAATGGCAGTTCCGCGAGGAGTTCCGCACCACCGAGATCCGCGGCGCGGCCCTCCCGATGGGCTTCAACCGCCAGCCCGCGTACGCGAACGGCCTGCTCCTGGTCGGCGACGCCGGCGGCATGGTGAACCCGTTCAACGGCGAGGGCATCTCGTACGCGATGGAGTCCGGCCGGTACGCCGCCGACCACATCGTCGACGCCCACGCGCGGGGCCTCGGGACCTCGTCGGCGGAGCGCGCGCTGCAGGCCTATCCCCGCACGCTCAAGCAGGAGTGGGGCGGCTACTTCCGCCTCGGCGGCATCTTCGTCAAGCTCATCGGGGACCCGAGGATCATGAACCTCGCCACGACGTACGGGCTGCCGCACCCCACGCTGATGCGGCTGGTCCACAAGCTGCTGGCGAACCTCACGGACCGCCCCAGCCGCGACGCGTACGACCGGATCATCAACACACTGACCACGCTGGCGCCCTCGGCATGACGCACACGTCAGTTCATGGTGAGATGGAGCCGCTCTCGGAGCCGGTCGGCGGTCAGGTCTGCACCGTGTCCGTCGCCGGGGCTCAAGTCGCCGCGGGCACGTCCGACGCGATAGAAAAGACTGGTCACAGGCGGATCGGAGCACAGCGATGAACATCTACACACCGATCCTGGGGATCATGGCGCTCGCGGCGCTGTTCCTGGGAGTCTCGATCGTCGCCAGCATCTTCATCGGACCGGCGCGGTACAACAAGGCGAAGTACGACACGTACGAGTGCGGCATCGAGCCCACGCCTCAGCCCCTCGGCGGTGGCCGGTTCCCGGTGAAGTACTACATCACCGCGATGCTGTTCATCGTCTTCGACATCGAGATCGTGTTCCTCTACCCGTGGGCTGTGACGTTCAACCAGCTGGGTGTGTTCGCGTTCGTCGAGATGGTGATGTTCGTGGTCACCGTGATCATCGCCTACATCTACGTGGTCCGCCGCGGCGGCCTGACCTGGGAATGAGGTGAGAGTCGCATGGGCATCGAAGACAACCTCCCCGCTGGAGTGATGCTGACGACTGTCGAAGGCGTCATCGGATGGCTGCGACAGGCCTCCTTCTGGCCGGCGACGATGGGTCTGGCGTGCTGTGCCATCGAGATGATGGCGTTCGGCGCGCCCCGCTTCGACGCGGGCCGCTGGGGCCAGGAGGTCTTCCGGGCCTCACCGCGCCAGGCTGACCTGCTGATCGTGTCCGGCCGCGTGAGCCAGAAGATGGCCCCGGTCGTGCGCCAGGTGTACGACCAGATGCCGAACCCCAAGTGGGTCATCTCGATGGGCGCCTGCGCGTCCAGCGGCGGCATGTTCAACAACTATGCGATCGTCCAGGGCTGCGACCACATCGTGCCCGTCGACATCTACCTGCCCGGCTGTCCGCCGCGGCCCGACATGCTCATCGACGCGATGTTCAAGCTCAAGAAGGGCGTCGTCGCGAAGCCCCAGATCGGCCCCCACCAGATCGCCTTCGAGGCCGAGGCCGAGCAGGCCGCGCTGATCGCTCCGAGCACGCTCGAGATGAAGGGCCTCATGCGATGACCGAACCCACCGCAGGCGGCGAGGTCGACCAGGTCGCCACCGCGCCGGCCGCCGAAGCTCGCGTCACGCGCAAGGGGATGTGGGGCACCGGCTCCGGTGACACGTCCGGCTACGGCGGCGTGACAAGGACGTTCGTCCGCTTCCCGAACAGTGAGCGCCCGTACGGCTCGTACTTCGACGAGGTTGTCGACCGCCTGCAGGGTCTGCAGCCCGGCGTCGACCTCGGCCACGTCGTCGTCGCCCACGACGAGCTGACGATCTTCGTGCCCAAGGACGACCTGCTGGCCGTGCTGAAGTCCTGCCGCGACGACGCCCTGCTGCGTTTCGAGGTGTGCGTGTCGGTCTCCGGCATCCACTACCCCGACCTCGTCGGCGCCGAGCTGCACGTCGTCTACCACCTGCTCTCGATCACCCACAACCGCCGGCTACGGCTGCAGGTCACCTGCGCCGACGCCGACCCGCACGTCCCCACTGCCACGCCGGTGTACCCGATGACCGACTGGCACGAGCGCGAGACGTACGACATGTTCGGGGTCATCTTCGACGGTCACCACGCGCTCACGCGGATCCTCATGCCCGACGACTGGGACGGCTTCCCGCAGCGCAAGGACTACCCGCTCGGCGGCGTGCCCGTCGAGTACAAGGGCGCGGTCGTGCCGCCCCCCGACCAGCGGAGGAGCTACTCATGACGGACGAGTCGGTCGGCACCGTCTACGTCGCCCAGGGCGGCGACTGGGACGACATCGTGCGCGCCCAGGCGGACAAGGGTGACGAGATGATCGTCATCAACATGGGTCCGCAGCACCCCTCGACCCACGGCGTGCTCCGCCTGATCCTCGAGATGGACGGTGAGACCGTCGTCTCGCTGCGTCCGGGCATCGGCTTCCTGCACACCGGCATCGAGAAGAACATGGAGTACCGCACGTTCGCGCAGGGCTCCACGTTCGTGACTCGCATGGACTACGTCGCCCCGATCTTCAACGAGGTCGCCTACTGCCTCGCCGTCGAGAAGCTCCTCGACATGGAGGTGCCGCAGCGCGCCAACGAGCTGCGCGTGCTCTTCATGGAGCTCAACCGCATCGCCAGCCACCTGGTCGCCGTCGGCACCGGCGGCATGGAGATCGGCGCGCTGACGATGATGACCATCGGCTTCCGCGAGCGCGAGATGATCCTCGACTTCTTCGAGGCCGTCTGCGGCACCCGCATGAACCACGCGTACGTACGCCCCGGCGGTGTCTCCATCGACCTGCCCGACGACGGCCTGCCGCGCCTCAAGGGCGTCATCGACTGGCTGCACAAGCACCTGTGGGAGTACGGCGCGTTCTGCAACGAGAACCCGATCTTCAAGGGCCGCATGCAGAAGGTCGCGAGCCTCGACCTCACCCAGTGCATGGTGTTCGGCGCCTCCGGCCCGGTGCTTCGCGCCGCCGGCTACCCGTGGGACCTGCGTAAGTCGCAGCCGTACTGCGGTTACGAGACGTACGACTTCGACGTCATCACCTGGGACACCGCCGACGCGTACGGCCGGTTCCGGGTGCGTCTGGCTGAGATGTACGAGTCGTTGAAGATCGTCGAGCAGTGCTACGACCGCCTCGCGGCGAGCCAGGGCCAGCCGGTCATGGTCGAGGACCCGAAGTTCGCGTGGCCCGCCCAGATGACGGTCGGCCCCGACGGCCAGGGCAACTCGTTCGAGCACATCAAGACGATCATGGGCCAGTCGATGGAGGCCCTGATCCACCACTTCAAGACGGTCACCGAGGGCTTCCGGGTCCCGGCCGGCCAGGCCTACGCCGCGATCGAGTCGCCCAAGGGCGAGCTCGGCTGCCACGTCGTCTCCGACGGCGGCACGCGGCCGTACCGGGTCCATATGCGGGACCCAGGCTTCAACCACCTGCAGGCGGCACCCGCGATGTGCGAGGGCTCGATGATCTCCGACGTCGTGGTGGCCGTGGCCAGCCTCGACCCGGTGCTGGGAGGGGTCGACCGGTGAGCGGTCACGAGTTTGTTTCCTACTTCCCGGAGTCGGGGAGTGTCGATCTCGACGACCAGTCGACGAGCATCGACGAGAGCACGTACGCCGAGCTGCGCCAGCTCGCCGGCCGCTACCCGCAGCCGCGTTCGGCCCTGCTGCCGATGCTGCACCTGGTGCAGTCGGTCGACGGCAGGATCTCGCCGAAGGGCATCGAGGCGTGCGCCGAGGTGCTCGGCATCACGACCGCGCAGGTGTCGGGCGTCGCGACGTTCTACACGATGTACAAGCGTCGTCCGGCCGGCACGCATCACGTCGGCGTCTGTACGACGGCGCTGTGCGCGGTGATGGGCGGCGACGTGCTGCTCGAGACGGCGTCCAAGCACCTCGGGATCGGCCCGGACGAGACCACGCCGGACGGCAAGATCTCGCTCGAGCGACTCGAGTGCAACGCGGCCTGCGACTTCGCCCCGGTGATGATGGTCAACTGGGAGTTCATGGACAACATGACTCCTGACAAGGCCGTACAGCTGCTGGACGATCTGCAGGCGGGCACCGAGGTGCGGTCCACGCGCGGTGCCACGATCACCAGCTGGCGCGAGGCCGAGCGCGTGCTCGCAGGCTTCCCCGACGGCCGTGCCGACGAGGGCCCGAGCGCCGGCGAGGCGTCGCTGCTGGGTGTCCAGATCGCGGCCGAGAAGGGCTGGACCGCCGGCCTGCCGTCGGTCGAGCCGAAGAAGCGCACCCGTGCGAAGAAGCCGGCCGGAGAGGAGACCTCCAAGTGACCGACGTCCTCACGCCCGTACTGAGCAGGAACTGGGGCCAGGAGAAGTCCTGGACGCTGGCCGGCTACGAGAAGAGCGGCGGCTACGGAGCCCTCCGCAAGGCCCTCGAGATGACCCCCGAAGCGGTCATGACCGAGGTCAAGGACTCCGGGCTTCGCGGTCGTGGCGGCGCAGGCTTCCCGACCGGCATGAAGTGGAGCTTCGTCCCCAAGGACAACCCCAACCCGAAGTACCTCGTGGTCAACGGCGACGAGTCCGAGCCGGGCACCTGCAAGGACATCCCGCTCATGATGGCCTCGCCGCACACGCTGGTCGAGGGCGTCATCATCAGCTCGTACGCCATCGGCGTGCACACGGCCTTCATCTACATCCGCGGCGAGGTGCTGCACGTGATCCGTCGCGTCCAGCAGGCCGTGATCCAGGCCCGCGAGGCCGGGTACATCGGCACGAACATCCTCGGCAGCGGCTACGACCTCGAGATCGTCGTCCACGCCGGCGCCGGTGCGTACATCTGTGGTGAGGAGACCGCGCTCCTCGACTCGCTCGAAGGTCGTCGCGGACAGCCCCGCCTGCGGCCGCCGTTCCCGGCCGTCGCCGGTCTGTACGCGTCGCCGACGGTCATCAACAACGTCGAGTCGATCGCGTCCGTACCGAGCATCATCGCCGGCGGCAAGGACTGGTTCTCCTCGATGGGGACCGAGAAGTCCAAGGGCTACACGCTGTACTCGCTGTCCGGCCACGTGAAGAACCCCGGCCAGTTCGAGGCGCCGCTCGGCATCACGCTGCGGCAGCTGCTCGAGCTCGCCGGTGGCATCCGCGAGGGCCACGAGCTCAAGTTCTTCACCCCGGGTGGCTCGTCCACGCCGATCCTCACGCCCGAGTCGCTCGACGTGCCGCTCGACTATGAGGGCATGGCGGCGGCGGGCACGATGCTCGGCACGAAGGCGCTGCAGTGCTTCGACGAGACCACCTCGGTCGTCCGTACGACGCTGCGCTGGGTCGAGTTCTACAAGCACGAGTCCTGTGGCAAGTGCACCCCGTGCCGTGAGGGCTCGTGGTGGCTCGTCCAGCTGCTCACCAAGTTCGAGGCCGGCAAGGCGCAAGAGGGCGACATCGAGAAGCTGCTCGACCTGTGCGACAACATCGGCGGCAAGTCGTTCTGCGCACTCGCCGACGGCGCCGTCGCGTGCGTCACCAGTGCCGTGAGGCACTTCCGAGCTGAGTTCGAGGCCGGCTACAAGACCCCCGCCTGGGAGCTTCTGCCGTACGAGGCGAGCGCGCTCTTCTCCGTACCCGAGACGAACGGAGCCCACGCATGACCGTCACCGCCAAGGACGCCGCGGTCGAGCAGGCGGCCGAGCTGGTCACGCTCACCATCGACGGCGTCGAGGTGAGCGTCCCCAAGGGCACGCTCGTCATTCGCGCCGCCGAGCGCATCGGCGTCGCGATCCCGCGCTTCTGCGACCACCCGCTGCTCGACCCGCAAGGCGCCTGCCGCCAGTGCATGGTCGAGGTGCCCGACATGGGCAACGGTCGCGGGATGCCGAAGCCGCAGGCCTCGTGCACGCTCGAGGTCGCGCCCGGCATGAAGATCAGCACCCAGGTGTCGAGCCCGGTCGCCGAGAAGGCGCAGCGCGGCATGCTCGAGCTGCTGCTCATCAACCACCCGCTGGACTGCCCGATCTGCGACAAGGGCGGCGAGTGCCCCCTGCAGAACCAGGCCATGTCGAACGGTGGCGGCAGGTCGCGGTACGAGGGCGTCAAGCGCACGTACCCGAAGCCCGTCCCGATCTCGGCCCAGGTGCTGCTCGACCGTGAGCGTTGCGTGCTCTGCGCGCGCTGCACCCGGTTCTCCGAGCAGATCTCCGGCGACCCGTTCATCGCTCTCGTCGAGCGTGGGGCGCTGCAGCAGGTCGGCATGTACGCCGAGCACCCGTACGACTCGTACTTCTCGGGCAACGTCGTGCAGATCTGCCCGGTGGGCGCGCTGACCAGCGCCGACTACCGGTTCCAGTCGCGCCCGTTCGACCTGGTCAGCACGACCACGGCCTGTGAGCACTGCGCGGCCGGCTGTGAGCTGCGCGCCGACCACCGCCACTACCAGGTGAAGCGTCGGCTGGCCGGCAATGCTCCTGAGGTCAACGAGGAGTGGAACTGCGACCTCGGACGCTTCGCGTTCGTGTCCGGCCGTCTCACCGACCGCCTCACGATGCCGCTGGTCCGTACGGACGGCGTGCTCGCTCCCGCATCCTGGCCCGAGGCCATCGACGCGGCGGTCGCCGGTCTGGCTGCCGCGGGCACCCAGGTGGGCGTTCTCACCGGTGGTCGCCTGACGGTCGAGGCCGCCTACGCGTACCAGCGGTTCGCTCGTACGGTGCTGGGCACGAACAACGTCGACTTCCGCGCCC
Organism: Propionibacteriaceae bacterium; assembly: GCA_027492675.1. Taxonomy (GTDB): domain Bacteria; phylum Actinomycetota; class Actinomycetes; order Propionibacteriales; family Propionibacteriaceae; genus Fen-668. Next base: position 11,628 of record JAPUEI010000093.1, on the reverse strand, counting down.
GCGCCGCCTCGTCGGAGGAGGAGCAGTTCCTCGCCGCGACGGTGGCCGGCGCCACGCTCGCTGACTCGGTGCAGTACGCCGACCTCGAGCGCGCCACGAAGGTCGTCCTCGTCGGGTTCGAGCCCGAGGAGGAGAGCCCGATCGTGTTCCTCCGGCTCCGCAAGGCCGTCCGGAAGAAGAAGCTGCAGGTCGTCACGGTGGCCCCGTTGCTCAGCAACGGCAGCCGCAAGCTCTCGGCGACGCTCGTGGCCACGGCCCCGGGCGCCGAGGCGCAGGCAATCTCGGGATTGACCGATGTCGACGCCGGCACCGTGGTGCTCGTCGGTGAGCGGCTCGCGGTCGTGCCCGGTGCGCTGTCCGCGGTGGCTGCGCTGAGCGAGCGTACGGGTGCGCGGCTGGCCTGGATCCCGCGTCGCGCGGGCGAGGTCGGCGCGGTGCTGGCCGGCTGCCTTCCGAGCCTCCTGCCCGGTGGCCGCTCCGTCGCCGACGGTGTGGCCCGCATCGACACCGCGACCGCCTGGGACGCCACGCTGAGCGCCGAGCCCGGCCTGGACGTCACCGGCATGCTGGCCGCCGCGAGCGACAACTCGCTCAAGGCGCTGGTCGTCGCCGGTGCCGAGATCGGTGACTTCGGGGATCCGACCGCCGCGCGGGACGCGTTCGAGAACGTCGGCTTCCTCGTGAGCATCGAGAACCGGCTCTCCGACGTGAGCGCCTGCGCCGACGTGGTGTTCCCGGCGGCGCTGCTCGAGGAGCAGACGGGCACGTTCTACAACTGGGAGCGTCGCCCACGCCCGGTCGGTCGGATCAACAAGGCGCTCCGGAACCCGATGACCGACATCCGTGTGCTGGCCGCGCTGGCCGACGCACTGGGTCGCGACTTGGGGATCCGCAACGCGGCGCAGGCTGCTGCCGAGCTCGCCGAGCTGGGCACGTGGGAGGGTGCCAAGGTCGAGGCGCCCACCGTGGCTGCCACGGTCAGCGAGATCACGCCGGACGCTCTGCGGCTCGCCACCTGGCGCGAGCTGATCGACGACTCCCGCCGCAACGACGGCGCCGATGAGCTTCTCGCCACGGCCAAGCGGCCGGTGGCGCGGCTCTCCGCGGCGACCGCGTCGCAGGTCGGGGTCACCGAGCAGGTCACGATCGGTACCGGCCGCGGCGAGCTCACGTTCGCCGTGGTGATCGACGACACGACGGTCGACGGCGTGGTCTGGGTGCCGAGTCGAGCGCCCGGGCTCAACGTGGCACAGACGCTGGGCGCCCGTGCGGGCGACCCGGTGACGGCCAAGGAAGGAGGCCAGGCATGACCGGCTTCGAGAGCGACACCTGGTGGATCGTCCTCCTCAAGGTCGTCTTCATCTTCGTGTTCCTGCTTGCCATCACGATCTTCAACGTGTGGTACGAGCGGCGACTCGTCGGGAAGATGCAGCAGCGCAAGGGCCCGATCATGAACGGCCCGCTCGGTCTCGGCCAGGCGTTGGCCGACGGCCTCAAGCTGATGTTCAAGGAGGACTTCCGCCCCACCGGCGCCGACAAGTGGGTGTTCACCATCGCCCCGCTGCTCACCGGCATCGCCGCGTTCACCGGCTGGTCGGTCATCCCGCTCGCCGGCGACGTGCCGCTGTGGGGTGGCTACCACACCCGGCTGCAGCTGACCGACATGCCGGTCGCGGTGCTGTTCATCCTGGCCATCGCGTCGATCGGCATCTACGGCATCGTCCTCGCGGGCTGGTCGTCCACGTCGACGTACGCCCTTCTCGGTGGCATCCGCTCCACGGCCCAGATGATCTCGTACGAGATCTCGATGGGCTTGGCGCTGGTCGCGGTCTTCCTCACCGCCGGCTCGATGTCGACGGTCGACATCGTCGATGGGCAGTCCATTCAGTTCGGTGGCGTCGCCGCCTTCCTGCACATCCCGCAGTGGTACGCGGTGCTGCTGATCCCGAGCTGCATCGTCTACTGCATCGCGATGGTCGCCGAGACCAACCGCGCGCCCTTCGACCTGGTCGAGTGCGAGCAGGAGCTGGTCTCGGGCTTCCTCACCGACTACTCGGGCTTCCGCTACGCCATCTACTTCCTCGCCGAGTACATCAACATGGCGACCGTGTCGGCCGTCGCGACGACCCTCTTCTTCGGCGGCTACCGCGCACCCTGGCCGATCCCGTGGATCATCCAGGCCAACCCGGCGGCGCTGGGCTGGCTGGACTCCGGCTGGATGGGCCTGTTCTGGTTCTCCGCCAAGCTCCTGATCTTCATCGGCCTGTTCGTCTGGCTGCGCGGCACGCTGCCTCGCTTCCGGTACGACCAGTTCATGGACCTCGGCTGGAAGATCCTGATCCCGATCTCGATCGGCTGGATCATGCTGGTCAGCTTCGTCCGCGTCGCGCAGAACCAGGGCTGGCTCGGGTCCAGCGCGGTCTACGTGGTCGTGGGTGTCGTCCTCGTCCTGCTGCTGGCGTTCCTCGCCTGGGACTGGCTGCGCGGCGACACCGAGGAAGAGCTGTCCGAGACCAGTCGGACGCCGGTGTACGAGACGGGTGAGTACGACCCGTTCGCCGGCGGCTACCCCGTTCCCCCGATGCCCGGTCAGGTCCTGCCCGAGCTGGTCGGCGTGCTTCGCGCGTCGACCTCCGAGCCGGCCGATGCCGAGTCCCTTACCGAGCCCGAGAGGGAGGACGCCTGATGGGTCTGTTCGATGCGTGGGCCGGCTTCGGCGTGACGTTCACGACGATGTTCCGCCCCACCTTCACCCAGGGCTACCCCGAAGGGTGGGGCAGCAAGAAGTCCAAGGAGAAGGTCACCGCACCGCGCTTCCACGGACGCCACCAGCTCAACCGCTGGCCGGACGGTCTGGAGAAGTGCGTCGGCTGCGAGCTGTGCGCGTGGGCGTGCCCCGCGGACGCGATCTACGTCGAGGGCGGGCAGAACTCCGACGAGGAGCGCTTCTCCCCGGGCGAGCGGTACGGCCGCGTCTACCAGATCAACTACCTGCGCTGCATCTTCTGCGGGATGTGCATCGAGGCGTGCCCGACGCGGGCGCTCACGATGACCAACGAGTTCAAGCTCGCCGACGACTCGCGCGCCAAGCTCATCTACACCAAGGAAGAGCTGCTCGGCCCGCTGCTGCCCGGCATGGAGCAGCCGCCGCACCCGCGTCGCCTCGGCAACGACGAGCAGGAGTACTTCTTGGGTCTGCCGGCCACCGGCCAGCCCGACCTGCGCACGTGGACGAACGAGAAGGAGGCCGCACAGTGACCCTCGTACCGCTCGTGACGGGCGCTGAGGTCGCGTACTGGATCTGCGGCCCGATCATGATCCTCGCCGCTGTGGCGATGGTCTTGTTCCGCAAGGCCGTCTACTCCGCCCTGAGCCTGGCGCTGGTGATGGTGAACCTCGCCATCATCTACGCCAGCCAAGACGCGTCGTTCCTCTTCGTCGTGCAGATCATCGTCTACACCGGCGCGGTGATGATGCTGTTCCTGTTCGTCGTCATGCTGGTCGGCGTCGACGTCAGCGAGTCCCTGGTCGAGAAGATCAAGGGGCACACGATCGCCTCCGTACTCGCCGGTGTCGGCCTGTTCATCCTGCTCGCCGTCGCGCTCGGCCGCGGTCTGGTCACCGGTGCGGTGGGCGTCGAGGCCGCGAACGCGAAGTTCGGCGGCAACGTGCAGGGTCTGGCCGCGCTGCTCTTCGGTCCGTACGTGCTCGCGTTCGAGGCGACCTCAGCCCTGCTGATCACCGCGGCGGTCGGCGCGATGGTGCTGGCCCACGGCGAGCGGCTCTCGCCGAAGCTCGACCAGAAGGCGCGCGCGGCGGCCCGCATCGAGGACTTCGTCACCAACGGCGTCCACCCGGGACCGCGCCCGAACTCGGGCGTCTACGCCCGTCACAACGCGATCGCGTCGCCGGCGCTGCTTCCTGACGGGACGGTGTCGGAGGAGTCGGTGTCCGCCGTGCTCGTCCGGCGCTCGGGACTCGCGGATGCAGACTCCCTGGTCGCGCCGGCGAAGGCGGCCTTCGCCTCGCTGGACGCCGTGCAGGGCGATTCGGAGGAGGACCGGTGAACCCCAGCTACTACGTCATCCTGGCCGCCATCTTGTTCACGATCGGGATCGTCGGGTTCCTGGTCCGCAAGAACGCCCTCGTGGTGTTCATGTCCGTCGAGCTGATGCTCAACTCGTGCAACCTGCTGTTCGTGACGTTCAGCCGGGTGTGGGGGAACCTCGCCGGCCAGGCGATGTCCTTCTTCGTCATGGTCGTCGCGGCCGCTGAGGTCGTCGTCGGGCTGTCGATCATCGTGATGATCTACCGCGCACGTCGCTCGGCGTCCGTCGACAACGCGAGCCTGCTCAAGTTCTAGGGGAAACGGTGACTCTGCTCGAAGGTCTGACGCCGGTGGCCCCCACCGGTCTGTTCACTGTCGCGTGGCTCATGATCGCGATCCCGCTGCTCTCGGCGGGTCTGCTCCTGGTGCTCGGCAAGATGACGAACTCGTTCGGTCACTACGTGGCGACGCTGGCTCCCATTGCCTCGTTCGCCATCGCCGCGGTGCTGTTCGCTGATCTGCTGGGTCGGCCCGAGGCACAGCGCACCGTGGACGCCTCCCTGTACACCTGGGTCAAGACCGGGTCGTGGACGATCGACGTGGGGTTCCTCATCGACCCGCTGTCGATCCTGTTCGCCCTCCTGATCACCGGTGTCGGCAGCCTGATTCACGTCTACTCGATCGGCTACATGGCGCACGACCCCGGTCGCCGCCGCTTCTTCGCCTACCTGAACCTGTTCATCGCGGCGATGCTCACGCTGGTCCTCGCGGACAACTACGCGGTCCTGTTCGTCGGGTGGGAGGGCGTCGGCCTCGCCTCGTACCTCCTGATCTCCTTCTGGCAGCACAAGCCCACCGCAGCCACCGCCGGCAAGAAGGCCTTCGTGGTCAACCGTGTCGGCGACCTCGGCCTGACGATGGCGATCTTCACGATGCTGGCCATGTTCGGCTCCAGCTCGTTCACCGCGGTGAACGAGGGTGCCCAGCACCTCACCCCGACCTGGGCCACCCTGCTCGGCCTCCTGCTGCTGCTCGGTGCCTGCGGCAAGTCGGCGCAGGTGCCGCTGCAGTCCTGGTTGCTCGACGCGATGGAGGGCCCCACGCCGGTGTCGGCCCTCATTCACGCCGCGACCATGGTCACCGCCGGCGTCTACCTGGTCGTCCGCTCGCACGCGGTGTACGCGGAGACTCCCGCCGCGTCGCTGGCCGTCGCGATCGTCGGTACGGTGACGCTGCTGGCCGGTGCCTGGATCGGAACCAGCAAGGACGACATCAAGAAGGTCCTCGCCGGGTCGACGATGTCGCAGATCGGCTACATGATGCTGGCCGCGGGCATCGGGCCGGTCGCGTACCCCTTCGCGATCTTCCACCTGCTGACCCACGGCTTCTTCAAGGCCAACATGTTCCTCGGCGCTGGATCGGTCATGCACGGCATGCACGACGACGTGAACATGCGCCACTACGGCGCCCTGGCCAAGCCGATGAAGATCACGTACTACACGTTCCTCATGGGCTACCTGGCGATCATCGGTACGCCGTTCTTCTCCGGCTTCTACTCCAAGGACTCGATCATCGAGGCCGCGTGGGAGAAGCAGCCGGTGCTCGGTGCGCTGGCCCTGATCGCCGCGGGCATCACCGCGTTCTACATGACGCGGCTCATGATCATGACCTTCTGGTCGCGTGAGCGCTGGCAGGAGGGTGTGCACCCGCACGAGTCGCCCGCCGTCATGTGGGTGCCGCTGGTGCTGCTGGCGATCCCGTCGGTCGTCGCCGGCATGGTGATGAACTCCTGGATCGGTGGCTGGCTCGCGCCGGCCGTCGGCGGGGAGGTGCCTGAGCACGCGTCCTGGGTGCCCACCATCACTCCGGTCGGCCTCGTCACGCTGGCGGTTGTCATCGCGGGCGTCGCGGTCTCGTACCTGGTCTTCGGTCGCAAGGCGATCCCGGCCGAGGTGCCGTACACGCGGAACATCCTCACGATCGCCGGTAGGCACGATCTGTACGGGGACGCCTTCAACGAGGCGGTCTTCATGGCGCCCGGTCAGGCGCTCACCAAGGCAGTCGTCGCGATCGACGAAGGTGTCGTCGACGGGGCGGTCCGCGGCAGCGGCACGCTGACCGTCGGCCTGGGCGCGGGTCTCCGCACCCTTCAGAACGGGTACGTCAGGTCGTACGGCCTGACGATGATCGTCGGTGTCATCATCGTCGGTCTCGCCCTCGTCATCGGCCGTCTGGTCTGAAAGGAGGGGTGAGATGTTGTTGACGATCCTGGCTCTGGTTCCCTTCGTCGGCGGACTGGTGGTGTGGTTCCTTCGCGGGGCCACGTCGCGGTACGTCGGTATCGGCGTCGCCCTCGCCACCTTTGCGCTCTCCGTCGTGGTTGCCGCGCAGCACCTCGGGGGAGCCAACCTCTCCGAGCACCACCTTTGGATCAAGGCGTTCGGCGCCTACTACGCGCTCGGCCTCGACGGCATGGGCCTGCTCATGGTCCTGCTCACCACCGTGCTGGTGCCCGTCGTGCTGCTCGCCGAGCCTGCCGACGAGACCGGCCGCTGGGGCGCCCACGTGAAGGTCGCGCTGGTGCTCATCCTCGAGTCGCTGAGCCTGTACGTGTTCCTGGCCACCGATGTGCTGCTGTTCTACCTGTTCTTCGAGGCGACGCTCATCCCGATGTACTTCCTGATCGCGGGCTGGGGCGGCGCGAAGCGGGCCAAGGCAGCGGTGAAGTTCCTGCTGTTCTCGCTCGCGGGCGGACTGGTCATGCTGTTCAGCGTGATCGGCGTCGGCGTCTCGTACGCCAGCCAGGGCGCGCCGAGCTACCTGCTGGAGGACCTCGCAAAGCTCAACGTGACGCCGAGCGTGGAGATGCTGCTGTTCATCGGCTTCTTCGTCGCGTTCGCGGTGAAGGCGCCGATGGTGCCCGTCCACACGTGGCTGCCCGACACCGCTGAGCAGGCCACACCGGGTACGTCCACGCTGCTGGTCGGCATCCTCGACAAGATCGGCACCTTCGGGATGATCCGGTTCTGCCTGGGTCTGTTCCCCGATGCCTCGCGGCTCGCGACCCCGGTGATCGTGGTGCTCGCGCTGATCTCCATCCTGTACGGGGCGCTCGCGGCCATCGGTCAGAAGAACCTGCTCCGCCTCGTGGCCTTCACCTCGGTGAGCCACTTCGGCTTCATGGTGCTCGGCATCTTCGCGCTGACGACCCAGTCGATCTCCGGCTCGATCTTCTACATGCTCAACCACGGCTTCTCGACGGCGGCGTTGTTCCTCGTCGTCGGATACCTGGCCAAGCGGCGCGGGTCCGTGCAGATCAGTGACTTCGGTGGCGTGTTCGGCAAGGCGCCGGTGCTCGCCGGCCTCCTGCTCCTGGGTGGTCTCGCCTCGCTGTCGCTGCCAGGTATGGGCAGCTTCGTGGGAGAGTTCCTCGTCCTCGCCGGCACGTGGAGCCGCTACCCGGTGATCGCCGCCATCGCGGCCACCGGCATGGTGCTCGCCGCGCTCTACATCCTGATCATGTACCAGCGCACGATGACAGGCCCGGTCACCGAGCAGACCGAGAAGCACATCACGACCGACGCCAGCTGGCTGGAGCGGCTCGCGGTGGCACCGGTGATCGTGCTCCTGCTGCTGACGGGCTTCTTCCCGAAGCCGGTCCTTGACCAGACCGACCAGACGGCCAAGCAGACGATGACGACGATGAACATCAGCGACCCCGTACCGGCCGCTGGCAAGGAAGGTAAGTGATGACCACCCTCCTGGAGATCGCCGCTCCGACGATCGAGTACCGCCTCCTCGGGCCGGTCCTCATCGTCTTCGTCGGCGCCTGCCTCGGCGTGCTGATCGAGGCCCTCGTGCCTCGGCAGTGGCGCGACGAGGGGCAGATGATCGTGACGGTCATGTCCCTGGTCGCCTCGATCGTCGTGCTCTGGCGGACCTGGGGTCCGGGCTGGCGCACGGTCGGCGCCATGGGCGCGGTGTCCATCGACGGTCCGACGCAGATCATCTGGCTGCTGATCCTCGTCTTCTCGTTGCTGGCCACGCTGCTGTTCGCCGAGCGCAAGCTGGGCGGCGGTGTCACGAGCTTCACCCCGATGGCCGCCGCGGTGCCGAACTCCACGCTGGAGCGTGACGCCGCAGCCGCCCGTGTCGAGCACACCGAGGTCTTCCCGCTGCTGCTGTTCGCCGTGAGCGGCATGCTGCTGTTCCCGGCGGCCAACGACCTGCTGCTCATGTTCGTGGCGCTCGAGATCTTCTCGCTGCCGCTGTACCTGCTCAGCGGCCTGGCCCGCTACCGTCGCCTACTCAGCCACGAGGCGGCCCTGAAGTACTTCCTGCTCGGGTCGCTCTCGAGCGCGATCTTCCTGTTCGGTGCCGCGCTGTTGTACGGCTACTCGGGGTCGTTCTCGTTCGCCGTCATCGACGCGGCGATCGCGGCGCCGTCGCAGTCGGACGCGCTCGTGGTCACCGGCATGGTGCTCGTGCTCGTCGGCCTGCTGTTCAAGCTCGGCGCCGTGCCGTTCCACTCGTGGACTCCCGACGTCTACCAGGGCGCCCCGACGCCGGTCACGGCGTTCATGGCCGTCTGCACCAAGCTCGCCGCTATCGGCGCCCTCGTACGCATCGCGTTCGTGGCGTTCGGCGGACTGCGCTGGGAGTGGCAGCCGGTCGTGGCCGGGATCGCGATCCTCACGATGCTCGTCGGCTCGGTGCTGGCGATCGTGGCGAAGGACATCAAGCGACTCCTCGCGTACTCCTCGATCGCGCACGCCGGGTTCATCCTCACGGCGGTCGTCGGCGCGTCGACGCCGGAGTCGGGCCTGCCGGTCGGCCAGATCGGCTCGATCGCGGGCATCGCGTTCTACATGACGGCGTACGGCTTCGCGACGCTGGGCGCCTTCGGCATCGTCACGATGGTGCGGGGCGCGGCCGGTGAACGGAACGACCTCGTCGCCTGGCAGGGCCTGGGCAAGAAGCACCCGTGGATCGCGTCGGCGATGACGCTGTTCATGCTGAGCTTCGCGGGCATCCCGCCGACAGCCGGCTTCATCGGCAAGTGGGCCGTGTTCAGCGCCGCGTGGCGCGGTGGGTACTGGTGGCTGGTGCTCGTGGCAGTGCTCATGAGCCTCGTCGCGGCGTACTTCTACCTCCGCGTCGTCGTCGCCATGTTCTTCTCGGAGCCCGATCCTGAGGTCGGCGACGTCCACGTGGCCGTTCCGGGCATCGGCACGACCATCGTCGTGGCGACGGGCGCGGTGATGTCGGTGGTCCTGGGTATCGTTCCCGGATGGGTTCTCGACCTCGCGACCTCGGCGTCACAGCTTCTGCGGTGACGAGCGACAGCGTCGATCGAGACGAGGTCCTGGCCGAGTGGGTCAAGGGCCTGCTGGCCACGGTCGAGGACCGGCTTCTGGTTGCTGCCCAGGCACGTACGGACTTCGTGTCCGAGGTGGCGCGCCACATCACGCGGGCGGGCGGGAAGAGGTTCCGACCCATGCTCGTGGCGCTGGCCGCCGGGATCGGCCGCGATCTGGGCCGCGAGGTCTCCGACGAGGAGGTCGTGCGGGCGGCCCTCGTGGTCGAGCTGACGCACGTGGCGTCGCTGTACCACGACGACGTCATGGACTCCGCCGAACTCCGGAGGGCTGCCCCGAGCGCCAACGCGCTGTACGGCAACTCGGTCGCGATCATGGTCGGCGACTTCTTGTTCTCGCGCGCGTCGAGCATCGTGGCGACGCTCGGCACCGAGTACGTCGCCGTACAGGCCGAGACCTTCGCTCGCCTCGTGCAAGGGCAGATCGCCGAGCTCCTCGGCCCGCAGCACCTCGACCCCGTCTCTCACCACCTCGCCGTGGTCGCGGACAAGACCGGCTCGCTGATCGCCACGTCCGCGCGGTTCGGCGGCATGGTGGCCGGGCTGGGCGAGGCCGAGCTCGAGGCGCTGACGCTGTACGGGGAGGAGATCGGGGTCGTCTTCCAGCTGTCCGACGACCTCATCGACATCATCAGCGACCAGACCGGAAAGACACCGGGCACGGACCTGCGCGAGGGCGTGAAGACCCTGGCCACGCTGACGTTGTCCGCGTCGACCGACCCTGCCGATGCCGAGCTCAGGGACCTGGTGTCGCGGCCCCTCGCCGAGAGCGAGGTAGCGGTCGCGCTGCCCCGGCTGCGGTCGCATCGAGTCATCGAGGAGACGCGGGCCGAGATCGTACGACGTGCCTGGGTGGCCCGGTCGTACCTCGACGCACTGCCGGACGGCGCCGCCAAACGTGGCCTGGCCGAGCTCTGCGAGACGGTCGTGACGCGTTCCTCGTAGTGTCACAGCGCGCCGCTACGGTGGGCGCATGAGCGTCTCGCCCGACCTGCAGTACGGACCCGATGGGCTTCCCCGATCCTGGGGCGGCTCGGATGCGTTGCTGCGCGACTACTACGACACCGAGTGGGGCCTGCCCGTACGAGACGAGCATGGTCTGTACGAGCGGCTGAGCCTGGAAGCGTTCCAGTCAGGGCTGTCGTGGGTGACGATCCTGCGCAAGCGGCCGGCGTTCCGCGAGGCGTTCGCGCAGTTCGATCCGGAGGTGGTCGCCGGCTTCGGGGACGCCGACGTGGCCCGTCTGATGGCCGATGCGGGGATCGTACGGAACCGGCTCAAGGTCGACGCCACGATCGCCAATGCCCGCGCGACGGTGGCGCTGCGAGAGCGCGGTGGGCTGCCGGAGCTGGTGTGGTCGTACCTGCCCGAGACGACGCCCGAGCCGATGTCGTGGGCCGAGGTGCCGACCTGGTCGCCCGAGTCCAAGGCGTTGTCGAAGCGTCTCAAGGCCGAAGGGTTCCGGTTCGTGGGCCCGACCACGATGTACGCGCTGATGAGTGCCATCGGCATGGTCGACACCCACCTCATGGGTTCCCACCGCCGAGCCTGCTCCGGCCTCTGGCCCGCCTAGCTGCGAGAGTCTCCGCCTCCGGCGCGGAGAGACCCTGGCCTGTTGCGGAGGGCCTTCGGCCGGCACGGAGAGACCCTGGCCCCTTGGGGAGAGACCTTGGCCCCGTTGCCGAGAGACTTCGGGACGGTTGCCGAGAGACTTTCGGCCCGCTACGGAGAGACTTTGGGACGGTTGGCGAGAGACTTCAGGTCACCAGAGCGCCGACCACGCCACGTACTGCTGCGTCCCGCGTACTCGGATTTAGGGCCGTCTCGCGTTGAGAGTGCACGACACGCGCGGTGGGAGCGGCGTGTCGCGACATGAACTGCACTATCGCGCTGGGGCTTGTTATGGAACCTCTCCCCGGGGGGTACAAGACCTCTCCTCGAGGGGTATGGGACCTCTCCCCGACAGGTGCAAGGCCTCTCCCCGACAGGTGCAAGGCCTCTCCTCGAGGGGTACGAGACCTCTCCTCGAGGGGTACGAGACCTCTCCCCGACAGGTACGAGACCTCTCCCCGAGGGGTTTGAGACCTCTCCCCGAGGGGTTTGAGACCTCTCCCCGAGGGGTATGAGACCTCTCTCCGAGGGGACTCCGGCGGTCGGGTACGTCGGCCGCCGGAGCCTCGGCTCACCAGATGGCTACGCGGTC
>JAPUEI010000092.1 GCA_027492675.1 Propionibacteriaceae bacterium | reverse complement strand
ACCCAGACCAGGGCGAGGCCGACCCAGTACAGGCTCGGCACCTGCTGGCCGAGCACCAGGATGCCGGTCAGGAGTTGGATGGTGGGCGAGATGAACTGCATCATCCCCAGCGTGCCCAGGGGGATCCGCGGCGCCGCGATGGCGAACAGCCACAGCGGCCCGGCGGTCACCAGGCCCGCGCCCATGAGGAGCAGCGTGGGGCCCACACCCGTGCCAAGGTGCTGCGAAGGCCCCAGCCAGATCAGGTAGCCCAACGCCACCGGGGCCAGCACCCCCGATTCGACGGCCAGCCCCTCGAGTGCTCCCAGTACGGCACGCTTCTTGAACACCCCGTACACCGCGAAGCTGGTCGCCAGCACGAGGGCGACCCAGATCGTCTTCGTCATCACCACCGCGATCACGGCGACCCCGATGGCGGCGAACCCGATGCCCACGAGCGACTGCTTCGAGGGCCGCTCGCCGAACACGATCATGCCGAGGATGACGTTGAGCAGGGGGTTCAGGAAGTACCCCAGGCTCGACTCGGCGACGTGCCCGTTGTTGACGGCCCAGATGTACGTCAGCCAGTTCAGCGCGATGAACACCGACGCGGCGAGCAGCTGGGGCCAGCTGTAGCGCAGGCTCTTCAGCCAGGTCCACGGTCGGCGCAGCACCACGAGCAGGATGACCACGAGCACCAGCGACCAGATCACGCGGTTCGCCAGGAGCTCGAGGGCCCCGGCCTGCTTGATGAGCGGCCAGTACAGCGTCGTGAAGCCCCAGAAGATGTACGTCGACAGCCCCATCACGGTCGCTGATCTGTCACGCACGCCGCCACCTGAGGGATCCACCGGGCGAGCATGTCACAGCCGTCTGACCAGGCCGTACGGATTCTCATCCGTGCTGGTTGTTGCCCGCATCAGGTAGCCGATGAGCGTTTCGTCCCCGCAGGCCGGCGGCGGTACCCCGTTCCTGTCGCAATGGGGTACCCGAGATCGGGAGCTGAGGGGCAATCCCCCGGAACTGTCGTTCTGAGGCCCCGGATGCCCCACTTACCGACGGGACCGGGGGAATGGCCGCTGGCCGACAGCGGGAGCGGCGTTATTCCGACAGGATCGGGGGATTCGCGGCAGGGCCGGCCACGGCCCCGTCGACGATCGCGCGGAGCGCGTCGACGTGGGCACGGTAGGCGGCGCGGCCGGCCCTCGTGAGCGACACCGACGTGCGGAGCCGGCCGTCCGAGGTGGCCTTGTCCAGCCGTACGTACCCCACCGCCTCCAGCGTCGACAGGTGCTTGCTGAGGACGGAATCGGACACCCCCAACTCGTCGCGCAGCACCGGGAACGCGGCGAAGTCCAGCCCGGCCAGCATCGCGCAGGCCCGCAGCCGTACGGGGTTGTGGATGACCTCGTCGAAGGCCGCCCCCGTCATCGGTCACCGTTCTTGCGCACCAGGGCGGCGTCGTAGCTTCGACTCAGCAGCGCCATCCCGACCGCGGTCACGGCCGCGACGACGAGGATCCACCAACTCACGCCGTAGGCCACGCCCAGCACGCAGTTCAGCACTCCGGCCCCGAGCATCACGGCGATCGCAGCCACGAAGTGCGCCATCCCACCGCGAGCTGACGGCCACACCCCCGTGATGCGCTGGTACGTGGTCACGAGCAGGGCCAGGGACACGCACTCGAGCGTGATGAGGACGAGGCCGAGCCCGACCTGGCTCGCTGCCAGGAACCCGATCGCGGCCGGCACCAGGGAACACGTGATCCCGTACCACGGCGCGTACCACGGGGTCGACGTGGCGATCTGAGCGCTGCGGACCTCGGTGGCCTGGGCGGCCTCAAGGGCCGAGCGTGCGTCGTACGACTCGTTTTCCATAGCGGAAAGAGTAGGACCGACTTTCCGTATCGTCAAGAGACCGGAGCCTTCTGCAGCCGGGACGACTCGAGTACGGCCACGACGAGGGCACCGTCGTCGAGGTAGGCCACCCTCGCTGCCCACAGGTCCGCGACCTTCAGCCACTCCATCACCAAGCCCGGCGACTGCCCGTCGACAAGGCAGAACGCCGTGGTCGGCCGCCGCACGCGGTCGCTGAGTGACCCGAGTCCGGAACGGCCGCGCGTCGACATGTCTGTGACCGTACCGGGCACCTCGGACAACGCCCGATCGCTGACTCAGGCCCTTCGCACGTCCGTGTGCCCGAAGTCGTCGCCCTTCCACAGCAGGGGCTCATCGCGGATCTTGGCGAGCGAATAAGAGAAGCAGTCGCCCATGTTCAACTTCGCGGGGTTCCCACTGCGACGCCCGAAGTCCAGATGGGCGCCCCGCGCGACCTGAGCCTGCGAGAACGTCAGGTCGACCACCTCGATGCGAAGCCTGGCGAGCAGGTCGTCAAGGCCCCGCGACATCACGGGATCGCGCCGACTGTCCACCACGATCGACAGCTCGATGTACGTCGCGGCCGAGATCCGTCGCGACGGCGCGCCGGAGATGGCCTCCAGAATCGCGGCGCGATCGTCCTCGCCGAAGATGATCGCGGCAAGCACCGATGTGTCGAGGATCATCGGGGCAACCCGTCTTCGTCGTACATGTCCTCCATGAAAGCTCGCATCTCCGCCCGGTCGTCGTCCGTCAAGCGGGCATCGAACATGGCGAGGATCTCGTCGACCCGGGCTCTGTCCTCGCGGCGAGCGCTGTCGAGTCGCTGCAGGTACTGAACCAGCGCCTCCTCGATGACACTCGTCTGAGACAGGCCGGTGCGCTGCGCGGCGTCACGCGCCAGCGCGTGAACCCGCTCGTTCTTGATATTGAGGCCCATGGAGTCAGTCTACCCATCCACGGTAGATGTCTACCCTCGGCCGCTCACCCACTCAGCCACCGCAGCACGGAGGTTCTCCGGCCCCAGCCGCAGCGCCTCGGCCAGCGGCTGCCCCTCCGGCGTGATCGACACCAGCGCGACCGACTCCGAGGCGAAGGGAAGCGCGTCGGAGGTGATCCGGCCGCCGAAGACGGCCACGGGTACGGAGTGGCGCTGGGCGATCGCGGCCACGCCCGCGGGCGTCTTGCCCTGCAGCGTCTGGGCGTCGACGGAGCCCTCACCGGTGAGTACGAGATCGGCCTGCGCGATGGCGTCCTCGAGGCCGATGGTCTCGGCGACGAGGTCCACGCCCGGCCGCATGGACGCGCCCAGGAACCCGAGCAGCGCCCACCCCAGACCGCCGGCAGCCCCCGAGCCCGGGAGCCCGGCCGCGACCGCCGCGCTCGCCGGAGACAGCTCCACGAGGTGCGCCAGTACACCGTCCAAGTACGTCACGTCGTCCGGTGTCGCGCCCTTCTGCGGTCCGTACACCGCGCTGGCCCCGTGGGCGCCCAGCAAGGGGTTCGTCACGTCGCAGGCGGCGTCGATGCGGCAGTCGGCCAGCCGGGGGTCCAGCCCGGCGACGTCGATGGCCGCCGTACGTTCCAGCTCCGTCGGTACAGGCTCCAGCTCGACACCCGCGGCATCCACGTACCGCACGCCCAGCTCGGCCAGCATCCCGGCGCCACCGTCGTTGGTCGCCGAGCCGCCCAGCCCCACGACCAGGTGGCGGGCGCCCTCGTCGAGCGCGGCCAGCATCAGCCGACCCACGCCACGCGTGGACGACCTCCGTACGTCACGCTCCAGCACGGGGATGCCCTCCAGGCCGGCGGCGGTCGCCATCTCGATGACGGCGCGTCTCGAGCCCGGCGCCCACGCGTACGACGCCTCGATGGGTCTCCCCAACGCATCGGGCACGATCACCGGCGCCCAGACGGCCTTGGTGGCAGCGGCGATCGCGGTCGCGAAGCCCTCGCCACCGTCGGACATCGGCAGCTGGATCACGACCGCGTCCGGGTACGCGTCGCGCACCCCGTCGGCCATCTGCTGCGCGGCCACGGGCGCCGACATGGACTCCTTGTACGAGTCCGGCGCGCACACGACGAACATCTGCCCACCTCCTGTAGTCGACTCTAGGTGGAACGCGTGACCAAGTCGGTACGGACTGGGTACTGGAGGGGACTGACGGTTGAACGAAGGAGGAACCCATGACGTCCGATGAGGTCTATGAGAGCAAGGACACGATGATCCCCGAGAACCCCGACGACGAGGTGTACGAGCTGGACGAGGATCGTCCCCACACCACCACTCCCCTTGATCCGCCCGCCGGTACCGGCGTCGACGGCTTCCCCGAGCGGTGGGCGAACATCGCCGACGAGGACTCCGACGCCACGGCTGCGGAGTTCGGCAAGCAGTGGGCCGGTGACAACCAGCCGGACCGCGACGCCTGACGAGGCCCTGAGGTTCCAGCCCGCGTGCGTCCGCATCCGGGCTGCCACCTCAGGCCGACTCGGCCACCCCTCGACCGGGGATGGCGGCGAGAAGCTCCTGCGTGTACTCGTGGGTCGGGTGGTCGAAGATCGCGTCCGGGGTGCCGGACTCGACCACGACGCCCGCGCGCATGACGTGCACCTGGTCGGAGATCATCTTCACGACGGCGAGGTCGTGGCTGATGAACAGGTAGGCCAGGCCCATCTCCTGCTGCAGCGACGCGAGCAGGTCGAGGATCTGTGACTGCACGAGCACGTCGAGCGCCGACACCGCCTCGTCCAGCACGACGAGGTCCGGTCGCAAGGCCAGCGCCCGTGCGATCGCGACCCGCTGCCGCTGCCCCCCGGAGAGCTCGTGGGGGTAGCGGTCGGCCATGGCCGCGGGCAAGGCGACCTGGTCGAGCAGCTCCCGGACGCGCGCCTTCCGGCTCGCCGCGTCGCCGACCTTGTGCACGGCGAGCGGCTCCGCGATGGAGCGCTCGACGCTGTAGCGCGGGTCGAGCGACGAGTACGGGTTCTGGAACACCGGCTGCACCCGTCGCCGGAGCGCGAACAGGTCCTTGCCGCGCATCCGCGACAGGTCGGCGCCCTCGAACAGGATCGACCCCGACGTGATGGTCTCCAGGCCGAGAAGCATGTTCGCGGTCGTCGACTTGCCCGACCCCGACTCCCCGACCAGCGACACCGTGGTGCCCGCAGCGATGTCGAAGCTCACGTCGTCGACCGCGCGGAACGCCGCCGAGGAGCGTCCGCGGAGGGCGTACTCCTTGACGACGTGCTGTACCGACACGAGCGTGCCAGCGGACGCCCGTACGGGCTCGCGGTCGGTCACGCGCGCAGACGAGCGGCCCAGCGACAGCCCGGGGACGGCCGCGATCAGCGCCTTCGTGTAGTCGTGGGTCGGCCGCCGCAGCACCTCCTCCGAGATGCCCTGCTCGACGATCCGGCCACGGTGCATGACGACGACGCGGTCGGCGCGCTCGGCGGCCAGGGCGAGGTCGTGGGTGATGAGGAAGACCGCGGTGCCCGAGCCCGTGGTGAGGGCGCCGAGCTGGTCGAGGACCCGGCGCTGCACGGTGACGTCGAGCGCGGAGGTCGGTTCGTCGGCGATGAGCAGACGCGGGTTGCAGGACAGACCGATCGCGATCAGCACCCGCTGGCGCATGCCGCCGGAGAACTCGTGAGGGTACTGACGAGCACGACGTACGGGGTCGGGGATGCCGACCATCTCGAGCAGCTCATGGACGCGATCGGTGGTCGCGCGCCCCGTCGTACGGCCGTGCACCTCGAGTGCCTCGCCGATCTGGTCGCCGATCCGCATCAGCGGGTTGAGGTTGCTCATCGGGTCCTGCGGCACC
Organism: Propionibacteriaceae bacterium; assembly: GCA_027492675.1. GTDB lineage: Bacteria > Actinomycetota > Actinomycetes > Propionibacteriales > Propionibacteriaceae > Fen-668. Next base: position 29,847 of record JAPUEI010000092.1, on the reverse strand, counting down.
AGGCCGATGCCTGCGCCCCGGACGGCGACCAGCTCGCGCTCGCCCAGCTGCTGGATGTCGCGGCCGTCGAACAGCACCTGGCCGCTGGAGATCACCGCATTCTCGGGCAGCAGCCCGTTGACGGCGGCGGCGGTGGTGCTCTTGCCCGAGCCTGACTCACCCACGACGGCGACGGTCTCGCCGGCCATCACGTCGATGGTCACGCCCTGCACGGCGGGCACGAGGTCTGCGCCCGTACGGAACCCGATCGACAGGTCACGGATGGCCAGTACGGGTTGGTCGGTCGTCGGCGTGGTCACGCGGCGCTCCCCTCGGTGATCGGCAGCAGGCCCAGGCTGGTGAGCGCGGTGGTCCAGAGCACGGCGGTCGGCTGCGGAGCCGCCGACATCAGCCGGTTCGACAGCATCGCGACGGCGATGCCGGAGTCGGGCACGAAGCCCACGGCGCAGCCCGTGAAGCCGGGGTGCCACAGCATGGTGCGCGGTACGCCCTGGACCTGAACGGCCTGGGTGCGCCACCCCAGCGCCTGGCCCTCGTCGGGGCCTTCCTGGAAGATCCGCGACGTCACCTCGGGACGCCACAGGTCCTCGCGGTCCCCGGCCTGGGCCAGCGACCGCCCGAGGCGCAGCAGATCGGGGACCGTGGAGAAGATCCCGGCGTGCCCGCTGACCCCACCGAGCGCGTGGAAGCAGTTGCCGTCGTCGACCTCGCCGATGAGCTCATGAGTACGCCAGCCGACCTCGCCCGCCTCGTACAGCACGGGGTACGGCTCGCCGCTGCGCACCATCTCGCGCTCGATCGCCTCGTTCGGGGCACTCGCCGCGACGTGGCCCGACGCCGGCCCGTACCCCGTGTCGACGAGCCCCAACGGCTCGGTCACGAGCTCGGCGACAGCACGATCGAGGGGCTGTCCGGTGACCTGGGCCACGACGCGTCCGAGCAGCACGAAGCCCAGGTCGGAGTACGCGCGACGCTCGCCGGCCGGGTAGCGCAACGGGAGGCTGTCCATCGCCTCCGCGGCCGTGGGCGTCGAGCCGTCGGCGGCGCGGGCGAGGTACAGCGGCTGCCACTCCCACAAGCCCGCGCGGTGCTGCATCAGCATGGCCAGCGTGGTGCCGGGCGCGCAGGACGTCGTGGGTACGAAACGGTGTACGGGCTCGTCGAGGGACAGCGCGCCGACCGACGCCAGCCGGTGAATCGAGGTCGTCGTCGCGGCGACCTTGGTGACCGACGCGACGTCGAAGCGGGTGCTGGTCGCGAGCGGGCGGCCCATCGAGTCCCGCGTCCCGGCTCGGGCGATGCGCGTCCCGGTGTCGCAGGCCACGCCCAGCACCACGCCCAGCGGCCCGTCCGGCACCTCGTGGACGGCGTTCGTGGCGCGCGTGACCGTGGCCAGCACGTCGCCCGGGTCGCCGTTCATGACAGGTCCTTGCGGAGCTCGATCTCGGGTTCGCCGAACGCGTCCTGCACCCGCGAGACGCCGTCGGGCAGCCATCCGCACGCGCCGTAGAAGCCGATCGAGGGCGCGTTGTCGGCGAAGACCCACAAGGTCGCGGTCACTGCCCCCTGCGCGGCGAGGTCGACTGCGGCGTGGTCGAGCAGGCGACGTCCGAGACCCAGCCCGCGGGCCGAGGGCGAGACGTACAGGGAGTGGACCAGCCCGGTCGTGCCGTCCAGCTCGTAGCGGGTCACCCCGAGCACCGTGTCTTCGCGGACGGCGATGACGCCGGTGACCCCCGGGGCGGCGAGGCCGCGATGCCACATGGCGTACGCGTCCTCGTCGCTCAGGGAGTCGACCAGCCGGTCGGGCAGCACCCCGCGGTAGCTCTGGCGCCAGCAGTCGAGGAAGACCTCGACGATGCCGTCCAGGTCGTCTGCGCCGGCCTGCCGGAGGTCAACCCTCACGATCCGCTCCCCTCGAGGCGGATCGTGCGGATCGGGCCGACCGGCTCTGGGAGCCGCAACGGGCCCTGACCAGGGGTGATGCTGCCCAGGATGCGGGGCTCGCGCGCGCCCGTACCGCCAGGCACGATCGCGGGCAGGCCGTGCATCGTGCACCAGCCGATGACGGCGAACAGGATCGCCTCCTTGCCGTCGCTGGGCACCGACAGATCCTCGCTGGTGACGACCTCGACCCCGGGGAGTGCGGCCCGCAGCCCGTTCACGACGAGCGGGTTGTGGCAGCCGCCGCCGGACAGGGCGAGGTACGTGACGCCAGCGGTACGGATCGCATCGGCCACCGTCCGTACGGTCAGCTCCGTCAGCGTGGCCAGCAGGTCAGCGGACGACACCTCTCGCCCGAGCTGGGCGACCGTCTCGCGGACGTAGTTCAGGTGGAAGTGCTCCTTGCCCGTGCTCTTGGGCGCGGGCAGCGCGTAGTAGGGGTCGGCCAGGAACGTCGCGAGCAGCGCCTCGTCCACCGTGCCGGCTGCTGCCAGCCGTCCGCCGTCGTCGTACCCCACGTCGTTCAGCCCGTCGGCGAGGACGATCGCGTCGATGAGCGCGTTCGCGGGGCCGATGTCGAACGCGTACAGCTGCTCGCCCACCACGGTCACGTTGGAGATGCCGCCGAGGTTCAGCGCGGCGGGTACGCCGTCGTGGCCGCCGAGCAGCAGCGCGTCGAGGAACGAGGCCAGCGGCGCGCCGTGGCCGCCGACGGTGAGGTCGCGGGCCCGGACGTCCGCGACCACCGGAGCGCCGACCCGTTCGGCGATCCACGCGGGCTGCCCGATCTGCAGCGTGCCGAGCGCATGGTCGCCCTCGACCCAGTGGTACACCGTCTGCCCGTGCGAGCAGACCGCGTCGACGCCGCCGACCGCCTCGGCGGCGCCGACGGCCACGTCAGCGAAGGCCTGCCCGATGAGCGTGTCCAACTGGCACATCTCCGCGAGCGTGGTCGGCTGGGGCGGCAGGGCGGCGACCAAGCGGGCGCGCAGCGCCGGGTCGTACGGCACGGTGTCGCTGTACAGCACCCGTCCGATCAGCAGCTCATCGGAGGAGGTGAGGTCGACCACCGCGACGTCGATGCCGTCGTGCGACGTGCCCGAGATCATGCCCATGACGCGCATCAGGAAGCCTCCAGCGCTGTACGAAGATTGCCGCCGGCCGCCTCGAGTCTCGCGATCGCCGCTGCGGGGGAGTCGCCGCGGGCCACCATCAGGGACGCGATCCGGATCTCCTGGTCGGCCGCCGTCAGCGCCGCCGCCGCGTCCTCGGCCGAGCAGCCGGTGATGCGTCGGACGATCCGCTGCGCGCGCTTGCGGAGCTTGTGGTTGGTGGCCCGGACGTCGATCATCAGGTTCCCGTACGTCTTGCCCAGACGCACCATGGTGATCGTCGAGATCATGTTGAGCACGAGCTTCTGCGCCGTCCCCGACTTGAGCCGTGTCGACCCGGAGACCACCTCGGCGCCCACGAGCACCTCGATGGGCAGGTCGACCGCGGTGCTGAGGCGCGCGCCGTCGTGGCACGACAGCCCCACGGTCAGCGCCCCCGCGGCGTGGGCCCGTGCGATGGCGCCCAGGACGAACGGCGTACGGCCGCTGGCTGCGATCCCCACGACCGCGTCGGCCGGTCCGACGGCGAGCTCGTCGATCGCGTCGGCCCCGGCGTCGACGTCGTCCTCCACGCCCTCGATGGCCGTGGTGAGAGCGATCGGGCCGCCCGCGATGATCGCGGTGACCTGGCCGGGCGAGGTGTTGAACGTGGGCGGGCACTCGGACGCGTCGAGCACGCCGAGCCGCCCCGGGGTGCCGGCGCCGACGTAGATGAGCCGGCCACCGGCGGCCATGCGGGCCACGATCGCCTCGATGGCGGGCACGATCTGGGGTAGCGCGGCCCGTACGGCGTCGGGCACGGTCTGGTCGGCGTCGTTCATCAGCTCGGCGAGAGACGACACGGGGAGTGTGTCGAGGTTCGCGTAGCGCGGATCCACCGACTCGGTGAGCAGGTCTCCCAGCTCGCCGGTGTCGGGCGCCTCGTCGTCGTCGACGGTGCGATGCATCAGGTTCCCCGCTTCCTCGGATCGAATACGTCGCGGAGGCCGTCCCCGAGCAGGTTGAGACCCACCACGAGCAGGACCATCACGACGCCTGGGGCGATCATCGTGGACGGTGCCACGTACATCAGCGTGCGTGCCTCGTAGATCATCGAACCGAGCGACGGCGCCGGAGGCGGGGTGCCGAGGCCGAGGAAGCTGAGCGACGCCTCCGTCAGCACGGCCCACGACAGCGACAGCGACACCTGCACGATGACGATCGAGGTGATGTTCGGCAGGACGTGCCGCAGCATGATGGCCATGCGGCTCTGCCCGGTGCTGACGGCCGCCCGTACGTACTCGATCTCTCGCAGGCTCATCACCGGTCCGCGGGCGACGCGGATGAAGATGGGTACGTAGACGATCGCGATCGCCACGGCGACGGTGAACCAGTTCCGCTCCATCACCGAGGCCAGCGACAGCGCGAGCAGCAGCGGCGGGAACGCGAACAGGATGTTGGTGGCCCCGCTGATGACCGCGTCCGTGCCCTTGAGGTAGAAGCCGGCGATGACGCCCAGCGCGGTGCCGATGACCGTGGCGACCGCGACCGCGACGAGCGAGATGCGCGCGGTGTTGACGACGCCGGCCGCCACCCGCGAGAAGACGTCGCGGCCGAACTGGTCGGTGCCGAACCAGTGCGCGCCGCTGGGGCCCTGGAGCCGGACGGCAGGTGCCTGTACGAGCGGGTCGTACCCCACGAGGCCGACCGCCTGCGCCAGCGCGACGAGCAGCAGCACGGCCACGATCACCAACCCGACCATGCCTGTACGGCTGTGCAGCAGGAGCCGGAGTCGTACACCTGCCTTCACCGGTGTGGGCTCAGTGGTCTCGACGATGTCGACGCTCATTCGGCACGCACCCTGGGGTCGATGATCCGGTACAGCAGGTCGGTCGCGAGGTTCACCAGCACGAACGACAAGGCGATGATCAGCACGGTGCTCTGGACGACCGCGTACTCCTTGCCCTGGATGCCGATCAGCACCTGACGGCCGATGCCGGGCAGGCTGAAGATCTGCTCGACCACGACGGCGCCGCCCAGCAGGTAGCCGAACTGCAGGCCGGTCATGGTGACGATGGGGACGAGGGCGTTGCCGAGGATGTGGCGCACCTGCAGCCGCCTGCTGCCGACGCCCTTGGCCCGCGCGGTCCGTACGAAGTCCTGACTCCGCACCTCGAGCAGTGCGGTACGGGTGGTGCGCATGATGGGCGCGGCGATGCCGAAGCCGAGGACCAGCGAGGGCAGCAGCATCTGTCGCAGGTTGCGGACGGGGTCCTCGAACAGCGTCGCGTACGCCTCGCCGTTGGGGTTGAACGCGAACTTCGCCGACAGCCAGCTCATGAGGACGGTCGCGAGCAGGAACGACGGCACGCTCAGCCCGGCGAGGCCGACGAGCTGTCCGAGGCCGTCGCGGGCCGAGTCGGGTTTGGAGGCGGACAGCATGCCGAGCGGGATGCCGATGAGCAGCGCCAGCAGGATCGAGAGGACGGCCAGCTCGAACGTCACCGGCAGGGCGCCGAGGGTGAGGTTGAGCACGGAGGTCTGGGCTCGGGAGGAGAACCCGAGGTTCCCCGTCAGCACGTTGCCCAGCCAGTTGAAGAACTGCACGACCAGGGGCTTGTCGATGCCGTAGTAGGCCTCGAGCGCCGCGCGCTGGTCAGGGGTGAGAGCGGCGGCCTCGGTGCCCAGGCCGGCGGTGATCTGGCTGCCGGGGATGGCCCGCAGCATGATGAAGACGAGGACGGCCACGCCGAGAAGCGTGCCGAGCATCGACAGCACCCGGCGGAGCGCCCTCCGCCATGGGAACTGCGTCATTGGAGTGTCTCCGATCGGTCTAGAGGGGTGATCGGCGCGGACCCCGGGGCATCTCCGGGGCCCGCGCCGTGTTCCGTCAGCTCAGTGAGGTCGTACGCAGGTACTGCACTGAACCGTTGGCCATCGGAGTGAACCCGCTCACCTTGGACGACGAGGCGGTGTAGGTGAAGCCGGTGAACAGCCAGATCCACGGGGCGTTGGCCTCGAGGTTGTCGGACACCTTGGTGTAGATGCCCTTGCGAGCTGTCGGGTCACTGGTCTGCTTGCCCTGGGCGAACAGCGCGTCCAGGTCGGCCGAGTGGTAACCCGCCACCTTGTTGAGGTTGCCGGTGCTGGTGAAGTAGCGGCCGTACATGCCGTCCGGGTCCGGGCGTCCACCGTTGAGGGCGACGGCGGCGTCGAAGTCGCCGGCGATCCACTTGTTGACGTACGGGTCGCTGGCGAGCACCTCGAGGTCGAGCGTGATCTTCGCCTCGGCGAGCTGCGCCTTGAGGTTCTGGGCCTCGGCGACCGACGTCGCGTACTCACCCTGGGAGACGATCGTCTTGATCGTCACGCCGTCGGACTTGCCGGCCTTGGCCAGGTAGTCGGCGGCCTTGGCCAGGTCGCGCTTCGGGCAGGGACGCGACGACGGGTCCGACTTGTACGCCGGGCTCGTGATCGGGCCGGTGACCTCGCCCTCGCCGAGAGCGGCGGTGTCGAGGACCTGCTGGCGGTCGACGGCGCACTGGATCGCCAGACGTACGTTCACGTCGGCGAGCACCGAACGGCTCGCGTTGAGCTGCAGCACGTGGTAACTCAGCTGCGCCGTCTTGGTCACGGTCAACGAGCCGCCCTGTGCGGTCTTGGCGACCAGCGGGTCGTTGAGGATCGCGAGCTGCACGTTGTTCGACTGCATGGCCGAGACGATCGAGGTCTCGTCCGGGATGATCCGGAACTCGAGCGTGTCGAGGTTGGCCTTGGGGCCCCAGTACGCGTCGTTGCGGGCCAGCGTGATCGACTGGCTGGCCTTGCGCTCCTTCATGACGAAGGGACCGGTGCCGTCGGGCGTGGTCTTCAGGGACTGCTCGGTCGACTCGGACGGCAGGATCGCCATGTTGATGACCGCGAGGTTGGCGAGCAGGCCGGCGTCGGGCGCGCTGAGGTGCAGGGTGACCGTGTTCGCGTCGGTGGCATCGACACTCTTGACGGACGCGAGCGAGGAGGCGGCGACGGCAGCGGTCGCCTTGTCCTTGATCTTGTCGAGGGAGAACTTCACGTCCTCGGATCCGAAGGTGGTCCCGTCCGCGAACTTCACGCCTGTGCGGAGCTTCATGGTCACGGTGAGGCCGTCGGAGGAGACGGTCCACGACTCGGCGAGGCCCGGCACGACGTTGAGGTCCTTGTCGAACTCGGTGAGCGTGCCGTACAGCGTCTGCAGGACGTTCACGGCCTGGAACTGCGTCGCCTTCCAGGGGAACAGGTTGTCGGGGTCGGTCGTGATGCCGACGACGAGGTTCCCTCCCACCTTCGGGGACGCGGCTGTGGAGCTGCCGCCCGTCGCGGTGGACGAGGAGCAACCGGAGGCGGCCATCGCGACGGCGAGGCCAAGACTGATCACAGAAAGGGTTCCGCGCTGTGCGCGCGAGCCTCGAGTCATGCGTACTCCTTCAGATCAGAGCCGGATCCTTGGCCCTGGATGGGCCGACTGCAGGAACAGCGGGTGATAGGTCAGAAAATTACCTCCAGGAGCACAATGATGTACAAGAGTTACCTGCCGCTTGTTACACAATTGCAACCACGAGGACGAGGAGGTCGCAGTGGCCGCATCCATGAAGCGCCGCGCAGGGGGACAGACCACGACGCTGGTCACCATGCGCGCCCTGCTGCCCGACCTGCGTCCCAGCGAGCGGCGCATCGCCGAGCTGTTCATCTCCGCGCCCGAAGCGACCGCCGAGCTCTCGATCCAGCAGCTCGCGGATCTCAGCGAGACCTCGACCACGTCGGTGATCCGGCTGTGCAAGCGGCTCGGCTACACCGGCTTCAAGGACCTGCGGCTCGACGTGCTGCGCGAGGTCACGCGCGAGTCGTACGTGACGGCCGGATCACCCGCCGCGCCCAGCGACATCGACCGTACGGACAGCCTCGAGGACGTCATCGCCAAGGTGTCGCTGTCGGAGACGCTGTCGATCGCCGACACGGCCCAGGTGCTCGACGTGGTGTCGCTGCGCCGGGCCGTCGATGCCGTGAGCGCGGCCGGTCGCGTCGACATCTTCGGCGTCGGCGCGAGCTCGGTCGTCGGTGAGGACCTCCAGCAGAAGCTCGTACGGATCGGGCGTACGGCACTGCGCTGGGCCGACGCCCACTCGGCGTGGACGGCCGCCGCCACGCTCGGCCCCAGCAACGTCGCGATCGCCCTGTCCCACTCGGGCGCCACGGTCGACACGATGTCCTTCCTCGAACTGGCTCATCACGCCGGCGCGACCACCGTCGCGATCACGAACCACAGCAGCTCACCGGTCGCCCAGGCGGCTGACATCGTGCTCACCACGGCGGCCCGCGAGAACGGATTCCGCTCCGGCGCGCTCGGCAGCCGCATCGCCCAGCTGATGGTCATCGACTGCCTGTTCATCGGCGTGGCCCAGACCGACTACGACACGTCCATGGAAGCCATCCGCAGCACGTACGACACCATCCAGCGCCTCACCCACCACCGCCAGGACGGCCGCCGCGACTGAGGCGGTCAGCTCTGGACGGCGTGCTTCTCCCAGAAGGCGTCGGCTTCCTGCTCGCGGCCGGCGCGGACGAGTGCGCGAGCGCCGATGCCGGCCATCTCCGTGATCGTGGCCTCGCGGTCGCCCCAGGTGTGCAGGATCGCGATGATCTGCTCCAGCTCGTACAGCCCCTGGTCCGTACGCTCGGCGGCGAACAGGATCTGCGCCCGCAGCAGCCTCGAGCCGATGCCCTGCGACTCGGCGCCGTGCGCGGCCATGCGTTCCGGCACGTCGCCGAGCACGGCCAGCGCCTCGTCGTACCGTTCAGCCGCCCCGTACATCCGCGCCCGGGTGTCGGCCAGATCGAGCCGCTCGAACTCGAAGTCCCAGTCGCCCAGCACCTCGCGGAAGTCACTGTCGGTCAGCGCCCGCGCCTCGTTGGTGTCGTTGATCGACACCGCGAGGTCCAGCTCGTACAGTCCCGCGTCGAGCCCGTCGCTGTCCTGCACCGCGGTCGGCAGCTGTCGCCGCAGCACCATCAGCCCGCGTTGGTCATCGATGCCCTGCATGAGCTCGATGCCGCGCCGGAACGCCCGTACGGCCTCCAGCGTGTCGTCGGCCTGTACGAGTCGTGCGTACGCGCCCCACGCCGACGCCGACTCGCCCTGCTCGCCCACCTCGGCGTACAGCTCGGCGGCCCGCTTGTACAGGCTGGTCGCGCGGCCGGTCTCCTCGAGGTCAGCCGAGACGTGCGCCGAGAGCTCGGTGATCCGGGCCTGCTTGAGGTCCAGCGACGGCTCGACGTAGACGTCGCTGGCGCGCGCGAGCTCCAACGCGGCCAGCCCGCTCTCGGCCGACTCGGCCGCCTCCAGCAGCCGTCCCGACGAGCGGTAGACGTCGGCCAGGATGCCCGACGCATCGACGTACGCCTCCAGCGAGCTCGACCTGTCCGCGAGCACGGCGGCCTGCTTGAGCAGCGACTCGACGCGGTCCATGTCCTCGTCGCCGAGCGCGAGACGGGCCTGCGTCATGAGTACGGCAGCGAGCGGGCCGTCACCGCTGGCGCGAGCGGAGGTCTCGGCTGCGGCCAGCTCCGGCGCGACCTCGTCGGGGCGCTCGAGCATCATGCAGGCGACCGCGCGCTGCATGTGGAGCGCGGCGGCGGTGTCGGGGTACTCGCCGGGCAGCAGCACCGCGAGCCCCTGGCTGGTCCACGTGTACAGCTCCTCGGGCGAGTCCGTACCCCCCGTGTGCGCGGCCGCCCAGATGCGCCGCAGCTGGTGGTCGGAGTCGACCTCGCAGGAGAACGCGCGCACCTGCTCGAGCAGCTCCACCCGGCGATCCTCGGACCCGCTCTGCATGATCCGGACCCTCGCCCGTCCGCGCTGCGCATCGTCACCGACCGCGTCGATCGTGCCGATCATGGCGTACGCCTCGTCCCAGCGGTGGTCGCGCGCCAGCAGCCACTGCTCGATGAGCAGCGCCTCGGCCTCGTCCCCACCCTGCCTGTACAGCTCGGCTGCGTTCTCGAGGTACGGCCGCGCGCGGGCCGCCGTGATGAGCTGGTCGCTCCACCCCAGCAAGTACTCGAGCCCACCCAGCGCGCGCAGCCGTGCCTGATCGGCGCCCTCGCGCAGGGCTGGCAGCTCGTGACGCCGCCGTGCCCACTCGGCGGCCATGGCGCGGATGTCGTCGACCGGCGAGTACCGCTGTGCCAGCTCGACGACGTCGTGGAACCGCTCGACCGAGACCTCGTCGAGACCGACCAGGCTCGGCGCCAGCGGGTGGCGGTCGGCGACGGCGACCGGTGGCGGCGGGGCGACGGGTGCCGGGAACGGGAGCTCCGGAAGGTACGGCGCCTGCAGCCACTGGGCGAACACGTGACGGCTCGCCTCGGGGGTGCCGTTGCGCTCGTCGAAGGCCCGCATGAGGTCCGTCGCGTAGCCGCGCAGCTGGTTCCGCAGGGCGCCGATCGGCACCTGCTGGCCGCGGAAGGCCACCGTGCGCCCGGCCATGTCGTGCTCGGTGGCGGCCGCGTCCAGCAGCCGCGTGCCGGCGGCGGCGAGAATCATCCGCTCGTACGGGGTCGCGGCCGAGTCGAGCGCGCCGAGCCGGCGGCTGAGGATGTCGAGGCCGCGGTCGATGGCCCGCGCCCTGGCCAGCACCAGGATGTGGGTCGCCGCCTGCAGGACCATCTGCTCCTCGTCGGCGATCATCCGCCACCCACGACGCTGGACGGTCATGGCCTCCTCGGCGCGGTCGGTCATGAGTAACGGCTCGATGATCAGCGAGTACAGGTTCTGGGGCTCTTCGGTGCAGGTCTTCCCGCTGGCCAGCGCGGGCATCGCGAAGTCCAGGGCGTCCTCCCAGCGACCCTGCTGCACGCGGTACGCGGCGCGTTCCGCCGGTTCGCACGCGATGCAGTCCGACAGGTGCGTACGGTCCGACGCGCACCAGGTCTCGAACTCGCGCTCGGCTCCCCGCACGCCCCGTACGTGCCGGGCGAGCTGGAACGCCGACTGGTGCACGGGCCCGACGCCCTCGCCGGCCTCGACGTACAGCCGGTACATCGTCTTGAGGTTCTCCTCGATGCGCGTCAGCGGCACTTCGGGGTAGGCGAGCAGCCCGCCTGTCATCCACTTGAGCTGCCACAGGAAGCGGAACCGGAGGTCGTCGTCGAACCAGGTCCGCCCCTGCTCGTACCGCTGCATCACCCAGCTGAACGGCGCGAACATCCGTGCCCCGGACCCGGTCTGCTGGTACGCGGAGACCAGGTCGAGTCGGGCCTGCGCCTGCAGGTTCTCGTAGCCGAGCTCGTCGGCCAACCCGACCGCCTGCTCGGTGAGCAGCACGCGCTGGGCCTGGGGGGCGTGCTTGGCCTGCGCGAGCAGGGCGAACAGGTCGTCGACGTCAGGCATGCGTGTCACCGATCGCCCGGTCGAGCAACCCGAGGAACGAGCGGTCCAGCGCGGCGAGGTCGGCGGGCCGCAGCCGGTGGTGGCCCATGAGCAGGGCCCGCGCGTACAGCGACTCGACCCCCATCGCCGCCAGCCCCGGGTCTCGCACGGTGAGCAGCCGCCGGACCGTGAGGTTGTCGTCGTTGAGCAGCAACCGCGCACGCGAGCTGCCGCCGTCGTCGAACGCGCCGAGGATCGCGGCCCAGGTGTCGTCGGCGGTCTCGGCGACGGCACGGCGCTCGCGGCGCTCCTGCGCGGTGGCGGGGTCGAGGTACAGCGCGGGCACCGAGGGCGGCGAGAAGCCGCGCAGCTCGAGGTCGACGTCCAGCCGGTCGAGCGCGTGGCGCATCTGGTCGAGGTGCCAGGCCACCTCGGACGTGCGAGCCGAGTCGACGGTACGGATGTGGGCGTCGAGGTCGTCGGGCGTCACCGTCACGACGTGCGCGCCGGGGAGAGCCTCCGGCGCCCGTACGAGCAGGTCGTGCTCGTACACGTAGCCGCCGTTGACCACCGACATCCCTTGTCCGGCCGCGACCTGCGCGATCTGGTGGAAGTCGTCGTTGGTGCGGGTGACGTAGATCGTGTCGGTGCGCGTGAGCAGCTCCGGCAGCGTCACCTCACCGTCGTTGGTCTGGAAGGGCAGCAGGGGTACGAGGATGCGGTACAGCTCGTCGTCGGCCAGCGCCATCGCCTTCGCGGCGACGTGGTGGACGCTCAGGAAGTCGTTCATGCGGCCCGGCTCGGTCGCGGCGAGCCGGCTCAGCCAGCGTCGGAGCTGTTCGCCGAGGGCCGCGCGGGTGTCGGCGAGCAGGTCGTCGTCGTACAACGCCTCCCGGCTCGCGGTCGGCCGGAGCATCGTGGTGTCGCAGACGAGACGTACGAAGAAGGCCCACTCGGGGAGGAGCCCGGCCATCTCGTCGCCGAGCAGCATGCCCTTGAGGTAGACCCGGCTGCCGGGTCGGCGCCCGGTGTGCGTGGGGTTGCCGAGGATCAGCGCGACGCCGGACAGGCCGGCCGCCGGGACGTGCACGGGTACGGTCGCGAACGCCGGCACCCCCAACTCGGTGTTCCCGAGCTGCTGTACGGCATCGCGCCGCCGCGCCGGATCCTCGATGAGCCACGGCGGAGTGAGCGGTGCGATCTGGAACGTGTCGGTCGCGGTCACCGCCTCCACCCGGTGCGGCAGGAACCGTCCGAACTGCTGCGCGAGCGCCGACACCCGGTCCCCGGTCAGCCACTCCTCGGCTCCCCGACGAGGGGTCAGCGACACACAGGTGCCCGGGCCCTGTGCCAGCCACGCCGTCCGGGGGTCGCTCGCCTCCGGCGCGGACTCCTCCGTCACGTACGAGCCGTCCCCACGCCCACGCCAGCGCACGATCGGCCCGTCGCCCTTGCGGGTCAGCACCTCGATCTCGTCTGTGACCAGGAACGCGCTCAGCAGGCCGATGCCGAACTGGCCGAGCAGGTCGGAGCGCGTGAAGCCGAGCTCGTCGCGCTTGGAGGAGCGGCCGATGGTGGCCAGAAAGGTGCGGACGTCGTCGGTGTCGAGCCCGATCCCGGAGTCGAAGCAGTGCATGCGCCCGTCGGCGGACCGGTCGGAGCCCGTGAGCAGGATCGCGGGCCGGTCGTCGTGAGCGCCCCGCTGCGTGACGGCGTCGATGCCGTTCTGGAGCAGCTCCCGCACGTACACCTTGGGCGAGCTGTACAGGTGGTGACTCAACAGGTCGACCAGCCCCCGCAGGTCGACCTGGAACGTGTCCCGAGTGTTGTCCGTCATCGCAGGATCCAGGGTAGGGGGCTTTCGGGAGCCGGACGTACTGCGATTGGGACCTTCGCGCGGGGCAGGGTGACCGCCTGGTGCGTTACGTTTCGCTCGGTGGGCGGGGACCCACCTTGGGGGCACGACTTTCGTAGGAGGACGAGAGATGACTGATCCGTACGGCCAGAACGGTCCGACACCGCCGCAGGACGGGCAGATTCCGTTTGGCGGTCAACCGCAGAACCCGGTGCCGCAGGGGCCGCAAGGTCAGCCGCAGAACCCGTACGCACAGGGTCAGCCGCAGAACCCGTACGGGCAGGGACCGACCGTGCCGACGGCGTACCAGGCCGCTGCTCCGACCGCGGGGTCGAAGCTGGCGATCGGCGCCAAGGCGGCCGGCGGCATGCTCGTGCGGCGCCTCATCGGCGTCGCGCTGGTCGTGGTCCTGGCCTTCGGTGGCTTCCTGGTCTGGAAGTTCACCGGCGTGGGTGCGATGAAGGCCGGCGACTGCGTCGTGGCTACGGGCTCCAAGTCCGACCCGAACGTGAAGAAGGTCAGCTGCACCGACGCCAACGCCGTCTACCAGGTGACGGCAGTCGACACGAAGTGCGACGAGTCGGAGAGCTCCTACACCGAGACCTACCGGGGCTCGTCCACCAAGCTGTGCTTGTACTACAACGTGTCGCAGGGTGACTGCGTCAAGCCGGGCACGGCGTCGTCGGTGGGCACGAAGGGTGCCTGCGCCCCGGGCACCTACAAGGTGGTCCTCGTGAGAACCGACACCGCCGACGAGAACGAGTGCCCGGACATGACCGAGTACACCGTGCCCAACACGACCCGCAACCGGCTCATCTGCTTGACGAAGGTCTCTTAGCACCACTCGGGTCCCTGGGGGTCAGCCGCCTTTCGGCGTCGCCGGCCCTTCAGTGATCCCGAGTCAGATCCCACGAGGAGTTGGCCGACAGGGTCGGTCAACTCCTCGTGGGCTTTCTCAGCCCTTGTCCGTACTCGGGCGGGTGCGCTTGAGCTCGACGTGCAGGGCGTTGGCGATCGCCTTCAGATCGGCCAGCTCCTCGGCGTTGCGGCGCCGGTCGAGCTGGGCGAGCTTGAACTCGGCGAGCGTCTTCTCGTGGGTCTCGGCGATCTGCTGAGCCATGGCGCGGGACTGCAGGTCCTGGCCGACCATGATCACGCTCAACAGCACGAGCTGGAGGAACGTCTGCGCGATCCAGGACACGATCGTCACGACGTTCCCTGTCGCCATCGCGCCCGGCAAGGACACGAGCGCGAGCACGGCGAACGCGATCGCGCACCACATCGTCCCGACGGTCTTGGTGATCTTGCCGCCGAAGTTCTCCAGCGCCTGGTTGATCCGGTTCATCTACGTACCCCTCATTGCTCGCGTCCGACGAGCACAACGTACGACCGGCTGGGTCACGTCCGGCGACCACGCGCGCAACCTTGACGACCCGCATACGCGTCTGCATTCACTGCCACATACGTGCTCACCGGTACGCATACGAATCGGCGAGCACCTATATGGCAGTGAATGCGGATCAGCCCCACCAGAAGGCCGCGGCGATGACCCCGTACAGACCCAGCATCGCTGCGCCCTCGGACCAGGTCGACTCCCCGTCGAGCGTGATGACGACGGCCATGATCACCGCGATGCAGACGGCCGCGACGAGCATCGGCGGGAACACCAGGGTCAACGGCGTGAAGCCGAGCAGGTTCGACGCGATGACGAGGACGGGCGCGAGCACGAGCGCGATCTGCAGCGGCGACTGGATGATCACACTGAACGCGTACTCGCTGCGGCCGGCGGCCGCGAGCTGCACGCCGACGACGTTCTCGACCGCGTTGCCGGCGATCGCGACGACGACCAGACCGGCGAACGCCTCGGAGATGTGGAGGCTGTTCATGGCCGGCTGCAGCGCGGCGACGAACCAGTCGGAGACGAAGGCGGCGGCGACGGCCGCCACGGCGAGCAGCCCGATCGCCAGCCAGAGCGGCCAGCGGGGAGCCTCGGTCTCGATGGCCGGCTCCGAGCTCGTCCGTCGCAGGCTCCCCGGCAGCGTCACCGCGAACAGCAGCAGCAGGATCACCGACACGAAGATCGAGAGCGCGCCCTCGTGGGGCTCCGCCGGCGTGTGGATGTGCGCGGCGAGTGACGGCACGACCATGGCGCCGACGGACAGGACCATGAGTACGGCGATGTCGCGGGCCCTCGTCGAGTCCAGCTTCTGGGGGCCGTGCTTGATGCCTCCTACGACGAACGCCATGCCCATGACCAGCAGCAGGTTCGCGAGGATCGAGCCGATGAGCGCGGACTGTACGACGGTGACCAGTCCCGCCCGCAGCGCGAACAGGGCGATGAACAGCTCAGGCAGGTTGCCGAGCGCGGACTGCAGCGCGCCCGTGGCGCCCGGCCCGAAGCGATCGCCGAGCTGTTCGACGGAGCGGCCGACGACGGATGCGAGGACCGCGACGGCGCCCGCGGAGGCGATGAAGGGCAGGACCGCGCCGCTCGGGACGGCGTGGGTGAGGCCGGCCGCAACCGAGAGCCCCGCCGCCAGCCCCAGGACCACCAGGTCCGAGCGGGTGAACATCCTGGCGATGAGGGGTGGGTGCGCGGTGTCGACCATGGCCAGCATCTTTCCACCCGGAGGGTCTCGGAAATGTCTGCCCGCTGCGGTTGACTGGCCCGCATGCAGCTGCCGATCCCGTGGCCCGTGTCGCCGATGCTCGCGAAGGCCGTGCCCGACGTGCCGGATCCGGACGGGAAGGGAGGCCCGTACGCCTACGAACCGAAGTGGGACGGCTTCCGCTGCATCGTGGCCCGTGACGGCGACGAGGTCGAGCTGGGCAGTCGTGGCGAGAAGCCGCTGACGCGCTACTTCCCGGAGGTGGTCGAGGCCGTACGGAGGCTGCTTCCCGAGCGCATCGTGCTCGACGCGGAGATCGTCGTGCGAGCCGGAGACCGTGGGTCGCAGAAGCTCGACTGGGAGGCGCTGGCGCAGCGGATCCACCCGGCCGAGTCGCGGATCAACCGGCTCGCGGTCGAGACCCCTGCCGAGATCGTCGCCTTCGACCTGCTCGCGATCGACGGCGAGTCCCTGCTCGACCAGCCGTTCCGCGAACGCCGCGCCCGGTTGGAGAGCGCGCTCGCCCACCTGAGCAGCGGTGACCCCGTACACCTCACGCGCCTCACGAATGACCTCGCCGTGGCCAAGAACTGGTTCGAGACGTTCGAAGGCGCGGGCCTGGATGGCGTGGTGGCGAAGCCGCTGGACGGCACCTACCAGCAGGGCAAGCGCTCGATGCTCAAGATCAAGCACCACCGCAGCGCCGATGTCGTGGTGTACGGCTACCGCGTCCACAAGTCCGGCGAGGGGGTTGGCAGCCTGCTGGTCGGGGTGTACGGGGAGGCGCCCGAGGGCTGGCCGGGCTTCGACAGCGACTCTCCCGACGGGCTCGCGCTGCTACCCGTGGGCGGCATCGTCAGCCTGCCCGACGTCATGCGGAAGGCGCTGGTCGCCGAGCTGGAACCGCTCACCATCAAGGACGAGGCAGGCGAGGTGACCCGGTCGAAGGGGGCGCCGTCGCGCTTCTCCGCGGGCAAGGACGCGTCCTTCGTCCCGCTCCAGCCGGACCTCGTCGTCGAGGTGGCGTTCGACCAGCTCGAGGGCCACCGCTTCCGGCACGCCGTCTCCTTCGTACGGTGGCGGCCCGACCGCGACCCTCGCTCGTGCCGGATCGACCAGATCGACCGCGCGAGCGCGTACGACCTTGGGCTGGTGCTCGTCACGGGCTGACGCGCTGGCTCGACACCCGCGACGGTACGTACCGCTATCGTCGAGACGACCGACAGAGGGGACCCGTGGTGATCGGACGGCGCGCCGTGCTGGGGGCCGCGCTGGTCGCTGCCCTGTCCGCGTGCGGAGGGGTCGACTCCGGGGTCGCGGACAAGGTCGCGAAGCTCCAGAGCGCGTACGCCAAGGAGCAGGGCGTCACCTCGGTCACGCTCGCCGCCTCGCTGACGAGCGGGTCGTACACCACCATCTGGCGCGGTGAGGTCACCCTCGCCGACGGTCTGAGCCTCGTCGACCAGGCGCGGCTGCTGGTGCGGCTGTTCGAGCTTGCGCGCTCGCTCGGGCTGCCGGACACCCGGTTCGACTGGGTGTCGGTCAACCTTCCCGGACCGACTCATGTCACCGTTCACCTGCCACTGGACCAGGCGTGGGCCACCGACCTCGTCACGGTTCTCGCCCAGGCGCCCGGAGCGGACGGCGGCCTCGATGACCGGGCCCTCGACCTGAACGTCACTCTGGCTGCTCCCGACCTGGTGTCGTTCGTCGATGTCGCGACGCCCGTCCTCACCATCACGCCGCCCACGTCGTTCGCCCTGAGAGCGGGTGCGCAGTACGGGAAGTTCCCCGATCAGTCGTCCTTGGCGACCGACCACCACCTGAGTCACCAGGAGCGCTCCGCGCTGCCGCTGTTCACGGCGTGGCTGACGGCCCACCGTACGACCCAGTACCACGTGGTGTTCTCCGACATCGAGCGGGGGATCGTCCATCTCGAGACGGCTGCGGACGAGACGGAGGCCGTGAAGGCCCTCGCCGCGACGATGTCGGCGCTGGGTATCCGCAGTGAGTACACGGCGGCGCTGACCGGCACGCAGCAGCCGTACCTCAGCATCCCCCGCGGCTGACCCTCACCTCTGGGTGAAGTAGCCCGGGTAGGCGGCGTTCATCTCGGAGCGCACGTTGTCCATGCCGTGACCGTTGACGGGGTTCAGGTTCGACCCGCCGAGCGTGATCCGGGCCCCGACGCCGTCCGGGGCGATGTTCCGCGTGGGGTACTTCTCCTGCACGTTGGTGAGCGGGTCGTCGGAGGTGCTGTACTGCCGGACCTGACCGTCGCCCAGACGCCCGTACATCTCCGCGGTGGGGATCCCGTTCTGGGAGGCCAGGTACGCGACCGTGGCCGGGCTGACGCCGGCCGCGTTGAACGTGACCGCGGGGTTGCCCGACTCCATGCTGGCGACCGCGGCGAGCCTGCCGCCGAGTGAGTGGCCGACGTAGACGGCGTTGTTGCCCATCCGGGTGGACGCGTTGACGGCGTCGGCGAGCCGGATCGCGTCCCGGCTCTGCGGGGAGACCGTCATGGCACCGGTGGCGTCCTCCGCCACATCGTTGCCGTCGCCGAAGTCGGTGCCGGCGAACGTGACGACGTACTGCTGAGTCTGCGGGTTGTAGAGAACGCCGGCAGCGAATCCGTTGGCGGGGTCGCGCAGCAGAGCCGGGTCGATCCCCAGCGCCGCCACCTGATCATCGGACAGTCGCGTATAGCCGCCGAAGTCCTTGCCGACGAGGTCCGCGTCGTCTGCCGGGTGGATGCTGATCCCGCTGGCGGCCTGCGCGAAGTCGTAGTCCTCCGGGTTGGGCGAGGTGCCCTTGTACTGCGCCGCCGACCCCGCTGCCAGGTCGCCGACCGGCCCGGGGTCCCCATGACCTTCGAGGACGGACGCCGCGCGCTCCATGCAGTCGCCCACGCCCTTGACCTGCCCGAGCACGCCGGTGACGTCGGCGAGCAGCTCCTGCATGACCTGGATGACGTTCTGCAGGTACATCGCGATGAAGCCAGTGGCCCAGCGGATGAACTCCAGGATCGCCGCGCCGGCGGTGAGCACCACCCAGGGCGCGACACGGAAGGCCTCGTTGACGAGCTCGCCGATCATGTCGCCGCAGGTGTCGGTGACGTACTGACGGACAGCGCCGACCCGTTCACCGACGGCCAGCTCGCCGGACGCGACCGTGCGCGCAGCCGTCCCGTACGCGCTCAGGCAGTGCTGCAATGCGGCGATGACAAGGGTGTACGCATCGGCGGCGGGCCCTTGCCAATGCTGGCGCGCGATCCGCTCTCCCTCGGAGACGGCCTGCGCTACGGAGCCGGTCACGACCGCGCCGGAGCGGCTCACTGAGTGGGACTGCGCCGCGATCGCCGCGGGGTCACCGGCCAGCGAGTCGAGCGTCTTCTGGAACGGCCCGAGGTGACCGAGCAGCCATTCGCTGATCTCGGCCACGATGCCGCCGACGATCCAACGGTCGATGTAGATCTCTTCGGCGAGCACCTGGAGGTGGTTGGCCGTGGAGGCGGGCGGGGTGGACCGGCTGGCGGCGCCCTGCTCGAGGATCCCCGCGGCCTGCGTGAACTGCGCGGCCGTGGTCACTGTACGGGCTCCTCGAGCGCCGACGTGATCTCACGAACGAGCGCCTCGTTGGTCTCTTCGACGGCGCGGTACGCGGCCTCCGTGCTCCGCAGCCGTACGCCGATGTCGGTGACCGACCCGCTCATCGCCGTGAGCAGGTGCCGGTTGGCCTGCGAGGTGGCCGGTTCGGTGAGGGCGGCGGCGTTGGCCACGAACGAGCCGTACATCGCGGGGCTCGCCTGCTGGACGGCCGCCGCGAGGGAGCGCAGCTGGCCACCGGCCTCGGCGAACACCTGCGCGCCGTTCTCGAGGTCGGAGAGGTCCCAGGAGGTGGTGGTCACGAGCACAACGTAAGGGCTCGGAGGATCAGTCCGTCGGTGTCGTGGGACCTGATCCGCGCGTGTGCTCGAGGCCGGCGTCGGCGAGGATCTGACGAGCCTGCTCGCGGGCTTCGAGCGTCGCGGTCCCGAGGGTGTCGAGGAACGCCTGGCGCAGGGCCACGGGACCGGACCTGGGCCCGCCGGCCCTGATCCGTACGGACGTCAGCGAGCCCGCCGCGTCCCCCTCGACGACGACCGTGTCGGACTCCGCGCGGGTACGGATGCGGGCGAGTTCCTCGCGCGCTGAGGCGGCGGCCAGGGCCTGCGCGGCGAACCTGGCGCGCATCCGCTCGTCGAGGCCGGGGCCCAGCTCGACCCGCGGGAACGGTGACGCGGCGAGCAGCGCATCCGTACCCCGGTCGTCCACCTCGCGCAGCGCGGACAGGAACCGCTCGCCCCCCGGGAGCGGCGGCACCGGGGGGAGGGCGGGGGCCTCGGCCGGTGCGTACGGCGCGGTCGGTGTCTCGTCCACGAGCGTCGCGAGTCCCGGCGGCAGCGACTGGCGGAGCCGTTCCCGGGCCAGGGTGAGAGCCCGTCTGTACATCGCCATCACCGACTCGCCGAGCTGCGGCGGCGTGGAGGACGCGATGGTCTCGCTGAACGTGATGTCGCGGAGCCTGCCGGACGGTTCGACGGTCACTCGGCAGCGGGCGTCGGCGGCGACTCCCTCGGCGTGTTCCAGCGCGACACCGACCGCGGCGCCCTCCGCGCGCAGGCTGCTGAGCGAGAGCTGAAGCTCGCGAATCACCTCGGGGCCGCTGGACATGCGGCTGAGCCTAGCGACGACGCGTACCGTCGATCAGCGCAGCGGCGGCCTGCGATCGGCAAGGTCAGGGGGCACGGGATCGCCCCCCGCGGTGCGGTGCAGGTCGGGGCTGCTGGCCTCGTAGAAGAAGACGCACCTCGCCTTGTCGCAGGCGGGATCCGCCGGATCCGTGACGCCGGGCTTGGGCACCAGCGTTGACGAGATGGTGGGAGGGTTCTCGATCGTGTGCACGCGGACACCCGTCAGGAAGGCGACTCGCTCGGCGATTTCTTTCTGGGTGGGAACGAGGTACGGATCGGCGTCAGGGTTGGAGTAGCTGCTCGAGCTGGTGGCCGTACTGGTCGGCTCGCCGGTGGCCTTGCCGGTCGCTGTGGCCGTGGCTGTGGCCGTCGCCGCCGGCTGGGTGGGCTGCGTCGTGGGCGCCGGCTGGTTGGTGTTCGCCGGGGACGCGCCACGGGCGGGCGTCGTGCCGTGGGCGGTCTCGTTGCCGTTCGCGTCGTAGTCCCAGTACTCCGTGGACCCGTCCGCATGGGTCACCTTCTTGCCGTACGAGTCGATCTCGCCGTTGGTCAGGTGCGTCCAGAACATCACCGAGGAGTTGTCGTCCTGGGCGACGGTGTTGATCAACCATGACGAGACGGAGCCGTCGCCGCCGAGCACGTGGGTCTGCACGCCCTCGGAGTTCCTCACCTCGATGTACGGATCGCCGCTGGTCGTCGTACCGATGGAGACGTCGTTGTTCCGGACGAACTCGGCTGCCTCTTGGATCTTCTTCCACTGCTCCCAGGAGATGACGTCGGCCCCCGCGATCAGCGTGACGTCCATGCCGTTCGTGTGGCTCCCGAAGTTCGGCAGGGAGGCCTGTCCTTTGTCCAGCGAGGCCATGAGCGTGGCGAGCACGCCCCCGTCGTACAACGTCCCGAGCATCTGCTTCAGCTGGGCGCTGAGCTTCGAGTCCTCCGTGATGCCGGCCAGGCCGGTGACGTTGGGAAGCAGGCTCGAGCCGGGGATCGTGGTCTCGGGAAGAGCGAGCGAGATCACGGCGAGCTTGTCGGGAAACGACACCGACTGCACGTACGCCGTCGTGCCCACGATCTCGACCGTCGACCGCAGAGGGTGACTGGCCGGGTTCTTGGGATCGGTGCCGTTGAGGCGCTCAGCCCAATCGCTCCAGCCGTCGCCGTCGGAGTCGAGGGACAGCGCGGCGCGTGTGGCCGCGCCGCCGGTGAGGGAGAGCTCGAGGGTACGGATGTCGGGCCGTCCCGCGGCGCGTACTGACGGCGCGACGATGACGGCGGTGGCGCAGATGAGGGCGCTGATCAGAGTCACCCGTCGGGTGAGGCGGGTGCGAGCGGTGGCGTGTCCCATGTCAGGGAGGAGGTCGGAAGGTGCCCGCTGATACATCCCCTCGACACCCGTACGCACGTGAAGGCCAAGGTGGCTGCGGAGTAGCGCGTCCTGGGGATGGGTTCGCGGCCCATCTCCTGCACTCAGTGACACATACGTGCTCGCTGGTCCAGATATGTACCGCCGAGCAGCAATATGGCACTGGATGCAGGTGACGGTCCCTGCGCGACATCTCGGCGCCCCGATGTTCCGGGGACCCGTCCCCCGGCACGCATGATTCTGTCGGTCGTGGGTGACACAGTGTGGGGGTCGACGACGGGAGGACGATGACGGACGTGCTGGAGCGGTTCAGTCCGGCCACGCAAGCGTGGTTCCGGTCGAGCTTCCCCGCGCCCACGTCGGCTCAGGCGGGAGCCTGGGAGGCGATCTCGTCCGGGCAGCACACGCTCGTGGTCGCGCCCACGGGGTCGGGCAAGACGCTGTCGGCCTTCCTGTGGGCCATCGACGGGCTGGTCACCACGCCGCCTGATCCAGAGCGGTCGGCGTGCCGGGTGCTGTACGTCTCGCCGCTGAAGGCGCTCGCCACCGATGTGGAGCGGAACCTGCGGTCGCCGTTGGTCGGCATCGGCCACGCGGCCCGGCGGCTGGGTCTGCCGGCGCCGGAGATCAGGGTCGCCGTACGGTCGGGGGACACGCCGGCGGACGAGAGACGTACGTTCGCGCGCCATCCGGCCGACATCCTCATCACGACGCCCGAGTCCCTGTTCCTGTTGCTCACCTCCGCCGCGCGCGAGGCCCTGACCGGCATCACCACGGTGATCGTCGACGAGGTGCACGCGGTGGCCGGCACGAAACGCGGCGCCCACCTCGCCCTGTCGTTGGACCGGCTCGACGCCCTGCTGCCGCAGCCTGCGCAGCGGGTGGGTCTGAGCGCGACCGTACGGCCTCTGGAGGAGGTGGCGAGGTTCCTGGCGGGTGGTCGACCCACGACCGTGGTGGCTCCGCCGTCGGAGAAGAAGTGGGACCTTCAGGTGGTCGTCCCGGTCCCCGACCTGGCCGAGCTCGGCACCGCGCCCGCGAAGGACGACCCTGCCGCGCACGCGTCGATCTGGCCCCACGTGGAGGAGCGGATCGCCGACCTGATCGCGGCGCACCGATCGACGATCGTGTTCTCCAACTCGCGTCGCCTGGCGGAGCGGTTGACCGGGCGTCTCAACGAGCTGTGGGCCGAGCGGACCGAGGAGTCGGCGGGTGACGAGCAGGGCGCGCTGTCGCCGGAGGGTTCAGCGAAGACCCGTGCTCCCGCGGAGATGATGGCCCAGTCCGGGGTGTTCGCCGGCGCGCCCGCGTTGTTGGCGCGAGCCCACCACGGGTCCGTGTCGCGGGAGCAGCGGGCGATCATCGAGGACGACCTCAAGGCCGGTCGATTGCCGGCGGTCGTGGCGACGTCATCGCTCGAGCTGGGCATCGACATGGGCGCGGTGGATCTCGTCGTGCAGGTCGAGGCGCCACCCTCGGTCGCCTCGGGGCTGCAGCGGGTGGGCCGCGCCGGTCACCAGGTCGGCGCGGTGTCGCGCGGCGTGCTGTTCCCGAAGTTCCGCGGCGACCTCGTGCAGACGGCCGTCATCGTCGAGCGCATGCGCGCCGGCGAGATCGAGGCGCTGCGGGTGCCGTCCAACCCGCTCGACGTGCTGGCGCAGCAGATCGTGGCGATGTGCGCGCTCGAGGACTGGTCGGTGTCCGACCTCCACGATCTCGTGCGCCGATCGGCTCCCTTCGCGGGCCTCAGCCGCGCGGTGCTGGAGTCGGTGCTGGACATGCTGAGCGGGCGCTACCCGTCGGACGAGTTCGCCGAGCTGCGGCCGCGCCTCGTCTGGGACCGCATCGCCGGAACCCTCACGGGCCGCCGCGGCGCCCAGCGACTGGCCGTCACCGCCGGCGGCACGATCCCCGATCGCGGGCTGTTCGGCGTCTTCCTCGCAGGCGGCGAAGGGCCTGGCCGCCGGGTGGGCGAGCTGGACGAGGAGATGGTGTACGAGTCGCGCGTGGGCGACGTGTTCGCGCTCGGCACGACGTCGTGGCGCATCGAGGACATCACGCACGACCGCGTGCTCGTGACGCCCGCGCCAGGCGTGCCCGCGCGGCTGCCGTTCTGGAAGGGTGACTCGCTCGGGCGTCCCGCGGAGCTCGGCGCTGCCGTCGGTCGGTTCGTCGGCGAGGTCGCCCGACTGGCGCCTGACAAGGCACGGGAGCGAGTTCGGGCCGCTGGTCTCGACGACTGGGCGACCGACAACCTGCTGGGCTACCTCACCGAGCAGCGCGAGTCGACGGGCCACGTCCCCGACGACCGCACGCTGGTCGTCGAGCGGTTCCGCGACGAACTCGGGGACTGGCGGGTGGTCGTCCACAGCCCGTACGGCGCCGCGGTCCACGGCCCGTGGGCCCTGGCGGTCGCGGCGAGGCTCCGCGAGCTGCACGGCATCGACGTCCAGTCCATGCCCGCCGACGACGGCATCGTCTTCCGGCTGCCGGACACGGCGGAGGATGCGGCGATGTACGGGCTGGGTGACGAGACCAGCTTCGACCCGGCAGCTCTGCTCGACGCGATCCTGCTCGACCCGGACGAGGTGTCCGAGCTGGTCACCTCACAGCTGGGTGGGTCGGCCCTGTTCGCCGCCCGGTTCCGGGAGTGCTCGGCCAGGGCGCTGCTGCTGCCACCCCGCACGCCGGGCAGGCGCCAGCCCTTGTGGCAGCAGAGACAGCGGTCGGCGCAGCTGCTGAGCGTGGCGGCCCAGTACCCGTCGTTCCCGATCGTGCTGGAGGCCGTACGCGAGTGCGTGCAGGACGTCTTCGACGTGCCCAGCCTCGTGGACCTGCTGCGCCGCATCCGGAGCAAGGAGGTCTCGCTCGTCGAGGTCGAGACGCGGCAGCCGTCGCCGTTCGCGCGGTCGTTGCTGTTCGGCTACGTGGGGCAGTTCATGTACGAGGGGGACAGCCCCCTGGCCGACCGACGGGCCGCGGCGCTGACCCTCGACCCGACGTTGCTCGCGGAGTTGTTGGGCACGAGCGAGGGGCTGGCGCTGTCCGAGCTGCTCGACCCCGAGGCGCTGACCCGCACCGAGGAGGAGCTGCAGCACCTGGCGCCCGAGCGCCGCGCCCGCGACCTGGAGGACGTGGCTGACCTGATCCGTACGATCGGGCCGATCAGCCCGTACGAGCTGGGGCGGCGCGTGTCGGGCGACGACCCCGCTGCGCTGGTCGAGGCGTGGGTGGATGACCTGGTCCGGGCTCGACGGGTGCTGCGCGTGGCGATGGCGGGGCAGGAGCGGCTGGCGGCGGTCGAGGATGCCGGCCGCCTGCGCGATGCGCTGGGCGTCTCGCTGCCCATGGGCTTGCCGGAGGCGTACACCACCTCGGTCGCGGATCCCTTGGGCGACCTTGTGATGCGGCACGCGCGGGCAGCGGTCCCGTTCGGCGTCTCCGACGTGGCCGCCTGGCTGGGCCTCGGTCCAGCGGTGGTCCGCGATGCCCTCCGACGGCTCGTCGGCGACGGACGGCTGACCGAGGGCGACCTGCGTCCGGTGGGTTGGCGGTCGCACGCCGCGGACCCCGGCCTGGCCGAGGGGCCGCCGCCGCACTACTGCGACCCCCGGGTGCTCGCCCTTGTGAGACGCCGGTCACTCGCGGCGCTGCGCTCCGAGGTGGAGCCGGTGGCCGCGGTCGACTTCGCCCGGTTCCTGCCCGCCTGGCAGGGCGTCGGAGGACGGCTGCGCGGCATCGACGGCGTGCTCCGCGTGGTCGAGCAGCTCGCCGGCGCGGTCGTACCGGCCAGCGCACTCGAGTCACTGATCCTGCCGGCGAGAGTCGCCGGGTACGACCGCGGCATGCTCGACGAGCTCGTGGCCGCCGGCGAGGTGCTCTGGCAGGGTGCCGGCGACCTCTCGGGCGGCGACGGGTGGCTGACGCTCGTGCCCGCGGACCTGGCCGGGCTGCTGCTGCGACCGGGCGACGAGGTCCCCGACGAAACCGACCGGCAGGTGCTGGAGGCACTCGGGGGCGGTGGCGCGTACTTCGCGCGCGGCATCGCCGACGCGTGCGGGCTGGAGGTGCCGGTGGTCGGGCAGTCGCTGTGGCGGCTGGCGTGGGCCGGCCGGGTCACCACCGCGACGCTGGCGCCGCTGCGCGCACGGCTGGCGAACGTCTCGACCGCCCACAAGCCGAGGGCGACGGCGAGGCGTGGGAGGTACGGGCGGGCCGGGGGAGGGCTGGGCATCCCGAGGTCGTCCGGGCTCCGCGGCCGCCTGTCGACCGACGGGCTCGCGGCGGTGTCGGAGGACATGGCGGGCCGGTGGTCGCTGCTGTCGACCCCGCCGGTCGAACAGGACGCGCAGACCCGCACGCACGTGGAGTACGCACGAGCGGAGACGCTGCTGGAGCGGTACGGGGTCGTGACCCGCGGTTCGGTCGTCGCCGAGGAGGTGCCGGGAGGCTTCGCGGCCGTGTACAGGGTGCTGGCCGTCGCGGAGGAGGCTGGTCGCGTACGGCGCGGCTACTTCGTGGAGGGTCTCGGCGCCTCGCAGTTCGGCGGCACCGGCGCGGTGGACCGGTTGCGGGCCTCGAGTCGGTCGCCCGGCGACACGGGGGCCGGCGACGTCCTCGTACTGGCCGCCTGTGACCCGGCGAACCCCTACGGCGGGGCGCTCCCGTGGCCGGTGCACGACCCGGGGCCCGGAGAGACGCGAGGCCACCAGCCGGCGCGCAAGGCCGGCGCCCTCGTCGTGCTGGTCGACGGGGAGCTGGTGCTGTACGTCGAGCGCGGTGGCAAGACGCTGCTCAGCTGGAGCGAGGACGACGCCGCCTTGCTGCCGGCGGCGCGCGCGCTGGCCGAGTCCGTACACGCCGGCTCGCTCGGCAAGCTCACCGTCGAG
Organism: Propionibacteriaceae bacterium; assembly: GCA_027492675.1. Lineage (GTDB taxonomy): Bacteria > Actinomycetota > Actinomycetes > Propionibacteriales > Propionibacteriaceae > Fen-668. The sequence goes on along the minus strand of JAPUEI010000092.1, from coordinate 2,954 downwards.
AAGATCGACGGCGCCTCGGTGATGGGCACCGCCCACCCCCTCGGCGCGGCGCTCTCGACGGCTGGCTTCCAGCTCACCCCCAAGGGCCTGCGACTACGCCGGTGAGCCCGCGGGCCACCGCGGTGTTCGGCGCCCGGGCCGCTACCGGCCCGCACGTACAGTGCCGACATGCGGATGCTCGCCAACTCGATGGTGCTGCGGATCGGCATCGCGGTGACCGTCGCGGCGCTGGTCGGTCTCGTACTCGCCCTGGTCGGTCACCCCGCGATCGCGCTGATGGCGGCCTGGGCGACCTTCGCCGCCGCGTTCACCGCGCTCACCTGGGTGATGATCGGGCGCTACGACGCGGCCCAGACGCGCGACCATGCGAAGGCCAACGACCCCAACGACGGCATGGCCGACACGCTGATCGTGGTGGCCAGCCTCGCGAGCGTCGTCGGGGTGGGCTTCCTCCTGGCAGGCGCCCGCTCCCACGGCCAATCCGCCGGCACGCTCGCGGCGGTGGTGGGCGTCGCCGGCGTCGTCGCGTCCTGGGCTGCGGTCCACGTGACGTACGTCCTGCGCTACGCCCGCCTCTACTACGCCGCGCGGACCGATCAGCCGATCGACTTCAACTCCGAGGACGACCCCGACTACCAGGACTTCGCGTACGTCGCCTTCACGATCGGCATGACCTATCAGGTGAGCGACACGAACTTCCAGGACCGCACGCTGCGCCGCGTCGCGCTGCGCCATGCCCTCGTGTCGTACGTGCTCGGCGCGGTCGTGCTGGCGACGACAATCAACCTCGTCGTACAGCTCGCATCCGGCTGACCACCCTTGTCGGCGCGTGAACGCCTCGGGCCCGGGCACCGCGCGTACGATCGCATCCATGGCCGACACTCCCTCGTACCGAACCCTGCTGCCCGGACAGACCTGCCAGATCCGGATCTCCGACCTCGAGGGCAACACCAGGGTGGTGTACGAGACGGGTGAGACCCTGTTCGAGGCGCCGAACTGGGGCCCGGACGGCGCGCTGGTCATCAACGGCGAGGGTCTGCTGTGGGAGCTGCCCGCGACCGGGGGGACGCCGGTACGGATCGAGGCCGAGCACCTGCCGCCGGTCAACAACGACCACGTGCTCTCGCCCGACGGCACCACGATCTACGCCTCGGCGAGCGACTGGCACATCCACTCGCTGCCGCGCGCCGGGGGCCCGGCCACCCGGGTCTCGATGGACGACGGCCGTATGCACTTCCTCCACGGGATCAGCCCCGACGGTACGGCCCTCGCGTACGTCGCCCTGGAACCCGAAGGTGACAACTGGTGGGCTCACGCGAACGTCCGCGTGCTGGCCACCGACACGTCCTGGGACATCGGCGTCACGGACTCCTCACGCCCTGACGACGGGCCGGAGTTCTCTCCGGACAACGAGTGGATCTACTTCAACACCGAGGTCTTCACGACGGCCCCCGGTCACGCGCAGATCGCGCGCGTCTCGCTCGACGGGGCCGACCTCCAGCGCCTGACGCACTCCGAGGTCGTCGACTGGTTCCCCCACCTGTCGCCCAACCGCACGCACGCCGTCTACCTGAGCTTCCCCGCCGGCACCACCGGCCACCCGGAGAACAGGCCGGTCCAGCTGAAGATCGTCGAGCTCCCCGCCTGGGACGAGCCGACCGCCACCGTGGACGTCTTCGGCGGCCAGGGCACGATCAACGTCGGCAGCTGGTCCCCCGACGGCACGGAGTTCGCGTACGTCGCGTACCCGATGAGCTGACCGAACAGTTCGTACGGAGCCCTGGCGGAGGCTATCGATTATCGATATGGTTATCGGTAGTCGATAACAGGAGAACCGCCATGGCCATCGTCCCTCTCGCCCTGCTGAGTCTGGCCTGCCTTGCGCTGATCGGGGTCGCCCTCCGAGTCCGACGGCCCGGGGCAGGGTGGGTGCGGCTTGCGGAGCTGGCCGCGTGGCTGACGATCGGGGTCGCCGCGCTGAATGCCGTCGTCAGCGTGGGCTACTCACTGATCGGGAACATCACCACGTTCCAGGTGGCGGTGGAGTCCCGTGTTCCAGAGGTACGGCTTCCGGGGCTGACCATCGACCCGCCCAGCGCGCTCATCACCTCCGGGGGCGTCGACCGGGCCACCCTCACCGTCACCGGTCTCGGCTGGGCCGGCCGGCTGCTCTTGGCCTCGGAGACCCTCCTGCAGACGGCCGTCACGATCGTCATTGCCTTGATGGTGCTGCGTCTGGCGCGCAACGTACGCGCGGGCAGGCCGTTCAACGGGCTCAACCGCGCGGTGATCACCTCGGCGGTGGTGCTCTTCCTTGGCGCCGGACTGTGGTCGGTCGTGGGGGGCATCGGCTCGTACATCGCCGGCCGCGAAGCCCTCGAGATCCACGGGATGTCGGCCAACGAGGGCACGATTGGCGCCGAGCTCTTCCCGGAGACCACCCGCGACCTCAGCTACTACGGCTGGCCCTCGCCGACCCTGTCCATCGTCGTCCCGTTCTGGCCGCTCGGCATCGCCGTCGCCCTGGTGCTGCTCTCGCTGGCGTTCCGCGCCGGCGAGCAGATGCAGGCCGACACGGAGGGTCTGGTCTGATGCCGCCCGAGGACGACGAGGGACGGGTGCGCTGCCACCTGGACGAGCTGCTGGCCCGCCGCGGGATGACCCTCACGCGACTGTCCGACCTTGTCGGAGTGAGCATCGTCAACCTGTCCGTACTCAAGAACGACCGCGCCAGGGCCGTACGGTTCTCGACCCTGACCGCGATCTGCGACGCGCTCGACTGCCAGGTGGGGGACCTGCTCACCATCGACCGCTGACCGATCCATCCGGTCGTGCGGGTACGAGTTGGGCCCCCCCCGCGCGGGCGCCGGGGGGCCCCACCGGGCGGGCCGGTGAGGGGGTCCGCCTCCGCCGGCGGCGGCGCCCCCGCGGGGGGGCACCCCCCCCCGCCCCCC
>JAPUEI010000091.1 GCA_027492675.1 Propionibacteriaceae bacterium | reverse complement strand
TGTTAAGCACGCCGCCAGCGTTCGTCCTGAGCCAGGATCAAACTCTCCGTTGAAATTTATCGGTGCAGGTCCGAAGACCTGTTATCCGTCTCAATGAGGTTTGATTACCTGACGAGGACCCATTGCTGGGTCTTTCATCAATATAATCAAAGGAACCGAGGTCTGTTTCTTCCGAGGAAGTCATAACCACGGGGCACTGTGTTAAAGTGCATTGTTTGGCATTGACTATTAGCACGCTGTTGAGTTCTCAAGTTTCGGGTGCGTCCTGCGCTTTGGCTTTCACCGCCGCTTGGGGCAACTCGACTTACTTTAGTAGGGCTTTCGGAACCTTGTCAAACTCGGTTCCAGCCGGTCCCTCACCGCCCATGACGAGGCTTCAGGAGCTGGGCGAACCAGTCCCGTCGTCTGCGTCGGTTGAGAGGTGGCCACCCGGTCCGTCCTCGGCGAATCCTGCTTTGGTTAAGACCGTTTGGCCTTGTCCTGCTGCAGTTCGCCTTGTCCGTGTCACTGGGAAGGCTTGGTGAACATTACGTGGATCGCGGGGGGAGGTCAAATCCGCCATGCATCCCGGGCGTGTCGCCTCCCGGGTCGCTCGCGGCCTCCGGACAGCAGGGGCTCAAGAGCCCACCCGAACTGCACCAACGGTCCTCTTTCCGCGCCTGACGATGACGTAGCCACCGGGCAGAAGATCGTCGGCCTCGACAGTGGCGTCCGCGTCGAGAACCTTGGTGTTGTTCAGGTACGCACCACCCTCTGCGATGGCGCGCCGACCTGCGGACAGACTGGGGACCACACCGGAGGCCTGTAAGGCGCCGGCGACTGTGAGCCCGTCCAGGCTTGGCACGTCCACCACCTTCAACTCGTGCGCTACGGCCCTCAGGGTGGCCTCTGGCAGCTCTCCCAGCACTCCCCTGCCGAAGAGCGCGTCCGCGGCCGCTACGGCCGCCTGTCGTTCGGCTACGCCGTGCACCAGGTCTGTGACGTCATCGGCGAGCGCCTTCTGGGCAGCCCGTAGGTGAGGTGCCTCCAGCGTCTGTCGCTCGAGCTCCTCGATCTCCTCCTTGCCCCTGGGCGAGAAGACCCGCAGGTACGTCCCCACCGTGCTGTCCTCGGCCGCGAGGAAGAACTGGTGGAACGCGTACGGGCTCGTGAGCTGGGGGTCCAGCCAGATCGAACCGCCTTCGGTCTTGCCGAACTTCGTGCCGTCGGACTTGGTGAGCAGCGGAGTCGCCAGGGCATGCGCCTTGCCGCCCGTCGAACGACGGATGAGCTCCACGCCGGCCGTGAGGTTGCCCCACTGGTCCGAGCCACCCGTCTGCATCGTCACCCCGTGCTCGGAGAACAGGTGGAGGAAGTCCATGGACTGCAGCAGGACGTAGGAGAACTCCGTGTACGAGATGCCTGACTCCAGCCGGTTCCGCACGACGTCACGAGCCAGCATGCGGTTGACGCTGAAGTGCTTGCCGATGTCGCGCAGGAAGTCGATGGGCGACATCTGACTGGTCCAGTCGAAGTTGTTGACCAACGTGGCGCCGTTGTCCCCCTCGAACGACACGTACCGGGAGACCTGCTCGCGGATCCGCTCCACCCACCCATGCACGAGGTCGATGGGGTTCAACACGCGCTCGGCCGTCTGTCTCGGGTCGCCGATCAGTCCCGTGGCGCCGCCGACCAGGAGGTACGGCTTGTGGCCGGCCGCCTGCAGGTGCCGTACGAGGATCAGCTGGACCAGGTTGCCGAAGTGCAGCGAGGGCGCTGTCGGGTCGAATCCCACGTAGAAGGAGACCGGTCCGCTCTCGAGGTGCTCGGCCAGCGCCGCCTCGTCCGTGGATTCCGCGAGCAGCCCTCGCCATTTCAGTTCGTCAAGTACTCCGGTCACCCGGCGCACTCTACCGAGCGCCGTCCGACCAGACTCGCCGTTTCCGTGGCCTGGGCACCCCGTGAGGCTCGATACCCTGGGGCATCCCCACGAACCGAGGAGACCGACCATGAGCGGTGGACTGGCCGCCCTGCTGGACGACATCGCCGCGATCGCCAAGGTCGCCGCCGCGTCCGTGGACGACATCGGGGCCGCTGCGGGCAAGGCGAGCGCCAAGGCCGTGGGCGTCGTGGTCGACGACACCGCGGTCACGCCCCGCTACGTGCACGGCTTCCTCGCGGAACGTGAGCTGCCGATCATCAAGAAGATCGCGCTGGGCTCCCTGCGTAACAAGCTCGTCTTCATCCTCCCCGTCGCGATCCTCCTGAGCCAGTTCGTCCCCTGGCTCATGACGCCCCTGCTCATGATCGGCGGCGCCTACCTGGGGTTCGAGGGCGCTGAGAAGGTCCTCGAGGCGCTGCTCCACCGCCAGCACGCCGAGAGCCCGAAGCAAGAGCTCGCCGGACTCGGCACCCCGGAACACGAGAAGGCGATGGTGAGTGGCGCGATCCGTACCGACTTCATCCTGTCGGCCGAGATCATGGCGATCGCGCTCGCCGAGGTGACCAGCGAGCCCCTGCTGTCGCGGATCATCATCCTGGCCGTGGTGGGCGTCGTCATCACCTTGCTCGTGTACGGGGTCGCGGGGCTGATCGTGAAACTCGATGACATCGGGTTGGCGCTGGCGGGTCGCAAGTCACGCGGCGTGCAGCGCTTCGGGCGCGGGCTGGTCGCCGCCATGCCGATCGTCATGCGGGTGATCTCGGTCATCGGGATCGCCGCCATGATCTGGGTGGGCGGACATCTCGTGCTCGTGGGGGCGGACACGCTGGGCCTGCATGCCCCGTACGCGCTCGTCCATCACGCCTCGGAGGCAGTGCACGGAGTCGCCGGAGTCGGCGCGATCCTGGCCTGGCTCGTCGAGACCCTCGCCTCGGCACTGGTCGGCCTGGTCGTGGGGTTCGCCGTCGTCGGCGTGCTGCACCTGGTGCCGAAGCGGAAGCCGCGTCCCGGCCACGAGGACGAGGCCCCTGAGGGCGTCGAGTCCGCGATCCGTCTGGAGCACCCCGCCCCCGACGAGGAGTAGCTCAGGCCGACAGCGCCGCACGAAGCTCGTCGAGCTGCTCGCGGACCCGTACCGTCGCCGTCCCTCCCCTGCCGTCGCGGCTGTCGATCGACCCGGCCACGGTCAGCACGTCGAGCACCTCCGCGGTCAGCTCAGGGGCGATCTCGACGACCTGCTCGGCCGTGAGGTCCGCGAGCTCGATGCCGCGCTCCTCGCAGTAGCGCACCGCCTCGCCGGCCACCTCGTGGGCGTGGGCGAAGGGCACGCGCTGACGGACGAGCCAGTCGGCGACGTCGGTCGCCAGGGAGAAGCCGCGGGGAGCGAGCTCGGCCAGGCGCTGCGGGTGGAAGCGCAGGGTCGCGACCATGCCCGCCACCGCCGGCAGCAGCACCGCGAGCTGGTCGAGGGAGTCGAAGACCGGCTCCTTGTCCTCCTGGAGGTCCCGGTTGTACGCCAGGGGCAGTCCCTTGAGCGTCGCGAGCAGGCCCGAGAGGTTGCCGATGAGGCGCCCCGACTTGCCACGCGCGAGCTCGGCCACGTCAGGATTCTTCTTCTGCGGCATGATGCTCGACCCCGTCGACCACGCGTCGTCCAGCGTCGCGAACCCGAACTCGTGCGTGCACCAGATGATCACGTCCTCGGCGAGCCGGGAGATGTCGATGCCCACCTGAGCGCAGACGTACGCCGCCTCGGCGACGAGGTCACGCGCCGACGTGCCGTCGATGGAGTTGGCCACGGAGCCCGCGAAGCCGAGCTCGGCCGCGACGGCCTCCGGGTCGAGCCCGAGGGAGGTTCCCGCGAGGGCTGCGGAGCCGTACGGACTGACGGCGAGCCGCTTGTCGAGGTCTGTGATGCGGTCGAGGTCGCGGACCAGCGGCCAGGCGTGCGCGAGCAGCTGGTGGGAGAGGAGTACGGGCTGGGCATGCTGCATGTGCGTACGGCCGGGCATGGGGGCGCCGAGGTGCTGCGTGGCCTGGTCGGCGAGCGCGGTCGCCACCGCGACGATGTCCTCGCGGAGCCGCGCCATGGCGTCGCGCAGGTACATCCGTACGAGGGTGGCGATCTGGTCGTTGCGCGATCGGCCAGCACGCAGCCGGCCACCGAGTTCGGGCCCGAGGCGCTCGGTGAGACCACGCTCGAGGGCGCCGTGGACGTCCTCGTCCGAGGGGAGGGCGACGTACGTGCCGGACTCCACGTCGGCGGCAAGGCCATCGATCCCCGCGAGCAGCCCTGAGAGCTCGTCGTCGGTGAGCAGGCCCGCGCGATGCAGACCGCGGGCGTGCGCGCGGGAGCCGGCGAGGTCGTACAGCGCCAGCCTCCAGTCGAACTGCGTCGACTTCGAGAGCGCGAACATCGCGTCCGCGGGGCCACCGGCGAACCGGCCTCCCCAGAGCACTCCGTGCGTCATGACGATCCTTCCGAGCCCAAGGTCAGCAAACGTTCGGCCACGACGGCGCCGCCCGCGATGTCGCGCGTGATGAGCAGCACCGTGTCGTCGCCGGCCACGCAGCCGAGAACGTCGTCCCAGCCTGCCCTATCCAGCGCCGACGCGAAGTACTGCGCCGCGCCGGCGGGCGTCCGTACGACGACGAGGTTGCCCGACGCCTCGGCTCGCAGCAGCAGATCGGAGCACAGCCGGGCCAGCTTGGCCGCGCCCTCCTTGAGGTCGAAGCCGCTGTCGTCCGCGATCGCGTACGCGATGGCGCCGTCGGCGCGCCTCACCCGTACGGCACGCAGCTCGAGGAGGTCGCGCGACAGTGTCGGCTGGGTCACGTCGAGACCCTCGTCGGCCAACAGACGGCGCAGCTCGGTCTGTGAGGTCACCGTCTGGGCGGCCACCAGGTCGGCGATCCGGGCCTGACGCCGGGCTTTCGGTAGGTCAGCCCTCATGAGGCCAGCGCCCGCTCGTACAGCGCAGGCCATGCCTCGACGAACGGCGCCAGGTCGTCGCTGGTGGCGATCAGGGGCGGCGCAAGCCGGATCCGGGTTGGGCGGGCGGCGTTGACGATGAAGCCCGCCGCGAGCCCGGCCGCGACGAACGCCGGACCGACGGGCTCCTCGAGCACGACGCCACGCAGCAGGCCCCGGCCGTGAACCGCCACGACGCCTGGCAGACCCGTGAGGTCCGCCGCGAGCCGGTCGCCGACCTCGTTGATCTGAGGCAGCAGCGGCTCGAGGATCCCGAGCACGGTGAGCGCCGCCCGCGCCGCGAGCGGGTTGCCGCCGAACGTGGTGCCGTGCATGCCCGGCTGGATGAGGTCCGCGGTGACACCCGTCGCGAGGCACGCTGCGACGGGGAAGCCGTTGCCGAGGCCCTTGGCCACGGTGACCAGGTCGGGGACGATGCCCTCCCGCTGGTGGTCGAACCAGGCGCCCGTCCGGCCGATGCCCGTCTGTACCTCGTCGAGCCACAGAAGCGCTCCGTGGGCCGCCGTGATCTGCCGGGCCGCGGCCAGGTAGCCGGTCGGCGGTACGACCACGCCCGCCTCGCCCTGCATGGGCTCGAGGACGACCGCGGCGACGGTGTCGTCGACGGCCGCTGCGAGCGCGTCCGCATCCCCGTACGGCACGAACGTCACGTCGCCGGGCAGCGGGATGAACGGCTCGCGGTAGGCGGCCTTGTGGGTGATCGAGAGCGAGCCCATCGTGCGCCCGTGGAAGCTGTTCTCGGCGGCGATGATGCGCGTGCGGCCGGTGCGCCGGGTCACCTTGAACGCCGCCTCGTTCGCCTCGGAGCCGGAGTTGGCGAGGAAGACCTTGGCATCGTGGCCCAGCAGCGACGAGAGCTTCTCCGCCAGCGCGATCTGGTTCGGCGAGGTGAACAGGTTCGAGATGTGCGACAGGGTCGCGGCCTGGTCGGCGAGGGCCGCCACGTACGCGGGGTGCGCGTGGCCCAGAGAGGCCGTCGCGATGCCCGCGAGCAGGTCGAGGTACTCGCGGCCCTCGTCGTCGTACAGATGGACGCCCTGGCCCCGGACGAGCTCGCGTGATGGCGTCCCGAAGGCGTTGATGAGGCTGCCTGCGTAGTGCTCCTGCCAGGTCATGCGGTGGCTCCTTGGTCGGGCACGACGGTCGTGCCGTGGGCGTCGCCGGCGAGGTCGGCGAGAACGCTGTGGGGGACGCGGCCGTCGATGACGGTCGCCTGGGGAACGCCGGACCGTACGGCGACGAGACAGGCCTCCATCTTCGGCCGCATGCCCGACTCGAGGCTGGGCAGCAGCTCGGCCAGCTCCGTGGCGGTGATCCGCTCGACGATCTGCGTCGAGGCCGGCCAGTCCGCGTACAGACCGGCGACGTCGGTGAGAACCACGAGACGTACGGCGCCGAGCGCAGCCGCGAGTGCGGCGGCGGCCGTGTCGGCGTTGACGTTGTGGACGATCCCGTTCACATCGGGGGCCAGGGTCGCCACGACGGGCACCCGGCCCGCTGCGAGGTGGTCGAGGACGAGCTGGGGCGACACCGATGCGACGTCGCCCACGAGGCCGAGGTCGACCTCGACGCCGTCGAGCTCGAGCCCCTTCCGTACCGCCGTGAAGGTCCCGGCGTCCTCTCCCGACATGCCGACCGCGATCGGGGCGTGCCGGTTGATGAGGCCGACGAGCTCACGCCCGACCTGCCCGACGAGCACCATCCGGACGACGTCGCGCGCCTCGGGGGTGGTGACCCGCAGACCGCCACGGAACTCCGACGCGATCCCCAGACGCGACAGCATCGAGGAGATCTGCGGACCGCCGCCGTGAACGACCACGACGTTCACTCCCGCGGCGCGAAGCTCGGCGATGTCGGCGGCGAAAGCCTGCTTGAGGTCTTCGGCGACCATCGCGTTGCCGCCGTACTTCACGACGACGGTGGTGCCCAGATATGCGCTGAGGTCTGTCATGTGGGGTAGTCCGCGTTCTCCGAGACGTAGCCGTGGGTGAGGTCGTTGGTCCAGATGGTCGCCTGCTCGGCGCCCGCGTGGAGGTCGATCGTGACGTGCACCTCGCGGGGGTGGAGGTCCACCAGCGCGCGGTCCTCGCCGATGCCGCCGGCCCGGCAGACCATGACGCCGTTGAACGAGACGTCGAGCTCGTCGGGGTCGAAGGCCGCCGACGTGGTGCCGACGGCCGAGACCACCCGGCCCCAGTTGGGGTCGTTGCCGGCGATCGCGCACTTGAACAGGTTCGAGCGGGCGACGGCCCTGGCCACCTCGAGGGCGTCCGCCTCGCAGGCAGCGTGCTGTACGTCGATGGCGACCTCGTGCTCGGCCCCCTCCGCGTCGGCGATGAGCTGGCGCGCGAGGTCGCCGCACACCGTCGTGAGGTTCGCCGTGAACTCGGCGAGGTCCGGGACGGCACCCGAGGCGCCGTTGGCCAGCAGCAGCACGGTGTCGTTGGTCGACATGCAGCCGTCGGAGTCGGCGCGGTCGAACGTCAGGTGGGTCGCCTGCCGCAGCGCGGTCTCGAGCTGGGCCGCGTCGAGATCGGCGTCGGTCGTCAGCACGACCAGCATCGTCGCCAGGCCGGGGGCCAGCATGCCGGCGCCCTTGGCCATGCCGCCGACGAGGTACCCGCCCTGGCCATTCGCCTGCGCGGTCTTGGGAACCGTGTCCGTGGTCATGATGGCGCCTGCCGCGGCGGACCCGCCATCAGTGTCGAGCGTTGCCACAGCGGCGTTGATGCCCGCCTCGAGCTTGTCCATCGGCAGCCGTACGCCGATGATCCCGGTGGAGCAGACCGCGACGTCGGACGTGTCGCAGCCCAGCTGCTCGGCCACGAGAACGGCCGTACGTGCCGTGTCCTGGCGCCCGCCCTCGCCCGTACAGGCGTTGGCGCCGCCGGAGTTCAGGATGACCGCCTCAAGTCGGCCGTCAGCCACCGCGGCGCGGCTCCACCCGACCGGGGCCGCGAACACGCGGTTGGACGTGAAGACGCCGGCTGCGGCGAAGCGGGGTCCGAGGTTGCGTACGAGCGCGACGTCGGGCGCCCCGGACGACTTCAGCCCGGCAGCGACGCCGGACGCCTGGAATCCCTGGGCGGCGGTGACGCCGGAGGATGTGGTCACGGTGCGACTCCGTTGCCCGTCAGGCCCAGGGTCTCGGGGAGGCCGAGGGCGAGGTTGAGGCACTGGACGGCTGCTCCGGCCGTGCCCTTGGTGAGGTTGTCGATGGCGCTGACCGCGATCAGCCGCTGGGTCGTCGCGTCGACGGCCGTCTGCACGTGGCAGGCGTTCGAGCCGACCACCGACTGGGTCTGCGGCCAGCGACCTTCCGGGAGGTAGTGGACGAACGGCTCGTCGGCATAGAAGGCGGTGTACACAGCTCGTACGGCAGCCGCGTCGACTCCGTCGGCCAGGGGCGCCGTCGAGGTCGCGAGGATGCCCCGCGGCATCGGCGCCAGCAGAGGTGTGAACGAGACCTTGGGAGGTACGGACGCGCCGCACGCGACGAGGTTCTGAACCATCTCCGGGGTGTGCCGGTGGACGCCGCCCACGCCGTACGCGGACATCGATCCCATCACCTCGGCGCCGAGCAGGTTGACCTTGGCGGCCTTCCCCGCGCCGGACGTGCCGGACGCGGCGACCACGACGACGTCGTCGGTGATGAGCCCGTGCGCGACCGCGGGGGCCAGACCGAGCGTCACCGAGGTCGGGTAGCAGCCGGGGATCGCGATCCGCTTCGCTGCCCGCAGCACGTCGCGGTTGCCCGGGATCTCAGGCAGCCCGTACGGCCAGGTGCCGGCGTGCGGGGAGCCGTAGAACGTCTCCCAGGCCTCGGCGGAGACCAACCGGAAGTCGGCACCCATGTCGAGCACCAGCACGTCGTCGGGCAGCTGCACAGCGAGTTCGGCGGAGGCGCCGTGCGGGAGGGCCAGGATGACCACGTCATGGTCGGCGAGGTTCGCGGCGCTGGTCTCGACGATCGGCCGGTCCGCGAGCGACGGCAGGTTCGGCAGGTGGTCGCCGAGCAGCGTGCCCACGCTCGACTTCGCCGTCAGCGCACCGATCTCCACCTCGGGATGCCCGAGCAGGAGGCGAAGCGCCTCACCCCCGGCATAGCCCGTACATCCCGCCACCGCTACGCGTATCGTCACGGCATGATCATGCTTTATCTTGCATGATCATGCAAGCCGACTATCAGGCGAAGCGGAAGATCGGCCCGAACCCGACGACGACCAGCAGCGCCCAGGCCCCGTACACGAGCAGGTAGCGCGTCTGCCAGCGCTCGACCGTGGCGAACGGGCGTCGACCCCGCAGGAAGCCGAGCTCCAGCCACGCCGTGCAGGCGAGGTGTACGAGCAGGAGCAGGTTCACGCCGAGCGTCGCGAGCTTGTTCGGGCTCGAGCCGTACTCGGCGATCCTCGACACCATTGCCGCCAGCATGACCGCGTCCACCAGCAGGGCGACCACCACGAGCACCAGCTGCAGCACGTCGAAGACGCCCACCCGTGCGAGCGGGTCGCGCGCGGAGATGGCGTACAGCAGCAGGCACTCGACGAGGATCAGGATCGCGTCCATGACGATGAGCGCCTGGCGGTCGACATGGCTGAGGTCGCCGGAGGTGGCCAGCACCCCGAGCACGGCCAGCAGCATGAGGATCGTGAGCGGCGTGAAGACCTTGGTCAGTACGGGTGCGAGGTTCTCCACGACGCTCTTCTTCGCCTCCACCAGCCAGACGGCGACGAGGAGGGCTCCCGGGACGGCGAACGGCATCACCCAGTTGCCCAGGATCGTGTCGACGTCTGCGCCCAAGAGGCCGAGCACTCCCCCGGTCAGCCCCGTCAGTACACCTCCGCCGATCGCCAGCAGCGTGTAGTAGATGGCCAGCTCTCCGGTGAACCGCACCGCGTCCATGCGTCGCTCGTCCGAGCGCCACCGACCCCCGACGTACGCCACGCCCACCAGCAACCACATCAGGACGGGCCCGTGCAGTGCGGCTAGGGCCCCCGTCGAGCCAGCGGGATCGTACGGATAGAGGTTGAGCACGAGCGCCAGCGCGACGAAGCCGAGCAGCAGCACCCCGTACACCCGCGTCGACACCCGGCGTTGCCATGCCAGATACGTCGCGACGAACGGCATCACGAGCAGAGGGGCATTCCGTACGAAGGTGTCCTCGGGGCGGATCCAGGTGCCGCCCGCCTTGATCGCGGCCCCCGCGCCGACCGCGCACCCCAGGGCCACGGCGAGATCGCGCCATGCCGGTGACAGGCCGCTGTCCGCGTCGCGCGGGACGAGCGCCAGCTGCTTCCAGAGCCGCTCGGAATGCTCGCGCGCGAACTCCCGCGACACGGTGTCGAGGTTGCCGAGCCGCCCGATCGCGATGAGGAACGCCTCGTCGTCGCTCAGGCCCGTGGTGCGCAGATCCTCCACCTGTCCGCGGAGGTGGTCCTCGAGCTCGTCCACGTCGGCGGGCGCGATGGCCTGGCGGCGCGTCACGAACGAGCGCCAGCGGGCGATCTGGGCCTCGAGATCCACGTCGGTCATCACGCCAGCCCGTCCGCGAGGAGCGGCCGCTGGGTGGACTCCCAGGCCTTCCGCAGCGCGTCGGCCACGACCTCCCACTGATCCTGGCGCTCGCGCAGCAACGCTCGACCGCTGGGGGTCAGGCTGTAGTGCTTGCGGCGCCGCCCCACCTCCGACGTGCCCCATGAGGCCGCCACGTAGCCGAGGCGCTCGAGACGGTGGAGCAAGGGGTACAGCATGCCGTCGGTCCACTCCATGCGGCCGCCGGAGAGCTCGGCCACGCGCTTGAGGATCGCGTAGCCGTACAGCTCACCGTCCGCGAGGATGCCCAGGACGAGCGGTGTCGCCGAGGCGGCCACCAGGTCCTTGTCGATGTGCACGAGACCTCCATACCTAGAGTTGCTAGGTATGAAACGATACCTCAGACCTCTAGGTATCGTCAGGCGATCCGCTGCACTGCCCCGAACTTCGCCGCGGCCACGGCGACGGCGGCGTCACGTACGGACGCAGCCTCGGCCTCGGTGAGCGTGCGGTCGGAGGCACGCAACCGCAGCGCATACGCCAGCGACTTCTTGCCCACACCGATCGCGTCCGACACGTACACGTCGAACAGGCGGACGTCCTCGAGCAGCTCACCGGCACCCTCGCGCAGCGCCGCCTCGACGTCAGCCGCCTGGACGGACGCGTCGACGATCAGCGCGACGTCCTCCTTGGCGACAGGCCACGTCGAGACCGGCGTGATCGAGCCCACACCCGGTACGGCAGCGACCAGCGCGTCGAAAGACAGCTCGGCAGCAGCGGTGCGCGGCGGCAGCCCGTACGCCTCGCAGACCGACGGGTGCAGCTCTCCCGCGTGGCCGACGGTCACACCGCCAGCGGTGAGCCGCGCGCAACGCCCAGGGTGGAACGGCGCATACGCGTCCGCGGTGCGCTCCAGCGGTACGCCGAGCGCCCACGCCGCCTTCTCCGCGAACGCGACCGCGTGCTGCCAGCCGGCGGCCACGGCCGAGCCGTTCTCGGTGGCTGGCAGCCACTCCCCCGTGACCACGCAGGCCACGTGGAACGGCTGCTGTGGCAGCGCCGCGTCGATCGCCGCGAGCACCTCGTCCGAGGGACGCTCCGTCACCGGCGGCGTCGGCGCCACGCCCAGCGGACCGCGGAAGACCGTGCCCACCTCGTACAGCGCCAGGTCGGTCTGTCCGCGGGACAGGTTGCGGGCCACGGCGCCGAAGAGGCCGGGCAGCAGAGTGGACCGCAGGTACGGCGAGGTCTCCGCGAGCGGGTTGGCCAGGCGTACGAGGTCGCGTCGATCGTCGTCGGCGGGCACCACGAGCTTGTCCAGGTCGCCGTCCGCGATGAACGGGAACTGGATGACCTCAACGAACCCGGCCGCGGGCAGCGCCGCGCTCAGCGCGCGACGGGCCTTCTGGCGGGCCGTGAGGCCACGCCCACCGACGGGGCGCGGCAGCACGGGCACGATCGTGTCGAGGCCGACCTTCGTGCCGACCTCCTCGACGTAGTCGTACGGGTCCACGAGGTCCGGGCGCCACGTGGGCGGCACGCACGTCAGGGTGTCGCTGGACACGGTCACGTCGACGCCGGAGCCCCGCAGGATCTCGACGACCCGATCCTGGGACACCGGAGCGCCCAGCACCTCGGCGGGCAGCGAACCGCGGATCGTCTGCGACGGCATGGCCGGCACCGTCCCGTACACCGTCTCGGCGGGGCTCAGCGTGCCCCCGGCGAGCTCCACGAGCAGGTCGGCGACGCGGTGGGCTGCGGAGTAGGCGGCGGCCGGGTCGACCCAGCGCTCGAAGCGCTTCGACGCCTCGCTCGGCAGCTTGTGACGACGGGCGGTGCGCGAGATCCGTACGGGCGCGAACGATGCCGCCTCGATCACGATGGTGGTCGTCGTCGCCGTCAGCTCGGTCGTCTGGCCGCCCATGACGCCGGCGAGCCCGATGACACCCGAGTCGTCGGTGATGACCAGGTCCTCTGCGGACAGCGCCCGATCGACGTCGTCGAGCGTGGTGAGGCGCTCGCCCTCGCGAGCGTCGCGCACGACGATGCCGCCGACGAGACGGTCCGCGTCGTACGCGTGCAGCGGCTGGCCCGTCTCCAGCATCACGTAGTTGGTGATGTCCACGGCCAGCGACACCGAGCGCATGCCCGACATCCGCAGGCGGCTCTGCATCCAGTCCGGGCTGGGACGGCTCGGGTCGACCCCGCTCACGGTGAGCGCGACGAACAGCGGGCACGCCTCCGTCTCGGAGCGGACGGAGAAGCCGTCTGCACGAGGTGCGGGTGTCGCCAGGGCCACCGGGTCGGTGAACGGGGCGCCGAACGCCTGGGCGGTCTCGCGAGCCAGGCCACGTACGGACAGGCAGTAGCCCATGTCGGCGGTCACCGCGATGTCGAGCACGTGGTCGTCGAGGCCCAGCAACGCCACGGCGTCGTCACCGGGAGCAGCCGAGTCCGCGGGCAGGACGAGGATGCCGCTGTGATCTGTACCGATGCCCAGCTCGTCGACCGCGCAGATCATGCCGTCGGAGATGTGGCCGTACGTCTTGCGCGCGGTCAACGTGAAGTTGCCGGGCAACGTCGTGCCGGGGAGCGCGACGACGACGAGATCGCCGACGACGAAGTTGTGGGCGCCGCACACGATGCCGCGCGAACCGCCGTTCTCGGCCGGCTCGCTGGCGCCCGCGTTGTGCGCGCCGACGTCGACCCGGCACCAGCGGATGACCTTGCCGTTCTTCTGCGGCTCGTCGACGATGTTCAGCACGCGACCGACGGTCAGCGGTCCCGTGATCTCGGTCGCCGGCTCGACGGCTTCGACTTCCAGGCCGGCGCGGATCAGCGCGTCACCGATCTGATGGCCGGTCACCTCGGGTGACAGCGTGACGTACTCACGTACCCACGACACCGGTGCCCTCATCGCGCTCCTCCTACCAGCGAGCGGCTGAACCGCACGTCGCCCTCGACCATGTCCCGCATGTCGGCCGCGTTGTTGCGGAACATCAGCGTCCGCTCGACGCCCATGCCGAACGCGAACCCGCTGTACTCGTCCGCGTCGATCCCGCACGCCGTCAGCACGCGCGGGTTCACCACGCCGCAGCCACCCCACTCGATCCAGCCCTCGCTCGAGCACGTACGGCACGGGTTCGCCGGGTCGTTGACGCTCGCGCCGTGGCAGACGAAGCACTCGAGGTCGAGCTCAGCGCTCGGCTCGGTGAACGGGAAGTAGTTGGGCCGGATCCGTACGCCGATGTCGCCGAACATCGTCTTGGCCAGGTGCGACAGCGTGCCGACCAGGTGGGCCATCGAGATGCCCTTGTCGACGACCAGTCCTTCGATCTGGGTGAAGGCCGGGACGTGCGTGGCATCGAACTCGTCGGAGCGGTAGACCCTGCCGGGGCACACCACATAGATCGGGAGCGGGCGGTCCAGCATCGACCGCGCCTGGACCGGGGACGTGTGCGTACGCAGCACGATGTTGTTCTCCGTCGTGCCCACGAACAGCGTGTCCGTCGTGCCGCGCGCCGGATGGTCCGGGCCCAGGTTGAGCGCATCGAAGTTGAGCCAGGCAGCCTCGGCCTCGGGGCCTTCCGCGATCTCCCACCCCATCGCCACGAAGACGTCGCCGAGGGCGTCCATGAGGGCGGTGATGGGATGCACGGCACCGACCGGGGCCAGGTCGACCGGGACCGTGACGTCGACCCGCTCGGCGGCCAGTCGCTGCTCGAGCTCCGCGGCGCCGACCTCGGCCTCACGGGCGGCGAGCGCCTGCTGGATCTGGCCGCGGGCCGCACCCAGGCGGGCGCCGGCGTCCTTGCGTGCTGCGGGAGGCAGGGCGCCGATCTCACGGTTGGCGAGGGCCAGCGGCGACCGGTCGCCCGCGTGGGCGAGGCGCGCCGCCTTGAGTTCCGCGAGGGTCTTCGCGTCCGCGAACGCGCGGAGCGCCTCGTCAACCATGGCCTGTACGGCCTCGGCTCCTAACGGCGTCACTTGCACTGGGTCGTAGTTCGCTGACATGTGTCCCCTCGTGGTTCTCGACTGCTGAGTCTAGGAAGGCTGGACAGTCGGTGGCATCTCGATTGCGGTCGTGGACGCGTGCTGGGCAGCCGCCGTCGCGTACAGGCAGACCGCCGCCGCCGTTGACAGGTTGAGGCTCTCGGCGGCGCCCCACATCGGCACCTTGGCGACGATGTCGGCACAGGCGAGGTCCTCGGCGGGAAGTCCCCACGCCTCGTTGCCCATCACCCAGGCGACCGGTCCAGCGAGCTCGGTGCCGAGGTCGAGCAGGGTCTTGGTGCCCGAGCCGTCGGCGGCGAGCACGGTCAACCCGGCCGCCCGCAACGCATCGGTCGCCTCCGCGAGGCTGACGTCGGTCACCACCGGCAGGTGGAACAGGCTCCCGGCCGTCGCCCGTATGGTCTTGGGGTTGTGGACGTCCACCGAGCCCTCGGTGAGCACCACGGCGTCGGCACCGAACGCGTCCGCACACCGGATCACGGTGCCGGCGTTGCCCGGGTCGCGCACCTGCGCGCACACGACGACCAGGCGCGGCCGGGCGTCGATGACGCCCGCGAGCGACGCCGTCTCGATGTCGCACACCGCCACGAGCCCCTGCGGGGTCACGGTGTCGGTGAGCGTCGCCAGGTCGACCTCGCTCACATCGAGGACCTCAGCCCCGGACTCGAGCGCGTGCTGCACGATCTCCACGTGCCGGTCACCGGCGTGGGGGGTCACGAAGAGACGCTGTACGAGACCGGCAGCAACCGCCTCTCGTACCGCCTGCGGCCCCTCGGCGAGGAACTGCTCGGCCGTACGACGTCCCTTGAGCGTGGACAGCCGACGAGCCGACCGGAGCGCACCGGTGTGCGCGTGTCCGATCGGCTCGCCTGCTGCGGACGCGTGCTTCGTCCGCCGTGTCATGAGGTCGGTCAGGCCGCCGTCGCCGGCGTCGCGTCCTTCGCAGCCTTGACGAGCACCGCGAAGGCGGGCGCGTCGCTGACAGCGAGCTCGGCGAGGATCTTGCGGTCGACCTCGATGCCGGCAGCCTTGAGGCCGGCGATGAAGCGGTTGTACGTCATCCCCTCGGCGCGAGCCGCGGCGTTGATCCGCTGGATCCACAGGGCGCGGAAATCGCCCTTGCGGTCGCGACGGTCACGGTAGGCGTAGGCGTAGGAGTGGAGCAGCTGCTCCTTCGCCTTGCGGTAGAGCCGCGAGCGCTGCCCACGGTAGCCGGACGCGATCTCCAGGACCTCGCGGCGCTTCTTGGCTGCATTCACTGCGCGCTTGACGCGTGCCATTTCTTAACTCCTTGTGATGAGGTCTAGGGGGTCACTTGCCGAGAAGCCGGCGGACCTTCTTGGCGTCGCTACCGGTCAGCTCGGCGTCAGGAGCCAGGCGACGGGTCTCGCGCGAGGACTTGTGCTCGTTGAGGTGGCGCTTGCCGGCAGAGCGGTGCGTGAGCTTGCCGCTTCCAGTGATCTTGAACCTCTTCTTGGCACCGGAGTGCGTCTTCATCTTCGGCATGGGCCGCTCCGTTCTTCTTCTTCGGACTGGGGGACGAGTCGACTCAGAGGTCGACGTCGGGATCGAGGTTGTCGGCCGGCCCGCGACGACGCCTGGGCTCGGCCTTGGCGACATGCGCGGCGCGCAGATCGGCGAGGGCCTGCTGTTCGGCGGCCTCGCTGGCGGTGCGCTCAGCAGACCTGCGGTCCTTCTCGGCCTTCTGCTCGACCAGGGCCTCGGACTTCTTGCGGGTCGGCGCGAGGACCATGAGCATGTTGCGGCCGTCCTGCTTCGGCGCGGACTCGACGATGCCGTCTTCGGAGACGTCCTCGGCGAGCTTCTTCAGAAGGTTGAACCCCAGCTCCGGCTTCGACTGCTCGCGACCGCGGAACATGATGGTGATCTTGACCTTGTCGCCGCCCTTGAGGAAGCGGACGACGTGGCCCTTCTTGGTGTCGTAGTCGTGAGCATCGATCTTCGGCCGAAGCTTCATCTCTTTGATCACGGTGTTGGTCTGGTTGCGCCTGGACTCACGCGCCTTCTGGGCGTTCTCGTACTTCCACTTGCCGTAGTCCATGAGCTTGCACACCGGCGGCCGGTTGCCCGGCGCGACCTCCACGAGGTCCAGATCGGCCTCCTGGGCAAGGCGGATCGCGTCCTCGATGCGGACGATGCCTACCTGCTCCCCGTTCGGGCCGACGAGTCGGACTTCCGCAACGCGGATGCGGTCGTTGATGCGCGGTTCAGTGCTGATGGGTCCTCCAAGGGTCTGTTTCTGGGTGCCGATACGACGAAAGGGCCTCCGCGCGGACGCGAAGACCCTGACCATGGGCGCACACGCTCACGCGCAGCACCTGCGTTGACCTGCCACCGCGAGGCGGTCAGGTGGGAGGTCAGGCCTCCACTTCCACGCGGCCCGAGTCGGGCCGACCGGCACAGTCTAGACGGCAGCCGCGCGCGTACGAAATCGCGGGGTCAGAGAGTCGGGTCGACATACGCCCAGCCGAACCCACCGTCGTCCAGCTCGACCAGTCGGCGGCCTTGCGAGAGGTCCCCGATCAGGTCCTCGCCGATGACGAACGGTACGGGACCGGCGGTGTCGAGCAGCAGGGCCGTGGCCCCGGTCTCGAGAACGGTGGCGGCGAGATCATCGAGCGTGGCCGGTACGGGACGAGCCCGCGGCTCCCATGCCACGAGCGCGTCGATGCCGGTGAAGGCGAGCAGGGCACGGCGCCCGTCGGCGGCCTGGATGGAGACGGCGGCAAGCTCGGCGTGCCGGTCAGGATCCGGGCCGTCAGAGGAGTCGTCGCCGCTCGCGACGATGGGCATCAGGAGGCGGCTGCCACCCAGGAAGGCCACCGCTCGCAGATACGAGACCGGAGGGTCGTCCATCGCGGCCTGGATCGCCGCGCGCACCTCCGGGTCAGGGTCGCCGCGGTCACCGATGAAGGCCGAGTTCGGCTGAGCCAGTCTTCCCACAGGCTCACACTAGGACACCCTCGGCAACGCGTCGTTCCGCTGAAGGCCGCGCTATGACTACACTTCGTATCGAGAATGATTCTCATTACCTAGAGGAGTCGTAGCATGAACCGTACTCAACTGATCTCCCAGATCGCCTCGACGACCGGCCTGGAGACCAAGGATGTCACCGCCTCGATCGGCGCCGCCATCGACCTCATCGTCTCCGCCGTTGCCGAGGGCGAGGCCGTCACCCTGTCTGGCCTCGGGACGTTCGAGCGGCGCGAGCGCGCAGCCCGCGGGGGTCGCAACCCGCGCACAGGCGAGCCGATCACCATCCCCGCCAGCCAGGCCCCCGCCTTCAAGGCTGCCACCCCGTTCAAGACCGCAGTCGCCGGAAAGTAGTCAGCATCGGGTGCCGCGAGCCAGGCTCGCGGCACCCAGGACGCCTCACCAGCTGGACGTGCGAATGCCGGGAAGCTCGCCCCGATGAGCCAGCTCACGGAAGCGGATCCTCGAGGTCCCCGTCTTCCGCAGCACCCCGCGAGGGCGTCCGTCGATCTGGTCGCGGTTGCGCACCCGCACAGGAGACGAGTCACGCGGCAGGCGAGACAGCGCACGCACGGCGGCTTCCAGTTCCGCACTGCCCGGAGCGGCCGCCCGTACAGCCTCCTTCAGGATGGCCCGGCGATCGGCGTACCGCTCCACGGTCTGTCGCCGACGGGCGTCCGCCACGATCTTGCTGGTCTTCGCCATCAGCGATCCTCCTTGAAGTCGGCGTGCGCCCGCAGGACGGGGTCGTACTTGCGGAGCACAAGCCGATCCGGGTCGTTGCGACGGTTCTTGCGGGTGACGTACGTGTAGCCCGTGCCTGCCGTCGAACGCAGCTTGACCAGGGGCCTCAGCTCCCCCCTCTTGGACGCCATCAGAGCACCACCCCTCGACGCCGAGCCTCACCCACGACGGCTTCGATGCCTCGCACATCGATCTCCTTGATGGCCCGGGTACTGAGCAGCAGGCGTACGCGCCTGCGCAGACTCGGAACCCAGTACCGCTTCTCGACGAGATTGACGTCGAAGCGCCGCTTCGTCCGGCGATGCGAGTGAGAGACCCGGTGGCCGAATCCGGGTCGCGCTCCTGTGACCTGACAGGTCCTGGACACGACATGACTCCTTCGTTTGATTGATAATGATTCTCATTATACTATGTCCAGACCGTCTCAGTGAAGGAGCTCGTTCGATGAAGCAAGGCCATCCGACGTACGGACCCGTGGCGTTCCGCGATGTCACCACCGGAACGATCACGGTCACGCGCTCGACTCTTGCCGGGCGCCCAGGGTTGCCCACGGTCGATGTGGACGGCGTGACGTACCCCTTGGTGGACGTGGACGTCACCAGCG
The DNA here is from genome assembly GCA_027492675.1 of Propionibacteriaceae bacterium. Lineage (GTDB taxonomy): Bacteria > Actinomycetota > Actinomycetes > Propionibacteriales > Propionibacteriaceae > Fen-668. The sequence goes on along the minus strand of JAPUEI010000091.1, from coordinate 17,349 downwards.
CGTCTCACCCCTTCTGGACCGGACGGCAGCGCACCATCGACACCGAGGGCCGGGTCGCGGCGTACGCCCGTCGCTTCGGCGCCACCAAGGCGTCGCGATGAGGACGCCGGTGATCGCCGTGACCGGCGTGACGAGCGAGGCCATCGAGGTGGCGGCGATCGGACTGCTGTGGGATCTTCCGCGCGCGGTGGCGGTGCAGCACACGTTCGACCCGGAGGCCCAGATGCTGACCCGCGTCGTGAGCGACGCGGCGGGAGTGGTCGAGCGCCACCAGGTGCAGCTCGCCCACGCCTGCACGACCTGCGCGCTGCGCGAGGACATCCTCCCGACGATCCTGAGGCTGGCACGCAGCGGCCGGTATGAGTCGATCGTCGTCGTGCTTCCTGTCGCAGCGCCAGCGGACCAGCTGGGCACGTCGCTCAACCAGGACCCCCGCCTCGCGCGGTACCTCCGCCTCAGCAGCACCCTGGTCGTGGTCGAGGGGGCGTCCGTGGTCGCCGACCTGCTCGGTGACGACTTGCTTGCAGAGCGAGGGCTGCAGCACGGCCCCGACGACAACCGCGGGGTCGGTGAAGTCGCGTGCGCCCTGATCGAGTACGCCGACACGGTGGTGCTCACCAGCCCACCTGACACCGCCGGCGAGGAGCTCATCGCCAACCTGGCCCGGCCGGACGCCGCGGTGGTGATGGGCGTCGAGAACCTCAGCGGAAGCACCGTCGTCGAGCCTCGCCACAGCCACCTCCGCGCGACGAACTGGGCCTCGCCCGTCGTGCGGACCGAGGTCACCGACGTCGCCGGCGGGGCGTCGTGGCGGATCGTGCTCTCGTCAGCGCGCCCGTTCCACCCCGATCGACTGCTCGACGGCATCGACCGTCTCGGCAGCGGCGCGTTCCGCACCCGCGGCTGCTTCTGGCTGCCCACTCGCCCGCACGAGGTGCAGCAGTGGGACGGCGCAGGAGGTCAGCTGAGCATCGGCACGTGGAGCGAGTGGCATCAGGACACACCGCGTACGCAGCTGATCTTCACCGGCGTCGGAACGCCGCCCGCGGAGCTGGTGGCCGTCTTTGAGGGGCTGCTGATCTCCGACGCGGACGTCGCCAATCCCCCGCCTTCGTGGGCCGTGCTCGAGGACGGCTTCGAGCCGTGGCTCGGTCCCGTCGAGAACGTCGCATAAGGAGCCCCGATGGCCGTCCCCAAACGCCGCCTGTCCCGCAGCAACACCCGCCACCGCAGGGCCCAGTGGAAGGCCACCGCCCCCGACCTCGTCCCCGTGACGATCGCGGGCCGGGTCTTCGACGTACCCCGTCGGCTCGTGCGGGCGTATCAGTCGGGGCTCATCTCCCCACCCACGCCAGGAAGGAAGAACCCATGAAGGTACGCAACTCGCTCAGGGCCCTCAAGAAGATCCCGGGCGCCCAGATCGTGCGTCGGCGAGGGCGCGTGTTCGTGATCAACAAGCTCAACCCGCGCATGAAGGCCCGACAAGGCTGAGCGCGCTGAGAGTCAGTCCGGTCGCCGTGAGCGGGCCTCGTTCACGGCGGCCAGCAGCGCCTCGTACTGGGCGACGGCGTACACCTTGTCACTGCCCTGGATGCCCATCAGGGGTACGTGGTCGTGGTCACCCTCCGCGCTCGCGCCCCGGAGCTCGACACGCGGCCACGGGTTGCCGGGCTCGAACTGGATGGGCCCGACATCCGACCAGGGCAGGTGGTGGGTGCGCAGTCCGTTGCGGTACGTCAGGCCGTCGGGCTGGACTCGTACGGTGCTGAAGCCGATCGCGCCCATGATCGTGACCATCACGACGAGGAACAGCACCAGCGTGAACACCTGAAAGCCCGTGAAGCGCGCGCGGACGTCAGGGCCGAGGGCCACGAAGGCGACCACGGCCCCCACCACGAGGACCGCCGAGAACCCGATCGCTGCCCAGCGGGGACCCCGCGGGTAGGCGACGAAGCTCACAGGCGGCAGGCGGCGATGTCGGTGACGAGGATGGCCCGGGCGCCGACGTCCCAGAGGCTGTCCATGAGGGACTGCGCGTTGCGGCGCGGCACCATGGCCCGTACAGCCGACCAGCCCTCGTGCGCCAGCGGTGACACGGTCGGGCCTTCCAGCCCAGGGGTGAGCTCGACGGCGGCCTGGAGCAGGTCGTTGGCGATGTCGTAGTCGATGAGCACGTAGTCGCGAGCCACCAGCACGCCCGAGACGCGGCGCAGCAGCTGCTGCATGCCGACCGGCTCGTCGCCGCCACGGCGCCGGATGAGGATCGCCTCGGAAGCCAGGATCGGGTCGCCGAAGATCTCGAGGCCGGCCTTGCGGAGCGTGCTGCCCGTCTCCACGACATCGGCGATCGCGTCCGCGACGCCCAGCCGGATGGAGCTCTCGACCGCGCCTTCGAGGTGGATCAGACGCGCCTCGACGCCGTAGGTGCTGAGGTAGGAGGACACCAGGCCCGGGTACGAGGTGGCGATGCGCTTGCCCTGGAGGTCAGCCACGGAGAGCGACTCACCGCCGGGAGCGGCGAAGCGGAACTTCGTGCCGCCGAAGCCAAGGGGCAGGACCTCGTCGGCGTTGGACGCGGAGTCCAGCAGCATGTCCCGGCCGGTGATCCCGATGTCGAGCGTGCCCTCCCCCACGTACACCGCGATGTCGCGGGGACGCAGGTAGTAGAACTCGACACCGTTGGCCTCGTCGGTCAACACCAGGTCCTTGAGGTCCCAGCGCTGCCGGTAGCCGGCTTCCTTGAGCATCTGCGTGGCGGGCTCGGCCAGGGACCCCTTGTTGGGTACGGCGATCTTGAGCAGGCGGTCGGTCACGACGCGCCAATCTACCGCCTTGGTCCCGTCTGACCGGACGTATCCCGCTCCGAGGGCGGCGCGACGTTCGGGTGGTCGACGCGAAATCCGCGTTGTGGTAGCCCAGACGGTCCGGAACTCTCCCCAAAACGGCCGGTTTCGACGATCTCGGGTACGACAACGCGGATTGCGCCGCCCCGAAGCCTCAGGCGTTGGCGCGGAGGGCCTTGAGCTGGTTGATCTCCGCGAGGTTCTTGGTCAGCTCGACGTTCACCCAGCTCGCGATGAACCACACTGGCTGCGGCTCGGGCAGGTGCCAAGGTACGAGCGCGTCGAGATCGGCGTCGACCAGCAGCTCGTCCCATGCGTGCTTCGCCGCGACGATGCCGTCTGTACCACCGGACCAGCGGTGTTCCTCCGGAGGGATCCCCGGTCGTCCGGCTACTCGGGCGAGCGTGTCGGACCACCACCACTCGATGTGCCACAGCAACCAGGCGATCGTGACGTCAGGAAGGGGTTGCGTCTCCTCGTCGGGCCAGTCCGCGACCCAGCCCTCAGCGGTCGCCCTCACCGTACAGACATGGCCCGACGGCTCCCACAGCATCGCGTCGAGGTCGAGGTGACCGATGATGAAGTCCTCGGCGAAACGCCACATGACGCCTAGCTGCCGCTGCAGCAACTCATGGCGAGGGGCGTCACACATGGCTCAGAGCTTCTCGTACACATCCGCCAGGTCGAGGTCCATGGCGACCATGAGGACCTGGAGGTGGTACAGCAGCTGGCTGATCTCGAGGGCCGCGGCGTCCTTGCCCTCGTGCTCGGCGGCCATCCAGACCTCGGCGGCCTCCTCCACGATCTTCTTGCCGATCTCGTGGACGCCCGCGTCGAGACGCTTGACCGTGCCGGAACCCTCCGGGCGTGTCCGAGCGGTCTCGCGCAACTGCTCGTACAGCTCCTCGAACGACTTGCTCACGCGTCGGCCCCCGGCAGCTCGGGACGCTTGTCCTCGACGCCGACCAGTTCGCCGATGTGGCCGCCGACGAGGCCGAGGGAGGCGTACTGCTCGAGCCGCGACCGCGAGTCCGCGATGTCGAGGTTGCGCATGGTGAGCTGGCCGATGCGGTCTGTGGGACCGAACGCGGCGTCCTCCACACGCTCCATGGAGAGCTTCTCCGGGTGGTACGAGAAGCCGCTGCCGGCCGTCTCGAGGATCGAGTAGTCCTCACCGCGACGCAGCTTGAGGGTCACCTCGCCGGACACGGCCGACGCCACCCAGCGCTGCAGCGACTCACGGAACATCAGCGACTGCGGGTCGAGCCAGCGCCCCTCGTACATCAGCCGTCCGAGCTTGCGGCCCTCGTTGTGGTAGTTCGCGATCGTGTCCTCGTTGTGGATCGCGGAGACGAGACGCTCGTACGCGATGTGGAGCAGCGCCATGCCCGGCGCCTCGTAGATGCCACGCGACTTGGCCTCGATGATGCGGTTCTCGATCTGGTCGCTCATGCCCAGACCGTGACGGCCGCCGATGGCGTTGGCCTCGCGCACCAGCCCGACCGGCGTCGCGAACGTCTGCCCGTTGATCTGCGTGGGCCAGCCGTTCTCGAACGTGATCGTGACCACCTCGGTCGCGATCTCCACGGACTCGTCCCAGAACGCGACGCCCATGATCGGCTCGACGAGCTCGATGTTCGCGGTCAGCTCCTCGAGGTCCTTGGCCTCATGGGTGGCGCCCCAGATGTTGGAGTCGGTCGAGTACGCCTTCTCCTTCGAGTCGCGGTACGGCAGGTGGCGCTCGGTCAGCCACTGGCTCATCTCGGCGCGGCCGCCCAGCTCGGTGACGAACCGCTGGTCCAGCCACGGCTTGTAGATGCGGAGACGCGGGTTCGCCAGCAGCCCGTACCGGTAGAAGCGCTCGATGTCGTTGCCCTTGTACGTCGAGCCGTCGCCCCAGATGTGGCAGTCGTCCTCGGCCATCGCCCGTACGAGCATGGTGCCCGTCACCGCGCGGCCCAGAGGAGTGGTGTTGTAGTACGAACGGCCGGCCGTACGGATGTGGAACGCGCCGCACTGCAGGGCCACCAGGCCCTCGTACACCAGCTGCTCCGTGCAGTCGACCAGCCGCGCGAGCTCCGCGCCGTACTGACCCGCACGCCCGGGGACCGACGCCACGTCGGGCTCGTCGGGCTGACCGATGTCGGCGGTGTACGTGCAGGGGATGGCACCGTTCTCGCGCATCCAGGCCACCGCCACCGAGGTGTCGAGGCCGCCAGAGAACGCGAGACCGACCTTCTCGCCCTTGGGCAGGTCGTTGAGCACTGTGGACATGGGCAGAATCCTAGGGCTCCTGGGGCACCGCGCCCGTCCTGGCCCGCAGCCGCGGGCACCCGTCGCCCGACAGGCCGGGATCTGCTCGGTAGCCTGTCACCACTGCCCGTACGCTGGTCGGCGGCTGCTGAATCGCCCCTCAGGCGGTCCACCCTCAATCCCAGGAGGCCCCATGTCCGAGCCCACCGCGTCGCCCCCTGGCGACGCCGATCCCAGCGTGGGCTCAGAACGTGGCACCGGTCGCGACACGGCCGGCAGCGACTATGCCGAGCGGCTCAACCGCCTCGAGCTTGCGAAATGGAAGCAGATCCTCGACGTCCAGCGGCCGTACCGCTGGAACCTTCGGCGACTGGAGCTGGGTCGTTGCCTCGACGTCGGCTGCGGCATCGGCCGGAACCTGCTCAACCTGGGTCCGGACGCGGTGGGCGTCGACCACAACGCCGACGCGATCCGGGTGTGCCGCGAGCGCGGGCTCACGGCGTACACCACCGAGGAGTTCGCCACGGCCGACCTCCCTGTCGGCGGCTTCGACTCGATGCTCATCGCACACGTGCTGGAGCACGTCGACGCGGGCGTGGGCGACCAGATCATCGCCGACTACCTGCCGTACCTGACGCCGGGCGCCAAGGTCGTCGTCATCACGCCGCAGGAGGCGGGCTTCACCACGGACGCCACGCACATCCGCTTCGTCGACCACGCCGGCGTCGTGGCCCACGCCGGACGCGTCGGGCTGACGGTCGAGAAGACCTACTCGTTCCCGTTCCCCCGCATCGTCGGCAAGGTCTTCCCGTACAACGAGTTCGTGACCGTCCTGCGCACCGCCTGAGCCCAGGTCCGACCGGCGAGAGCGCTGCTAGAGCGCCACGCCCAGGAGTCCGTCGACGAGGGTACGGATCGTGTCCCGAGCCCCGTCGGCATCGCTCTCGGCGACCACTGAGGCAGCGACCCAGGCGTCGATGGCCTCCAGCGCGCGGTCGGCGTGCAGATCGTCGGCGACGGCCTCCCGTACAGCCCATACCGTCTCGTCCGCGGCCACGCTCTTCGACCCGTGGACGGCCGTCCGCCAGCGCGCCAGGCGCTCGATGTTGGCGTCGAGGTCGGCCTGGGTCCAGCTCCACTCGGTGCCGCGGTGGTGGCTGATGAGCACAAGCCGGATCGCCATGGGGTCGACGCCGGCCTCGCGGAGCTTCGACACCAGCACGAGGTTGCCCTTGGACTTGCTCATCTTCTCGCCGTCGAGACCGACCATCGCGGTGTGGATGTACGACGTGGCGAAGGCCTGGCCGGTGGCCGCGACGGCCTCCGCAGCGCACATCTCGTGGTGCGGGAAGATGAGGTCCGAGCCGCCGCCCTGGACGTCGAACGACTCCCCCAGCGTCTTCAGCGCGATGGCCGTGCACTCGATGTGCCAGCCGGGACGGCCGCGGCCCAGCGCGCTCTCCCACGCCGGCTCCCCCTCGCGCTCCAGCCGCCAGACCAGACAGTCGAGCGGGTCGCGCTTGCCCGTACGGTCCGGGTCGCCCCCGCGCTCGGCGAAGATCGCGAGCATGGTCTCGAGGTCGTACGAGGACACCTCGCCGAAGCCCTCGGCGCGGTTCGTCGTGAAGTACCAGTCGGCGTACTCGTCCTCGACCTGGTAGACGTAGCCGGCCTCCGCGAGCCGCTCGATCAGCGCCACGACGTCGGGGATCGCCTCGACCGCGCCGACGTACGCCTGCGGAGGGATCACACGCAGCGCCGTCATATCGGTACGGAACAGCTCGATCTGGCTCTCCGCGAGGTCGACCCAGTCGACACCCGTGGCGGTCGCGCGCTCGAGCAGCGGGTCGTCGACGTCGGTGATGTTCTGCGTGTACGAGACGTCGAGACCCGTGTCGCGCCACGCGCGCTGGAGAAGGTCGAAGGTGAGGTACGTGAACGCGTGGCCCATGTGCGTGGAGTCGTACGGGGTGATGCCGCACACGTACAGGCGGGCAGTTCCCGTGGCGGGTCCGACCGCGGTGACGGTCTGTACGGCGGTGTTGTACGCCGTGACCGTGGAACGGGGACCGGCGACGGGTGCGGGAACAGCGGGCGACGGCCACGACTTCATGGGGCCGGAGCCTACTGGGCGTCAGCGAACGGCTCTGTACCCGTCCAGTCGTGGGCAGACGTGCCCCTCGGCCGCGATCGGCTGTGCGCACAGGGGGCAGGCGGCCGCATCCCGTACGACCCTCGATGCCCGCGCCCCGAACCGGCGGGCGAGCTTGGGGGACGCGAAGACGTCGAGCGTGTACGGCGGCTCGATGTCGGTGTCCGCGAGTGTCACGCGGATGGTGCCGGCGACGGCGTCCCAGCCGACCTGGAGCGAGGTGGCGGTGAACACGGCGAACAGCGGGACCTCGAGCGGGCCGAGGTCGACCGTACGGTCCGCCTCGGCGGTGTCGACGGCGGCCAGGCGGCTCACCTCGTCGAGCACGCTGCTCAGGTGGAGCGCCAGCATCGTGAGCTGGCCGCGGCTGATGCCCACGGTGGCAAGGAGGTTCCCCTCGCGCACCTGGACGAAGAACCGCCGCTTCTCCCCCTCACCCGACGCGCCCGCCACGAACCTGTCCGGGTTCGCGAACTCGAGGCGCCTTGGATCCACGGCGACAGCCTATGGCTAGGCCTGCGGCGACTCGGATCAGGGCGTCCTAGACGACCTGGTGCAGCCAGCGGACGGGCGCACCCTCGCCGGCGTAGCGGAAGGGCTCCAGCTCGTCGTCCCAGGGCGCGCCGAGCAGCTCGGCCACGGAGACCCCGAGCGGCTTGGTGCCCAGCGCGTCGGCCAGCAGCGCCTGCTTGAGCCGCCCCTCGGGCACCACGACATCACCGGACAGACCGGTCTGGGCGCGGAACAGGCCGAGGCGTGGGGTGTACGAGACGCGGCAGCCCTCGCTCGACAGCGTGGGCTCCTCGGTGACCTCGAAGCGGATCCGATCCCAGCGCGCAAGGGCGGAAGCGACCTTCTCGGAGGTGCCGACGGGGCCGCTCCACGAGTACTCCGCGCGGTACGCCGAGCGCTCCACAGGCTGGGGAATCCAGTCGAGTCGCACAGGCATGCCAAAAGCGCCGGCCGCCGCCCACTCGATGTGCGGGCACAACGCCGACGGCGCGGAGTGGACGAAGAACACTCCTCGGGTCTGGCTCATGATTCCTCCCGGTCTTTGAGGTTTGCCTTCCCCAGCAGCCTTCGAGACGGGTGGAACTGCCGCCCATTCTGCCCCATCCGTCCCGTACGCACCAGGGGAGATCCCCCGAGGCACGCGTAGGCTCGCGGGCATGCCTGACATCGCTCCGTACGGATCCTGGTCGTCCGTCGTGACCACCGACCTCGTCACCTCCTCCACCGTGGGGCTCGGCGGCGGGTGCGTGGACGGCGACGACATCTACTGGGTGGAGAGTCACGCGTCGCAGGGTGGCCGCGCGTCGCTGTGGCGGCTGGCCGCCGACGGCACCCGGACCGAGTTGACGCCTGACCACTACGTGCGGTCGACGGTCCACGAGTACGGCGGCGGGGCGTGGGCCGTGTCCGGCGGCGTCGCGGTCTTCGTGGCGTTCCCGTCACAGGTGGTGTACGTCATCGAGCCGGGCTCGACCCCGCGCGCGATCACCACCGAGGGGTCGTTCCGGTACGGCGGCCTCACCCTCGACCTCGGACGTCGCGTGCTCTACGCCGTGCGCGAGGACCACTCCGAGTCCGACATCGACTGCGTCAACACCCTCGTACGGCTCGAGCTCGACCGCGACAACCCCAGCGGTGGGACCGTCATCGCCTCGGGGGCCGACTTCTACTCCTCTCCCGCGGTGGCCGCAGACGGGCGCCTGGCCTGGTCGGAGTGGGACCACCCGAACATGCCGTGGGATGCCACCCGCCTGGTCGTCCTCGACGGCAACACCGCGGTCACCGTCGCCGGGGGCACCGACGAGTCGGCCATCTACCCCGCGTTCACGCCCGATGGCCGGCTGCTGTTCTGCTCGGACCGGACGGGCTTCTGGAACGTCCACACGTACGACGGTGAGTGGGTCACGCCGCTCCACCACGACGCGTACGACTGCTGCAACCCGCCGTGGGTCTTCGGCGGCGCACCGTTCAGCATCATCGACGACGCCCATGTTGCCGTGTCGCTGTGGGTGGATGGCCTGGCCAGCGTGGGGATCGTCGCCGACGGGCGGTTCGAGCCCCGGCCGATCTCTGGGACCTCGGTGGAGCTGGGCGGGTCAGGACCTCGGAGCGTCGCGCGGATCGGCCACGCCGACGCGCCCGCTGAACTGGCCGTCGTCGACTGGGAGACCGGCACGACGACCACGATCCGGCGCGGTTCCGACGTCACCCTCCCGTACGTCTCCGTCGGCGAGCAGCTCACCTGGGACGGGCCGCAAGGGCCGGTGCACGCGTGGTGGTACCCGCCGACGAACCCCGGTTACCTAGCTCCCGAGGGCGAGCTGCCGCCGGTGATCGTGCGCTCGCACGGCGGTCCGACCTCGTTCTCGTCGGCCGACCTCACGCTCACCGACCAGTTCTGGACGAGTCGCGGCGTCGGGATCCTGGACGTCAACTACGGCGGCTCGACGGCGTACGGGCGGGCGTACCGCAACCGCCTGTACGACACGTGGGGTCTCGTCGACGTCCAGGACTGCGTCGATGCCGTACGCGTGGCCGTGGCGCGAGGACTCGTCGACCCGGCCAGGGTCGCGATCATGGGCGGCTCGGCCGGCGGCTACACCACGCTGCAGGCGCTCGTCACCAGCGACGTCTTCACCGCGGGGCTGTCGGATTACGGCATCAGCGACCTGACCACGCTGGCGACCGACACCCACAAGTTCGAGGCCCGCTACACCGACCGCCTGGTGGCGCCGTGGCCCGAGGGACGGGCGGTGTACGAGGAGCGCTCCCCCATCAACCACCTCGACCGGCTGTCGGCCCCGATGCTGCTCCAGCAGGGGTCCGAGGACCGCGTCGTGCCACCGAGCCAGGCGCGGGAGATGGCGGAGGCTGTACGAGCGAAGGGCCTGCCCGTCGCGTACCTCGAGCATCCCGGCGAAGGCCACGGCTTCCGCAAGGCCGAGACGATCGTCGCCTCGCTGAACGCGAAGCTGTCATTCCTGGGCCAGGTGTACGGGTTCGAGCCGGCCGGTGACGTACCAGCCCTTGCTGTGGAGAACCTCTCCGCGGACGTACCCCGATCGGGTGGAGAGGGTCGCTAGGCTCCCTGTCATGGCATCCACCACGTCCCGCGCACTCGTCGTTCTCCGTCTCAGCGCTGCCCTCTCGGCCGCGCTGTCCCTGGTGCAGGCGGTGCTCGCGTTCCTGGCCCTGGGCAAGGTCGCCCACGGGCTCATCGGGCCCCACGGCATCCTCGGCGACATCAACCTTCTCGTGACGATCATCGCTGCGGTCGCCGCAGTGATGTGGTTCCGCAAGGGCGGCAGCCGTGGCCTCATGATGCACGCGTTCGGGATGGTCGTGATCTTCCTCGTACAGATCGGGCTCGGCGAGGGCAAGGTCAAGTGGCCGCACGTGGTCATCGGCGTCCTCGCCGTCCTCGGCAGCCTGGCCCTCGCCGCGCTCGCAACCCGCAAGCCGGGCGGGACTGCCTGACCCCAGGCGTTAGGCGCGGGCGCCGAAGAGGGCGGAGCCGATCCGTACGCACGTCGCCCCGCACGCGATGGCCAGGGGGAAGTCGCCCGACATCCCCATGCTGAGTTCGCGCCAGTCGCCGCCGTCGGACGACTGCAGGCGGTGCTGTACGGACACGAGCCGCTCGAAGCAGGCCGCGACCTCTCGCTCGTCGGGTGACGGCAGCGCGATCGTCATGAGGCCCTTCGGCACGAGCCGTGGGTACTGACGCAGACCCTCCACGAACTCCTCGACCCCGCCGACGGTCAGCCCCGACTTGGAGGCCTCGCCGGACGTGTTCACCTGCACCAGGACGTCCAGCGTGCGACCGGCCGCGTCCAGGCGCCGGTCCAGCTCGGCGGCCAGATCCAGCGACTCCAGCGACTGCAGCTCCGAGGCCACGTCGACCACGACGGCCGCCTTGTTGCGCTGCACGTGCCCGATGACCGACCACCGCGCGTCCTCGAGGTCGGAGAGCGCCGATGCCTTCTCGCGCAGCTCCTGGAGCCGGTTCTCGCCGAACCACCGACAGCCGGACGCATACGCATCTCGTACGGTCTGCGCCGGGTGGGTCTTCGTCACCGCGAGCAGGCGCACCTCGTCGGGAGAACGGCCCGCGGCGTGACACGCGGCATCGATCTGCGACTGAACCTGGGCCAGCCGCTCGGACAGGTCGGTCACGGCCAGCGCGCGCCCAGCGAGATCGCCGCGATGGCGGCGAGGATGCCGAACAGCGTCGCCACGCCGGCCCACTGCTCGGTGACCTCGGCCTCGACCTTCTCGTAGCCGATCTGGTGGGCGATGCTGTCGTAGACCTGCTTGAGCTCGTCGGCGGACGCGGCGGAGAACTTCTTGCCGCCGGAGTTGTCGGCGACCTTCTGGAGTTCGGCGTGATTGACCGGCACGAGCTGCTTCTGGCCGCGCGAGTCGACGACGTACCCCGTCGGCGTCCCGTACGCGATCGTGTACACGGGGACGCCCTTCTTCTTGGCGTCCGTCGCGGCGGTGGCGGAGCTCCGGCCGAGGTTGGACTCGCCGTCCGACAGCAGCACGATGGCGGCCGGTGGGGTGTCGCCGGGGTGGTTCGGATCGTCGGGGACCAGCGCCAACGCGTCCAGCGAGGTGTAGATGCCCTCGCCGATGGCGGTCGACGGCGCGAGCTCCAGGGCTGAGATGCCCGCCAGTACGGACCCGCGGTCGACCGTCGGCGGCACGATGACCGACGCCGTGCCGGCGAACGCCACCAGCGACACGTTGAACCCGGCCGGCAGCAGCTGGACGAACGACTTCGCCCCCGCCTCCGCGGCCTCGAGCCTGGTCGGCTTCACGTCGCCGGCCTCCATGGACTTCGAGACGTCGATCGCGATCACGACGGTCGCGCGCTCACGGGGCACGAGGGTGTAGCCGCGGGGCATGGCCCACGCGATGACCAGTGACGCGAGGCTGAGGATCGACGCGCCGACCGCGACGTGGCGCTTCCACGCGGCCTGCTTGCGGACGAGAATCTCCAGGCTGCCCGGGACGCGCTGCGTACCCGCACGCCCTCTCTGCCAGGCGAGCGCGAGGTAGACGGCCGCCAGCACGGGCACTGCGAGCAGCGCCCACAGACGCTCGGGGAAGTAGTAGTCGTTGGGGATCATGCCCACCTCGCTCCCAGGATCAGGGCACCGACCGCCGCGAGCAGCGCGAAGATCAGGCCCACTCCGGCAGCCGTCGCGGTGATCTCCTTGACCTTCTTCTCGTAGCCGACCTCCGACTTGATCGACGTGTAGGCGTTCTTCAGCTGCGAGACGTTGTCCGCGCTGTACGACTCGCCCTTGGTCGCCTTGGAGATGGCCTGCAGGGTCGCGGGATCCGGTGGTACGCGGTCGCGCTTGCCGTCCAGGTCGACGTAGCCGTTGTCGGTGCCGTAGGCGATCGTGTAGATCGGCACGTTCCGCTTGGCGGCGTCCTGCGCCTCCTGCAGAGGTGCTTGGCCGGCGGTGTTCGCGCCGTCGGACAGCATCACGATGATGCCCGGCGCCGGCGAGCTGTCGTTGCCCTTGGGCGCCTGGTCGAGGGCGGCGAGCGCGGTCTTGATGGAGTCGCCGATCGCGGTGGAGTCCTGCAGCGTGAGCGCGTCGATGGCTCGGTTGAGCGCGGCGCGGTCGGTGATCGGCGGCACGCGTACGGACGGGTTGCCCGACAGCGAGACGAGGGCCACGTTGTACTGCGTGGGCAGCGAGGAGACGAACGCCTTCGCGGCCGTCTTGGCGGCATCGAGCCTTGTCGGCGCGACATCGGTGGCGGCCATCGACTGCGAGACGTCGATGACCAGCACGACCGTGGCGCGCTCGCGCGGCACCTTGTCCTCGCCGTTCGGCCGGGCCCAGGCGCCGATCAGCGTGACCAGGCTGAGCAGCGCCAGCGCGACGGTGACGTGCCTCAGCCACTGCGACTGCTTCGGCAGCACCATGGCGAGCACGGAGGTGTTGGTGAACCGGATGCCGGCGCGGGTCTTGCGGCGCAGCAACAGCACGTACGCGATGATCAGCAGCGGGATGATCGCGAGCAGCAGAAGCCGCCCGGGGTTGAGGAACCCCGTGACGGGAAGCGCGAGCGCGATCACTTGCTGACTCCTTGCGGCGGCGCGTGCAACTGGCTGGCGACCCGGCGGTAGGCGAGCACGAACCGCGCGATGTCCTGCACCCAGTCTCTGTCGGTACGCAACTGGATGTGTCCGACCCCTGACCGGCGCAGCGCGATCCGGATGCGTTCCCGCTGGGCGGCGCTGGCCGCGTCCATGCGGGAGCGGGCGCCGGCGTCGGACGTGTTCACGTAGCGCTGGAAGTCGGTCTCGGGGTCGCGGATCAGCAGGTCGCCAATGTCGGGGAACTCGACCTCACGCCGGTCGATGACCTCGATCGCGATGACCTGGTTGCGCACGGCGAGGCGCCGCAACGACCTCTCCCACACGGGCTCGACGTTGGGGTCCAGCTCGAAGTCGCCGGGTTCGAGGAAGTCGGAGACGACGACGCGAAGACCCCTGCGCCGTTGCGTACGGGCCATCTGCTCGATGCCGTCGGACAGGGTCATCGTGCCGGGCGCGTGGTCGTGGACGATCGGCTCGGTGAGCATGCGCCGCAACAGCCCGTACAGCGCCATCCGGCCCGACCTGGCAGGCAGGCGACGTACGCCGTCGGGGCGCATGATCATGCCGCCGAACCGGTCGCCCATCTTCTGGCTCAGGAACCCGATGGTGGCGATCGCGGCGATGCCGAGGTCGCGCTTGGTGACGCCTTCGGTGCCCCAGTTCATCGACGGGGTGACGTCGAGGAGCGCCCACACCTCGAGCTCGCGGTCGGCGATGGTGTCGCGGACGTGAGGGATCGTCGTACGTGCGGTGACGGCCCAGTCCATCTTCCGTACGTCGTCCTGACCCGGCTGGTACGGACGGGCGTCGTTCGTGTCGGACCCCGCGCCCGGCAGCAGCCCGAGGTGGTCACCGTGCAGGAAGCCCTCGAGCCGGCGCACGATCGTGAGCTCCAAGCGACGCAGGGCAGCCTCGGGCGCCAGCTGGTTCAGCGGCAGCGACGGACCGACCGGCTCGGACAGTACCGAGGCGGCCGGTTGGCCCGTGGGAGGAGCGAAGCCTGGCTGGCTCATAGGTCAGTTGCGGAACGCCGGCTGCTGCGAGCGGGGCGCGCCAGGCGCCTGAGGAGCGTTCCAGACCGGCGTGGGCGGTGGCACCATCGCGAGGATGCGGTCGACGACCTGGGCGGTGGAGACGTTGTCAGCGACGGCATCGAAGCCGAGCACGATGCGGTGGCTCATGACGTCCTTGGCGACGGCCTGGATGTCGGTGGGCAGCACGTAGTCGCGGCCGTGGATGAGCGCGAGCGCCCGGGAGGCCGCGACCAGACCCAGCGTGGCGCGGGGCGAGCAGCCGATCGAGATCACAGGCGCGAGGTCGGGCATGCCGAACTCGGCCGGCGTGCGGGTCGCGAGGACGAGCCTGACGATGTATTCGGCCACGAGGTTGTGGACGAACACGTTCTGCGCCTGATCCTGCAGCTGCCGTACGACCTCGGGGTTGAGCACCGGCGACGGCTCCGGCGGGGTGACGGACATGCGGCGGAGGATCTCGAACTCCTCGTTGCCCCGCGGGTACGGCACGTCGACCTTGAGCAGGAAGCGGTCGCGCTGCGCCTCGGGGAGCGGGTAGACGCCCTCGGACTCGATGGGGTTCTGGGTCGCGATGACGATGAACGGCTTCTTCGCCGGGTACGTCTTGCCCGCGATCGAGACCTGCTTCTCAGCCATCAGCTCGAGCATCGCCGACTGCACCTTGGCGGGCGCGCGGTTGATCTCGTCGGCGAGGACGAAGTTCACGAACACCGGGCCGAGCTCGATGTCGAACTTCTCCTTGGACGCGGAGTAGATGCGGGTGCCGACGATGTCGGACGGCACGAGGTCGGGCGTGAACTGGATGCGCGCGAAGTCGCCGCCGACCACCGTGGCGAACGACCGTACGGCGAGGGTCTTGGCGACGCCCGGCACGCCTTCGAGGAGGCAGTGTCCGCGGGCGAGCAGGGCGACCATCAGCTGCTCGACCATGTGCTCCTGGCCGACGATGACGCGCTGCACCTGGGCGATGGCCTGTGAGAGGAGGCGAGAAGCCGCCTCGGTCGTGAGCGGACCAGAGGCTGGCGGCTGGTTGGTCACGGAATCTCCCCCACGGGTTCAAGAACGGATGGCCTGACGGCGTCTCGCCCACGATACCGGGTGACGGGCCGACCGCCTCGCTGCTCCGGCTGTGAACCACCCAGGATGATTGCGCTCCCCTACTCAGGCATGATGGACGTCATTGGGTCTGCCTCGCGGGTGTTCGCCGGGGCGCGGAGCGAGACGAGGACCATGACGACGCCACCACCGACTCCGGAGTGGAACGAGCCGTACGAGTCGTCGTCGCCGCTTGTCAGCACGGACCCTCCCAAGATCGGCGACTTCTGGCTCGACTCGCGACTGATCGCGACGCCGAGCGGCGTCACGTACCTCTCTCACGACGACCTCGGCACCATCGTCATGCTGGTGCTGCTGTCGGAGGGTGCCGCGGAGGACGCGGCGGCCCGTGACCGGCTCGCCGGCCAGGTCAACGCGATGCACATCGACACGGTGGTTGCGCGCGGCGGCCAGAGTCAGCACGAGGGTCGTCTGGCCCACAAGTTCCGCTCAGAGGACGACGACCCGGTCGCGGCAGGTCAACAGCCGCTGGCACCGTGGGTGGCGTTGGCGTAC
Source organism: Propionibacteriaceae bacterium (assembly GCA_027492675.1). Classification (GTDB taxonomy): domain Bacteria; phylum Actinomycetota; class Actinomycetes; order Propionibacteriales; family Propionibacteriaceae; genus Fen-668. The sequence continues at coordinate 1,317 of JAPUEI010000091.1, read as the reverse complement.
GACGGGTCTGAGGCGGCGATCGGCGAAGCGCACCGCCTGCTCGATGAGATCAGCCTCTCCCGACTGCCGCAGCAGGGGCGTCCAGCCGGCCCGGACTACGCGCTGCACTGGATCGACCGCGTACAGCCAGGTCTGTCCCGGTTGTGGCCGTTGCCGTGGCCCGGTCGTCACGACCGCGCGGGTCGGATCTCGATCGTCGCGTCGTGGCTGCTGATGATCCTGATCGCGATGTTGGCGATCCTCATGGCGATCCTGATCTTCAGCCAGTCACCGAAGACCAACCCGCCGCCACCGCTGCCGACCAATCAGTCGGCATCGCCGCCTCCGCAGTCGGGGTCCCCGCCACCGGAATCGTCGTCAGCTTCTCCGGAGTCGGCGTCGCCGTCCCAGTCGTCTGGGTCGCCGTCGCCCTCATCGGCGTCGGGTTCGCCCTCGCCGTCGTCCGGATCTCCGTCGCCGTCGTCGGGTACGCCGACGCCGTCAGACTCAGGCAGCCCGAGCCCCGGTCCGTCATCGGGTGCAGCGGGCGCACCGACGACGAACTCGCGCCTGTAGGGGCGCGAGCTCGCTCTCGTACAGGTAAGTGGTCAGTTGTCCTGACTGTTCGTCGCGCTGGCGGGCGACGTGGCGAAACGCTCGCCCGGGGACTCCGCGGAACGGGCGGCGCGGTAGGCCAGGCTGCCGGGACTGCCGGGCGAACCGGCGGAACCGTAGGGGCGGCTCTCCCGCATACGAACGTCGCTGGTGAGCCTGTCCACGACGACCTGACGGTCGGCGGAGATCTTGTGGCGCTTGCCACGGCGGCTGCGGTCCTTGGCCACACGCTTGCCAGAGGGACCTCGTTCGGGGCGGCCCATGGTGAACCAGCCGATGGCCCCGATGAAGGGCACGAGGGCCAGGACGTACCACAGGTTCTTGCGCACGGCACGTACGTCGTCGTCGTGCGCCTTCACAATGTCGTAGATGGCGACGATCGACACGACGATGCTGAGCATCACGCCGATGGTCAACGCGGTTTGCATGCTGTCCTCACATCCAGGGGTGAGTGAAGAGTGACACGACGTCCCCATAGACCTCATGCACGCTAGAGACTTCTCATCCCCCAAGAGTCTCTCGTTCCCCCGCTTGCCAGGGTAGCCGAGACAGGCCCCTGGTCCGTCCACGGCAAACAAGAAATGGCCTGTAGTCGTACGGGCCGCGCAGCCCCCGCCCCCCACAGCACTAGACTCAGCCGCGCTCCGGGGCGGTAGCTCAGCCGGTCAGAGCAGGGGACTCATAATCCCTGGGTCGTGGGTTCGAGCCCCACCCGCCCCACCT
>JAPUEI010000090.1 GCA_027492675.1 Propionibacteriaceae bacterium | reverse complement strand
CCCTGGTCATCGGTGTCACCTGACCCCGCCACGAAGCGACCGAAGAACCCCGCCAATCAGCAAACGAAGTCACATCTTACGGGACAGCCCGCCAGGCGGGCTCCGTACTACAACCGGATGCAGAGCCTCGACATCGATACCCGCGGCACGCTGGAGGTGCTCGCGGGCTTCATCAAGCGCTTCGACGCCCCCAGCAAGATCATGGCCGCGAGCTTCAAGAACGTCGCGCAGGTATCTCACGCTCTGGAGTCGGGAGCCGACGCCGTGACCTTGTCGCCGAGACTGCTGCGCGCCGCACTGTCGGCCCCCGACATCGACCGCGCCGTCGACGACTTCATCAAGGACTGGAAGACCGTCTACGGGACGACGACCCTCCCCTGACGCTCACCCCAACAATTCGCGCGCGGTCCGCAGCTCCGACTCCCATCGACGGCAGAGCTGACGGGCCGCGTCGATCCCGGCCTGCTTCTCGTCGAGTCGCTCCGTGAGTCTGGCCAGAATGCCGAGACCGGCGTCGATGCGCTCCTCCGGGCTGTCGTCGTCCTGCTTGATGGCGATGACCTCGGCGATCTCGCGGATGCCGAAGCCCACCTCTCTCAGTGCCGTGATGACGCGCGCCTGATCGACGTCGACCTCGCTGTAGCGACGGCGGCCACCACCGTCGCGCTCGGGCGCGAGCAGGCCCTCCGCTTCGTAGTAGCGGAGGGCCTCGACGCTCACGCCGACTGCGCGGGCGACGTCGCCGATGGACGAGTGATCAGCCATGCGACCAGCATGCCTCCCAATACAGCCACACGGACGAGATGGTGGGTGATGGCGAAGGGTTCGATGCCGCTGATGCCGATGGCGAGCGGGGCGATGACGGCCAAGGCGGTGCCGAGCAGGAGGTTGCGACGGCAGCCCCGGAGGGCGCCCCGCCCGAAGAGCGCAGCGGCCGCGAGGAAGATCAGCGAGATCCACCATGCGCGGGGGAACACGGCGACGGCCAGCACGACCTGCAGGCCCGCGGCCATGGCGAAGAGAAGGCGGAGAAGGGTGTTGAGTTGCTTCATGCCAGCGACGCTACGAGCTGGAGTGCACTTCAGGTCAAGCGTGATTCCGTGAGCAATTGGATGGGGTCATGAAGAAGTTCGGCACGATTCATCGGCGTGTCGCACCGTGACCACATCCAATTGTTCACGGGCGACGTCGTGACCCAATCCAATTGCTCACGCGCGTCAGGGCTGGAGGAAGCGCGCGACCCGGTCGATGTAGCCCTGCCTGTCCTCGAAGTAGCCGCCGCAGTGGTCGGCACCGTCGAAGATGACCAGCTCGCAGGTGGGGCCAGCGGCCTGCGCCAACTCGACGGCGTGCGAGCACGGCACCACCCGGTCGTCGGTGCCGTGCAGCAGCAGCACAGGCCGCGGCGCCAGCGACCCGATCGCGTCCAACGGCCGCACCTGGGCATAGGAGTACCCGTAGCGGAGCCTGTTGGCGAGGTCGGCCAGGGGCAGGAACGGCTGCGACGGGAGCCGGTAGCGACGGTAGTTCGCGGCCACGACGTCGCCCATCGTCGCGAACGGCGAGTCGAGCGCGAACGCCGCGACCCTCGGGTCCGCGGCCCCCACGAGGATCGCCGTCGACGCCCCCATCGAGAAGCCCATCACGACGACGCGGGCACCCGGGCGCCGCTCGACGGCGTAGTCGATGGCCGCGCGCAGGTCGGCCTGTTCGCGGTGGGCCAGCGACTGGGGGCCGTCGTCGGAGTCTCCGTTGCCGCGGAAGTCGAACAGCAGCACGCTGAACCCCTCGCGCCACAGCCCGGACCCGATGCCGAGCATGTCGGCCTTGTTCCCCCGGTGTCCGTGCGCGCACACGACGACGGTGTCCGACCCCGGGGCGTCGAGCCACCAGCCGGCCAGCCCCACCCCGTCGGCGGAGGTCAACCGGACGTCCTCGCTGTCCGCGCGCACCTCGAAGGGGGTGAAGACGTAGTCGGGCCACGGTCGCCTGGGCCCGTTCAGCGTCCAGGCCGTGTAGCCGGCCACGCCGAGCAGGCCGAGGGCCGCACCGCTGGCGAGCGTTGCGAGCGAGGTGGTGAGTCGACGTCGGCGCATTCGCCCAGACTACGCGGGCTCACCCACCGGTTCGCCGTGTCGGGCCGTGCCTGACACGGAGCGGCGATCCTGGAATGCCTTGGTGGCCATGATCGACGTCAGCAGCGCGAGCTCGAAGGCGTTGGTGATGGCGTTGCTCTCCACCGGAAGCTGGATCGCGCTGCCGATGGTCATCACGACGGCGCCGACGAACAACCACGGCCAGCCCTGGCACTTCCACACCATGGCGCCGACGATGATCAGAACCGCCGCCACGATCAGCACCATCAGCGGTGGGCCCGACGGCGGCTCGGCGTTGGTGTACGACAGGGCTCCGAACTCCTCACGGGCGACGATCTCGAGCCCGCGCAGTTCGAGGAAGAACTCGAGGATGGTCAGCGCGACGGCGGCGCCGATGGACGCGACCTGGAACCAGGCGGCCTGCGCCCATCCGAACCCGGCGCGGCGCAGCGCGTGCAGGGCCCGCCAGGCGTGCCGTCGTTCCTCTCGATAAGTAGCGGTGGTGTCCGGTGAGGGTTCCCCATGCGGGACCCTCGGAAGTGTGCCGTCGAGGGACCGTCGCGAGGTGATCGATGGTGATCGGGTCACCGGCGGCGCGCAGCCGCAGCAACGGGACCAGCAGGGCGGTCTCCTCGGACCGGACGAGCCGGTCTGCCAGGTCGGTGGTCTGTCAGGTCGGTGGTGAGGATCGTCTCATTGAGTGCGTCCAATTCTATTGGGGTGAGTGCGCGGTCAGGCGCAGCAGGACAGCTTCGAGACGTCGGTGGTGAAGGCCTTGGCGACGATGCGGATGCCTTCGGCCATGGTCAGGTATGGGGCCCACGCGTCGGCGACTTCTGCGATGGTCTTGCCGAGGATGTGGACGCCGGCGGCGGCGAGCTCGCCGGCGTCCTTGGCGACAGCGGTGAGACCGAGGATCTCGCCGGTGTCGGCGTTGGCGACCATCTTGATGAACCCACGCATGTCCCGGTTCACCAGCGCACGGGGCACGTACTCCAGTGGCAGGACGCGGCAGTCGCAGCGGATCCCGGCCGCGATGACCTCCTTCTCGGTCATCCCGACCGCGCCGATGGCGGGACCGGTGAACGTCACCCGAGGCATCCGTGTGTAGTCGACCGAAGTGTTGGCGTCGGTGAAGGCGTTCTCGGCGACGATCGTGCCGTGCCGGGCCGCGACATAGACGAACTCGGGGTGCCCGGTGACATCCCCGCCCGCCCAGACGCGGGGGTTGGCGGTCTGCAACTGGTCGGTGACCACGATCTGTCCGGCCTCGCCGGTCTTCACCCCCACGGCCTCGAGGTTGAGCCCCTCGGTGACCGGGCGGCGTCCGAGCGCGACGAGGATCTCGTCGGCACGGAACTCCTGCTCGCCGCCCGAGACCTCGGCCATGACGACGACCTGCCCGGTGACGGTATCGCGGGCAACGCGGGAGGGAACAGCGCGGCGGACCACCCGGATGCCCTCGTCGGCGAAGACTTCCTGCAATGATCTGGAAACCTCCGGCTCCTCCTTCGACGCCAGCCGAGAACGCACCAGCAGGGTCACCTTCGAGCCGAGCCGGGCGAACATCTGGGCCAGCTCCAGCGCCACGTAGCCACCGCCGAGCACCAGCAGCGAGTCGGGGCGCTCGGACAGTTCCATCGCCGACGTCGAGGTCAGGTACTCGACGCCGTCCAGCCCCTGGATGAGCGGGACCCAGGGACGGGTGCCGGTAGCGATCAGGTAATGGGCGGACTCGATGGTTTCCACGGTGCCTTCAGCGGCGGTGACCTCCAGCACAGGCGCATCCGGGGTGCCGGCGAAGGCCGCCTGGCCCTGGCGGACCGGCCAGCCGTAGGCTTCGGCCACGTCGAAGTACTTCTCACCCCGCATCGCCTCGACCAGGTCCTGCTTGCCACCCACCAGCCCGGGCATGTCGACCGCGCCCGCGGTGGCGGCGATCCCCGGGAACCGGGAGCCCGCGTCCGCGGCCACGTGGCGGGCCTCGGCGGCCGCTATCAGCGCCTTGGACGGCACGCACCCGGTGTTCACGCAGGTGCCGCCGAACGTACCGCGCTCGACCATCACCACCGACTTGCCCAGCGTGGTGGCGCGGATCGCTGCGGCGAACGCCGCGCCACCCGACCCGATCACGGCCAGATCAATCTTCGACTGCATCCCGAACCCTCCCCGGACTGTTGAGAAATCCTCCTGATGCGGCGATACTAAAGCTTCCAGTACAGGGGAAGGTCAAGGGTGAGACCTGTGACACACGAGGGGTGAGGATGCGGATCGGGGAGCTCGCTGAAGCGGCCGGCACGACCACGAAGACTCTGCGGTTCTATGAAGACCAGGGGCTCTTGCCCCCGGCCGAGCGCACGCCCGGCGGCTACCGCGACTACACGACCGAGAGCCTCACCCGGATCGACTTCATCCACCGCGGCCAAGCCGCCGGACTCTCCCTCGCCCAGATCCGGCAGGTCCTCGACATCCGCGACCACGGCCAAGCTCCCTGCGATCACGTACGCGACCTGCTCGACGCACGCCTGACCGACATTGACCTGAAACTCAGACAGCTCCACGACCTGCGCGACACCCTCGCCGGGCTACGCGACCAGGCCGAGCACGTTGAGCCCGACACGTGCAGCTCCGACCAGGTCTGCCGGTACCTGTAGCCAAGCCCGACGCCGCACGGACACGCCATCGAGGGGTGGTGGTCGACCGAGCCCCAGCCGCACAGCTGGAACGTTCCGCCTCGACCTACTGACACGAAAGTGTCAGCGGCGCAGTGGGCATCGGAACTGCGCCCGAGGGACTCACAGCACGTATCGATCCGGGTGGGTCGACAGGGGTGAGGGTCGCCAACCCCGGTAGTCGTATGGGGATGGCCTTACGGACACGCAGGGCATCGCTACCACCCCCTCGCGTGCGAGGGAGTGGAGGCCGCCACTGAGCGTCTGAAAAACCCCGCCAATTAGCGGACAAAGTCACACCCTGGATGCCGCTGACGATCCCCATGCCCTTGGCGATCCGGTCGTCGTCGGCGT
>JAPUEI010000089.1:31762-36867 GCA_027492675.1 Propionibacteriaceae bacterium | reverse complement strand
GTACCCCTCGCGGAGAGGTGTCGTACCCCTCGCGGAGAGGGGTCAGCACCGTCTCCGGACGGACGTCCCTCCCACCAAAGGTGACGTCCGATTCCCGCTAGTACAGACCGTGATCCTCGGGGAGGATGGTCCCATGACCGTGACTCTCGACGACGACCAGCGCTACCTGGTGGTGCAGAGCCGCGATACGCGGTTCGACGGCTGGTTCGTCACGGCCGTACGGACGACAGGCATCTACTGCCGCCCCTCCTGCCCCGCCATCACACCGAAGCGAGGCAACGTCACGTTCTTCCGCAGCGCGGCGGCCGCGCAGCACGCCGGCTACCGCGCGTGCCGTCGCTGCCGCCCGGACGTGACGCCAGGGTCACCCGAGTGGGACGTTCGCGGCGACGTCGTCGGGCGCGCGATGGCCCTCATCGCCGACGGCGTCGTGGACCGGGCAGGCGTGCCGGGCCTGGCGTCCAAGGTCGGATACAGCGTCCGCCAGCTGCATCGCATCCTCACCGCCGAGCTCGGCGCCGGTCCGCTGGCGATCGCGATCGACGCTCGAGCACGCAACGCCCGTACGCTCATCGAGACCACCGATCTGGGATTCAGCGAGATCGCTTACGCCGCCGGCTTCGGCAGCATCCGGCAGTTCAACGACGCGGTGCGTGCGACGTACGCGCTGACGCCGACCGAGCTGCGCGGCCGCCGAGGCGCACCCGCCGGCACAGGCTGGCTCACCGTGACGCTGCCCGCACGCGAGCCGTACGACGTGGGCCAGGTCTTGGGCTTCCTCGCCGCACGGGCGATCACGGGCGTCGAGATCGTGGAGAACGTGCGGTACGTACGGACGTTGCGCCTGCCGTACGGACCAGGGCTGGTCGACGTCCGCCCCGCGATCGGGCGCGCCGGCGTCACCGCCGCGCTGCGGCTCGCCGACCTGCGCGATCTGGCCCCCGCGGTGAACCGCATCCGGCGCCTGTTCGACCTCGACGCCGACCCGGTCGCCGTGACCGAGGCGCTCGGCGCCGACCCCGTACTCGCTCCCCTCGTCGCTGCGCGCCCCGGGTTGCGGGTTCCCGGAACGGTCGATCCGTACGAGACGGCGGTACGGGCGATCATCGGCCAGCAGGTGTCCGTCGCGGCGGCTCGGACGGTCGCGGGCCGGCTCGTCGCCGCCGTCGGACCGGGTGTCGATGGTCTCGACGACGCGTTGCCGACCCGCCTGTTCCCCTCAGCGGAGGACGTGCTGACCGCCCCCGATGAGGCCTTCGGGATGCCGGTGTCGCGGCGCGAGACGTTACGGCGGCTGAGCGCCGCGGTGGTCGCCGGAGAGGTGTCCCTGGAGCTGGGGGCCGACCGCGAGGAGTTGCGCGGTCAGTTGCGGGCCGTACGTGGGATCGGCCCATGGACGGCGGACTACGTCGCCATGCGCTGCGGGGACCCCGACGGCTGGCTGCCCACCGACCTCGTGCTGGCGTCGGCCCTTGTCAGACTGGGCATTGCCCCAGCCAGAGCCGAGAGCTGGCGCCCGTGGCGCGCCTATGCGATGCATCATCTGTGGATGGAAGGAACCTCTCGATGACGACCTCATGGACACTGCGCGTGGTCCACCTCGACTCCCCCGTCGGCCCCCTGCGGGCGACGGCAGACGACGTGGCACTGCACACCCTCACGTTCTCGGGCGCGGACACCCGCGCGGCGGCGGTTGCGCGCGCGTGCGCCGAGTCGGACGGAGCCGTCGAGGGCAGCAACCCGATCCTGGACCGGCTCGTGGCGCAGCTCGACGAGTACTTCGCGGGGGTACGGAAGGACTTCGACCTCCCGCTGGCGCCTGCCGGGACGCCGTTCCAGCTCTCCGTGTGGCAGGTGCTGCGGACGATCCCGTACGGAAGGACCATGTCGTACGGCGAGCAGGCCCGAGCGCTGGGCGACGTCGGCAAGGCGCGAGCCGTCGGGGCGGCGAACGGCCGCAACCCGATCAGCATCGTCGTACCATGCCACCGCGTCGTCGCCGGCACCGGCCACCTCACGGGCTTTGGCGGCGGCATCGAGAACAAGGCCTGGCTGCTCGCCCATGAGCGGAAGGTGCTGACCGGCGTCGACGAGCTGCCGCTGTCCTGAGCCCGTCAGAGCGTGGCGAGCCGGTTCGCGGAGTACGAGGACGCGGCGGCGGCCGCCACCAGCGCGGCGAGAGCCGCGACGATCGCCCAGAGATCCCAGTCGGCGAGGAGCGCCACGAGGTGGGCCCGCTGCCACACCCCGACGGCGACCAGACCGACAATCGCCACCGCGAGCACGATGCCCGTGACGACAGTCGAGACGGCTCCGAAAGCGCGGTACACCGTGCCGAACATGGCACCGAGGAACAGGCTCAGGAGAGACAGCATCAGGATCATCGCGAACGTCTTGACGTAGTCGCCGCTCCCCAGCACCACCAGATCCAGCGCATGGATGCCCACGAACCACCCGTGGGTCGCCTTCTCGACGGCCAGGAGCGCCACTGCGGTCACGGCGGTCACCAGGGAGGTCGCCGTGAAACCGAGCGCCGACCCGCACCAGAAGTCGCGTCGCGCGCTCCCGAAGGCCAACGCCATGGCGAAGTTGCGGTTCATGGCCAGCACGCCCACGCCGATGAGGAAGCCGGGCAGGGCGGTCAATGGCCCGATGTTGGTCCGCGATGCCTGCTCGGCGCCTGGCGGAAGCGGTAGGCCCATCGCGATGCCCATGACCAGCCCGATCAGCACGGTGATGAGCACGACGAGCCCGAGCGTCATCACAGGAACGCCGACGACGTACGTCTTGTTGGCGAGGTACAGGCGCAGCGAGCGCATGCTCCGAGTCATCGGTTCTCCTGTGTGAGCGCGGTGGTGAGGTCATGGATGCCGAGTGCGGCGATGAGGTCTTGCAGACTGGCGGGCTCAAGGGAGACGTGTCGGCTTGCGGCGAGGTCCTCTTCCTCTGGTCCGACCGACCCGCGGATCGTGACGGACAGGATCTGCCCGAGTGCGTGCTCGGCGACGATCTCTCGCCCGGCCGCGAACGCTCGTACGTCGTCGACCCGTCCTCGCGCGACGAAGGCGCTGCTGCGGGCCTCGTCGACGTCGGCGTGCAGCACCACCGTGCCCTGATGAAGCACGACGACCTCCTCCATGAGGTCTGCTGCTTCGTCGATCAGGTGGGTGGACATGACGATGGTGCGCGGGTGCTCGGCGATGTCGGCCATCAACTCCTCGTAGAAGATCTCCCGAGCGGTCGGGTCGAGCCCGAGGTAGGGCTCATCGAGGAAGGTGTACGGGGCGCGGCTCGCCAGCGAGATCACGATCGCGAGCGCCGACTTCTGGCCGCGCGACAGTTTGCGGGCACTGCGACGAAGGGGGAGGCGGAAGCGACCCACGAGTCGTCGGCACAGATCCTCGTCCCAGCTCGGGTAGAAGCCCGGCATGATGCCCAGGATGGCGCCGACGCTGAACACGTCGTTGTACGCCTGGTCCTCGCGGATGAAGCAGGTTCGGGCGAGCACCGGGGCGTTCTCGGCCGGGTCATCGCCGTCGAGAAGGACGGTTCCGGCGGACCTGAACGTGTGGTTGCAGATGACCGACATCAACGTGGTCTTCCCCGCCCCGTTCGGGCCGAGCAAGCCGTAGACGCGGTCGGGCGCGAGGTCCAGGTTGAGGTTGTCGAGAACCAGGAGGTTCCCGTACGACTTGTCGAGGTGCCGGATGCTGATGCCCGAGGTCACCGTGGCGAGATCAGGGGTCGCGAGAGTGGTCATGATGGGTCCTTGGTGATGAGGCTGACGACATCCGTCGTCGTGAGACCGAGACGATGCGCTTCGCTCAGGAGCGGAACCACGAACTCGGCGTGGAACTCGGCGCGTCGTTGGCGGCGCATGGCCTCCGGTGCGCCGGTGGCCACGAACATCCCCACTCCCCGCTTCTTGTAGATGACTCCGGCATCGACGAGACGGTTGAGCGCCTTGCCGGCGGTCGCCGGGTTGATGCGGTAGTGCACGGCGAGCTCGGTCGTCGACGGCACTTGGGACTCCTCCGGATAGAGCCCCGCGAGCACGTCGGCGGCGATCGCGTCAGCGAGTTCGAGGAAGATGGGTCGGTCGCTGGCGAACGCCATCTTGCCTCCTTGGTCAGTTACTCCACTAACTAACCTAGCAGGCCATCGACTTGCCGTCGTACTCGGCCCCGTAATCCCAGCGCGACTACGGGCGGAGCCATAGGCTCGTACGTCGTGGAGAAGATCATCCTTGACTGCGACCCCGGACACGACGACGCGATCGCCATCCTCCTGGCGGCCGGGAACCCGGACATCGACCTGCTGGCGATCACGACGGTCGCCGGCAACCAGACGCTCGGAAAGGTGACGCGCAACGCCATGGCGGTATGCGCGGCGGGTGGCATCACGGTGCCGATCGCCGCGGGCTCGGCGGGTCCGCTGGTGAGACCCCAGTACGTCGCCGAGGACATCCACGGCGACTCCGGTCTCGACGGTCCCGTCCTTCCTGCCGCGACGACCGAGCTCGACCCGCGGCATGCCGTGGACCTGATCATCGACACCGTCATGTCGCACGAGCCGAACACCGTGCACCTCGTGCCGACCGGTCCGCTCACCAACATCGCGCTCGCGATTCGCAAGGAGCCGCGGATCGTCAAGCGGGTGAAGTCCGTCGTGCTCATGGGCGGCGCGTACACGCGTGGCAACGTGACGTCGGCGGCCGAGTTCAACATCTACGTCGACCCCGAGGCCGCCGAGGCCGTATTCGCCGCCGATTGGGACGTGACCATGGTCGGCCTCGATCTGACCCACCAGGCGACTGCCACCCCCGACGTCATCGAGCGCATCACCGCGGTCGGCGGCCCGCTCGCCGCGTTCGTGACCGACATGCTGGGGTTCTTCCGGTCCACCTACCTCGAGCGGTTCGGTTTCCCGGACCCGCCCGTACATGACGCGTGCTGCGTTGCGAAGCTCATCGACCCGGCTGTCTTCGCCACGCGTGACGCGTTCGTCGCGGTGGAGCTGGCCGGAACCTGGACGGCTGGCATGACGTACACGGCCTTCGATCCAGAGCTCTCCGTGCCGGCCGTACGAGAGGCAGCTGCGCGCCG
>JAPUEI010000089.1:22686-31662 GCA_027492675.1 Propionibacteriaceae bacterium | reverse complement strand
GCGTCAACGTCTCGAAGGGTCCCCGGGCTGACCTCAGTCGAGGCCGCGGCGCCTGAGGAGGTCGGGGACCTCGACCATGGGGTCCATGTCCCGACCGGCCCAACGGCGCCAGGCGGCGAGGGGACCTGACGGGACACGTACGGGCGCCCACGGCTGCGGACCACCCGTCGCGATGGCATCGGCGAGCTGCAGGCCGGCTGCCGTGCCGGACGTGGTCTCGTACAGCCCGAAGCCGCGCGCGACCCATGCTCCGCGGAGCACTGGGATGGCCCCCACGACCGGGACGCGGTCGGCGGTGACCTCCGCGTAGCGAGCCCGCACCTTCGTGACGCTCTGCCCGAGCTGCGCGGTCACCCAGCCGACGAGGTCTGCAGCCGCGGCGCGTTCCCGCACGACGCTCACGTGATGGCCGATGACGACCGTGAACCCACGCGAGCCGTACACGAGCGAGGCCGGCGAGTCGACGAACGTGTGAATGTCGGCGCAGTCGCCTGCCGCCTCGATGATGGGGTGCACCCGCGTCTGGAGGTCGAGCCCGAGGTCGCCCCAGGGCGCGGCACCGAGCGTGTCCACGAGGTCCCGCGCGGTGAGACTGCGGTGGTCACCGTCGACCTCGTACAGCACCTCCCATTCCGTGCGACGCAAGTAGCGGCGCAGCGTGACTCCGGTCAGCACCGTGACGCCCAGCTCGGCGGCCAGCCGGGTGAGGGCGGTGCGATGGGTCCATGAGTCGAGGGAGGCCTGGTCCGGGATCCGCAGCGCCGGACGTACCTTCACGGAGATGGGCGGATCATCGACCATGGTGACGGACTCGTCGACAGACCGTAGCAGCCGCTTCTCCTGCACGAGGTTGAAGGCGAGGTGGCCGTCGACGCAGAGCTCGTACGAGACCCGCGGAGTGATCGTGACGCCCAACTCCGGGAGCGTGTCCTGGAGCCAGCGAGTGGCGTGGTGGGTCCACTCGACGTACGTGGCGACCGCAGCCCCGCCGCGATGCAGCTCGATCTCGCGGAGCGTCGCGCCTTGTCCGACCGTGATCAGCCCGAGCCCGAAACGGGTCGCGGGGCTCGGGTCGAGCACGACGACGGAGATGCCTGCACGAGCGAGCTGTACGGCGGTGGTGAGACCGGCGACAGTGGCGCCGAGCACGAGGACGTCCGCCGAAGCTGACGGTGACGACACTGGTCCGACCATGGCCCAGATCCTATCGAGACGACCTTTCAGGACACGGAAGCCGGGCCGCCGACGGCGCGGCGCAGGTCTCGGTGCCCGTGTGGTGACCCCAGCGAGAGGCACCCACAGCCGACCCCTAGGATTCCCGTCAGAAGGGAGACGCCGATGGCGCTGTGGACTTTGAAGGATGACCTTTCCGACGGCGCAGTCGTCGGACCGCGCGAGCGGCTCTCGTGGGGCAAGACGGTGGGCCTTGGTGCCCAGCACGTCGTAGCCATGTTCGGAGCCACGTTCGTCTTCCCGCTGCTGATGGGGCTCAACCCACAGCTCGCGGTGATGATGAGCGGCATCGCCACCCTGGTGTTCCTGTTCGTGGTCAACCACCGGGTGCCCAGCTACCTCGGCTCGTCGGCGTCGTTCGTCGGCGTCGCCACCGCGATCTACTCTCAGGGCGGCACGCCGTCCGACCTCACGGGCGCGATGTTCGTCACAGGACTGACGCTGTTCATGGTCGGCCTCGTCATCCACTTCATGGGCGCAGGCATCATCCACAAGCTGCTGCCCCCGGCCGTCACTGGTGCGGTCGTCATGCTCATCGGCTTCAACTTGGCCCCCGTCGTCGCCGGCACGTACTGGCCGCAGGACCAGTGGGTGGCGCTCATCACCATGCTGGTCGTTGTCGCCATCAGCGTCGGCTTCAAGGGGTTCATCGGCCGCATCGCCATCTTCCTCTCGCTGATCATCGGGTACGTGTTGAGCTGGATCCTCGACGTCACGACGGGCCAGATCACGTCCTTCAGCGCCGCTGCCGGCAAGGTCACCACCCACCTCCGTGTCGACTGGAGCGGCGTCCAGGCCGCCAACTGGTTCGGCCTGCCGCCGGTGAGCGACTTCGCGAACAAAGTCGTCGGATTCCACCTGCCGACGTTCAACCTGGCATTCGTGCTGGTGTCCCTGCCCGTCGTCATCGCCCTCATCGCCGAGAACACCGGCCACGTCAAGGCTGTCGCCGAGATGACCGGCGAGAAGCTCGACCCGTACATGGGCCGTGCGATCGCGGCCGACGGTGCCGGCTCAATGCTGGCCACCCTGGCCGGCGCGGGCCCGACCACCACGTACGCCGAGAACATCGGCGTCATGGCAGCCACCCGCGTCTACTCCACCGCGGCGTACGTCGTGGCCTCTCTCGTCGCCATCCTCTTCGGCCTCTCACCGAAGTTCGGCGCAGTCGTCCAGGCGACTCCGGGCGGCGTGCTCGGCGGCATCACCGTGGTGCTCTACGGCATGATCGGCCTCCTCGGCGCGAAGATCTGGAAGGAGAACGGGGTCGACCTCGGCAACCCGATCAACCTCGTTCCCCTGGCCGCGGGCATCATCATCGGCATCGGCAACGTCTCGCTGGTCTTCTCGGACAGCTTCACGCTCTCGGGCATCGCGCTCGGCACGATCGTCGCCGTCGGCCTGTACCACCTGGCTCGTTGGCTCGCCCCCAAGGCGCTTCGCGACGCGTCCGACGGCGCGGCCATCGTCTTCGATCCCCCCGGCGCCTACGCCGACGAGGACACTATTGACGACGCCAAGGCCTGACCCACCCACCACCTCTCGACCCGGTCTGTTTCCGCGGACCGGGCCGAGTCGCGTTCAGCCGTCGAGCGCCGGGCGCGATCGTCGTCGGCCCGTGCGCGTCCAGAACGCGTTCCGGTTGCGCGTCGGCGAGCCGACCAGGTGGAGGTCGATGACCCCCGCCGCGCCCAAGAGGGCGTGTGCGGTGGTCGGCCCCACGCCGGTGAACCCCTTGGCGTGCAGCACCTGGGCCAGCTGGTCGCCCGCCTCCGACCGCGTCGGGACGTCATCGATCGCCGCCGGCATCGGCGTCACGTCGGGCTGGACGCCCCAGACCACCGCGGGCAGTCCGCCGTCGCCGCGCAGCTCCACCGCCGCTCGGGCGTTCGCGATCACCGCGCGAATCTTGCGCTCGTTGCGGATGATCCCCGGATCTGCGAGAAGCCTCGCCAGGTCGCGCTCGTCGTACGCCGCCACCGCGTCCACCTCGAACCCCTGGAAGGCCTCCCGGAAGGCATCGCGTCGCCTCAGCACCGTGAGCCAGGACAGGCCCACGACGAACACCTCCAGCGCCACGAGCTCGAACAGCCCGCGCTCGTCGGTCACCGCGAGCCCGTACTCCTCGAGGTAGTAGTCCTTGCCCTTGGCGTCGTTGCGCGCCCAATGCGGCAGCAGCGCCACCGCGTCATCGGTCATGGTCGTCATGCCCAAGACCATGTGCCTCGTCGACGCGATGCGTCAGATATCCACAGAACTCGTTGGCCTTAACCTGCCTGTGGACAGCCGCGCTAGCTCGCGCGACCACCAGCAATCGGGCGGCTGCGCTGGTTCTGGCCCATCGCGCCGTACGGGTACTCCGGCAGCCTCGGCGCCGACACCTGTGTGAGCAGCTCGAGATCGGCGTCATCGAGGTGCGCGTCGGCGATGGCCAGTGCCTCGGCGAGCTGCCCGCTCGTACGGTTGCCCAGGATCGGAGCGACCACCCCAGGCTGGTCGACGACCCACGCCAAGGACACCTGCGCCATCGACATCCCCGTACGGTCCGCGACGTCCTTCACCGCGTCGAGGATCCGCCACACCTGCGGGTCCGTGTTGCGGCCGTCGTAGTTCTCCATGCCTCGCGCGGGGTTCTCCCCCAGCCGCGTGGCTCCCGTGGGCGCCGTGTCGCGCGCGTACTTGCCGGTCAGCCACCCACCGCCGAGCGGGCTCCACGGGATGATGCCCAGCCCGTACTCCAGGCAGGCCGGCACGATCTCCAGCTCGATGTAGCGCGTCAGCAGGTTGTACTGCGGCTGCAGCAGCACGGGCGCCACGCGTCCGCTGCCCGCGGCGAGCTCGCTGATCGCCGCGATCTGCCAGCCGAGGAAGTTGGACAGGCCGAAGTACGAGATCTTGCCGGCCGTCACGGCGTCGTCGACGAAGCGCAGCGTCTCATCCAGCGGCGTCAGCGGGTCGAACGCGTGCACCTGGTAGAGGTCGATCCGGTCAACCCCGAGGCGCCGCAGGCTGCCGTCGAGGGCGCTCGTGAGGTGCTTGCGGGACAGACCGACGGCGTTGACGTGGTCGCCCATCGGGAAGCGGCCCTTCGTGGCGAGCACGATCTCATCAGCGTTCCCTCGGGACGTCAGCCACCGCCCGACGATCTCCTCCGAGACGCCCGCGCTGTATACGTCGGCCGTGTCCACGAAGTTGCCACCCGCGGCGACGAACGCGTCGAGCTGCGCATGCGCGCCTGCCTCGTCGGTCTCGTTGCCGAACGTCATCGTGCCCAGGCAGAAGCGCGAGACGCTGACGCCCGTGCTGCCCATCAGTCGGTACTCCATGGGGTCCTCCTCAGTCGGCGTGTGCCTCCACACCAGCACATCGTGTGCGACCGAGCCAAGGGCTTGCCGTCAGTTCTCGCTCAGCTCCCCCGCCGTACGTCGAGCTCTGCCACCAGGCGCTTGGGCGCGGTCAGCCGGTACGACGCGTCGAGGATCTCTTCCACCTCCGTCCAGTCCATCTCTGGCTCGAGGTCCATGCCGAGCCATCCGAACGGGCCAAGGTAGGCGGGGCGGAACACCCGCGGGTCCTGCAGCAGCCCCTCGCGGTCCTCGGCGTCGGGGAGGAACAGGATCGCCTGGTCATGCCGCACGTACACCCCATCCACCTTCACGCTGCCCCCGTAGTAGGCGAACACCTTGACCGTGAAGAAGGTCGGTCGGCCGTGACCCACCCGCTCCCCGGCGCCCGGGAACGCCATGGCCAGCTCGTGCACCTGCCTGTACACCGGGTCCTCGTCGTCGTACATCCGCGGATGAGCCATGCCGGGACCATAACCGAGGCCACTGACAACCCGACAGACCCGAGGACGGCCCCCCTGCACCCACCCGTACGACCCATGTTATTGTCCTGACAAATCACGCATGAGGAGCGACATGAGCATCACCGTGGCCGGCGCACCCGTGAGCTTCGGGGTCTTCGAGCTCACCCCGGATTCCGACGATCTGGTGTTGCCCACCGCAGATCAGGTGTGCGCGACGCTGCAGGACACCGGCTACGTGGGCGTCGACAGCGGACCCATCGGCTTCCTCGGCCGCGGCGCTGAGCTCCGGGAAAGGCTTGCGAGGTACGGGCTCGAGCTGTGCGGCGGCTGGGTCGACCTGCCGTTCTCCGACGACGCCGCATTCCAGTCGGCCCTCCCCACCCTCGACGCCGCCCTCGATGTCTTCACCGCGGTCGTCGAGACCTCCCCTTCGCGCCTCCCCCTACCCACCCTCGCCGACTCCGGCGACGCCGTCCGCAAGGCCAACCCCGGCGGCGGTGCCGGACACACCTTGGACGCGGACGGCTGGGCCACCCTCGCCCGCAACGTCGCGACTGCCGCCGCGCGCATCCGCGAGCGTGGCCTGCAGCCCACGTTCCACCATCACGCCTGTACGTTCGTCGAGACCCCCGACGAGATCGACCGGTTCCTCGAGGTGACCGACGTCGACCTCACGTTCGACTCGGGCCACCTGCTGCTGGGCGGCGGCGAGGTGCTGACGGCGTGGCGCCGGTGGCACGACCGGGTCAACCACCTGCACCTCAAGGACGTACAGGTCCAGCTCGCCCGCGACATCGTCGCCCGACGCGGCGGCATGATCGATGTCTGGTCCGGCGGCACCTTCGTACCGTTCGGCGACGGCGACCTCCCCATGTCCACGTTCCTCGACGAGGTGCTGGCCGACGGCTTCGACGGGTGGCTCGTCGTCGAGCAGGACCTCTACCCGAAGCCCGGCATCGACGCGCTGCCCCAGGTGCGCGCGGACCACGCGCGCAACCGGGAGTCGTTGCGCACGTGGCTCTGAGCGCCTGGCGCGCACACGACCTCAGCCGAGCGTGTGCTCCACGACGACCGGGGACTGCGAGGTCAGAGCGACCAGCTGGTCATCGGCACCGGCCAGGAGCCGAGCCCGTACGGCGCCGTGGCGGAGCGTGACGCGCGCCGTACGACCGCGCAGGTGGAACCGCTGCCCCGGCAGCACCACTCCTGCCAGCGACCGACCCTCGCCGTCGACGACGTCGGCACCCGCCACCTCGACGGCGCTCACGCCGGCCACGAGGTAGGCCGTCCCCTGCGCCCCGGTGGCCTCGCGCTGCCCGTACCCGGCGACACCCGCCCGCGCCAGCAGGTACTCGTACACGTGGCTCACCGCCACCGAGTTCCCGCGACGGCGGTCGAGCTCGCGCCCGGCGGCGATGCGCCACACGGCCGCCTGGGCGGCGCCGATCGCGTCCGCGACAGTCAGCTCGTCGGCGGCGACCCGGTAGCCCGCGCGCCGCAGCCTCCGGCGCAGCTCGTCGAGGCCGACCGTCGGGTAGCCCTGCGCCAGCACCTGGGTGAGCGCCCACTCCCTGCCCAGGTGTGAGGAGTCGAACCACGAGACCTCGCGGTACGTGCCGTCAGCCGCGCCCGGCGCCATCGCGTACGCATCGAGCTGCTCCTCCAGCCGTACGAGGGCCGTGGCCTGCACACTGCCGTCGACGAAGCGGACGGAGGTGCCGGGCACGGAGGAACGGTGGGCGAAGGCGCCCGAGCGGTACGTCCCGGTGGGAACGGCGGCACCCGGCAGCACGGTGGCGGCGACGTCAGGCGCGTAGTGGTCGTACGAACGAAGTGTGGCGGTCATGAGAGGAGTCCTTGGAGTTGTCGCGCAGCAGCGCAGGTGGGAGGGGTCGGTCAGGCGACGCGACAACACCCACAGACCGCGGCGGCAGCAGCCGTCAGCACGCGGTCGGGACTCATGGGGAGGATCCTAAGCGGGAACCACCGGCCGAGTCGACGGGGCGTCTCGGCATCCGGGCCGAGCCGGCGCCGTCCGAACGTGGGTTCCCTTCATCCCGTACGTCACCCCCGACGTGCCCCACGGTGAGCTGATCTGGCGGTCAAAGGACTGAGCTCTGGGCTCGGCGGGCCCAGGGTCGACCCCAGCTCCTGACGCCACACCCCACATGCGACGTCACACCCCATCGGTGGGGTGTGACGTCGTCGTAGGGGTGTGACGTTGCACGGTGGGGTGCGCGGTCGGTTCGAGGGCGCTCGTCAGCCCGCGTGCTGCTCGGGGGTACGGGCGGCGGACCCGTCGGCCTCGTACGTCGCCCATTCCGTCCGCAGCTGCTTCGGCTCCGTACCCCTGGCGAGGTGGTCCAGCGCCCCCACCAGCCCGTCCACGTCAGTCACGTCCTGGAACACCAGCTCGGTCGCCGCCGGAGCCTTCAGCCACGCCCAGCGGTCAGGCGGCGCCTGGGTGCCGAACGTCGCTGTCACGCGGCGACCACCCGCGCTGTACGTGAGGAACGGCGACGCGCCCAGCCCCATCGTGGTGACGGACTTCCCATCGGCGCTGACCGCGCGACGGTCCGTGAGGTAGTAGGTGGTCCGCGCCAGCCGTCTGCGCCCCAGGACCGGTGGAGCGGCCAGCACGAGGACGATCAGGGCGATAGAGGCGTACGCGATGCTCTCGCCGCCTTGCTGCAGCCAGAACCAAAGGAAGCCAGCGGCGATCGGCAACTGGACGAGGCTGGTCCAGTTCAACGCCAGCGAGGGCACCCATCGCGCCTGGGGGCGACCGGTCCACACGACGGTCTCTCCTGCGCGAAGGACCTGCTCAAGGCTCGTGGAGGGAGAGGTCACGATGGCACGCTACGCGATCGAAGGCGGCCCAACGGTGAGGATGAGGAATCAGCGACCAGAGGGCCCTGTGGAGTGGAGCTAAGGGGATTCGAACCCCTGACCTTCTCGATGCGAACGAGACGCGCTACCAACTGCGCTATAGCCCCTTGCGGCTGTCAAACGCTAGCACAGCGGCAGAACGCCCACCTACTCGCCCGACGCCCTACGACGCTGCTCGGACTCCCGCTCGAGGCCGTCGTCCGCGGTCACCGGGATGAGCGGAAGCAAAGGCTGCGGCGTCGAGAGATCGATCGTACGCACCGTGCGCGCGGTGAGCGGCCGGGACACGTACGTCCTTGCGGCGACGGGAATGGGGTCCCACAGGCTCATCGTCGGGACCGGGCCGGAGATCTCGATCGAGTGCTCGAAGAGGGGCTCCTGCTCGAGCATCACGGCACCGCGCTCGGCCAGCGCGATCGTGATCGTCTCCTCGTCGTCACCGAGTTCGATGTCCTGGAGCTCGGAGTCCAGCCGCCTGTACAGACGGGCGGAACTCCACCGCGAGGCGAACAGCCACGCCAGCAGGGCCGCTGCGGCCGGTGCGATGGTCCACCACCGCGTCGCGCCGAACAGGGTGGTGACGGTGAGCAGCACGACCGACAGCAGAAGCAGGACGAGCACATTGCGGCGCCGACCGGCAGCGCGCACCGACCGTACGTGCAGCTCACGTCTCATCGCCGCCCTCAGGAGTGGCGTGTCCACGTCGGCGAGCTGCTCGGGCTCGGCGCCCTCACCGCTGTGGATCAGCAGCGCGTCGTCGGTGAAGTTCAGCGTGTGCTCGACGTCGACCGGCGACTGGTCGCGGTGGCTGAGGTACCACGGCACGAGATAGGCCAACCAGGCGGCGACGAGGCCGCCGAAGATCAGCCCTGTGGTGCCCATGCCGACGAGGGTACGGAGCCGGGCCCCTGTCTCGACCTGTGCCACGCCGAGGAGGGGGACATCAGCCAGATGTCACGAGGATCCGATCGTCATTTCCGTACAGTCAACGGCTCGCATCAGCGCCTGACCGCGGTAGCGACCGTCGGCTGTACCGACATGACGAC
>JAPUEI010000089.1:0-22586 GCA_027492675.1 Propionibacteriaceae bacterium | reverse complement strand
CGCCCCCACATGCCGTCCGGAACCTCCTCGGCGTTGAGCGCGAAGCACTCGTGGTCGCGCCAGTCACCGTCGATGTGGAGGAACCTCGGCCGCAGCCCCTCGTAGCGGAACCCCAGCTTCTCGACCACCCGCAGCGACGGCGCGTTCTCCGGGCGGATGTCGATCTCGACGCGGTGCAGCCCCATCGTGCGGAAGCAGTAGTCGGTGGCCATCGCCACGGCAGCCGGAATGACGCCGCGACCGGCCCAGCGCTGGTCGACCCAGTAGCCGATGCTCGCCCAGCGCGCGGCGCCGAGCCGGATGTTCGACACGGTCAGCTGCCCCGCCACGTGTCCTCGGCCGCGCCCGGTGGGATCGAACCACACCAGCCACGGCAACGACTCACCGTGGCGGGCGTCGTAGGCGAACTGCGCCATCATCGACCGCGTCATCCCCGTGGCCAGGCCTCGCGGGGTCGTGGCGTCCCACGGCCGCAGCCACGACGCGTTGCGCCGACGAACCTCCTGCCACGCCCGTACGTCCCGTCTGCGGAACGGCGCGAGAGTGACGCCGCTGTACGAGATCGTGGCCGGCCAATGATGCTCGACCGGATACGCCGGGCCGTCGGACATCGTCAGTCGTCCAGCAACCAGACGCCGACCTCGTCCCCGGCGGCGACGAACTCCGTCTCAGGGCCCAGGAGCACGAGCGCGTTGGCCCGCGGCAGTTGGCTGATCAGATGCGTGTGCCCACCGACCAGCGACACCACGAAGCCCGACCGGCTCTCCGTGACCAGCCCCCGACAGATATCGAGGACGCCATCGGAGGACGTCATGCTCATCGCAGCGGTCGCGATCACCACCTCCGGCAGCACCGGATCAGCGCCCATGAGCTGCAGGATCGCGGGCCTCACGAAGGCCTCGAAGGCGACGTACGCGCTGACCGGCTCACCCGGCAGCATCAGCACCGGCACCTCGTCGTCGCCGAGGACGCCCACGCCCTGCCAGCCTCCCGGCTCGACGGCGACTTCGGCGATGTCGTACGACCCGAGGTCACGCACCGCCGTACCCACCACGCCGTACGGACCGTCCGTGAGCCCGCCGGTTACGACCAGCAGGTCGGCGCGGATCTGCTGGTCGGCCAACAGCTGGCGGACGTCATCGACGTCGTCCCCCACGATCCCGACCCGCCAGACGTCCGCGCCGAGGCTCTTCGCGCCGGCGGCGATGAGGTACGAGTCCGTGTCGTACCTCTCGCCGGCCCCCAGCGCCCTCTCGGGCGAGACGAGCTCGCTGCCGACCGAGATGACGACCACGCGCGGTCGCGGCCGTACGAGCACCTTGTCGATGCCGCTGGCCGCCAGCACGGCGACCAGACGGGTCTCGAGGACCGACCCCTTCTCGACGAGCAGGGAGCCCTCGGCGATGTCCGAGCCCTCGTCGCGCACGTTCTGCCCGCGCAGCGTCGCGCCCTCGATCGTCACCGACTCGGTGCCGCTGTCCGTCAGTGCCTTGGAAACGACGGTGTCCGCGCCGACCGGCAGCTGCTGGCCTGCCCGGATGATCCTGGCCGTGCCGGGCGGCAATGCGTCATCGCCGGCCCAGACCTCACCGTCGACGGGCAGCCGTACGGGAGACCGCAAGCTGGCGCCGCGCACGTCGTTGCCGCGGACGGCGTAGCCATCGACCGCAGCCGCGTCGTAGGCCGGCACCGGTACGTCCGCGTGGATGTCCTCGCTCACCTGCAGCCCGACGGCGTCGACCAGTGCCATGCCGAACGGCATCAGCGGCTGTACGAGCGAGAGGACGAAGTCGCGATGCACGGCCATGCTGCGCGCCGAGCCGAGATCCGGCGCAGGCGTCAGGAGGGGAGGCCACACGGGTTCCCGTACGGGAGCTGGCACTTCTTCGGTCCTGCGACGGAACAGGGGCATGCTGCTTACGATAGGTCAGTGCCTGCCTTCGACCCGGTCACCGAGCGGGCGGGGTCGCGAATCGCCAAGGACGCGCTGCGCGGAAAGATCCGTACGAGCCGGGCGGCAGTCGTTGATCGCGCCGCTGACGACGCCGCCCGTACGGAGCTGCTGCTGAGCGCCCTGGGTGAGTGGCGGCCCGCGTGTGTGGCGGCGTACGTGAGCACCGGCGACGAGCCGGGCACCGCGGACCTCCTCGACGCCTTCGCCGGCTGGGCGACCGTGCTGCTGCCCGTGCTCTCGCCGACACCTTCGGGACCGCGGCGAGACCCGGACTGGGCGATGTACGAGGGGCGGGAGCGCCTGCGTGCCGGGCTGTGGGGCATCCCTGAACCGACGAGCGCGCCACTGGGCGCCGAGGCGGTGTACCGGGCGGACCTCGTGCTGCTCCCGGGTCTGGCCGCCACCCCCGACGGTGACCGGCTCGGCACGGGCGGCGGCTGGTACGACCGCGCGCTGGCCGGCGTCGGCGCCCCCCGCTGGCTGCTGCTCCACGACGACGAGGTGGTCGCGTCCGTACCGGTCGATCCGTGGGATCTGCCGGTGTCGGTGATCGTCACCGAGAGGCGTGTGCTCCGCTGCGGATGAGGCGCGGGAATGTGGACCGACCTGAGCACTGTTTGCGCTGAGGTAAAGTTCGCACTCGTACACCTGACCCGGAGGAACCGCCCATGCCCACCTACCAGTACCGCTGTGTCGACTGTGGCAGCGAGCTGGAGGCCGTGCAGAAGTTCACCGACCCCTCGCTGACCGAGTGCCCCGAATGCGACGGCAGCCTGCGCAAGGTGTTCTCGGCGGTCGGCGTCGTCTTCAAGGGATCGGGCTTCTACGCGACCGACAACCGCACCAAGGGCAAGACGGCCGCTGCGACGCCGTCCAGCGACAAGTCCCCGAGTTCCGAGAAGTCGTCCTCGTCCTCCGAGTCGTCCTCGACTCCGGCCCCGGCAGCCAAGGCCTCCACGACCTCTGCCGCCTGAGTTCTCCACAGGAAGATTTGGTCCCACGACTTCTGGGGACAACTGACGCATTTGCCGCAACGGGCACATAGTCCCCGGCGTGAGAGCATCGCGCAGAATCATCGACCTCGTCCGCTGGCATCGCCGTGGACTGGCTGCCGTCCTGGCTGGGATAGCCGTCTTCTCCGGCCTGTCAGCGGTCACCCGCGGCGACACGGCCGACCTCGTGGCCGTTGTCGTCGCTGCCCGGCTGGTGCCCGCAGGGAGCACCGTGACGGACGGCGACGTACGACTGGCACGGATGCCACCTCAGGCGGTTCCTGACGGGGTGCTCACGAACGTCGCGGACGCCGTGGGACGCGTGGCCGGCGCCGGGATTCGCGCCGGCCAGATCCTGACCGACCTCTCGTTGGTGGGAGGGACCGCTGGTGACGGATCGGTCGTGCTCAGCATCAAGCTCGACAACCCCGAGCTCGCCGCGCTGGCGCCTCCGGGGACGAGGGTGACGCTGTACGCGACGACGTCGGCCGAGCCCGTCGTGGCGCACGTGCTCGTGGTCGCCGTACCGGCCTCCGGAGGGGGTGGCGTGCTGGGGGCGTCGACGTCCAGCGTCCTGCTCGTGCGGGTGACCACTGATGAGGCGGGGAGGCTCACGCGGGCGATGTCGACCTCCACGATGACCCTGGCTATCGGGTGAGAATTCTTGCTGTCGCAGAGGATCCCACCTCGGGATCGTTCAGACGCGACGGACGCTTCCTGGTAGGTTGCACCAGCAATCGCGGGCTTCGGCCTGCGCCGCTCCCCCCGAAAGGACTCCCGTGAAGGGTTTCAAGGAATTCCTCTTCCGCGGCAACCTCATCGAGCTGGCCGTGGCCTTCATCATCGGCGGTGCCTTCGCGAAGGTCGTCGAGAGCTTCACCAAGATCATCATCGAGCTGCTGGCCAAGGCCGGCGGCGCCCCGAACTTCGATTCCTGGGTTCCTGCCGGCCTGACGTCGGTCGGCCCATTCCTCACGGTCCTGGTCTCGTTCGTGATCCTCGCGTTCGTCGTCTACTTCGCGCTGGTCAAGCCGTACGAGGCCATCAGCGCCCGCCTCACGAAGGCCGAGGAGCAGCCCGCTGCTGTCGGCCCCAGCACCGAGGAGCTCCTCGCCGAGATCCGTGACCTCCTGGCCAAGCGCGCCTGAACCCGCGCAACGCCTACGACGGCCCTCTGACCTCGGTCAGGGGGCCGTCGTGCGTCACCAGTGCGGCGGCACGTCGGTCAGCAGCCGGCGCTCGTCAGCGGTGAGCGCGGTCCGGGTCGACGGCGGACGGAGTTCACCGTCTAGCCCGAGCAGCGCACGAGCCTCCCCCACGATCGCGTACCACTGCGCGGGCCCACTGGCCACGACCTCACGGGGTACGGGGAACGGCCAGGGCTCTTCGGCAGCGACTCTGTCGTAGGCGATGGCGGTGATCGCGTCGGCGGGCCATCCGGCCTCGTCGAGCGCGGCGAGGACCGCCCTGGCCGTGGGCTCGACGCCCCGCAGCTCGACCTGTACGCCGACCAGGCAGCTGGCGAGCTCCGAGGCCCATCGGCTCTGTCTCATGTGCCGCATCGTAGGCCAGCCGTCGCGCCAGCGGATCAGCGCCTGGCGCTGGACGCACGCGCCTGGGACTGGACGAACGAAAGGCCCGATCCGCAACGGATCAGGCCTTAGGTGAGAGCAGCGCCAAGTGAAGGGCTAGAAGCCGTCTACCCACCCCCAGGAGACATCATCCTCGGCGCCGCTCTCGTGTCACACTCTAGGTCAGTGAGCGACCGGCCACAAGGTGGAGTGAGAGAACTCACATGTTCACACAGGTTCGGCCTGGTTCCGGCTGGTCGGTGATAGGCTGCTGGGTCGCGTCGACGCCCTTGCCCAGAACCTGACACAATGGCCAATGCCGCGTGGCCCTGTAGCTCAGGGGATAGAGCAGTGGTTTCCTAAACCATGTGTCGGAGGTTCGAATCCTCCCAGGGCCGCCAACCGAAACCCCTAGTCAGGGGTCAGTTGCTGCCGAACACGTCGCGGGTGAACACCTTGTCGCGGACCGGCTCGAGCGCGGGCTCCATCCGGTTGCAGATGATCAGGTCGCAACGCCCTACGAAGTCGTCGAAGTCCGTCACCAGGGGCACGTGGTCGACGTCCAGGTGGTCCAGCCCCGGCTCGTACACCACGACCTCGACGCCGGCGCCCAGCAACCGGTGCATGATCTCGAGGATCGCCGACGAGCGGGAGTTGTCCGAACCGGCCTTCATGGCCAGGCGGTAGACGCCGACGGTGCGCGGACCCTTCGCCAGGATCGAGTCGGCGATGTAGTCCATGCGCGTCGAGTTCGACTCGATGATCGCGCCGACCAGACTCTGCGGCACCTTGCCGAAGCTCGCGCGCAGCTGCTTGCTGTCCTTGGGCAGGCAGTAGCCGCCGTAGCCGAACGACGGGTTGTTGTAGTGGTCACCGATCCGCGGATCCAGGCTGATCCCCCGGATCATCGCCTCCGCGTCCAGCCCGCGCGCCATGGCATAGCTGTCCAGCTCGTTGAAGTACGCGACCCGCATGGCCAGATACGAGTTCGCGAACAACTTGATCGCCTCGGCCTCGTCCGGTCCGGTGAACAGCGTGGGGATGTCCTGCTTCTCGGCCCCCTCCGCGAGCAGCCCCGCGAACACCCGCGCCCGCTCGGAGTCCTCGCCGACGACGATCCGGCTCGGGTGCAGGTTGTCGTACAGCGCCCTGCCCTCGCGCAGGAACTCCGGGCTGAAGATGAGGTTGTCGATGCCGAGCCTGGCTCGGGTCGCCGCTGTGTAGCCGATCGGGATCGTCGATTTGATGACCATCACCGCGGCCGGGTTGATCTCGGTCACCGTCGCGATGACGGCCTCGATCGACTTGGTGTTGAACTTCTTCGACTCGGGCTCGTAGTCCGTGGGGGTCGCGACGATCACGAAGTCGGCGCCCTCGTACGCGTCCCGCGGGTCGGTCGTCGCCCGCAGGTTCAGGTCACGGGTGGTGAGGAAGTGCGTCAGCTCTGGGTCGTGGATCGGCGACTCGCGACGGTTGAGCTGGTCGACCTTCTCAGCGACCACGTCGAGCGCCACCACCTCGTGGTGCTGGGCCAGCAGCACGCCGTTCGACAGCCCGACGTAGCCGAGGCCGGCGATCGCGATCTTCATGGGCGGCTCTCTGTGACGGTGACCGGCGTTCCGCGAACGAGGCTAGCGCAGTGCGCGGGCCCCCCGGGCAGCCGACCGGGTGCACTGGTAGCGTCCGGAGGGAATGAAACCCCTCCCCCGCGGGGTTGAGGCAGCCGGAGGTACACACATGGCAACAGTCGAACTCACCAGCGCGAACTTCTCCGAGACGATCGAGCAGTCCGACGCGATCCTCATCGACTTCTGGGCGGAGTGGTGCGGCCCGTGCAAGCGCTTCGGCCCCGTCTTCGAAGCGGCCAGCGACAAGCACCCGGGCATCACGTTCGCGAAGCTGGACACCGAGGCCAACCAGGACATCGCCGCGGCGCTGGAGATCACGAGCATCCCCACGCTGATGGTCGTCAAGGGCGGCATGCTGCTCTACCGCGAGGCCGGCGCGCTCAACGCGTCGCAGCTCGAGGGCCTGATCACCGAGGTCGAGAAGGTCGACATCGAGTCGCTCAAGGCTGAAGCGGCCACGCAGACCCCGGGGGCCTGACCCCTACTTGAGCGCGACGATCCGCCGCATGGGGATCGGCAGCTCGACCTTTCCGTGATCGCGTACCTCGGCTTCGAGGTACGCGATCGCTGCGTCTGTACGGGCAGGGCTGGTCGCCGGCAGGTACAGCGCTGAGATCATCATCTCCGCGTCGGCCCGCGAACGGATCGTCACCCTGTACCGCTCGCGCCCGTCCTCGATCTTCTGCAGCCCGTGGCTGCGCAGCGTGGCCGCGAAGTCGGTGAACTCGAGCGGGCCAGGGAAGCGCGGCAACGTCCGTAGTCGGCGCGTCAGATTGGCACCCAGCACCACGTCGGACGGTGACACCGGCCTGACCGTCGGCGCGACGAACGCGAGCATTCCACCCGGCCGCAGCACGCGGGCGACCTCGGCGAGCAGCCGTGAGGTCGGCTGGATGACCACCATCCCCATGCTCGACACGACGGCGTCGAGGCTCTCGTCGGCGAACGGCAGCCGCAGCGCGTCGCCCCGCACCCACGGTCCCGGCCCCCGACGACGGGCGAGATCGAGCTCGGCGGCCGAGGCGTCGATGCCGATCACCGTACGTCCCGGCCTCTCCAGCTCCCGGGTCAGCGTGCCGCCCCCACACGCGAGGTCGAGCACGGTCGTGGCGCGGGCCGAGACCGTACGAGCCAGCCATCTGTACGGCGTGTGGTGGCCGTTGAGCGCGAGGCTCAGCACATGGTCGGTGACACCCGGCCGTTCCGCGTGGAAGAGGTCGAGGTACGAGTCCCAGTCGACCCTGAACCGCTTGGCCATCAGCTCGCCCGCCCCAGCGGCGCCACCGCGTCGATCTGCTCGCTGATCTCGGCTCCGATCGTACGGATGAGGGTGCCGGGCCCGATCGCCCGACCGGCGACCGCCGACACCAACCGGCTCATTCCGGGCAGCGCCTCCGCGGGCTCACCGAGGTCCGGGACGCCGGCGGCGGTCAGGGGGTTCGACCCATCCGGCCAGGGAGCCGACAGCCGGTCCCAGGTGGCGAGCCAGGCCTCGGCGATCTCCGACGTCGACGGCACCCCGAAGAAGTGGCCCACCGGCGCGTGGTGACGCAGCGCGACGATGGCGGAGTCCTGGTACAGCAGCGCGAGCCGGACCCGTGCGTCCAGGTCGCGGCGCTCCGCCAGCGGACCGGCGACCGCCCAGCCGCAGGGCGTCGGGCAGGTCTCGCCCACGTCAGGCCGCTCCCCCGCCCGCACCGTCTGATGGTTCATCGAGCAGACAGCCAGTGCGTTGCCCAGGCGCGAGTGGAACTTGTCGAGGTACGCGGTGTAGCCGACCACGTCGCCGTCGCACGCGTTGAGCGATCTCTTGGCCGTGGCCCGGGCGGCCGACGAGTGGGTGCACTCGGGGCTCGCGGTGCCCCAGCGCTCCCCGACCGAGGTACGCATCCGCAGTGGATCGCCGCCGTGGCGAAGTCGCGACTCCCACGCGAGCAACGGCAGGTATTCGCCGATCAGATGCGCGGTCACCACGACCTGGAGTGGCTCATGGCGCTGGGCGCGCAGCTCCAGCACCTCGAGCATCAGCTCGTACAGCCCCACGAGTGACCCGAGCGCCCCCCGCTGCGGCTCGCGTGGTGTCGCCGGAAAGGAGACCTCCTCCAACGCCCGGGCCCAGGGCGCGGCGAACTCCGAGCCGATCTGGCCGAAGTCCTCGGCGTCGAGGTCGAGGATTCGCTTCGCCGCCACCGCAAGGCGTCCGGCGTGCTGCAGCCGCGGGTCGTCGGAGTCGCGGTCGGCGAGGACCGCGGCCACGGCGTCGTACCAGTGGCCCCGCAGCAGCGAGCGAATCGAGCGGTCCATCGGTCAGGGGCTGACGAACAGGTGCTCGGCGACGCTGTCGGGAAGCACCAGCTCGCCGGCGGGGGTCGACAGCGACACACCGCGTGGCGTGGAGGTCACGGTGACGGAGGCACCAGGTACGGCGCCCAACGCGAGCACCGAGTCGAGCTCGGGCTCCTGCTGCAGGTGCTCGCCGATGCGACGGATGGTCACGGTCCGCGGCTCGTCGACGGCCACCTCCGTGAGCGGATGGTTGCCCTCACGGAACGCGGCCAGAGCCCCCGCGCCGTTGTCCGCGATGTCGGGGATGGGGTTGCCGTACGGGGACGTGTGCGGGTCCTTGAGCAGCGCGGACAGCCGCTCCTCGACCTCGGGTGACACGACGTGCTCCCAGCGGCAGGCCTCTTCGTGGACGCGACTGATGTCGAGGCCGATGATGTCGAGCAGGAGCAGCTCCACCAGCCGGTGCTTGCGCATCACCTCCACCGCCTGCGAGTGACCGAGCGGCGTGAGCTGGACGAGACGGTCGTCGTCGATGGCGAGCAGGCCGTCGCGCTCCATGCGGGCGACGGTCTGCGACACGGTGGGACCGGTCTGGTGCAGCCGCTCGACGATCCTGGCGCGACGAGGGACGATGCCCTCCTCGATCAGCTCGTAGATCGTGCGGAGATACATCTCCGTCGTGTCGATCAGCTGGCTCATCAGTGATTCCTCCTCGGGTGCGAAGCCTAACGCGCGCACGCCGTTTCGTCGGCGGACGTCCCAGTGGGCCCAGTTGTCCTCAACATCGACAGCGGTCAGGCTAGTCCCATGACCCGCACCGTCGCCGTCCCGGCGAGCCGCATCGAGCGCTGGCTGGCGACGTACACCGAGCGGCATGGCGGTGGTCCCGTGACCGTGGACGGCGACGGGGTCGTCGTGGCCGGTACGGATGGCGCCACTGCCCGCCTGTCGTTGCTGTGGCCTGGCGTCGTTCTCGGTACGGACCCGCTGGCCGACCTGGTCGCCGCCACGCGTGTCCGCCGGCGGCTCGGGCTGGTCGCCGTACGCGCGGACGGTCACGCCGTCGGCATCTGGGACGGCGAGCAGGTCGTCGATGCGAAGCGGAAGGGCCACTACGTCCAGTCGCGCACCGCAGCGGGTGGCTGGTCCCAACAGCGGTTCGCCCGGCGGCGTGAGAACCAGGCGAAGCATGCGTACGAGACCGCAGCGCTCGACGTCGCCACGATCATCGAGCCCGTGGCGGCGACCCTCGACGGCGTGCTGGCGGCGGGCAACCCCGCGGCGATCACGGCGGTGCTGGCGGACTCCCGCTGTCGACGTACGGCGGCGCTCGCCGCGCAGAAGCCGTTGGCCCGCCTCGAACTGCGCGCCACCTCGCGAGAGGCGCTCGGCGATCTCGTCGAGCGGTTCCTGTCGGTGGTCATCGCCATCGACGAGCCGGAGGTCTAGCGGCGGACCAGCGCCACCAGGCCGGTCACCAGCGCCAGGAAGGCTGCGGCAGCGATGGCCACGAGCATGACGAGCTGGGACGCAGGCTGTCCCGTCAGCGAGTTCGCGGCCGGTTGGATCGAGGTCGCCGACCCGGGCGCCGGCGGCGGCGGACTCGCCGACGCGGCGGCGAACGGCACGGCCAGAACGGCGTCGCCCGTCCCCTTGGCGGTGAGCAGGTACGTCGTGCCGTCGATCGCGCTGGTGACCCCTCGTCCGCCGGCCTGGGTGGGCGTGGCGACCGTGCTGTCCGTCGCGAAGGTCGCGGGATCGGCGATGACCAGTGACGTCGCGGTTCGCAGCACCACGCGCTTCTGGCGACCGTCGTAGTAGCCGCCCGTCACTGCGCCCGTACCGTCGCTGATCTTCGTGAGCTTGTTCGTCCCCGAGGACGCCGGCGTTGCCGGCGCTTGGTAGACGTGGCCGGACGCCGCGACGACGTACAGCTGGGTGTTCGGCTCGACGATGAGCGCGACCGGCGTCTGGCCGGCCTCGGGGATCGTGAAGTCCCACGACTTGTAGTTGAACGTGCCGTCGACGATCACCGACGAGAGCGTCACGTAGGACACGCGGAGCGCAGTTGCGGCCGTGCCCTTGTCGAGCACGAAGACGCGGTCGGCGTCGTACGCGACGGCCAGGGCGCCGGTCGTGGCGCGGTTGTACGCGATGGCCGCGAGCACCTTCCCGTCGGCGCCGGCCGCGTACACCGTCGTGACCTTCGCGGCCGCAGCGTTGGCCGTCCAGTACAGGCTGTGGTCGACATCGGTGGCGAGCCCCACCGGGGCGGTGATCCGCGCGTCGGTCCAGGTGAACGCGATCGTGTCGGCGGCCGCGCGGGGCCCCGTGATGAACGCAAGCGCCAGCAGCGCACCGACAACCCCAGCGACGCGACGCAGACGACGACCCACGTCCGCAGCCTAAACCGTCAGTGGAACAACGCGGTCAGCAGGACCACCACCACCAGCCCGACCAGGACGGACGTCACGATGATGCGTCGGGTCCGGGGAGTCACCCCTCCAGACTAGGAGCCCACACCACCGCCCGGCACCTTGGCCGTTTCTCCTGTCCGATGGCCGCCCGCCGGGTTAGGTTGGGCTCGTGGCCGACATCCGGTTGTGGGCGGTGAGCATCACCGACGTACGCGCGCTCTTCCACGCGACCGGCGACGACGCCGACCGGCTTCGGGCCGACGTCTCGTTCCACGTCGTGCAGCCGCACCGGCGCGGGCTGTTCTCGGCGTTCGGGCCGCTGCTCAAACGTGACCCCGCCGCGCCCGTACTGGCTCCTGACTCGCCGCTGCCCAGCGATGTAGACGCCATCCTGCACGGGCACTTCGTCGCGCCCGACCGTCTCCCGTACTGCTGGCAGATCGTCGGCCACTGGCTCGACGGGTGCTCCTCCGGGACGCTGAGCCTCGCCCTCGACCACGCCACCGCCGAGAGCCTCGACTTCGACCTCGCGCGGGCGGGAGTGGCCTCCCACTACGCGTTACGAACACTGTGGGCTCGAGACGCCGCGCTGCCCCTGCGGCCGCTACCGGGCAGCCAGGTGGGCTATCAGAGGTACGCGGTCGCTGCCGAGCTGCGCGAGGCCTGGCGCGCGAGCATCGGCACGCTCGAAGGGTCCGAGCAGACCGTGGCCGAGGTCGCGAACTGGCTGGAGCAGCTCACGGCCTGGGCCAAAGACGCCGAAGGGGCCGGTCGCCCGGCCCCCGACGTGTTCGCGGTTGTTACTGGATGACGGTCAGAGCCCCATCCAGTGGAGGATGACTCCCTGGGCGAAGTAGACCAGGAACAGCGCCGAGATGACCCACATCAGCGGGTGCACCTGCTTCGCCTTCCCCTTCGCGAGCTTGATCAGCACGTACAGCACGAAGCCCGCGCCGATGCCGTTGGTGATCGAGTACGTGAACGGCATGAGCACCATCGTGAGGTAGGCCGGGATGGACTCCTCCAGGTCGTGCCAGTCGAGCTCAGCAACCTGCTGCAGCATCAGGAACCCCACGAGCACCAGGACTGGGGCCGCGGCCTCGGACGGAACCAGGTTCACGAGCGGAGCCAGCAGCAGCGCCACGAGGAACCCGAGGCCGGTGACCACCGAGGCGAGGCCCGTGCGGGCGCCTTCGCCGACGCCCGATGCCGACTCGATGTACGAGGTGTTCGACGAGGTCGAGCCCAAGCCACCGGCGATCGCGGCGAGCGAATCGACGACGAGGATCTCCTGCATGTACGGCGGGTTGCCGTTCTTGTCGAGCAGCCCGGCCTCGCTACCGACGGCGAAGACCGTGCCCATGGTGTCGAAGAAGTCGCTCAGCAGCAGGGCGAAGATCGTGAGGACGACGCTGATGACCGCCGTGCCGCCACCGGCGAACGCGCCGAACATGTCGACCCGGAACAGCAGGTGCAGGTCCGGGACGCTCCAGATGTGGCCGGTGATCGCGGGGAGGTTGAGCTGCCAGCCGGTGGGCCGGAGCGGGTTCACGCCGTCGTTGTACAGCCCGTTGTGGACAATCGCTTCCACGATGATCGCGAGGATTGTCGTGGCGATGACCGAGATCAGCAGGGCGCCCTTGATCTTGCGCACGTAGAGGCCGATGACCAGCAGCAGGCCGACGCAGAAGACGAGGGTGGGCCAACCGAACAGGTTGCCGTTGATGCCCATCGTGACCGGGGTGCCCGAGCCGCTACGGACGAAGCCGGCGTCCTTGAAGCCGATGAACGCGATGAACAGGCCGATACCGACGCTGATCGCGATGCGCAGGGACCGCGGGACCGCCCGGAAGACGGCCTTTCGGAACCCGGTGAGCACCAGGATCGTGATCAGGATGCCCTCCCAGACCACGAGGCCCATGGCCTGGGGCCAGGTCATCGTCTTCACCAGGCTGGCGGCCAACAGCGCGTTGATGCCAAGGCCTGCGGCGATAGCGATCGGGAAGCGCCCGTACACGCCCATGAGGATGGTCATGATCGCGGCGATCAGGGCAGTGGCCGCGGCCACCATGCCGATCGCGCCGCCGATGTTCGCACCCGAGATCGGCAGCCCGGAGATCAGGTTGCCATCCTTGTCAGGAACCGTGCCGATGATGAGTGGGTTGAGGGCGATGATGTAGGCCATCGTGACGAAGGTGACGAGTCCGCCGCGCACTTCCGCGCCGATCGTCGAGCCTCGCTTGGTGATGGCGAAGTAGCGGTCAAGGGCGCTCTTCTGTGGGGGAAGAGCGGTGGCAGGCGCGGTCACTGCCTTGGGGGACTTCTGCACCATGGCGCGCAGCCTATGGATACCCCGGGGAAGTCCTTAACCCGGGGTCGCGTTTGTCCGTACAGTGGACACGTGACCCAGCCTCGCCAGCACACGCTCGTCCAGGCGCCGATCGACCCGGTCGACGAGGACGGGGTGGCCGCTGCCCTGGTGGGTACGGCCGTCTCGGTCATCGCGACGCTGCTCGCCTGGTGGAACTACGCATGGCTGCAGCAACGGGGTCAGGACTGGTGGCTCTGGTCGGCGCTGACCGCGACCGGGGTCGGAGTGCTGTTCATCCTCTACACCTTGTCGCGCAAGAGGCGTCGCCTGACACCGTCCGACGCCGTGGAGGCACCTGCGACCGAGGATGCTGCACGGCAGCCTGAGGGGTCAGTCGAACAGTGAGATCTCGCCGCTGATCGTGTCCCAGAGCGCGTCGGGCAGCGGGGCCGCAGCCTCGGCCACCACGTCGGAGTGCGCACCGCAGCCGTGCTCGATGTTCACGACGTGACCGTCCGACGGCGACTTCTCGTTGGCACAGGCGCCGAACGTGCCGCCCATCGAACCACGCAGCCGGATGAAGAAGGCGCAGGTGCCGCACGGGGCGGGCGCGAGCTTGGACTGCGCGACG
This sequence comes from Propionibacteriaceae bacterium, assembly GCA_027492675.1. GTDB lineage: Bacteria > Actinomycetota > Actinomycetes > Propionibacteriales > Propionibacteriaceae > Fen-668. The sequence goes on along the minus strand of JAPUEI010000089.1, from coordinate 8,796 downwards.
TCAGGCCCCCCGACGCCAGCGTTCCAGCGTTCGGCGGCCAGCGACCGACCGTACGTGCTGAGCAGTCGCTCGCGCCCCAGACCCAGCTCGTGGACCACCACACGCGTTGCGGCGGCGTCGTCATCGGACTCGACGCCACCGGTGTAACCGGGCACGACACGGGGGTCGTTGTCGCCGAGTGGCAGCAGCATGCCGGGCGCCAGGTCGCCTGCGGCGATCCGCTCGGCCCACGGCACCCACGGCTGAGCGAGCAGAGCCTCGTCGCCAGGGAGGAGCACGACCTCGTTGACGGTCGGCGTCTTCGCGCGTGTGGCCCGCACGAGCGTCACAGCCCAGTGCCAGCCGACGTAGCCGGGGTGGGGACAGGCGAAGGCGTGCGTGACGATCCGCTCGCCTTCGGCGACGACGCCCTGGTGATCACCGACGCCGAAGTCACCAGCGGCGTCAGCGGCCTCTTGGGCCGCCTCGCGCGCGAGGTCGACGGCTGCGGCCGTCACCGCATCGAGCTTGCTCACGGTCATTGGCGCATCATCCCACACGGCCACCGACAGCACGGACCTACGTCAGACCGCGATGAGTCGCTGGAACCGCATGCAGTAGCCGATCTGTCCGGTCAGAGCTCGAGTTCGTCGGCCACGGCACGTAGCATCTGGGCGACCTTCTCAGCGGACTTGGCATCGGGGTGACGACCACGACGGTACGAGTTCGCGAGGTGGTCGAGCATCTTGATGAGGTCCTCGGAGATCACGGCCATCTGCTCAGACGACTTCCGCTGGGCCTTCGACAGCGACGGCGGCGCCTCGAGGACGCGCAGTGACAATGCCTGCTCCCCCTTGCGGCCCTCGACCACGCCGAACTCGACCTTCTGACCGGCCTTGAGGCTCGTCACACCGGGTGGCAACACCGAGGCGCGGACGTAGACGTCGCCCCCCTCATCCTTGGTGAGGAAGCCGAATCCCTTTTCGGCGTCGTAGAAACGCACCTTGCCGACGGGCACAACCGCCTCCTAAGCCATGACGTGGTCGGACTGTGGTCGACCTGTACCCACACATTACCGACGGACACTTCCTCACGACAGCCGATTGAGCCAGGACGCACCGTGTGATGGGTAGCATGGCCGTCGTGGCGACCTGGGAGGACGGACCTGAGTACGCACCCGTCGACTGGCCGACGGGTTTCGTGGCTCCGGCCATTGCGCCGCTGGACGACACTCCTCCCGCCCCGGACCTGTCCGCAGGCGCCCCCCTCGAGCCGCCCGCGCGCTTCGACGGCCCGCGCGATCCCGTACCTCCGCTGGCTGCGCTCGTGCCGGACTCTGGGCCCGCCCGTGACCCCCACGAGCCCTTCCAGGTGGCATCCGCGGTCGTCACGGATGGATCCGCGTGGGGTTCGGTGCACTCCGCGTCCGCCGGACCGATCGCCCCATTGACGTGGACGCCGGACCAGGCGGTCGCGAGCGCCTACGCGCCGCCTCCTCCGATGCAGGGTTTCCCGGCCCCCGGCACGCCGCAGTGGTTCGGGCCGGGTGCGGACTACCCGACCAACCAGCTCCAGGTGCCACTGACCGTGGCCACCGTCACCGAGAGCTTGTCCTGGGGACTGATCATCACCCTCGCGGTCGGCGGAGTGGTGACCTTCCTGTCACCCGTACTGCTCGTCGTGGCCTACTTCCTGGTCGCTCAGACGAGGTTCCGCAAGCGCATCGTGCAGATCGGCTTTTACATGGCGATGGTCATCGTTGTCCTGGCCGGTACGGGTGCATTTCTCGGAAGCAATGATGTGGACGCCGCCTGGGCTTCTATGGGCACAGTGTCGCTGGTGAGTTGTTGGCTGCTTCTCGTGTACGGGCTGGCGGTTGAGGCTGTCGCGATCCGCAGCGGCGACCGACCTGAATGAAGCCTCATGGAGAATTCCTAAGGAACTCATAATCCCTTACCATGGGCGCGTGCCTCGGCACTGGCAGGTCCTCATCCTGGCCGCGCTCGGAATCGGCGCGACCCTCGTCGCTGTGCCGCGTGCACTGAGCGGCATCGCTGCCGTACCCCAAGGAGGGACCGACCCGGCGATCTCGCGCACGGGAGCCCCGACCACCTCGCCCAAGGCCAACGCCGCCACCGTCCCCGCCTTCTCCGCCTCCGGCTCGACCAGTCCGACACCGGATACCAAGGCCCCGACCACCGTGGCGAACCTCCGCGTCGTGAGCGTCAGCGACACGGGCGCCGTCATCACCTGGGACGCGAGCAGCGACAACGTGGCCGTGAAGACGTACATCGTGCGCAGCGACGCGACGAGCCCCGTCCAGACGGCCCCGCCCGCCACGCTCGGCTGGGCACGGAGATCGTCGTCCGTGACGATCCAGGTCGCAGCGGTCGACACGTCGGGCAACCAGAGCGAGTGGCGCAGCATCACCGTCAACCCCAAGACTGCAGCCGTCAGTCAGCCCGTGACGACCGTCCCTGCCGGTTCCTCGAGCGCGCCGCCTCCGCCTCCCAGCACCCCACCGGTCGTCGTCGAGAGCACGCCCACCTCGTCCGCTCCCGCGTCGGAGGCCGTGACCCCCACGTCTGGGGACACCGCAGCGGGAGCGCCCGTCCAGTCCGGGGCAGCACCCGCAGACCAGTCCAATCCTCCCGCCTGACCCGTCAGCGGTGACCCAGCGCCAGCGGCACGACGCTCTCCTCCACCACGGGCAACGCCACCGGCCATGACGTCGGCCGTTCAGCGATGTCCAGCACACCCCTGAGATCCACCGGCCATCGCGGATCGCGCGTTGGCTCGTCGAGCGAGATCCAGGCGTGGCCCTGGACGGACTGCCGCTCGAACTCCGTGTGCCCCGAGACGTCGACCTCGTACGGCGACGGCACCCGCACCACGTACAGCTCCTCGGCCTGCTCGGTGACCTGGTCGGAGTAGCCGTGGAGCACGACGCGCGTGGCGATCGGCCCGTACAGCTCGTCATCGGGAACCACATACCCCGACTCCTCCGCCAGCTCGCGCCGGGCCGCCTCGCGCGGCGTCTCGCCGGCGTCGATGCCACCACCCGGAAGCACCCACCACCCCGATCCAGGCAGCCCCGGGTCGCGGTCGTGGAACATCAGCAGCCGGTCCCCCGCGACGACCAGGATCCGTACGGCACGACGCTGCCTGTACGGACGGTGCTCGGGCGGTACGGCGTGACCCCGGGTGCGGAACGGTGTGCTCACGTCGACCAGCCTAAGGAGTGCCGCCGACAGCCCGTGATCCGCTCGTTGACATCGTGCCCAGGGGGGCGAGTCGAGGTCTGTACGGTGGGCGCGTGGCTCTCCCCGTACTCGGCGCTCTCGTCTCACTTCCCGTCCTCGATCACCTCGATCTGGTCGCCCCGTCGACGGCCGAGGCTCTGCGGTCCTGGGCGCACACCGACCAGGTAGCCGTCTGCGAGATCGACCCCGACCTCGCGGACACCGCGGCGCTTACGGCGGCATTCGACCTGCCGTTGGAGGCGAGCGGCAACTGCGTCATCGTGTCCGGAGCGCGCGGTGGCGAGGAACGGGTCGCGGCGTGCGTGGTGCCGGCGACGACCCGCGCGGACGTGAACACGCTGGTCCGGAAGGCGCTCGACGTACGGAAGGCGTCGTTCCTGCCGATGGACCGGGCCGTGGCGGAGTCGGGCATGGAGTACGGCGGCATCACCCCTGTCGGGCTGCCGGGGTCGTGGCGACTGCTGGTCGACGCGTCGCTGATGTCCGCCCCCGTGATGTGCATCGGCTCCGGCCTGCGGCGCTCGAAGCTGATCGTGCCCGGACACGTACTCGCGGATCTTCCCGGAGCCGAGGTCGTGGAGGGCCTGGGCCGCTGATCCTGGCCCGGTTCGACAGGGACGAGCGACAGGACTAACGTCCGTCCTCTGCCCTTCGAAGACTCGCGCTCGCGAGCCCCTCCACCACGCCATTCCGACCCGGAGCGACGCATGTCCATGCTCGACCCTGTCCTGGAATCCGAACGCCATCACCTCAGTTCCTCGCGTGCAGCGCTGCACCGTATGCGCGAGGCCACCACGCAGGTCGACGCTGCCCTGGCGGGCAACGCGGTATCGACCGCCTATCTCAAGCAGGTTCTGTACCGACGGATGCTGTCGCTGGAGGACGACCCGACGGTGCCCCTGTTCTTCGGTCGACTCGACTACGCGGCCGCGCTGGGCGCCGAGTTCGACGAGCGCCTGTACATCGGCCGCCGCCACATCACCGGCGAGCTCGGCGGCGAGCCGCTGGTCATGGACTGGCGCGCGCCCATGTCGCTGCCGTTCTACCGCGCGCGGCCCGGCGACCCGATGGGCGTCGCGATGCGGCGTCGGTTCGGGTTCCGGCACGGCGAGATCACCGCGTACGAGGACGAGGACCTGGTGTCGACGTCCGACGCGGGGTCCCGGCTGCTGGCCGAGGAGATCGAGCGGCCACGTACGGGCCCGATGCGTGACATCGTCGCGACGATCCAGCCCGATCAGGACGTGCTCGTCCGTACAGACCTGGCGACGTCGTTGTGCATCCAGGGTGCGCCCGGGACCGGCAAGACGGCCGTCGGGCTCCACCGCGCCGCGTACCTGCTGTACGCCCACCGCGACCAGCTCTCGCGCTCCGGCGTGCTGGTCGTCGGCCCGAACGAGTCGTTCCTGTCCTACATCGGCGACGTCCTGCCGGCGCTCGGCGAGATCGACGCGCGGCAGACGACAGCCGAAGGGATGTTGACCGAGTCGACGGGCGCGAAGGTGCGCGGGTCGGACTCGGCGGCGGTCGCGACGCTGAAGGGTGACGCCCGGTTGGCTGAGGTGCTGTCGCGGGCGCTGTGGAGCGGGATCTCCGCGCCGACCGTGCCCCTGGCGGTGCCGTTCGGGTCGCGCGTGGTGCGGGTGCCGTCGTCCGGGATCGCGGCGGCGATCGCGGCGCTGCGAGAGCGCGGGGTGCGGTACGAGGCGGGGAGGAGGCTGCTGGCACAGCGGTTGGCGCACGAGGTGCTCGTACGGCTGGAGGCGCAGGGCGAGACCACCGACGACCGGCTGCAGAACAGCGTCGCGCGGTCCGGTCCGGTGAAGGCGGTGGTCGCGGCGGTGTGGCCGGCAGTGACGCCCGCTGGGCTGCTGTTCCGGTTGTTCAGCGACGCGGAGGCGCTGGCGGACGCGTCCGAGGGCGTGTTGAGCGACGCTGAGCAGGCGATGCTGAGGTGGGCGACGCCGCCCCGTACTGCCGGGTCGGCCAAGTGGTCGGTGGCCGATCTGGCGTTGTTGGACGAGATCGGGGACCTACTGGACCGTACGGGCTCGGTCGGGCACGTGATCATCGACGAGGCGCAAGACCTGGCGCCGATGGCGCTGCGGGCGGTGGGGCGGCGGGCGTCGACGGGGTCGATCACCGTGCTGGGCGACCTCGCGCAGGCGACGACGCCGTGGGGCGCGCGGGACTGGGCGGTGGCGCTGGGACATCTCGGCAAGCCGGATGCCGGGGTCACCGAGCTGACGGAGGGTTTCCGGGTGCCGGGAGCGGTGATCGAGTACGCGGCGCGGCTGCTGCCCTCGATCGCGCCGGGGCTGGCGGCGCCTCGATCGGTGAGACACAGCCGAGGCGACCTCGACCTGCGGTTGATGGCTGACCCGGTGGCGGCGGTGGCCGAGGCGGCTCGCGAGGTGGCAGGCCGCGAGGGCACGGTCGGCGTGATCGTGGCCGACACGCAGCTGAGGGCTGTACGGAAGGCGCTCGCGCACATCCCGTACACGGAGCTGGGTCAGGTGTCCTCGACGGAGGCGTTCGAGTCACACCTCGACCTCGTGCCGGCATCGCTGGCGAAGGGCTTGGAGTTCGACCACGTGCTGCTCGTCGACCCCGCCGCGATCGTGGCCGCGGAAGCGGATGAGCTCACCGGGTGGCGGCGTCTGTACGTGTGCCTCACCCGAGCGGTGACCTCACTCGTGGTGCTGCACGACGGAGAGCTGCCGTCTGTACTGAGGTGAGTGAACTCCAAGTCCATTGAGACATTTGGAGTTAGACTTGGAGTTGTGAAGCTCCCAGCGCGTCCACCGACAGACCACGTTCCTGGGGATCCGGGGCTGCTGACCCTTGGTGCGAGCGCCGCCAATGTGGCGAGCGACCCGTACCTCCCCTGGGACGAGTTCCGCTTCAGGCCAGTACCCGACGGACTTACCGTCAACCAGCTCTGGGCGATCACGCACCTGCTGCGACGCGGCCAGAGTCGATGGCTGCCTCTGGCAGACACGAGCGGCAATCGCTTTCGCTACGCACTTCCCGACGATGTCCTGCGCCTTGCGGACAAGGTCAGCGCGCGCGCCGGCGGGAGCATCGGAATGGCGGAACCGGTGGTGGACCCCACAAGCCGGGACATGTACCTCGTGAGATCCCTCATGGAGGAATCGATCACCTCGAGCCAGCTTGAAGGGGCTGCCACCACGCGCAGGGTAGCCAAAGACATGCTGCGGAGTGGGCGCAAGCCGCGCGACAAGAGTGAGCAGATGATCTGGAACAACTACCAGGCGATGCTCTTCGTCCAAGACCACAGGGAAGCCCGGATTACGCCTGCGCTCGTCCTCGAACTCCACGCGATCGTCACCCTCGGCACTCTCGACGACCCTGCAGATGGTGGCCGTCTGCAGACGGCTGATGATGTGCGGGTCCACGTAGGCTCGCCGGACGGGGAGGTGCTCCATGCGCCGCCACCCGCAGAGCAACTAGCCGACCGTCTGGAGGCCCTGTGCACATTTGCCAATGCTGAGAACGACTCTGCTGGGTGGATACATCCGGTCCTCCGTGCCATCACGGTGCACTTCATGGTGGGCCACGACCACTACTTCGTCGACGGAAACGGTCGCCTCGCTCGCGCGCTGTTCTACTGGTGCATGTTAGCGAGAGGCCTGTGGCTCACAGAGTTCATCACCATCTCGACGATCCTTCGCCGCGCACCCGTTCAGTACGCAAAGGCATACCTGCACACAGAGGCCGAGTCCGACGTCACCTACTTCTTCATCCACCAGTTGGGGGTCATCGACCGTGCTCTCGACGAACTCGAGTCGTACCTGGCTCACAAGGTGAGCGAACGCCGGACGCTTCGCGTGCTCCTTGCCGATCACGTCAAGGAGTTCAATCATCGACAACTCGCGCTGCTCGACCTCGCACTGTCGGACCCGACGGCCGAGTTCACATCGGCAACCCACGCGGCGAGCCACAACGTGACTCATGAGTCGGCCCGCAATGACCTCGTAGATTTGGAGCATCGTGGAGTGCTGATCCGTGGCAAGCGCGGTCGCCAACACGTGTGGCACGCCTCCCCTGATGCGAGGACGATCCTCGGGCGATAGCCAACTCCAATTCCAAAGCCAGATTTGGAGTTGACTTGGAGTTGGGGCTCAGCAGGTCCCGATGATCCGTTGCAGGACGCGGGCGCCGAAGCGTACGGCGTCGAGGGGTACGCGCTCGTCGACGCCGTGGAACAGCGGCGCGAAGTCGAGGTCGGCGGGGAGCTGGAGCGGCGCGAACCCGTACCCGTGGATGCCCAGCTCTCCGAGCGCCTTGTTGTCCGTGCCGGCGGACAGGCAGTACGGGACGACGCTCGCGCCAGGGTCCTCGGCGTCGATGGCCGCGGCGATCGCGTCGACGAGCGGCCCGGTCTGCGGCACGTCGAGCGGCGGCACCATGCGATCGACGATCAGCTCGACGTGCTCACCGGCGAGCTCGCGCAGGGTGCTGAGGATGTGGTCGTCCGAGCCGGGCAGGAAGCGGCAGTCGATCGAAGCCTCCGCGACGCCGGGGATGACGTTCGACTTCTTGCCGGCCAGTAGCGTCGTCAGGTTCGCCGAGTTGGCGAGCGTGCCCGCGACGAACTGACGCGCGCCACCCAGCTGGGGCAGGAACGCGGCCGGGTTATCCCGGTCCCACGGGATGCCCGTCACCTCGCTGACGTGGTCGAGCAGCGTGACCACCGGCGGGATCAGCTCGGTGCCCCAGTCGTGCGCGTCGATCCGTACGATCGCCTCCGCCAGCCGCACGATCGCGTTCTCGTCGTTCGGCACCGACCCGTGGCCCGCGCGTCCGGTCGCGCGGATCCGCATCCACGCATACCCCTTCTCGGCGGTCTGGAGGAGGTACGAGCGCGTGGCCGGGCCACCGTCGGCGGGTTGCAGCGTGATCGAGTAGCCGCCCACCTCGGAGATCGCTTCGTTGCAGTTCGCGAAGAGCTCGGGCCGGTTCCGTACGATCCACTCCGCACCCCACACGCCACCCGCCTCCTCGTCGGCGAGGAACGCGAACACGATGTCGCGGGGCGGCGTGATGTGGTTGGTGACGAGGTGGCGGAGGTTGGCCAGCAGCATGCCGACCATGTCCTTCATGTCGACCGCGCCCCGCCCGTACAGCACGCCGTCGACCACATCGCCCGCGAAGGGGTGGTGGCTCCAGTCGGCGGCGTCGGCCGGTACGACGTCCAGGTGGCCGTGGAGGATCAGCCCGGGACGCGTGCGGTCGGCGCCGGGGATGCGCACCACGACGGACGAACGCCGAGGGGCCGGCTCCAGGTAGACCGGATCGAGACCCACCTCGCGCAGCAGGCCGAGCACGTACTGGGCCGCCTCGTACTCACACGGCCCCGTACCGTCACCCGGGTTGGTCGAGTCGATCTGTACGAGCTGGGTCGTGATCCGTACGGCCTCGTCGGCAAGTTCGGTGGACATGGTCGTCACTCTACGGTCGGACGGCGAGCGTCAGATCTCTCCCCGAGATGTACGAGACCTCTCCCCGACGTGTACGAAACCTCTCCCCG
>JAPUEI010000088.1 GCA_027492675.1 Propionibacteriaceae bacterium | reverse complement strand
TCATCGACTCGGCCCAGAAGGTCGCCGACGGGCTGGGGAAGTCCTAGCTCACCCGACCGGTACAGACTCCTGTACGGCCTCGCGCAGGCCCGGTTCGGAGAGCCCGGCAGGCCTGGGAGGCGAGGCAGGCATCACCATCCCGGCCACCTGTCGTACGACCTCGTGCGGACTCGGCAGCCAGACCCGCGTCGCGCGCAGATCCATCCTGTGACGTACACCGTCGTCCAGCGGTCGGAAGCCCGTCGACTCGAGCCAGCCACGCGACGGTCGCTGGCACAGGCCGCGGTCGGAGGAGGCGGCGTCGATCGCATTGATGTTGCGCTGGTCGACCAGCCGCGCGGCGAGGCGCTGCACCGCCTGCTTGGCCATCGCGCGATCAGGGTGGCCGTCCGCCACGTACACCGCCAGCAGCGCGGCGGCGTCCGCATTCGCGCCGACCGCCAAGGGATGGCGCCGCGGCACGTACAGCGCGGGTGTCACGAGGGCGTAGCCCACCGGCGCGCCGTCCACGAACACGCCGTATCCGCAGAACCCCCACTCGGCATCGCCGGCGTTGGCCCAGGCCCGGTGCGCGACCAGCTTCTCGACATCGTGGCAGGTGGCGCACAGCGGCAGATCGCCTAGATCCGAGGCGTGCAGCGGGCGGTAGCGCCGGCTCGGCAGAGGCCAGCCAGACCTGCTCATCCGCCCCCCTGAAGGTGTCGTGAGTGCCATGGCCAGCGAGGTGGCCTGCACTTCGATCGTACCGACCAGTCCCTCGCTACGGCAGACTAGCCGGGTGAGTCTTCCGCTGCCCAGACGTGACACCCGCCTCGACCGGTACGTCGAGACCTACGCCGAGCGCACGCACGGCCTCAAGGTGTCCGCAGTACGAGCTCTCTTCTCCGTCGCCAACCGCCCCGAGGTCGTCTCGCTCGCCGGCGGCATGCCCAACATCTCCGACCTCCCGCTCGACGTCATCGGCGAGCGGGTCGCAGAGCTGATCGCGACGCAGGGCACGAGGGCGATGCAGTACGGGTCGGGCCAGGGCGAGGAGCCGATCCGCGAGCAGATCTGCGAGGTGATGAGCCTCGAGGGGATCACTGGTCACCCCGACGACGTGACGATCACCACCGGCTCCCAGCAGGCGCTGGACCTGGTGACCAGGACGTTCATCGACCCCGGCGACGTGATACTGGCCGAGGCGCCGTCGTACGTCGGGGCGCTCGGCACGTTCCAGGCCTACCAGGCCCAGGTGGTGCACGTGGCGATGGACGACGAGGGCATCGAGCCCGAGGCGCTCCTCGGCGCGATCCGGTCGGTGCGTGCGCAGGGCCGCAAGGTGAAGTTCCTCTACACGATCCCGAACTTCAACAACCCCTCCGGCATCCTCACGACCCTCGAGCGTCGTCATGAGGTCGCGCGCATTTGCCGCGAGGAGAACGTCCTGGTCGTCGAGGACAACCCGTACGGTCTGTTGAGCCTCGACGCCGATCCTGTCCCGGCCATTCGCTCGTTCGACGCGGAGAACGTGGTCTACCTGGGGTCGTTCTCGAAGACGTTCGCTCCCGGGTTCCGGGTCGGGTGGGCGCTTGCGCCCCACGCTGTACGGGAGAAGCTGGTGCTCGCGCAGGAGTCGGCCACCCTGTGCCCGCCTGTGTTCAGCCAGTTCGTCATCTCGGCGTACCTCGCGAACTGGGACTGGAAGAACCAGATCACGGTCTTCAAGGACATGTACCGCGCCCGGCGCGACGCGATGATGGACGGCCTGGCGGCCCACATGCCCGAAGGAACCACCTGGACGCACCCGAAGGGCGGCTTCTTCGTCTGGGTCACCCTGCCCGAAGGGCTCGACGCTCAGGCGCTGCTGCCGCGCGCCGTGACCAACCGCGTCGCGTACGTGCCGGGCACGGCCTTCTACGCCGACGGTCTCGGCAGCCGGAACATGCGGCTGTCCTACTGCTTCCCCACGCCTGAACGCATCCTCGAGGGCACCCGCCGCCTCGGCGAGGTGCTCGACGCCGAGCTCGAGATCCACTCGATGTTCGGGCTCGAGTCCACTCCCCATCCGCATGATCTCGCCGCGGGCCCCGGGCCCGATGTCTCCTAGGAGCTCGCATGTCAGGTGAAGCAGTCGTCGTCCTCTCCGGAGGTCTCTCGCACGAGCGCGACGTGTCGCTACGGTCGGGCCGTCGGGCGTCGCAAGCGCTGCGGGACGCGGGCCATGAGGTGCACGAGCTGGACGTCTCGAGCTCCCTGCTTGCCCAACTGATTGAGCTGGGCAAGCCTGTCGTCGTCCCGCTGTTGCACGGCGGCGCCGGCGAGGACGGGGCGCTCCGCCAAGCCTTGGAGCTTGCCGACGTGCCGTACGTCGGGAGCGTCTCCGCGGCGTGCCGGGTCGCGTTCGACAAGGCGATTGCCACCCCTCGCGTGGCTGCGGCCGGCTGGGCGACGCCCGCGCAGATCGCACTCCCTGACGACATGTTCCGTGAGCTCGGCGCGCCGACGCTCGTGCGGGCGCTGGGCGCGCACCTCGGGTTCCCGATGATGGTCAAGCCGGCACGCAGCGGGTCCGCGCTCGGCTGTGCCAAGGTCGACCGCATCGAGGATCTGCCGGCGGCGATGGTGCAGGCCTACGCGTACGGCGGCGTGGCGGTCATCGAGCGGTTCGTCTCGGGCCGGGAGGTCGCTGTCGCTGTCATCGATACGGGTGACGGTCCGGTGGCTCTGCCTGCGGTGGAGATCATCCCCGACTCCGGGGTGTACGACTACAGCGCGCGCTACACCGCGGGCGCCACGCGCTTCATCGCTCCCGCGGGCCTGGAACCGGACGTCGCCGCGCGCTGTGCCGAGCTCGCGATCGGCGCGCACACCAGCCTCGGACTGCGTGACCTGTCCCGTACGGACCTCATCATCGTCACCGACGGCACGCCGGTCTTCCTGGAGGCTAACGTCGCGCCCGGCCTGACGGAGACGTCGACGATGCCGCTGGCGATGGAGGCCGCGGATCTTGAGCTGGGCACGGTGCTGTCCCAGTTGGTGGCGCAGGCGCGTGAGCGAGGAACTGGGGCGTAGGGATGGCTGAGCCGGGTCGGGCCCCCTGGGTGCCACCGGTGATCATCGCGGTCGGCGTTGTCCTGGCCGGGGTCATGGGTTGGCTCGGACTGTGGCAGGCGCAAGTGTTCACGAGTCAGGGGCGCTCCGCTGCGGCGGCGATCACCGAAGGCCCGGTCGTGACGCTGGACGGCTCGGTGACCGGCGACGCGATCGGCGGCCTGTGGGGCCACACCGTGTCGGTGACCGGCCAGTACCTCCCCGACCAGCAGGTCCTCGTCGTGGGCGAGGACGGCACCCGCCGTCTGCTCAGCGCGTTCCAGCTGAGCGATGGCCGCGTGGTGGCGATCGTCCGCGGCGTCGGCGACACCACCCAGAAGCCGCCGACCGGCGTCCTGACGCAGACTGGTGTCTTCCTGCCCACCGAGGCGCAGGCCGACCATGCGGTGCCGACCGGCACGTACGGATCCGTACGGCTGCAGGCGCTCGCGCAGGTCTGGCCGCAGTCGGTGGTTTCGGGGTTCCTCACGCTGGACGCCACGGAGGCCTCCGTGCAGGGTCTGGCTCCCGCACCGGTCGTACTTCCCGTCCTCGAGGGCAAGTTCCGGAATGCCGGGTACGCGTTGCAGTGGTGGATGTTCGCCGCGTTCGCCCTTGTCATGAGCGTGGTGATCGCCCGAAACTATCGTCGGCGAGGGATGCAGCTCACCGACTGAGTCCTCTCAGCGACCCGGTGTAGCGTGACCGCGACCGGGAGAGGAGCGGGGATGCGAGGACGAGCTCGACTCGTCGCGCTGGCGATCTGCGCGACGCTGCTGCTGAGTTCCTGTTCCACCGTTGTCCCCCGCCGGCCCGGCGAGGCGGAGAATCTGTACGGATCCGTGCCCGTCGAGCTCCGCCAGGCGGTGGACACTGCCGTGGGTCCGCTCATTTGGGAAGATGCCGGGCGCTCCGCCACTCCGGTCCGAGATGACGGGCGCTGCCTGCTCGTCATCGGCAGCCAGACCGCCGCGTTAGGCGCTCCCCTCACGGACGCCACGGAGGTGTCTGAGTTGCTCGGCGCCGTGAACGGCGTCTTGAGCCGCCACCACTTCGCTTCTCAGAAGGCCTTCGCGGTGGGCTCCAGTGGTGGGCTCAGCCTCGAGAGCGAGGACGCGCACGGCGCGGAGGTGTACGTGAAGGCGGACACGCAGGTCACGATCAGCCTCAAGGTGCCCGCACGACCGGGCGAGTGTCACACCTGAGGACGAGCTCAGGCCTTGTTGAGGGCCGACTGGAGGCTGCTGAGATAGGCCTGCGAGGTGTACGTGGCGCCGGCGACCGTCTGGACGTTCGCGGAGTTGGCGGCCAGCACTCGTGACTTCAGGATGGGCAGCGCTTGGGAGTTGATGGAGTCGGAGCGACGCGCGCCGTCCGACTGGACCTTCGCGGTCACGTCGGAGAGCTTCCCTCTGGTCAGAGTGGCGGTGACCGTGATCGCGCCGTAGCGAAAGCTGCTCGTGGCGCCCGTGAACGTGCCTGATTTGCCCGGCCCGTTCGCTTTCGCGGTCGTCGCTTTGCCCGCGCTCGTGGCGGCCGCCCCGGTGCCAGTGGCGGTGGCTGGAGTGGCCGTTCGCCCACCCGAGGTGCCGATCTGCCACCCCACCACGAGCACCCCGATGGACGCGACGGCGGCGGCGGTCTTCGAGCGCGCGGAGCTCACCAGGAGAACCTCTCGCTGTGGATCGACTCCGGAGGCGTACCGGCAGCGAGGGCCTCGGCAGCGACCAGGTCCGCGGCGCCCGTGGGCCCGCAGACGTAGACGTCCGACGCTGCCACGTTGGGCGCAAAGTCGACCAAGGTGCGACCGGAGACCGACTCGGGCAGCCATCCCCCGGCCCGCCGTGACCTGTGTCCTTGGAGGGCCACGAAACGAGCCCCGCGTCGTCGGCACAGTTCCTCGACCTCACGGGCAAGGAACATCTCCTGTTTGCGAGAGGCGCGGAGGATCACCGTGGCGAGTCCGGGATGGAAGTCGGTCTCCTCGAGGAGGGCGCGAATGGGTGCGATGCCGATGCCGAAGCCGACGAGCACCAGCCCTTCCTGCGTCCGCGCGCGGTCGGTGAAGATCCCGTACGGGCCCTCGACGAACACCCTGGTGCCGACGGGAACACGCATCAGTCGAGCGGTGCCCGCCCCGAGGTTCCGTACCGTGATGCGCAGCTGGTTGTTGCGCGGCATGGCGGAGACGGAGAACGGGTGCTGGTGCCACCACAGGCCGGGGGCGAGGAAGCGCCAGTGGAAGAACTGACCCGCAGCCGTGTGGAGCTCGTCCAGACGGTGCCCTTCCATCGTGATGGTGACCACGTCCTCGGCCTCGCGCACGACGCTGGAGACCCTGATGCGGTGCTCGATCGAGGAGAACAGCGGCAGGAAGACGCGCCACATGAGAAGCGAGAAGAAGGTCAGCAGGAGGAGGGCGATCCAGTACCAGTGCTGCCAGTTGTCCGGGCCGAGCACGCCGGACATCGAGAACATGTGCGGCAACGACATGAGCACCCCGACGTACAGGGCCAGGTGGATCAGCCACCACAGGTCGTGGTCCGTGATCTCCCTGATGGCGCGGAAGCACGTGACTCCGACGGCGAGCAGGATCACGAAGGCGATCACGCCCAGCACGAAGTCGCCGAAGGTCCACAGCTGGACGAACTCGGCGACGATGTCCAGCCCGTCGCTGAGCGCGTACCCCACCAGGAGCGCCACGAAGTGAACCCCCAGCGCGATGTACGACCATTTGCCGAGCGTGCCGTGCGTGTGGATGGCACTGTCGTGGCCGATGGCGCGGTCGACGAAAGGGATCCGGGCTGCGAGAAGCAGCTGCAGACAGATGAGGTCTGTGGCGACGAGGCCGGCCACGACGCCCAGGCCGCGCAGTACGGCCTTCGGGGTTCCGAGGTCGGTGAGCCCGCCGTAGGCCAGGTAGAGGGTGACGGCTGCAGCGACGCTCGCCCAGCCGATGGTGAAGATGGCATCCTCGGCGAGTCCGCGGCGCTTGCGCTGCGCGTGAAAGCGGGCTCGCGGGGGTGGTCCGACGGCCGTCGTGGCAGGACGCGTCGGCGTGGATGCCCGATCGGTCATGCAGTGGCCCCCGCGTCCTAGGTGGCGGTACTCGTGGCGGACTATATCTGCGAGACCTGTGCCCGGATGGTCGCACTTTCGGCCTAGGACGAGCGGCTAGTCTGTCGACGGCCTAGACAAGGAGTGATCGTGACCGAGAGCAACGACCCCACCGCGGAGGAGACCGCCGCGACCACCGGGTTCGTGCACCCGCTGACCCCCGTGATCCCTGCTGAGGAGATCCCCAAGGTGAAGGCGGCGCTCCTGCGCTACCGGGTGATGGCGTACATCGTGGGTGTTCTGCTCGTGCTGCTGACGCTGGTGGCGATGCCCTTGAAGTACCTCGGCCACGACGACCGCTGGGTGACCTGGTTCGGCATTCCGCACGGTTGGCTCTACCCCATCCTGATCATCACCGCGATCGACCTGGGACGTCGCGTGAAGTGGAGCGTGCAGAACGTCGTGGGCATCGCGCTGGCGGGCACGATCCCGTTTCTCTCCTTCGTGGCCGAGCACATCGCCCGCAAGGACGTGAACCGCAAGCTGGCTGACAGCAATCCCGACGTACTGCGCTGACCGTTTAGCTCTTAGTCAGTTTGGCGGTTTGTCGATACAGCTACTAGTCGCCTGGGAGATTCATCGACTCAGACGAGTGTCTTGCCTTCGATCACGGCGATGATCCGATCCAGGTCGTCCTCGCCGGCGAACTCGATGACGATGCGGCCACGGTTCTTTGCCATGTCGACGGTGACGCGGGTGTCGAAGTGCTCGCTCAGTTCCGCGGCGATGTCGTCGCCGCGAGGGTTGCCTGCCTTGGGCGCCCGAGACGCGCGGGGGGTGCGTGACGGCTCAGTGAGGGTGACGGCTTCTTCGGTGGCACGTACGGAAAGTCCCTCGGCCACGATGCGGGTCGCGAGCTTCTCCATCGCCTCCGTCGTGTCCAAGGCGAGTAGCGCTCGGGCGTGCCCGGCGGAGAGGACGCCGGCAGCCACACGGCGCTGAACCGCCGAGGGCAACTTCAGCAAGCGAATGGTGTTGCTGATCTGGGGGCGTGACCGATGGATCCGTTGGGCCAGTTCCTCCTGGCTGCAGGCGAAGTCGTCGAGGAGCTGCTGGTAGGCGGCTGCCTCCTCGAGGGGATTCAGCTGGGCGCGGTGCAGGTTCTCGAGGAGCGCGTCCCGCAGAAGATCAGCCTCTTCGGTGGGGCGGATGATGGCCGGGATGGTGACGAGTCCCGCCTCCTTGGTGGCGCGGAGACGGCGTTCGCCCATGACGAGCTCGTACTGGTCGCTGCCCAGGGGGCGCACCACCACGGGCTGCAGGAGACCGACGTCCTTGATCGACGCGACCAACTCGGCGAGCTGGTCCTGATCGAAGACCGTGCGAGGCTGTCGCGGGTTCGGGGTGATCGAGTCCACGGGGATCTCGCCGAAGCTCGCGCCGGCGGGGATAGGCACGGCCGACGCGCTGACCGACGGACCCGCGGCCGCTGTGTCAGTGTTCTGGAACAGCTCTCCCAGACCTCTGCCAAGTCCGGCCGGGCGGGTGCGTCCTGCGGTGGCCATCATGCGGCTCCTTCGTTGTGGGCGATCTCGGATGCGGCGGCGGCATAGGCGTCAGCACCGGGGGATCCCGGGCTGTACGACATGACGGTCTGCCCGTAACTCGGCGCTTCCGACACGCGGACAGATCGGGGGATGGCCGATTCCAGGGTCTCGTGGGGGAAGTGCCGGCGGACTTCGTCAGCGACCTGGGCCGACAGCTTCGTGCGTGCGTCGAACATGGTGAGGATGACGGTCGACACCTTGAGGTTGTCGTTGAGGTTGCCCTTGACGAGGTTGATCGTGCGGACGAGTTGCGAGACACCCTCGAGCGCGTAGTACTCGCACTGGATGGGGATCAGAATCTCCTTCGCCGCGACGAGCGCGTTCAGCGTGAGGAGGCCCAGCGAGGGAGGGCAGTCGAGGATCACGTAGTCGTGCGGCTGCTCAGCGAGGTACACCGTGAGGGCGTCGAGAAGGCGGTGCTCGCGGCCCGCGATACTGACGAGCTCGATCTCGGCTGCGGCCAGGTCGATGCTCGCGGGGAGGACTGAGAGACCCGGAGCCTCAGGGCTGGGCACCACGTGCCACGCCATCGCGTCCTTGTCGATGATCACCTCGTAGGTCCCACGAACGCCTTGGCGATGGTCTACGCCAAGGGCGGTTGAGGCGTTGCCCTGCGGGTCCATGTCGACCAGGAGCACCTTGAGACCACCGACAGCGAGAGCGGCCGCCAGGTTGACGGCGGTGGTGGTCTTGCCCACGCCGCCCTTCTGGTTGACGACCACGATCACGCGAGTGCTCGTTGGCTTCGGCAATGTTTCACGTGAAACGGGGGCTGTGGTTGCCTCGTCCGTTGCCTCGCTCATACAAACACCCTCTCGTCTTCGATACCTCGCCCCGCGACTCTACCGGCCGACGGGCCGCTCGGTAGCCGTCGAAATCGCTTCATTGCTATACCGCTATATCCATATCTCGCTACTGAGGCGGGCACCCACCCCCCCGCTCGCCTCGAGAACAAGGAAGGGTAGCCTTACCTACATGCACACCGGCCAGTCGCTTTCGGGCGCTCCGCTCAACACTCCACTGACCCTCGTGTCGGTTGCCGCTTCCCCTGACCACGCACACCGGCTCAGCACCCTGGGCATCCGCGAGGGCAGCCAGTTGCGCCTCCTCACCCGCACCATCGGCGGCGGACGCATCGCACTCGTGGCCGGCTCCCGGATCGCCCTGGGCTCCGATCTCGTACGCCTCCTCCGCGCTGAGGTCGCCTGATGCCCGAGCCCACCCGGCTCCGCCTCCCCATCGCACCGACCGCCCAGGGCTCCTCGCCCGTGAGCGCCAAGTGCGGTTGTCACGCCGTTGCCGATCGCACCGCCGGGGCAGACGCGCCGGTCATCGCCCTCGTCGGCGCCCCGAACACCGGCAAGTCCACCCTGTTCAACGCGCTGACCGGATCGCGCGTCACGATGGGCAACTGGCCCGGCACCACCGTCGAGGTCTCACGCGGCGTCTGGCGCTCGACGCTCCTCACGCCGTCCTGCACCTGTACGGACTGTTCGTGCGACTCCTCGGACGAACCCACCTCACTCACCGTGATGGATCTCCCCGGCGCTCACTCGCTCGACGCCCACTCTCCCGACGAGGCACTCACCCGAACCCTCCTCGTCGACGGCCCGGCCGACGAACGGCCTGACCTCGTCCTCGCCACCGTCGATGCCTCGCGTCTCGCCCACGGGCTCTACCTGGTCGCCCAGCTCCGCGAGCTCCCTGTCCGCGTTCTCGTCATCGTCACGATGGCCGACGTCGCGTCCCAACGCGGGGTCACTCTCGACCCGGCCTCACTGTCCACGACCCTCGGCTGCCCAGTCGTCGTCGTCGATCCGCGACGTCGCACCGGCCTCGATGAGTTGGCCATCGCTGTCCGCCGGATCCTCACCACCGCCACCCCCACGCCCCGATCCACACCCGCCGACGACGACCAGCTAGTCCTCGACGACGACCGCTTCACCTGGCTCTCGGCGGCAGTGGACAATGGCACCAGCCAGCCCGACGGCCACCGCCGTACTCTTTCCGATCGCATCGATCGCTGGGTGACAGCGCCCGTCGTCGGTCCGCTCATCTTCCTCACGGTGATGTGGGCGGTCTTCCAGGTGACCACCGTCGTCGCGGCGCCGCTTCAGCAGGCGCTCGACGGACTCTTCTCGGGCCCCGTCACCGACGCCGTCGCCGCTGCTCTCACCGCCACGCATCTCCAGGACACCTGGGTCGAGGGCCTCCTCCTCAACGGCCTGGTCGCCGGCGTCGGCATGCTGCTCACCTTCGTCCCCCTGATGGCCCTCATGTTCGTGCTGCTCGCACTCCTCGAGGATTCCGGCTACCTCGCCCGCGCGGCCGTTGTCACCGATCGCGTGATGCGGCTCATCGGACTCCCCGGCCGAGCCTTCCTCCCCCTCGTCGTCGGCTTCGGCTGCAACGTGCCCGCCATCTCCGCGACCCGCATCCTCCCGGACGCACGCCAGCGTCTCCTCACCGCACTCCTGGTCCCGTTCACGTCCTGCTCCGCGCGGCTCACCGTGTTCGTCATGCTGGGCACGATCTTCTTCGGGAACCAGGCCGGTACGGCCGTCTTCGCCATGTACGTCACGTCAGTCATGCTCGTCGTCCTCGTCGGCCTGATCCTCCGCCGAACCCTGTGGCGAACCATGGGCTCCGAGCCACTGATCATCGACCTCCCCGCCTACCACCTCCCCACGCTGCGCCTCACCGCTTCGGTCACCTGGCAGCGACTCCGGGGGTTCCTCAAGACCGCCTCGGGCCTCATCGTCGCCACCGTCTGCGCCGTCTGGCTCCTGCAAGCGATCCCCACAACGGGTGGCGAGGCCTTCGGCGAGGTCCCGGTCGGGGACTCTGTCTACGGAGTCATGGCCCACGCCGTGGCGCCCGTCTTCGCGCCGGCCGGCTTCGGCCAGTGGCAGACGGCGTCCGCTCTCATGGTTGGCTTCGTGGCCAAGGAAGCCGTGATCAGCTCATGGGCCCAGACGTACGCCGCTGAAGAACCCGCGCCCGGCCAGACCGGCGTTCTGGGTGAGCACGTACGAGCCGCGTTCGAGCAGTCCTCGGGCGGCCACCCCATTCCCGCCGTCCTGGCGTTCATGGTCTTCCTCCTCGCCTACACCCCCTGCATCGCCACGCTCGCGACCCAGTGGCGCGAGATCGGTCCGCGATGGACGCTGTTCGGCATCGGCATGCAGCTGGTCACGGCCTGGGTGCTGGCCGTCGCCGTGTTCCAGGTCGGAAGGCTCTTCTGGTGAGCGGGCCCCTGACCCTGGTCCTAGCCGAGATCACCGCCGGCACACCGACCGTCGCGGACATGATCCGCAACACCGGTCTCCCCGACGACGTCGTACGAGCCGCACTCGACCACCTCGTACGGTCCGGCCGCGTCACCAGCTCTGAGCTCTCCATCGGCTGCCCGTCCGGCGGGTGCGGCACCTGTGGCTCTGCTCTCGACGGCGCACCGGGTTGCGGGCGCACGACCCCAGACACCCTCTCCGGCCGACGTCCCGGGCTCGTCAGCCTCACCCTGACCCGCCGCGTCTGACGTCTGGGAATCCCCTCACCTCGAGCTCCCGCGCCCATCGCGGTCCGTACCCTCGGAAGGCCATGACCGTACGAGAGGTGCTCGACCACCTGACCCCTGAAGCCGATCTCGTGCTCGGCGCTCTCTACGTGCTCGACGCCACCGGCGTCTCGGAGCCTCACCTCACCCTGGCCACGGGTCTTGGCTACTCGTTCGACGGCGCCGTGCGCGAGCTCCTTGAGCGCGGCGCGGTTCACCGCGGCGATCACCGGCTCCTCCTCGCACCCCACCTCCGCACTCTTCGACTCGACGATGCGGACCAGGTACGGACCCAGGTGGCCGTCCGTCTCACCGCGCCACTCGTGGACCGCTACGCCACCCCGCACGTCACAGCCTCGGACCTCGAGACGTTGGCCCACCTGACAGCGTTGGTCTCCGCCATCGTGCCTGGAACGCCGGAATCCACAACCGCCGCCATCGTCGAACTGGTCGACAAGGCGGTCGCGCTTCTGGTGGTCGCCGGCACGTTCACCCCGAACGCCACCCTGACCCAGGATCTCGTCGCCCGACTCACCGCTA
Organism: Propionibacteriaceae bacterium; assembly: GCA_027492675.1. Classification (GTDB taxonomy): domain Bacteria; phylum Actinomycetota; class Actinomycetes; order Propionibacteriales; family Propionibacteriaceae; genus Fen-668. The sequence goes on along the minus strand of JAPUEI010000088.1, from coordinate 25,908 downwards.
CGCGAGGCCTCTCGCATCCCCAGACCCTGACCGCCCGCGTCATGCTGGCTCAGAGCGCCCTGTACGACCATCGAGGAGCCGACGCCATCGCCTTCGTCCAGGCCCTTGAACGCGACTGCGAAGTTGTCCTCGGGACGTCAGACCAGAGCTACCTCACCGCTCGGGCCACCGAGGCAAGCCTGTACGCGCAGGCCGGCGACCTCCGTGCCGCCACGGCGATCACCCGGGCTCTCGTGGCCGACTGCGACACCATCTACGGCCCTGAGTCACGACAGTCCACGGTGGCCCGGTCGAACCTCGCCACCTACCTCATCCGCCTCGGCCGACGGCCCGAAGCACAGCACCTCCTCGAGGAGGTCCTTGCTCTCAGGACACGACACCTCGCTCCCGACCACCCCTCCACGCTGCTCACGCGCGGGCAGTTGATCGCCCTCTCCGAGCATGTCCTGCCCGCACACCAGCTCGCGCCGCAGCGCGAGCAACTGCTCCGCGACTACGAGCGGGTCTACGGACCAAACCATCACCTCAGCCTCGCGGCGCTGTTCGACCTGGCCGCCACGTACAGCAAGGCCGGCCGCCACACCGAGGCGGTCGCAGCCCAGGCACACCTCGTCACCAGGCGCGAGCACCTCGACGGTCCCGACGGCCGACGCACCCTCCACGCCCGCGGCCACCTCGGGCTGTACCTGCGGCGAGCGGGACTACCGCGCGACGCTGCGCAGGTGTTCGAGAGGACCGTCGCGGACTGCGCGCGGGTGTTGGGACCCGACGACTCGGCAACGCAGAGCTACCGCCAACTGCTGGCCGCGACGTACCGCGAACTCGGCCGCCCCGCCGACGCCCGACGCGTCGACCTGCCCAGACGCTGGTTCTGAGCGCGCTGCCTCAGGCCTTGCGGACCTTCACCACGTACGTCGGCTCGGCCTCTTCGTGCGCCCGCACGGTCAGCACCTGCGCCTCAAGACCCGCCCGGCTCAACTCCTTGGCCGTCGCTGCCACCTCGTCAGCTGCCGACGAGCCCTTCATCGCGAGCAGCTGACCGCGCGGGACGAACAGTCTCGACGTCCACCCCAGCAGCCGACCCAGCGGCGCCACGGCCCGGCAGGTCACGACGTCGTACGACTTCTTGTGCTCCTCGGCTCGACCACGCACGACGCGTACGCGCTCGCCCAGGCCCAGCTCGTCGACCACACCGGTGAGGAAATCGGCGCGACGCAGCAGCGGCTCGAGCAGGACGACGTCGAGGTCGGGGCGCAGGATCGCCAACGGAATCCCCGGCAGCCCGGCGCCCGAGCCCACGTCCACGACGGACGAACCGTCAGGTACGAGGCCGGCGATCGCCGCGCTGTTCAGGACGTGCCGTTCCCACAGCCGGGGTACTTCACGCGGACCCATGAGTCCCCAGTCGACCCCGCGGGTCGCCAGCACCGAGACGTACGCCTCGATCGTGTCGAGCGACTCCCCGTACAGCTCGCGCGCCGCCGCGGGCGTCTCCAACGACGCCTCCGGCTCCACGCTCATCAGGCCGGGCGCACGACGACGCAGCGGCGCGGCTCCTCGCCCTCGGACTCGCTGACCAACCCTGCGGCGGCGACGACATCGTGGACGATCTTGCGCTCGAACGGGTTCATCGGCGTCAGCCGCACGGACTCGCCCGACGACTTCACCTCCGAGATCGCGTCCTCCGCGATGGTCTGAAGCTCCTTGCGGCGACGGTCACGGTGACCCGCGATGTCGAGCATCAGCCGGCTGCGACGACCGGTCTCGGTCATCACCGCCAACCGCGCCAGCTCCTGCAGCGCCTCGAGCACCTGGCCGTCGGAACCGACGAGCAGGTCACCCTCGGTGACGATGGAGACGTGCGCGCGGCCCCCCTCGACGTACGTGTCGATGTCGCCGTCCAGGTCGGCGATGTCGAGAAGCTCCTCGAGGTAGTCGGCCGCGATCTCGCCTTCGTTCTCGAGGATCTCCGCGTTCGACGACGGCTTGCTCGCGTCATCAGCCTCGTCGGCATCGTCCGTCGTCTCGACGTCGACGTCGACGGCTTCGGTCACCGCTGCTTCGTCGGTGATGGTCTGGTCTGTCATCGTTCCTCCCAAAGGAAGTGGTCGGCTCAGGCTTCGGCGTCGGTTTCTGCTGGGCCTTGTGCCGTACCGGGGGTCTTTTTGCGCGCCTGCCGACTCGCGGTGCGCGGCTGCTGACGCTGGATCTGCTGGCGCTGCACGCTGGGCCGCGCGCCGCCCGCCGCAGATGCGGTCGAGCTGTCGCTGCTGGTCTCAGTGGCGGTGACGGATACGACCGCGGGCGTCGTGGAGGGCCGCTTCTGGCGCTTGGCCAGCCGTTCGGCCTGGATCCGCTTCGGATCGCGACCCTTGCGGATCATGCGCTCCTCCCACTCGATGTAGGCGGGCGTGTTCGGCGTCGGGTTGTTGTGGATGAGCAGGTACTGCTGACCCAGGGTCCACAGGTTGCTCGTCAGCCAGTACACGAGCACGCCGATCGGGATCGAGACGCCGCCGATCAGGTACATGACGGGGAAGAGGTAGAGCATCATCTTCTGCGTCTGCGCGAACTGCCCCGTCATCGCCTCGGGCGGCATGTTGCGGCTCATCAGCTGAAGCTGCGTGATGAACAGCACGCCGGTCATCGCGAGCATGAGGATCAGCGCCGTGATCTGCGTCGCGCCGAAGGGGCTGATCGGGAAGAACGTGCCGGCGAGGTTCGCACCGAAGACACCCGAGTCGCGCAGCGAGGCGACCAGATCGGGGTTCTGCTCGAAGAAGTAGCCGATCGCGTTGCCGCGCGAGACACCGTTGAGCACGTTGAACAACGCGATGAAGATCGGCATCTGGAGCAGCAGCGGCAGGCAGGAGGCGGCGGGGTTGACGCCTTCCTCCTGGTACAGCTTCATCGTCTCCTGGCCGAGCTTCTCGCGGTCGGCTCCGTACTTGTCCTGAAGCGCCTTGAGCTTCGGCTGCACGAGCTGCATGTTGCGCGCGGAGTTGATCTGCTTGACGAACAGCGGGATCAGCAGGGTGCGGATCACGACGGTGAGGCTCACGATGGAGAGCACCCAGGTCCAGCCGTTGTCCGCCCCCAACAGGGGGCTCCACAGAGTGTGGGCGCCGACGAGGATGGCCGAGACCGCCGCATACAGCGGCGTCATGATGGCGTTCAAGAAATCCGTGAAGCCGTTGAGCGGGATGAGCAGTGCCGTCATCGAGTAACCCCTGATGCATGGGAGCCATGGGGCTCCGCGTGTGAAGCTGACTGGGAGGCGAGCCATTCGATCGCCTCAGGTGTGCCGGGCACGTAGTCGACCCCGCCCATCGACCACGGGTGGCACCGGCCGAGGCGCCGCATCGTGAGCCAGCTGCCCTTGACGGCCCCGTGGACCTCGAGCGCGCGCAGCCCGTACGCCGAGCAGGTGGGGTGGAACTTGCAGACGTCTCCGTACAGCGGCGAGATGAGGCGCCGCCACAGCCGTACGAATCCGATCAGGAGGTGCTTCACGCGACGGCCGCCTGCCAGGCGGAGGCCAGGTCGACGGGCACCCGATCAGGAGTGGTGGCCGCGGCAGGAAGAGCGCGGACGACCACATCGAGGCCGTTGCCCCCAGCCGCCAGGCGGGCGGCGACGAGGTGCCTCAGGCGACGCTTCACGCGGTTGCGAACCACAGCGCCGCCGACGGCCTTGGAGACGACGAAACCCGCCCGGGTGATGGCATCAGGGCGGGAGACGACGTGCAGTACGAGCGTGGGGCGACCGATGCGCCGCCCGCGCCGTACCGTCGTCCGGAAGTCGTCGGACGATCGAAGCCGAGCAGACGCCGGCAGCATCGCGTCGGTCAGGCCGACAGCTCGGCGCGGCCCTTACGGCGGCGCGCAGAGAGGATGGCGCGACCGGCGCGGGTCCGCATGCGGGTACGGAAGCCGTGGGTACGGCTGCGACGCCGGTTGCTCGGCTGGAACGTGCGCTTGCTCATGGGACTCTCCCGGTGCTGTTAATCGTCAAGTGCCTATGTCGTCGCACGCCCTGAGGCGCACGGGAACGGCCGCTCTGTCAGCGACCCGCTTACTTTACGCGGGCTTTCCCAACGCGAGCAAACTCTCGCTCAGAGTCCCCACCTGCGGACCTCGAGCTCGTCCACGTCACACCGCGGATCGGACCGCGCCACAGCCACCGCATCAGCCACCAGTGACCTCAGCATCGGGTCGTCCGCGAGCCGCGCGAAGAGGTCCCGTTTCGTCACCCACGGCACCGACCCCGAGGCGTCGAGCACCCGGCGGAGGCGATGCCGGGACCGTCCGATCCCTCGGGTCACCTCGGCCCAGGCGTGCGCGGTGACCTCCCCGCCGACCTCGAAGTCCCCCACGGCGAGGTGATACGCGACGGGTGCCGCGAACCGGTCGTCCTCCTCATCGAGGAGCACGCGGACCTGTTCCCAGTACGCAGACAGGACGACCTCGCTGCGTACTGCGGGCAGGTACATGATCAGGACGTAGCACGGCATCCGGCGGTAGCAGGCGAACACGACGGCCTGGCGCGTGAGGTCGTCGACGTCACCGAGAAGATCGCGGCCGTCCGCGAACAGCACCTCAGTGATCTCATGAGGGACGTCGGCCACGGGCTCGGGCCAGGCCAACGCTCCGACCCGGCCTGTCTCGGCAGCCGTCCGCCAAGCCCAGACGCACGCCTCGTCGAAAGGCTCGCGACCCACGGCGTCCACCACGCGGTCGACCGCCTGGGACACGTCCATCCGGCGAGTGTACGAGTCCGGGAGTCTCACGGGCGGAGACGCCACGAGGGCGTGGCCGAAGCTGCCAAGCGGCTGTCACTAGTACGAACGCGGGATGAATGCGAGGCGACACGCGGGAGTCGGAAGGAATCCGGTGGCATCGGGTTGCGCCTTCCTGAAGATGGCCGTTAGGTTTCTCCACGTTCGCGCCGCGGAGAAGTAGCCCCATCTGTCAGAGCCAATCCACAGAGGTCGTAGAGTCTTGTGGACAACTGAGTCGGCAGAACCCTCGACGCACGACGAGGATCACGGCTCGAATACGCTCTGACTAGGGAGGACGTCATGACCGACACACCTCCCGGTGGCGTCGGCGAGAACCTCGCGAGTCTGTGGACACACATCCTCTCCGAGCTCGACGTACCGAACCGCGCCGTCATCTCGAGCTGTGTTCCGCTGACGATCCACGAGTCGACACTGATGATCGCCGCCCCCAGCGAGTTCACTCGCGAGCGGCTTGAGAACCGCCTTCGTGGCCGGATCGAGGCTGCTCTCAGCGACGCGCTCGGCGTGCCGGCCCACATCGGCGTCACCATCGACACCACGCTGCATCCCGCCGGCGAGCTCCGCTCGGACGCGTACGACTCCGACGACGAGCCAGAGGTCGTCGCCCCCAGCCCGGCACCGCGGCCCAAGCACGACCATGCGCGGCTGAACCCGAAGTACACCCTCGAGACCTTCGTCATCGGGCCGTCCAACCGGTTCGCGCACGCCGCGGCCGTCGCCGTCGCCGAGGCGCCCGGCAAGTCGTACAACCCGCTGCTCATCTACGGGGCGTCCGGCCTCGGCAAGACCCATCTGCTGCACGCGCTCGGTCACTACGTGCAGACGTACCACCAGCACCTGCGCGTGAAGTACGTCTCCACCGAGGAGATGACCAACGAGTTCATCAACGCGATCTCGGACAACCGGCAAGCGCAGTTCCGCCGCGCGTACCGCGACGTCGACGTGCTGCTGATCGACGACATTCAGTTCCTGGAGCGCAAGATCGGCACCCAGGAGGAGTTCTTCCACACGTTCAACACGCTCCACAACGCGAGCAAGCAGATCGTGATGACCTCCGACCGGCCGCCCAAGCTCCTCGAAGCGCTTGAACCGCGGCTCCGGAGCCGGTTCGAGTGGGGTCTGCTCACCGACGTCCAGCCGCCCGACCCCGAGACCCGGATCGCCATCCTCATGAAGAAGGCGACGCACGAAGGGCTCACCGTGCCGGCCGACGTGCTCGAGTTCATCGCGACGAAGATCCAGAGCAACATCCGCGAGCTTGAGGGAGCGCTGATCCGCGTCACCGCGTACGCGTCGCTCAACAAGCAGAACGTCGACCTGGACCTGGCCGCGGCGGTGCTCAAGGACCTGATCCCCGAGGGCGACGAGCAGCCGATCACCATCACGATGATCATGAACGAGACGGCGTCGTACTTCGACCTCTCGCTCGACGAGCTCACCGGCCCCGGCCGCGCCCAGAGCGTCGCGACCGCGCGTCAGATCGCGATGTACCTGTGCCGCGACCTCACCGACACCAGCCTTCCGAAGATCGGCCAGCAGTTCGGCGGCCGCGACCACACCACGGTCATGCACGCGAACCGGAAGATCAAGGATCTGATGAGCCGCGACCGTGACGTCTACACCAAGGTCACCGAGCTCACGAACCGCATCAAGCAGTCCGCCCAGCGCCGCTGAGGCGTCCGGGGTCGACGAAGACCCCGGCCGATGCCGTACGACCTCGTCTCACGATTCGTATCAAAACAATCGATATCGAACTATCCACACTGTCCACAGGGGGTTGTGGACAGTGTGTGTGTTTCCGAGTACGTCACCGGGTGGACACCTTGGGCATCGCGATCCGTCCCCAGATACTCCCCGTGTAGTTCTCAGTCATCCACACGAACGACAAAGATGGGATTTCGATGCGGCTCGCCATGATGGGTGTTCTCCACAGGATCCACAGGACCTACTACTACGAGGGTTCTATCTAGAGGTAAGGGATTCGAAGTCGGCGGATGACATGTGTGGGGACAACCTGACCCCAGACACTCTTGGTGGCCCGCCGTCGCGTCCGGTCTCCACATGACCGGGCTCGTGCGGGATAGGATGCCCAGGCGAGGAGAGGGGAAACGTGAAGATCCGACTCGACAAGGACGTCCTGGCCGAGGCTGTGCAGTGGGCGGCGAGGAGTCTGCCGACGCGCCCGAGCGTCCCGATCCTGGCCGGTCTGCTGGTCAAGGCTGAGGGCAGCACCGTGGTGTTCTCGAGCTTCGACTACGAGACCAGCGCGCGCATCACCGTGCCCGCCGAGGTGTCCGAGCCGGGCGTCGCCCTGGTGTCCGGCCGCCTGCTGGCCGACATCTCTCGCTCGCTGCCGAACAAGCCGGTGTCGTTGACCGCGACCGGGTCGAGCCTCGAGCTCGTCTGCGGGTCGGCCCGCTTCACGCTGCAGCTGCTGCCCGTGAACGACTACCCCGAGTTGCCGCCGATGCCGGAAGCCAGTGGCACGGTCGCCTCGGAGGAGTTCGCCCGCGCCGTGGGTCAGGTCGTCGTGGCTGCTGGCCGCGACGAGCTGCTGCCGGTCTTCACCGGTGTCCGCGTCGAGATCGAGAGCGACCAGGTCGACCTCCTCGCCACGGACCGCTACCGCATGGCGCTCAAGGAGATGTCCTGGACGCCGACGTCGACGCAGGCCACGGGTGCTGCGCTCGTGCCGGCCAAGGTGCTCGCTGACGCGGCCCGGTCGATGACAGCCGGCGAGAAGGTCACGCTGAGCATCGCGACGGCCACCTCCGGAGAAGGCCTCATCGGCCTGGAGGGCGAAGGCGCCGGCGGCTCCCGCCAGATCACGACCCGCCTGCTCGACGGCGAGTTCCCCAAGGTCCGTCACCTGATGAGCATCAACGCGGCCCTCACCGTACGGACGAACACCTCTGAGCTGCTGGCCTCGGTCAAGCGCGTCGGCCTCGTCGCCGAGCGCAACACCAGCCTGCGGATGCTGATCGAGGACGGCGCCATCACCCTTGAGGCGGCGACCGGCGATCAGGCTCAGGCGTCCGAGGCGATCGAGGCCATCGTCGAGACCGTGGGTGGAGGCGAGCAGCCGGTGACGGCCGCGGGCTTCAACCCCCACTACCTCTCCGATGCGCTCACCGCGCTCGACGCCCCGTACGTGCACTTCGCCTTCACCGCTCCCGGCAAGCCGTGCCTCGTCACGGGTCTGGCCGAGATCGATGGCGAGCCGGCCACCGACTACCGGCACGTCATCATGCTGATGCGCCTGCCGAACTGATCCCGGGCGGCGGTCCGCCGACATGCACGTCACCCATCTGCACCTGGTCGACTACCGCTCGTACAGCGAGGTCCAGGTCGCGCTGCGCCCCGGCGTCTGCGTGTTCGTCGGCTCCAACGGCCAGGGCAAGACGAACCTCGTCGAGGCGGTCGAATACCTGGCCACGCTGGGGTCGCACCGGGTTGCCGGAGATCAGCCACTGGTACGGGCGGGGGCCGAGCGCGCCACCGTACGAGCCCGGGTGCAGGCGGGAGTCGACGACGACCGGTCGCTGTTGCTGGAACTCGACATCGTGCCCGGCAAGGCGAACCGCGCGAAGCTCAACCGGGCTCCGTTGACGCGGGCGAGAGATCTGCTCGGCGCGCTCGTGGTGGTCTTGTTCTCGCCGGAGGACCTGGCTGTGGTCAAGGGCGATCCGAGCGAGCGACGGCGCTTCCTCGACGACCTGCTGGTGTCGCGCTGGCCGCGGTTCGCGGGGATCCGGGCGGACTACGACAGGGTGCTCAGACAACGCAACGCCCTGCTGAAGTCCTTGTCAGGGCGGAGTGGGCGTGTGGCTGGGGCGGATGTCGCCGCGACCCTGGACACCTGGGACGAACACCTCGCCCTGTTGGGTGCGGAGCTCATCGTGGCGCGGCTCGCCACGCTGACCGACCTCGCCGCGCATCTCGACACCGAGTACCGCGCGATCGCGCCGGTCAACAACGAGGCCAGGGCGACGTACGTCAGTGGCAACCCCGTCGTGGCCGACGTCCCGCTCACGCGCGACGAGGTCGCTGAGGTGCTGCGGGCCCGGATGGCCGAGCGGCGGCACGAGGAGATCGCGCGCGGGGTCTCGCTCGTGGGCCCGCACCGCGACGACATCCTGCTGGAGATCGGATCGCTGCCGGCGAAGGGGTACGCGAGTCACGGTGAGTCGTGGTCGCTCGCGTGCTCCCTGCGGCTGGCGTCGTTCCGGCTGCTGCGTACGGACGGGATCGAGCCGGTGCTCATCCTCGATGACGTGTTCGCCGAGCTCGACCACACGCGCCGCCAGCGACTGGCCGGCGGCATCGCCGATGCGGAGCAGGTGCTCATCACGGCGGCCGTCGCCGACGACGTACCGTCGGAGCTGGACGGAGCGCGGTACAGGGTGGACGGCGGCACGGTCACGCCGGAGGATGAGCCGGATGCCTGAGTCGCCGCAGTCCGCTGACCCGGTCGAGCACGACCCGACCGGTACGGACTACGCGCGGCGCATCGCCCGTACGGTCCGCTCGACCTCGGAGCCACCGCCGTCGCGGAAGCGCTCCGCCGCTCCCCCGACGATGTCCGGATCCGGCACCGATGCCCGCGACCCGAAGGCCGCCGGGAACGTCCTCGGCTCGTACATCACCGCCCGCGGCTGGGAGGTCAGCGTCTCGATCCACACGGTGATGGACCGCTGGGCCGACATCGTGGGCGAGCAGGTGGCCGCGCACTCGAAGCCCGAGACGTACGAGTCGGGCGTGCTCGTCGTGCGTACCGACTCGACCACCTGGGCCACCCAGCTGCGTCACGTGGCCGCTCAGGTCGTCGCGAAGCTCAACGAGTCGGTCGGCGACGGCGCGGTCACGCGCGTCGAGGTCCGCGGCCCCGACGCGCCGACCTGGAAGCACGGCCGCCTGCGCGTGAAGGGCCGAGGCGCGCGGGATACGTACGGATAAGAGTTCGTCAATTCTGGCGGTAACTCATTGATGAGGATCGTGGCGATCACGGTCGACTCGTGTATAAGTCAGCTAGTACCGAGCCGACCCGCGGCTCCCGCCTCGCAGACCTTCCTTGCGTGGTAGGAATTCTCGCGGCTTGCACCCTGCTCCAACAGGAGGACGCCCTTCCCTTCGGCTCGCCTGCCCCGGCAACTAAAGGTCCTTGTGGCCTCTGAAGTATGCGGTGAAGCGAGTACATTCCGCCATTCGAGACGCGGAAATTGACAGAAAGTGGACAAAGGGCAGTTCTCCCCATATCTCCAACTTGCCACTGCTCGAATACAACCCCAACATTGTCCCCGAGGGGGAAATTAAGTTCGCCGGGTCAATGTTCGTCACGCAGGCTGGGGAGGGTCGAAATGGGCTGGAAGGACATCGTCTTGTCTCGGGGTGGTCGCGCTGTCTCTTTGGTGACCATACTCAGCGTGGGGGTTATGGCCTCCCTTCATCCTGGGGTGCCGACCGAAGACCTGAGTCTGAATGACGGCGGTGTCTGGGTGACCAACGACACCCTGCGGATCGTTGGCCACCTCAACTACCCGTCGCGAACCCTCGACGGAGCCGTGACTGCTCCCGCTGACAGCTTCGACGTCTCCCAGTCGGGGCGAGATGTTCTCGTACGCAACGCCGTCGACGGTTCGGCGTACCCCGTCGATGTCGCTCTCACCGCACTGGGAAGCCCGATCCGGGCGGAGGGTCTCACCGTCGTCCAGGGGGTTGGCAAGTCCGCCATCGTGGACAGCGCCGCTGGAAAGGTCTACGCGGCCGCCACTGCGGACCTCGGCTCGCTCAGTCCCGACTCGAGTGTTCCCGTGATCGATGGTGTCGAGGGGGCCAAGGCGGTCGTCGGAAACGACGGTTCCGTCCATGCCGTGTCCAAGTCCGGCCGACTGGTCACCGTACGTCCCAAGGGTGACGGGTGGAGCTCGCCCAGCGTTCGGCAGTTGTCCGGCATCACCGATACGTCGAAGTTGAGCATCACTGCGGTGGGCGGCGACCCGGTCGTACTGGATGCCACGACCAAGACGATCTATCTGAAGTCGACCACGAAGTCGCTGGGCGAGCTGGCCGACGCGCAGTTGCAGCAGCCGGGCCAGGCCTCCTCCACGGTGGTGGCGGAATCGCCGACAGGGCTCGTCAAGGTCTCGATGAGCAATGGGTCGGCCGTGCTGGTGCCGTCCGGATCGGGAAGTGCCGGGACCCCCATTGCGCCCGTGTTCGTCAACGGGTGCCGATACGGGGCCTGGTCGGGGTCCGGGCAGTACGTGCGCGACTGCGACGACCCGAACGCGAATTCGACGAAGAATGTGGACAAGATCCGTACGTCGAAGAATCTCGTCTTCCGCACCAACCGGGACGTCGTCGTCATCAACGACACGGCGAACGGGGATGTCTTCGTCGTCTCGAAGGACGTCACCGTCATCAATAACTGGGACGACGTCGTCGCCGCGTTGAAGGCCAAGGATCAGAAGGACGACAAGAAGGACCAGCAGACCGAGGAGCAGAAGAACCCGGATCGCACCAAGGACAACCACAAGCCCGATGCGGTCAACGACACCTTCGGTGTACGGCCGGGGCGCGCGACCACACTGCCCGTCCTGCAGAACGACACCGACTCCGACGGCGACATCCTGACGGCGAAGGCCGGTAAGGACCCAGCCCTGGGCGCCGTGCGGCAGGTACGCAACGGGGCTGCCGTGCAGATCACCGTCCCGGACGGCGCTTCGGGCGGAGGCAGCTTCACGTACACCGCCGACGACGGCCGGGGCGGAACGGCAGACGCAACGGTCTCGATCAGCGTGCATCAGGCGGACGTCAACAGCGCGCCGGTGCAGTGGCGTACGTCGAGGTCAGTCTCGATGGTGAGTGGCGGCGAGGTCACGTACGACGTCCGTCCGGACTGGCAGGATCCCGACGGCGACCCGTTCTACGTGTCCCAGGTCGAGCCGCCCAATGACGGGATGCAGACCAAGGTCGCCCCAGACGGAGCGGTCGTGGTGCGTGACTTGGGCAAGAACCAGCCCGGTCGCTACGACGTCAAGGTCACGATGACCGACGGCTCGAAGTCGACAGAGGGCATCCTGCATGTCGACGTCCGAGTGAAGGGTACGTACCCGCCGGTCGCCAATGCTGACTTCGCCCGCGTCATCAAGGGCGAGGAGGTTGTGGTCCGCCCGCTCGAGAACGACACGGATCCGGCCGGCTCGGCGCTGCGCCTGGCCAAGGTCGACGACGGTCCGTCGGGCACGACGATGAAGCCGACCTACGAAGACGGGTCGTTCCGGTTCTCCGCGACCACCGTCGGTACCTACTACCTCAACTACGTGGTTTCGAACGGCCCCGCGGCGTCCAACGGCGTGATCCGCATCGACGTGGTTGAGCCGGTCTTGGATGCGCCTCCGGTTGCCGATGACGATCTGGCCCTGCTCCCCTCGGGTGGATCCGTGGTCCTCTCGGTGCTCGAGAATGACCTCGACCCCACGGGTGGGGTGCTGGTGATCCAGTCCGTCGGGGCGCCCAAGGACCCTGCAGTGCACGCGGAGATCGTGGAGCACGCCAAGATCCGGATCTCGGCGCCTGCGGGCTTGAGCCGCCAGACGACCTTCTCGTACACGATCTCCAACGGTCACGGGTCGGCCACGGCGAACGTGACCGTCATCCCGCTGCCGACCGTCGCGTCCGGCCTACCGCCGGTGCCCGGCAACGACACGGCCACCGTACGGGCGGGCGACATCGTCACCGTCTACGTGCTCGACAACGACATCTCTCGGGCCGGGCTGAAGCTCTCGCTGGATCCGACGTTGCAGACCGAGGGAGCGCCGGGCGAGGCGTTCGTCTCCGGCGACACCGTACGCTTCAAGGCTGGCCCCACCCCCGGAACCGCGCGCATCAACTACACCGTCCGAGACACCCAGCAGGGGTATGCATCGGCGCAGATCAAGATCGACGTCCGCGCGGCGGACTCGGGGAACACACCGCCAGTGGCTCCCGCGTTGACTGCACGCGTGCTCGCGGGAGGAAGCGTCAAGATCCCCGTGAGCCTCGACGGCGTGGACCCCGACGGGGACTCGGTGACGCTGCTCGGCGTGGACACAGCCCCCACCTTGGGAACCGTGACCCCGAGCGCGGAGTACCTCGAGTACCAGGCGCCCGACACCGCGTCCGGCACGGACTCCTTCACATACGCGATCATGGACCGTTTCGGCGCGCGCAGCATCGGCACCGTCAAGGTCGGCATCGCGCCCCCCCTACCGGCGAACGAGCCTCCCCTCGCCGTGAAGGACGCGGTCATCTCGCAGCCGGATCGCTTGTTGCAGATCCCCGTGCTCGACAACGACATCGACCCCAACGGTGATGCGCTCACCCTCGTCAGCGGATCGGTCAAGGGCACGGCGGAGGCCACCAGCATCACGGTGTCCACATTGGGCCGCTTCGTTGTCCTCACTACTCCCCACGACCCCGGGCTGTACTCCTTCGTGTACGAGGTCAGTGACGGCCACGGCGGTGTCACGCCCGGTCTGATCACGGTCGCGGTGAAGCAGGATGCGCCCAAGCTGGCGCCGATCGCTCGCGACGACGTGGTGCGTGGCGATGAGATCGCCGGGAAGTCCGCGGTCGACGTGAACGTGCTCACCAACGACCGAGACCCGGACGGCTCCACCGACGACCTCACGATCACCACCGACAGTGACAAGGCAGCGCTCAGGGGCAACGGCATCGTCACGGTCTCACTCACGCCCGAGCGACAGGTCATCGTCTACACCGTGACCGACCCCGACGGTCTGTCGGGCAGGGCCGCGATCGTCGTGCCCGGCACGAACGACCGCCTGCCGGTGCTCAAGGCCGACATGGTCCCGGTGAAGATGAAGGGCGGGGACACGCTCACGATTCCACTGGCCGACTACGTCTCCGTCCGCGACGGCCATGCCCCGCTGCTGACGTTCGAGAACCGGATCAAGGCCGGCCCGGGGGCGAGCAGCTCGGGTCTGGTGAAGGACTCCAAGACGCTCGTCTTCACCCCCGTCGGCGAGTTCGTGGGCAAGACGTCCCTGACGTTCGAGGTGACCGACGGCACGACCGCAGATGACCAGGCCGGCTTGAAGGCCGTGCTGACGCTGCCCATCGAGGTCGCATCAAGCGGGAAGATCCGCCCCAAGTTCCTCCCCACCACCATCGAGGTGGCGAAGGCTGAGGTGCCCCAGGAGTACGACCTGTTGTCGATGACCACGGACCCGGACGACGGGGACATGGGGCGGATGTCGTACAAGGTCACGTCCGTCCCGCAGGGCTTCGACGTCTCCGTGTCTGGCCACACGCTCAAGGCGAGCGTGCTCGACTCGACCCAGTTGGGAACTGCCGGGCTGGTCGAGCTCGAGATCAGTGACGGATCGACCACTCCGGTGAAGGCGCAGGTGCCGATCAAGGCGGTGGGGTCGAAACGCCCGCTGATCTCGACGACCGAAGCCGTCATTCCCAGCGCCAATGCGGGCAAGCCCGAGACCGTCGATGTCACGCAGTACGCCACCAATCCCTTCGCTGCGGACAGCAAGCCCCTGACGATGGTGGGCCAGCCGCAGGTAGTGGTGGGTACCGGCACAGCCACCGTCGACGGCCTCAAGGTGACTGTCGGGGCCTCGGCGGGATTCCACGGGCAGCTGTCCGTCGTCTACACGCTCGCCGACGCCACCGGTCAGGTGGACCGTCAGGTGCAGGGCAAGATCACGTTGACGGTCCGTGACCGTCCGGACAAGCCGACGGCGGTCACCGCCGCGACGAACGCGTCGAAGTCGGCCACCGTCTCTTGGCAGCCGGGAGCCAACAACGGCGCACCGATCACAAAGTTCACGGTCAAGTGGAACGGCGGCATGAAGGACTGCGGCCAGGTCACGGTGTGCGAGCTCGCCAATCTGCTCACGAACAACGTGCACTACACGTTCACGGTTGTGGCGACGAACGAGGTCAACGACTCCGACCCCTCAGACCCGTCCAACGACGTGCGCCCGGACGTGAAGCCGGACGCACCCGCGGCCCCCATCGTGAAGTTCGGCGACAAGCAGATCGACGTGTCCTGGAACACACCGCGCACGGAAGGTTCGCCCGTCGAGGGGTTCACGCTGGAGATCAGCGGCGCTGTCGCCGGCGCGACACAGGTCGACGTGACTGGAACGTCCTACACCTGGGCCGGCCTGACGAACGGACAGTCCTACCTGTTCCGCGTGCGTGCCAAGTCCCAGGCCAACGACCCGTCGGACTGGTCGCCGTACTCCTCGAGTGACCCGAAGAACGCGATTCCGGCCGGCGTGCCTCTCAATCTCCAGGCCCCTATCGTGAACCAACCCCCCGCCTCCGTGCTGCCGAGCGTGACCGTGACGTGGGCCGCGCCGAACGGCAATGGCGACAACGCGATGACGTACAAGCTTCGCCGTGCCGGAACGACCACCGTGCTCTATACCGGGACGAGCACCACGGCTCAACTCTCACTCGCGAATGACGCGAATGACTACACCTTCGAGTTCTTGGCTACAAACAAGGCTGGAAACAGCGCTGGCTGGTCGCCCGCTTCGAATCCCACTCGGTCCTTCCAGAAGCCAGGTACGGTGACAGGACTGAGCGCGTCCGCCCATGGCGTCAACAATACTGTGACGGTTTCCTTCGCAGCCGCTGCGGGAAATGGCGCCTTGGTCTCAGAGATCCACTACGAGTGGCAGGCCGGAGGGGCGTGCTCGGGCTCAGGATCTTCCCTCGCGAATGGGGGTGACGTGCTCTTCTCGGGCAACGCCAACGGGCAGAACTGCGTGGTCAACGTCAGGGCGGTGTCGATGGTCCGCGGCCAGACGGCAATCGGCGACTACGTCGCGAGCGGCAACGTGGTCCCCTACGGATCGCCGCACGCGCCCACCGTGTCCGCGTCGGGTGGCGTCAATAACGTCACCCTGAACTGGAATGCCACAGGATCGGGTAACGGCCGAAACATCACTGAGGTGCAGATCAACACCACTGACGGTGGTCAGGCTGGCGGGCAGGGCCTGACGGGCAGCACGGTCCAGGGCAACGGCCGGAACCAGACCAAGTGCATCAGCGCGCGCGCCAAAGATGAGACGGGACTGTGGGGCCCCTGGTCGAACTCCGCCTGCGCCACGACCTGGGCAGATTCTGCCTATTCATGGACAAAGACATCAGAACAATACTCCGGGACGTACTACTACGTGACCATTGAATTGTGGCGTTTCAATCCAAACAGCAGGGTACATTGCCACATCGACGCGACGTCACCGTTTGTGAATTACGACGTCGATATCTCTGTCGATGGAAATGGGCACGCTGGTCCTACGTCTCCATCGGCTCCGGGGGCGGGGCGCCCAGTGACCAATTACGCCACGGCCGATAATCTCGGAACGTGCTACCAGATATAGACAAGAGAGTAGACAATGACCGTAACACCTGAGAATGCCGCGTGGTTCGCCGGTACGTTCGGCAAGCTGGTGGACAATGTGGGACAAGCCCTCCTCGGCAAGTCGACGGTAGTGCGTCTGGCGTTGACGTGCATGCTCACCGAGGGCCACCTGCTGCTGGAGGATGCGCCGGGTACCGGCAAGACCGCGCTCGCGCGGGCGTTGGCTGCGACCGTCCAGGGCACCCATAGCCGGATCCAGTTCACGCCCGACCTGCTGCCGAGCGACATCACTGGCGTGACGATGTACGACCAGGCGCGCAGCGTGTGGGAGTTTCATCGGGGCCCGGTCTTCGCCTCGATCGTGCTCGCCGACGAGATCAACCGCGCCTCGCCGAAGACGCAGTCGGCGCTACTGGAGGTGATGGAGGAGTCCCACGTCACTGTTGACGGCACCCGCTATGACACCGGTCGCCCGTTCATGGTGGTGGCCACCCAGAACCCGGTCGAGCAGGCTGGCACGTACCGCCTCCCCGAAGCCCAGCTGGACCGCTTCCTCATGAAGACGTCCATCGGCTACCCGGATCGTTCCGCGATGCTCCGAGTGTTGGCGGGCGCCTCCCAGCCGGATCGTACGAAGACGTTGCGGCCGATCATCGCGACGAACGCCGTCGCCGACATGGCCGACATGGTGAGCGAGAACTTCGTCGCCGAGTCGATCCTCGACTACGTACATCAGCTCACCGAACACACGCGCGACAGTACGGATACGACGCTAGGCGTCTCCGTACGTGGCGCGATCGCGATGGTACGAGCTGCTCGCGTGTGGGCCGGAGCCCACGGACGCAACTACGTGCTTCCCGATGACATCAAGGAGCTGGCTGCGCCGGTGTGGACCCACCGGTTGGTCATGTCGCCGGACGCTGAGTTCTCGGGCGCCTCCGCGAGCCAGGTCATCGCCAAGGCGCTCGCCGCGATCGAGGCGCCGCAGGTCAAGGAGGCCTCTGCTTGACCGTGTCCGCAGTCCCCGCTCGTGCCGGCTCCCGCCTGAGGCTTCCCTGGCGCGGTCGTCGCTCGTCGGCTCCTGGCGCGAGTCAACCTCGCCAGGGCCGGTGGTCGACCATGGTCGCGCAGCCGTTCCATCGAGCGACCCGCTGGGCGACGCTACGCCTGCGTACGGCCCGGGCCTGGTGGCTGAGCGTGACGGCCCCCATCCGGCGGGTCGTCAACCCGCTCGGGTGGGTGGTTCTGGGCATCACAGTCCTGGCGCTCCTGGCGGGCATGCGGTTCGGATGGCTGGAGACTCGAACCCTCGCCGCCCTGGCTGGGGCCTGCTGCGTGGTCGCCGCGTTCTGGACCGTCGGGCGAATGGCGTTCGCAGCGGAGATCAACCTCGCCAAGACCCGCGTCACGGTGGGAGAGAGCGCCATGGGCCGGGTCGTCGTCCGCAGTACTGGAGGTCGGGCCATGCTGCCGACACGCTTCGACCTGCCGGTCGGTGATGGCGTCGGGTCGTTTCGGGTGCCCGGTCTGGCGGCGGACGGTGTCCACGAGCAGCTCTTCTCGATCCCCGCGCGGCGTCGATCCGTGCTGACGATCGGTCCCGTGCGGTCGGTGAAAGCCGATCCCTTGGGTCTCATGCAGAGGGTCAAGCGCTGGAGCGACCCCGTCGAATTGTTCATCCACCCGCGGGCCGTCCCCCTGGCGGCTTCCAGCACCGGCTTCCTGCGTGACGTCGACGGCGTCACGACGCAGAACCTGTCGAGCTCCGACGTCGCCTTCCATGCCCTGCGCGAGTACGTCCCCGGCGACGACCGGCGCAACATCCACTGGCGCACCACGGCCCGAGTCGGGAAGCTCATGGTGCGACAGTTCGAGGAGACGCAGCGCTCTCACCTGCTCCTGATCCTGGGCAACCGCGCCGCGGACTACCCGGATCCCGACGACTTCGAGACCGCGATCTCGTCCGTCGCGTCCCTGGCGGCTCAGGCCTTGCGCGAACAACGTGCCGTCAGCCTGTACGTCGGCAAGGGACTCGTCACGTACCCCTCTACGCTCGGCCTCTTCGACGAGTTGTCCAGGCTCGAACTCGACGAGGAAGGCGACCGGATCCGAGAGGTGGCGGCGCGTGCTGCTGCGGCCGTACCCCAGACGTCTGTCGCCGTGCTCCTTGCGGGCGCGGCGGTGACGCCCCCGGAGCTTCGTACGGCCCACCTGACGATCCCCAACGACGTCAAGACGTTCGCCGTACGGTGCGACGCCCAGGCCACGCCGGCGAGGCGCCAGATCTCGACGCTCGTCATCCTCGACGTCCCGAGGGTCGATGAGCTCCCCAAGGCCTTGAGGACGGTGCACTGATGGCTTCTCGAGCCGCGTCTCCCCGCTGGGTGACCCCGGAGGGATGGGTCGTCACGATGACGGCGCTCACCCTGCTGCTCGCCTGCGGCGTGTTCTCTTTCGGCCCCGTGTTCGGCGGCCCCCAGGGTTGGATCGCGGCAGGAGGCGGAGCCGTGATCGGGCTGGTGCTGGCCTTCGTGTCGGCGTCACTGAGATGGAGCTGGTTGGAGGTCTTCGCGGCCACCCTGGTCTCGTACCTCCTCTTCGGCGGAGCGCTCGCCCTGCCCAAGACGACGATCGCTGGCCTTGTGCCCACCCTCGACACGCTGCAGCGACTGGTCCCCCTGACGGCGTTTGCCTGGCGGGACCTGCTGACGGTGAGCCTGCCCGCCAGCCTCTTCAGCGGGCCGGCCGTGGTCCCGTACCTCGCGGCCCTCGTCGCCTCCGTAGTGGGTGGATCGGTCGCGCTGCGCACGTCGCGTCGCGGATGGGCGCTAGTACCGGCAGGTGCACTGCTCCTCGTCGGGATCCTGTGGGGACTCCACCGAGCCCCGCTGGCCGCCTTCCTCGGCGCGGGATTCGGCGCCGTCGGCCTCGCCTGGCTGTCCTGGAGCGCGCGCCAGAAGGCGACCGCGGATGCCTCCGACCTCCTCGGACTCGAGGGCATGAGCGGCGCGGCGCGGCGATCGTTCGTACCGGCCGCCGTCATCGTGCTGGTGGCGACCGCGTTGGCGGTCGGCAGCGCCTTGGTGCTCGTGCCCCAGCAGCGGTTCGTGCTGCGCGACGTTCTGCAGCCGCCGCTCGACCTTCACCAGTATGCGAGCCCGCTGACGCTGTTCCGCTCCTACGAGCGGGACCTTCACGACGAGACGCTGATGACGGTGACCGGGGTGCCGTCGGGGGCCCGGGTCCGTCTCGCTGCCCTCGATGCCTACGACGGCGTCGTGTACAACGTCGATGAGGCCTCGGCCGCCTACGTACGCGTCGGATCGACGATCGGTCAGGAGCTCGACCTCCCCGGCCAGCCGGTCACGGTGGGCGTGTCGATCCACAAGTACGCCGGTGTGTGGCTGCCGGGCGGCGGCGACCTGCGAGGGATCACATTCACTAGCAGCCTGTACGACGAGACGGTCTACTACAACCGCACCTCGGGCACGGCGTTGACCACCTCGGGCGTGACGGACGGCGATGCCTACGACGTCTCACTCGTCCCGCCGGTCTCGCCAGCTGTCAACGACGTGTCGGGGAGGCCACTCGCCAGGGTCACCCTCCCCTCGCCCACCAACGTTCCCGAGTCTGTGACGACGAAGGCGCAGGACTTCGTCGGCAGCGCGAGCACGCCGTACGAGGTGGTGTCCAAGCTGGCCAAGGAGTTCCAGACCCGGGGCTTCTACTCGAACGGCAGCGATGGTAAGTCGCTCTCGGGACACACGGCCGCACGCATCGGGACGCTGCTCACGGCCAAGCAGATGATCGGCGACGACGAGCAGTACGCCGTGGCGATGGCGCTGATGTGTCGCCAGCTCGGCATTCCGGCGCGCGTCGTCATGGGCTTTTACCCCAAGCCCGGCTCGGGGAGCACGTGGACGATCACGGGCGCGGATGCCCACGTCTGGGTCGAGGTCGCGTTCGACCAGGTGGGCTGGGTCTCGTTCGACCCGACGCCCGACCGGTCCAAGACCCCAGACACCGACGTACCGCAGCCGAAGACCGATCCCAAGCCGCAGGTCCTGCCACCCCCCCAGCATCAGGACACCTCGCGGGACAACACCAAGGACATCATTGACGACCCCAACACAAAGAAGAACCAAGGACAGCCGACCTGGCTGCGCTGGCTCCTCGGGATCGGTACGGCCGTGGGAGGCGCGGCTCTGGTGGCGTCTCCCTTCATCCTCATCGTCGCCTTGAAGCGCAAGCGGCGGACACGGCGCCTGGCAGATGAGTCGGCGCCCGACAGAGCACATGGAGGATGGCTCGAGCTCGTGGATTGCGCCACCGACCTCGGATCGACGATCGAGCCTCGAGCGACACGCCGCGAGGAGTCAGTCCAGATCGACCTCGCCTTCGCACAGGCCGGATCGGTCGCGGTCGCGGAACGGATCGACGCCGCCGTCTTCGGCGAGAGCGACCCCTCCGATGACGAGGTCGCTGCCGTCTGGGCCGAGGTCGACTCCGTACTCGGGCGGATGGCGACCGACGTCCCTCGCTGGCGTCGCGCCGTCGCGATCGTCTCGCCACGGTCTCTGGGACTCACTCGACGGCAGGCAGCGGCCTGGTTGGCGGCCCTTCCGGGGCTCTTTGTCGGCGCGGGTCGGGCCGGTCTTCATCGGATAGCTACACGTCTGGGGCGAAAGGACCGCCATGACTGACGCGACGATCTCACAGGCCCTGACTCCGTTCCAGGACGCATCAGGCCACCTGGCTGCCCTCGACGGGTGTGCGCCGGCACGGCTCAGCCGCCGCGTGGCCGCACGACTCCTCGACACCGGCATCCTGATGGGCATCGGTCTGATCGCCTACCTGCCCGCGCTCGCGGTCTCGTTCGGCCCCCGGACGTACACCGCCGTCCAGTGGCAATCGGGACTGACCCTCCTCGCACAGCTGGTCTGGGCCGCGGCGAGTCTGGGATATCTGGTCATGCTCGGCCTCACGGGCTTCATGCCGGGGGGCCGGATCCTGGGCATCAGGCAAGTCAACATCGTGGGAAAGGCCCCGGGGATCGCAGCCCTGGGCAAGTACGCGCTCGAGGCGCTCCTCAATGTCTTCACGTGCAACATCGGTCTCATCATCAGTTTTGCGATCATCAAGCCGCCGCTGAACAGGGCTTGGTACGACGTCGCGTCCGGCCTGGTGGTCCTCGACATCCGAGTCGGCCGAGATCCCTTGGCCGCGCCGGCCACCTCTCCGGTCACGGCAGCCGTGACGCGTGAGGTCGTCCGCGAATCCGTGGTCAACGTGGGTTCGGGATCACACTCGGTGGTCAGCGACGGCTCCGAGGCCGGATCGCTGGTCACCGACGAGACGAGCCTCGCGGCGCCGTTGCTGACGCCGGCTAGTCCGGCCCCGTCAGTCAAGCCCCCCGTAGCCCGGCAGGCGCCGGTCACGAGTGTCGACGGAGACGAGATGATCACCGGGGTCCCGTGGCACAAGCCCGAGAGCGCCCCGTTCGAGCCCGTCCCCGACCTTGTCGCGCCACGCACCTTCCAGCCCTCACCCGTACAGGCGGGTCCGGCGATGGCGGTGCCTCTTCACGAGGAGCTGGATGACCGTACGGTCGTGTCCCTCGAACCGATCGTCCCCGTGGGGGGTCGAGCGACTCTGGCGCTGGTTAGTGACGATGGGGTCCGGATCCTGCTCGACAAGGTCACCGTCCTCGGCCGAAATCCAAGCGCGCCCCAGGGACACGAGAACGCCAGGCTCCATCCGCTACCTGACACGACGATGTCGGTGTCCAAGACCCACGCGCTCGTCGGGCCCGATCCGGATGGTCTCTGGGTGCAGGACTTGAGGTCGACCAATGGGACCGCGATCACCACGGCGAACGGCATCAGAACGGCCGTGCCTGCGGGCGGACGAGTGGTCGCTGCTCGCGGCTCGATCGTCCACATCGGCAAGCTCGCCTTCCACGTGACGGAGCAGTGAGAGACCGATGATGGCTGCTCCGTTCGAAGTGGTGTGGGGCGCCGCGACCGACCGTGGTCAGAAGCGGCAGCACAACGAGGACTCGTACCTCACTGCCCCTCCGGTCTTCGTCGTGGCCGACGGTATGGGCGGCCACCAGGGAGGAGATGTCGCCTCGAGGATCGTCGTGGACGCGTTCGCGCAGCTCGCGCACGAAGCAACGTTGACCTCGGAGTCGCTGATGTCAGCCGTCATGCACGCCGTCACGGCGGTACGCCAGATCCCCACTCAAGGCCGGCCACCGGGCAGCACTCTCACCGGAGTCGGCCTAGCGGCCCAAGGAGCTACGCCGTGCTGGCTGGTGTTCAACGTGGGCGACTCGCGGACGTACCGGCTCAGCGGCGGCACCCTCGAGCAGGTCAGCGTCGACCACTCGGAAGCCCAGGCGATGGTCGAGTCCGGCGCCCTCGACGCTGACAAGGCGCAGACTTACCAGCGACGCAACGTCGTCACCCGGGCGATCGGGGCTGGAATCCCAGGAACCCCCGAGGTCGACCAGTGGCTGCTGCTGGCCAAACGGCACGACCGGCTGCTGCTGTGCAGCGACGGACTGTCTACGGAGCTGACCGATCAGTTCCTCGCGGCGACGCTGCAGTCGATCGCCGATCCGCAAGAGGCTGCCGCCACGCTCGTCGCCGCGGCCGTACAGGCGGGTGGGCGAGACAACGTGACCGCCGTCGTTGTCGACGCCGTGGGCGGAATCGGGGCCGACGCGCAGGAGGTCGACGAAGACACCTTGTCGGACAACATCGACATGGACCACGACGGAGACACAGTGCCGGTGTTCGATGAGGCGGCCCTCGCATGAGGGCCGACGCCGTGTGGTTCGCCGGCGATGAGCTGACCTTCGTCTGGGACGGCGGCATCCTCATGCTCGACCGTCACGTGACGGAGAGTGACGCTGCGGCAGTGAAGCGCATCTGGTCAGGGCTCACGGCTGCCATCACTCTCAGCGGAGTTCTGCAGCTGCTGACTGATGTGCTCAACGCCTCGCTGTTGACCTTGCCCGACTTCGCCGTGGCGCTGTACGACGGCGACGCCGGTCAGTTCGCGGCACGCGGGCGTTTTGAGGTCGAGATCGGTCGTGCCGACGGCCCGGTGCAGGTCGTTGGCGCCGGGGTCACCACGTGGTCCGAACGTGCCGTCGGTGGGATCGAAAGCCTCTGCGTCAGGATCTCCGGGGCGCCGTCGGGAGTCGGTCTGCCCTTGAGGGCCGGGGTGGTCACCGCCAGTCGGGTGACGCTGGGCGAGGCCGATCTCGCCCGCGCAGCCACCGAGACGCATGCTGCCTCGAAGCCCGCTGAGCAGTCGGGCGCTCTCGCAGACCTGCCTGGAGCGGAGTCGGCCGCGACGATCGCCCCGGCTGATGCGGCAGGAGCCGCCGACCCGGCAGAACGTGCTGAGGACGAGAACACGCCGGCCGGGACAGGCGAGCCGTCAGCCGGCGTAGAGCCCGTCGTGGGTCCTGAGACGCTCGCTGTACTGCCCACGCGTCTGGGGCCTCCGGACGTCTCCGGCGATGAGGGGGGCCAGTTCGGGACGGCCACGCTCGTACAGCCTGCCGACGAACCGGCATCGCCGGTCGAGGCACCTAGCCATTCGCGGTTCGCCGCCATGTGGGGTGACACGGTGGCGCACTCGATCGAGGACGCGGCCGTACGACTGGAGGAGGACGCGGTCGCACCCGCCAAGCCAGCGCCTGCACCGGGTCCCGATGCCTTGATTCAGGCCCCGCTTGAGACCCCGAAGCCGCCGAGTGGTGGGCCCGACGGCGACGTCATCTCCCTCGTCCCCGGTCGCTCCGGAGCGCCCAGCCTCGCGCCCGCCGCGGCCGCCCAGGAAGCGTGGGCCGACCACGACGGGGAGACGATCGTCGGGTTCAGCCTTGGTTCGCCCCAGCCCGCGACCGTGTCGGTCCCGGTGAAGGCCGAGCAGGTACTGGCGCTGGTGTGCGGCAACGGTCATCCGAACCGTCCGCACCGGACGCTGTGCACTGAGTGCCAGATGTCGCTTTCCGGAGCCAGCACGAGCCTCGTCCCTCGACCGGCACTCGGCCAGATCCGCGCCACCACCGGCGACGTCGTAGCCCTCACCGGGCCTGTGCTCATCGGACGGAGCCCGCGAGCGGCGAGGTTCCAGGGGTCGGTGAGCCCACAGCTGCTGTCCCTGCCGTCCCCGCACATCTCCAGCACGCATCTTGAGGTGCGACTGGAGGGCTGGAACGTGTTCGCAGTCGACCTGAACTCCAGGAACGGTGCGTACCTGCGACGCCGGGACGAGCCGCCCGTACGCATCACCCACTCACCGTTGATGCTCGTCGACGGGGACGTCATCGACTTCGGTCATGGCGTATCGGTCAGCTTCGAGGGGATGCCATGAGTTCGCGGTCGGCCTCGGCGCCTCCGGCGATCCCCGGGTATCAGCATCTCGAACTGCTCGGTATGGGCGGGTTCGCGGACGTCTTCTTGTACGAGCAGCGCAGCATGGGCGGTCGCAAGGTCGCCGTCAAAGTGCTCCTCCAGGGACTGAGAGGCGATCTGCAGCAGGCGTTCGAGGACGAGGCGCGGGCGATGGCCAGGCTGTCGAACCATCCGTCCATCGTCAGCGTCTTCGATGCGGGACAGACTCCGGATGGTCGCGCGTACCTCGTGATGGAGCACTGCCCGGGCGCGCACTTGGGAAGTCAGGTACGCAGTCGCCCACTCATGCTGCCCAAGGCACTCGAGGTGGCCATCCAGGTGGCGGGCGCTGTGGAGACCGCCCATGCTGCAGGGATCATTCACCGCGACATCAAGCCGGCCAACATCTTGTTCACCGAGTTCAACAGGCCGGCCCTCACCGACTTCGGCATCTCCGCGTCGACGACGGCGGCGACGAACAAGGCGGTCGGGGTATCCGTTCCCTGGGCGCCCCCGGAGCAGCTATCCGCCGGGGCACAGACTGATGCGACCGGAGACGTGTACTCGCTGGCAGCAACGTTGTACACGGCGCTCACCGGACACCCGCCCTTCTTCCGGTCGCAGGGACCCAACGACAGCATGAGCATGGGCGCGCGCATCGTGTCCGACGCGCTTCCCCCTCTGGGCCGCGACGACGCCCCGCCGTCGCTGCAGCGGGTTCTGGAAGTCGCCATGAGCAAGACCCCACGGCAGCGGTACCCGTCTGCGCTGGAGTTCGCCCGGGCTCTGCAGCAGGTACAGCTCGAGCTCCACTTGCCGCTGACTTCGGCGGACGTCCGGGGCGAGCTGATCCGCGAGTCTGTCGACGACGAGACCGAGGTGGGGGGCACCATCGCCGAGGGCTTCGTCACGATCGAAGCCTCGTCGACGGGCAGTACGGCCGGCGTGGCGAGTCGTACGGGGTCGGGTTTCACCGGCAGCACCGCGCAGGCATCGACGACGGCGCTGGAGGCCGACGGACTGAACATGGGGCCGCGTGTCATCCGGTACGGGCGTGGGTCGGCCGACGCGATCGGACCTCTCGAGTTCACGGGGCCGATGCCTCTGGGGCTCGACGACGGACACACGGTGCTCAGCACCGATCTTCCTGCGCTGCCCGTGACACCACCGCCCGAACCCCGGGGGGGACGGCACCTCGCGCTATGGGCCGTGGTGGCAGTCGTTCTCGCTCTCATCGTCGGCGCAGTCGTATGGGCCACACGCAACTCGGCGGTCGTGGCGAGCCAGCCCACCACCACCCG
>JAPUEI010000087.1:2823-5483 GCA_027492675.1 Propionibacteriaceae bacterium | reverse complement strand
TCGGACCTGCTCTACCTCGCGAGCGTCGCGGAGGAGCTGAGCGTGGCCGACGCCGATGCTTCCCTTCCCGACGGGGCGACGGGAGCGATCCTCGACGCATTGGTGCCCGGGGTCGCTCGAGACCGCCACCCGCGAGACCTCTCGGAGGGCCAGAAGCTGGCGCTCGTCCTCGCCGTACAGCTGGCCCGCTCCCCCGATGTGGTCCTCCTCGACGAGCCGACCCGTGGCCTTGACTACGCCGGCAAGGCCGGGTTGAGCCGCATCCTCCACCAGCTCGCCGAGTCCGGTCGTACGGTCGTGGTCGCGACGCACGACGCCGAGTTCGTCGCCACCACCTGCGACACGGTCGTCGTGATGGCCGAGGGCGAGGTCGTCGACACCGGGCCCGCCCGAGAGATCATCGCCGGCTCCGCGATGCTCGCGACACAGTGCGCGCGGGTGTACGCGCCAGTGCCGTTGCTGACGGTCGACGAGGTGCGGGCTGCCCGCGGGGACGCATGAGCGTCCTGGAGGTCGCCGCGCCCGACGTCGAGGTACGGATGGGGCCGCGCACGACGGCCGTCCTCACGATCGCCTCAGTGCTCGGGCTGCTGCTCTTCATCTGGCCTCTCGCCATCCCGGTGCCAGCCGGATGGACGCACAGCACCGACGCGCCGATGGTCTTCGCCGCACTGGTGCCGATCCTGGTCGTTCTCGTGCTGGCGCAGTTCTCCGACGGCGGCATGGACACGCGCACCCTGGCGCTGCTGGGCGTGCTCTCAGCGATCAATGCGGCCCTGCGGCCGACGCTCGGCGCGGGCACGGCCGGCATCGAGTCGGTGTTCTTCCTGCTGGTCCTCAGCGGCTGGGCGTTCGGACCGGGCTTCGGCTTCGTGCTCGGTGCCACGTCCATGGCCGCGTCGGCGATGTTCACCGCCGGCATTGGTCCCTGGCTGCCCTTCCAGATGCTGGCCGCCGGGTGGGTCGGGCTCGGCGCGGGCCTGCTGCCGGGGCGTCACCGAGGGCGGGCGACGGTACGGGACCTGCTCACGCTGATCGCGTACGCCGTCCTCTCGGCCTACGCGTACGGCATCCTCATGAACCTCTGGTTCTGGCCGACGCTGACCGGCATCACGACCCCCGGCTACACGGGCGCCGCGGGCGGTCTGGACTACATCCCGGGCGACACCTGGACGGGCAATCTGGGTCGGTTCTGGGTGTTCAGCCTGTTCACCTCCACGGCCGGCTGGGACACCGGGCGCGCCATCTCGACGGCGGGGGCCCTGGCCATTCTCGGGCGTCCGATCCTCGACGTCATGCATCGCGCGGCGCGACGGGCGAGGCTGAACTGACTCAGCCGAGCGCGGCGCGGGCCTTCGCGACCCAGGCCGGCTCGATGCCGTACCGCTGCGAAGGGATGAGCTGGCCTGCAGCGCTGTCGTCGACCAGCTGGCGCATCCGACGGTCCTTCGTGGCCGACTGCTTCGCCGAGAGCACCCAGTGGATCGCGATCTTGCGGTAGCCGGGCGTGGCCATCGCCCAGAACGCGGCCGCGCGAGCATCGGCGGCAAGCAACCCCGCGTACTCGTCCGGCAGGTCCTGATGGTCGGTCTCGAAGGAGTAGATCCCGGTCCGATCCGCGCGTCGGCTCTCGTACGCCGCGAGACCTGCGGGCTGCATCCGTCCTTCGGCGATGAGCTGCTCCACCGCGGCGACGTTGATGTTCGACCAGACGCTGCCGGGGCGTCGAGGGGTGAAGCGCTGCAGCGTGTAGTCGTCGTCGAGCCGGCGCGACTGCGAGTCGATCCAGCCCACGCACAGCGCCTCGCGCACCGCCGTCTCCCAGACGAGCTTCGGCTCGGGCACGTGCTTCTTGGCCAGAGCGACGACGATCTCGGTCGCCGTCGCGTGGTTCTCCAGTAGCCACGACCGGAACTCGGCGGCGTCCTCGAACAGGACGGCGGGATGTTCGGGCGTTCCGACGCGGCGCATGCGCAGATGGTTGCATGCTTGCCAGCGAGGACCAACCAGGCTGAGGTGGTGTCATGACGGATGGCGAGGGGTGGGGGCCGCACACCGTGACGGCGGGGGCGGCGACGGTTGCCGTTGACGTACCGGCGGGCACTCCGATGAGCGGGTACGCCGCGAGGCGGTCTCCGAGTACGGGTGTGCACGACCCGCTGACGGTTCGCGCGCTGGTCATCGACGACGTGGGACTCGTGGTGGTGGACTGCGTCGCGCTGCGGAAGACGACCTGTGGCGAGCTGCGCTCGAGCCGCCCCGCGGGGTTGGCAGACGTCGTCGTCGCCGTGACGCACACCCATGCGGGTCCGTGCCTCACCCCGGCCGGGCTCGGTCCGTTCGCGCCGGATGTGCTGCACGCGGTGGAGCGGGCCTTCGTCGAGGCGCTGACCCTCGCCAGGCAGAACCGCACGCCGGTGACCGTGCGGTACGGGTCGCGCCGCGGCCTCGGGGTGGGCCGGAACCGACGGCACGCAGACCGCGAGATCGACCCGCCTGTACAGATCGTGTCTTTCGACGGAGCCCACGGCACGGTGGCGACGCTCGTCACGTACCCCATGCACCCCGTCGTCCTGAGCGCCGCCAACACGCTCGTCTCGGCCGACTACGTCGGCGTGCTGCGCGACACGGTGGAGGCCGCGCTTCCCGGGTCGGTGTGC
>JAPUEI010000087.1:0-2723 GCA_027492675.1 Propionibacteriaceae bacterium | reverse complement strand
CTACGTCGGCGTGCTGCGCGACACGGTGGAGGCCGCGCTTCCCGGGTCGGTGTGCCTGTTCGCTCAAGGGTGTGCGGGTGACGTCAACGACGACGTCCACAGCCCCGAGGACGACTTCAGCACGGTCTCCGCGCCGGGGCGTACGTTCGACGACGCCGCCGCGAAGGGACGCCAGGTCGCCGACGCCGCCCTCGAGGCCCTCTCGACCGCGTCCGTCGTCGCAGCCCGCCGTACGACGATCACCACGTCCACGGTCCCCCTGGACATCACGCGGCTCGACCCGGACCAGGTGGCGGCGGACCGCACGTCGTGGCTGGAGCTGGCCGCGACGCTGCCGCCCGAGAGGAGCGCGCTGTACGAGGTGTGGGCGGACTGGGCCGCCGACTGGCTCGCGCATCCCCACGATGCTGATCACTGGCTGGCCCGCGTCGGACTCATCTCGCTGGGCGACCTGCGGATCGTGACGCTCCCGGGCGAACCCTTCCTCGCGGTGGCCGACCGGGTCCACGACGGCCTGGGCGATGCACTCGTCCTCGGCTACTGCGACGGCGTCTCGGGCTACCTGCCGACGAGCGATGAGTACGCGTTCGGCGGCTACGAGGTCGACGACGCCCATCGCTACTACGGCATGCCCGGCCCGTACGCCCGCGGAAGCGCCGAACGACTCGCGGATGCGGCGATCGCGTTGGCGGTGGCCCCTTCGTGACGTCGAGGCGCTCCGCGCATCAACTCGTCAGGGATCCGAACCAGTGATTCGCGACACCCCGGCGGTCCTGGCGTCCCGGGTAGGTGTCAGCGGGTAGCGTCCGACGTCCCATGCGACGTCTCCTCACCAGCCCCGGCACCCCATGGTGAAGGTGGCCACAGCCCAGGAGGCGATCTCGCCGGCGTACCCGGGGCGTGCTCCGTGGGGTACGGCGTCGGCGCTGCGCGCGTGGCAGCAGGAGGCGTTGGACGCCTACTTCTCGGCCGAGTCCCAGGACTTCCTCGCCGTCGCGACACCGGGCGCCGGCAAGACCACGTTCGCGCTCCGGGTGGCGTCCGAGCTGCTGGCCCGCCGGACCGTCGACCGCATCCTCGTCGTCACGCCGACGGAGCACCTCAAGGTCCAGTGGGCTGACGCGGCCGCCAGGGTCGGCATCCACCTCGATCCGGGGGTGGGCAACACCCGCAAGGCCCGGTCGAGGCAGTTCGACGGGATCATCACGACGTACGCCGGCATCGCGATGAACGCCTGGGGCGTGGAAGCGCGCGTCCGGAACTCCCGCACGATGGTGATCCTCGACGAGGTGCACCACGCGGGTGACTCGCTGAGCTGGGGCGATGCCGTACGCAGCGCGCTCGAGCCCGCCACGCGCCGTCTGCTGCTCACCGGCACGCCGTTCCGCTCGGACGTCAACCCGATCCCGTACGTCCGCTATGAGCCCGGCCCCGATGGCATCCTACGGAGCCACGCCGACTACACGTACGGCTACGCCGAGGCGCTGCGCGACCACGTCGTACGGCCCGTGGTGTTCATGGCGTACGGCGGCCCGATGCGCTGGCGCACGTCGGCCGGTGACGAGGTGTCGGCCTCCCTCAACGACCCGCTCACCGCTGACATCACGGCTCAGGCGTGGCGCACCGCCCTCGATCCGAGCGGCGAGTGGATGAGCTCGGTGCTGCGCAGCGCGGACCTCCGGCTGACCGAGGTGCGGCGTCACCTGCCCGACGCGGCCGGCCTGGTGATCGCGACCAACCAGAAGCAGGCCCGTGCGTACGCCAAGATCCTGGCCGAGCTGACCGGCACGAAGCCCACCGTGGTGCTCAGCGACGACACGGGCGCGAGCAAGAAGATCGAGGACTTCCGCGAGGGCGAGGACCGCTGGCTGGTGGCGGTACGGATGGTGTCCGAGGGCGTCGACGTGCCTCGTCTCGCCGTCGGGGTGTACGCCACCGCGACCTCCACTCCGCTGTTCTTCGCCCAGGCCGTCGGCCGGTTCGTCCGCGCGCGTCGGCGGGGCGAGCTGGCGACGGTCTTCCTGCCGACGGTGCCCACGCTGCTGGCCCATGCTTCGATGCTCGAGCGGGAGCGCGATCACGTCCTGGGTAGACAAGCCTCCTCCGGTGACCTGTGGGCGCCGGAGGAGGATCTGCTGGCGGCGGCCAACCGGGAGGAGAACACCGTCGGCCTCGACGAGGGCGAGTTCGCCGCGTTGGAGTCGGCGGCCGTCTTCGACCACGTGATGTTCGACTCCCAGGCGTACGGGATGCACGCGGAGCCGATGTCGGTCGACGAGGAGGAGTATCTGGGGCTGCCCGGACTGCTCGAGCCCGACCAGGTGTCACGACTGCTGAGCGACCGCCAGCGGCGCCAGATCGCGCGCCGTGAGCGGCTCGACCGAGGTCCGGCGCGTCAGGAGATCAGCATCGCGCGTGCCCTGGAGACACGGCGCAAGGAGTTGAACAGCCTGGTCGCGCAGTACTCACGAGTGAAGGGCGTGCCGCACAGCCACGTGCACGCCGAACTGCGTCGCGCATGTGGCGGACCTGCGCTGGCGTCAGCCACCACCCAGCAGGTGGAGTCCCGGATCGCCGAGCTGCGCAAGCGCTTCTGAGGTCCTACACCGCGCCGACCACAGCGGCGAGGCGTGCGCGGTGCAGGGGATCGCTCCAGCGCTTCGAGACGCGGCGCCAGCCGAGGTACATGCCGGGAGCCAGCAGGAGCGCGGCGATGAGTCCCA
>JAPUEI010000086.1:115130-149382 GCA_027492675.1 Propionibacteriaceae bacterium | reverse complement strand
TCGGACTGCCGATCACCGTGCAGGTGACGGGCACGAAGACGGGGTACGTGACCGCGCCGGTCCTCTCCGCTCCGACGGCTGATGTCGTGGCCGCGCCGGTGATCGTGGCGGGGCAACCGACGTTCTCGGGCATCCCGACGGTGGGCGTTCCGCTCACGGTGACGCCCGGCACGTGGACCCCGACGGACGTCACCTTCTCGTACAGCTGGGCCGTCGACGGCGTTCCGCTGTCGGTCACGGGCCCGACGTACACGCCGGTGGCGGACGACCTGGGCAAGGTCATCGCCGTGCAGGTCATGGGCACCAAGGCCACGCTCGCCCCGGTCACCGTGAGCGTCACGAGCGCGCCGGTGGTCAAGGGCTCGCTGACCGTCGGCACGGTGACCATCGACGGCCTGCAGAAGGTCGGATCGACGCTGACCGCAGTCACGGCAGGCTGGCCGACGGGCGCGACCCTGGCGTACCAGTGGTACCGCGACGGCACGGCTGTGGCCGACGCGACCAGCGGTACGTACCCGCTGACGGTCACCGACGTGAACTCGATGGTCTCCGTCCGGGTGACGGCTTCGGTGGTCGGTTACGCGGATGCGGTCGGTGGCGCGGTCACGGGCTGGATCCAGCCGGGCACGATGACGCCCGGAACGGTGAGCATCAGTGGCACCGCGCAGGTCGAGACCACGCTCACGGCCTCCACCGCGGGCTGGCCGACGGGCGCCGACGTGACGCTGCAGTGGAGCCGGAACGGTGTCGTCATCCCCGGCGCCACCAGCGCGACGTACGCCGTCGTGGCCGCTGACGCGGACGCGGTCCTCACGGTCACGGCGACGGGCACGCTCTTCGGATACGCACCCGCGACGGCCAGCGCCTCGACGGCGAAGGTGCTCCCGGGGAGCCTCGTCGCCGGCACTCCGTCGATCACCGGCACGCCCGCGATCGGGCAGACACTCACGGCAGTTTCCGGAACGTGGGCGCCGGGCGTGACCCTGACATACCAGTGGCTACGCAACGGCGTGGCGATCGGTGGTGCGACCACGGCGACGTACGCGGCGACCGCGTCCGACGTCGGCGCAGCGCTCACGGTTTCGGTGACGGGCGCGAAGGCAGGGTACGCATCGGCGACCGCCACCTCGGCGCCGGTGAGCGTCTCCGCGGGATCCCTGGTTCCCGGCACGGTGTCGGTGACGGGCAGCGCCGTGGTCGGCTCGACGCTGTCCTCGCAGGTGGGTGTCTGGTCGCCCGCCGGCGTGACGCTGACGTACCAGTGGTTCCGCAACGGCAGCGCGGTCAGTGGTGCGACGGCGGCGACGTACGCGGTGTCGCTGGCCGACGTGGGCTCCACGCTCAGCGTGAGGGTGACCGGCCAGCTCGCCGGCTACACCTCGGCGACCGTCTCCTCGGCCGAGTCGGCGGTCGTCCCGCAGCCCGCGGTCGTGGCCGGCACCCCGACCATCACCGGCACGGTGGCGGTCGGCGCGACGCTGACCGCGAACCCGGGCACGTGGACGCCCACCGGCGTGGCCTTCTCGTACCAGTGGCTGCGCGCAGGCCTCGCCATCTCGGGCGCGACCGCGCCGACGTACGTGCCCGTGGCGACGGACGCCGGCCAGACGCTGTCGGTCTCCGTGACCGGCTCCCGCGCGGGCTACACCTCCGCGACCGCGGTCTCGGCGCCGACCGCGCCGGTGACCTCGGCGCGCATCGTCCCGGGGACGGTCACGATCTCCGGCTCGCCGTACGTGTTCAGCACCCTCACGGCCCAGCCCGGGACCTGGGCTCCGGCGAACCTGCGCCTGTCGTACCAGTGGCTCCGCAACGGCGTCGCGATCCGTGGCGAGACCGGCCAGACGTACTCGATCACGCCCTCCGACTTCGGGCGCACGATGAGCGTGACCGTCACGGGTGCGCGCTTCGGGTACGGGACGGCGTCGGCCACCTCGGCGCCCACGGCCCCCATCCAGGCGCCGCACGTGGTAGCCGGCTCGGTGACGATCGCGGGCACCCCCGCCGTCGGCAACCGGCTCACCGCTGAGACGAACGGGTGGACGCCGGTGAGCGTCAACCTCTCGTACCAGTGGCTGCGTGACGGCAGGACCATCAGGGGCGAGACCGGTCGGCGCTACACGGTGACGACCGCCGACGTGGGCCACGTGCTGTCGGTGTCGGTGTCCGGGACGAGGTTCGGGTACGTGTCGGCGTCGGCCGTGTCTGCTCCGACGTCGACGATCGCGCCGGCGCGGGTGGTCGCGGGCACCGTGACCATCGTGGGCACGCCGAGGGTAGGAGCCAGGCTCACCAGCCAGGTGACGGGCTGGACTCCGACGAACGTCAACCTGTCGTACCAGTGGTACCGCGACGGGGTGGCTGTTCAGGGGGCGACCGGACCGAGCCACACGGTCGGCCTCGCCGCCGTGGGTCACGCGTTCACCCTGGTCGTGACGGGATCCCTGCCCGGTTGGACCTCAGCGACAGCGACCTCGGCCGCGACCTCGGTGGTGCCTGCGGCGGTCGTCACTGGCGGCACGGTCAGGCTCTTGGGGCGGGCCGTGAACGGGTCGACGCTCTTCGGACTGACGGACAACTGGACGCCAGGCAACGTCAGCCTGACGTACCAGTGGCTTCGCGACGGCGTCGCCATCCCGGGTGCGGTGCGCTTCCGCTACACGCTGACCTCGACCGACGTCGGTCACCGCATCAGCCTCGCGGTGACGGGGACGGCGCCGGGCTACCTGCCGACGACGGTGACCTCCTCGAGCGTCGCCGCCCGATAGGTGGTGCCGCTCAGCGGGCGCAGTCGGTGTCGATGATCACGTCGATGAGCTCGCTGAGGCGCGCGACCTGGGCGTTGGGGTCGATGTGGCCGAGGTCGAGGTAGCTCATCGCGCTGCCCTGGTCGAAGAACCCCATGAGGATCTCCATCGTGATTCCAGGGCCGGTGCGGAGACGGGCATGGACGGTCTCGAACAGCGTCTCGAGGATCG
Organism: Propionibacteriaceae bacterium; assembly: GCA_027492675.1. Lineage (GTDB taxonomy): Bacteria > Actinomycetota > Actinomycetes > Propionibacteriales > Propionibacteriaceae > Fen-668. The sequence goes on along the minus strand of JAPUEI010000086.1, from coordinate 146,404 downwards.
CGTACACCCCGGCCATGGTCTCGCGGACCACCGAGACGTAGCCGGCGCGAGCACCGTCGTTGCGCAGCGCGTACAGGCGTAGCTCAGCCTGCAGCAGCACCTCGTTCATGGAGGGCTGCAGAAGGTGGACGAACTCGCGAACGCCGCCGGCGAGCGCCCTGTCGATGGTCAAGTCATCGGTCTGGCGGCCCGCTGCGAACTGCGCGGCCGCCTCACGTACGTCGGCCAGTCGGGTCTCGCCCACGTCACGGATGAGGTCGACGATCAGCTCGTCGAGGTCGGCGTAGTTGGAGTAGAACGCGCCGCGGGTGAAGCCGGCCCGCTCGGCGATGCCCTCGACGGTCGCCCCACCGGCACCGCGTTCCGCGATGACCTCACGCGCCGCGCTCAGCAGGCGGGCGCGCGTGGCGGCCCGTCGCCGGGTGGTCACGGCATGGTCGGCGGTCATCGGCACCCCTTCGTACAGACCTGAGCCTACGCACATTTTGGATACAACAGTGTCTTGGATACAGTAACGTATCGAATCCGTTCGAGTGGTCTGGGGTCACATGTCTGCTTTCCTGTACGACGTCGGTCGTTGGTGCTTCCGGCACCGGGGGCGGGTCCTCGCCGCCTGGCTCACCACCTTGGTGCTCGTCGGTGGCCTGGCCATGGCGATCAAGCAGGACATGAGCGACAATTTCGTGATCCCGGGAGCGCCCAGCCAGGTGGCGTACGACCGTCTGCAGATGACGTTCCCGTCGGCCGCCAGCGCCACGGCGATGATGGTGGTGACGCTGCCCGACGGGCACTCCTTCGACGACGCCGACGTGAAGATAGCGGTCGAGAACGGCCTGTCCGACCTCAGCAACCGACCGTACGTCTCGGGCACGCTGAGCCCGTACAACCAGTACGTCCACGGCCAGATCTCCGACAACAAGCGCACGGCCAAGCTGACGATCCAGCTGGTCGGCACGACGACCGCGTTCACCGACGATGACCGCGCTCATCTGCAGGACGATGGTGCGGCGCTGCAGAAGACCCTGCCAGCCGGCACGAAGGTGCTCGTGGGCGGCGACGTGTTCGCCATCCAGATCCCGCACATCACCATCGTCGAGGTCATCGGCGTCCTCGTCGCTCTGATCGTGCTCGTCGTGGTGCTCGGCTCACTGCTCATGGGTGTCGTGCCGCTGGCCAATGCGGTGCTCGGCGTGGCGCTCGCGATGGCCGTCACGCTCGGCGCGACGCGCTTCATGGACATCAGCTCGACCACCCCGATGCTCGGCCTGATGCTGGGTCTGGCGGTCGGCATCGACTACGCCCTGTTCATCATCTCCCGCCACCGCGACCAGCTCAGCGCGAGCGACATCACCCCGGAAGAGTCGGCGGCTCGTTCGGTCGCCACCGCAGGCTCGGCCGTCATCTTCGCGGGCCTCACGGTGATCATCGCCCTCGTCGGGCTGGCCGTCGCCAACGTGCCGTTCCTCACGGTCATGGGCGCGTTCGGCGCCGTGGCCGTCGCGATCGGCGTCGCCGTCGCGCTGACCCTGCTGCCCGCCGTGCTCGGCTTCCTCGGCGAGCGCGCCCGCCCCAAGAAGAAGAAGTCCGCGGTCGCTGATCGCGCCCCACGCACCGGCGGCGGTGCCTCTGGCTGGTGGGTACGTGTCGTGACCGCGCGCCCGATCATCACGATCCTGGTCGTCGTCGCGGCGCTCGGCGCCCTCACCGTGCCGGCGAAGGATCTGTGGCTGTCCCTGCCGAATGCCGGCCAGCTGCCGCAGGGCAGCCCGGCGCGCATGACGTACGACGCCGTCGCGGAGGCCTTCGGCCCCGGCGCCAACGGCCCGCTCATCGTCACCGCGAACATCGTCACCTCGACCGACCCGCTGGGCGTCATCGACGGCATCAAGAACGACATCCTCACCATCGACGGCGTCGCATCCGTGCCAATGGCCGTGCCGAACCAGAACGCCGATACCGCGATGATCCAGGTCGTGCCGACGACCGGCCCGGACGACCCCCGTACGGAGCAGCTGGTCCGCCGCCTCCAGGAGAAGACGCCGGAGTGGACCTCGAAGTACGGGGTCGACATCGCCGTCACCGGCATCACCGCCGTGAAGCTCGACATCACCGCCCAGCTCTCGGCGGCCCTGCTGCCGTTCGGCATCTTCGTCGTCGGCCTGTCGCTGATCCTGCTGATGATGGTGTTCCGATCGATCTGGGTGCCGATCAAGGCCAGCATCGGCTACCTGCTGAGCATCGGGTCCGCATTCGGCGCGACCACCCTGGTGTTCAACAAGGGCTGGGGCGCGCAGATCGTGAACCTGCACGAGACGACGAGCGTCATCTCGTTCTTCCCGATCATCACGATGGGCATCCTGTTCGGGCTGGCGATGGACTACGAGGTCTTCCTGGTCTCCCGGATGCGGGAGGAACACGTGCATGGTGACGACGCGCGGCTCGCTGTCCACGACGGCTTCGTCCACTCGGCGAAGGTCGTCGTCGCCGCCGCGCTCATCATGTTCGCCGTCTTCGCGTTCTTCGTGCCGAAGGGCGAGGGCGCGATCAAGCCGATCGCGTTCGGCCTGGCGGTCGGCGTGCTGATCGACGCGTTCGTCGTACGGATGACGCTCGTGCCGGCCGTCATGCACCTGCTGGGCGAGCGTGCCTGGTGGCTGCCGAAGTGGCTGGACCGGATCCTCCCGAGCCTCGACATCGAGGGCGAGTCGCTGGCCCGCCAGCTGCGCATGGCCGACTGGCCGGCTCCGGGCGACACCAGCGTGGTGTACGCGGAGGGCCTGGTCGTCGGTGACCACCCCGCGCTGGTCAACGGCCTGACCGTACGGCTGGATCCCGGGCAGGTGCTCGGCGTCACCGGCTCGCCCACCGCGAGAGCGGCCCTGCTGCTGGCGCTCGGCGGGCGGATGGCGCCTTCAGGGGGCCAGATCAAGGTGCTCGGCCACGTCCTTCCCGACGCCGCGGCCAAGCTCCGCCGCGAGTCGTACTGCGCTGACGCCCTCACGCCTGACCTGGCGAACCAGCTGGGACGTACGAGCGCGGGGCTGATCCTCGTCGACGATGTCGACCGGCTCTCGACGGCGGACCGAGCATCTGTGGCAGCCCTCGTCCACCAGCCCGGCACGCGGGCCATCGTCGTCGGCGCCAGCACCCTCGAGGCGCTCACCGACGTGCTGCGACCCGGAGACTTCACTGTTCACCTCGACGATGCGGACGCACTCGTCGGAACCCAAGGAGGCACCCGATGAGCGGGCTCGACACGACACTCGGAAGCCGTTGGTGGGCGAAGGCCCTCGGCCTGCTCCTGGTACCGGTCCTCATTGCCGCCGTGCTGCTCTCGGCGACGTGGAACACGAACTCGCGGCTGCAGCGCGTCGAGGCGGCCATCGTCAACCTCGACAAGGCCGTGACGATCAACGGCCAGACCGTACCGCTGGGTCGTCAGCTCTCCGCACAGCTCATCGACGCGGACACGAACCAGAACTTCACCTGGGTGCTCGCCGACGCCACGCACGCCACCGACGGGCTGAAGTCCGGCCGGTACGCCGCCGTGGTCACGATCCCCGAGAACTTCTCGAAGGCCGCGACCTCGTACGCGGGGACCGCCGCCGACGCCGAGCAGGCCACCATCGACGTGGCGACCTCGCCGGTGGCCGGCATCGCCGACACCGCCCTGGGCCAGTCCGTGGCGCAGGCCGCCGCGTTGGCGCTCAACCAGACGCTGACGCAGGGATACCTGGACAAGGTGTACGTGGGGTTCAACGACACCGGCAAGCAGTTCCAGACGGTCGCCGACGCCGCGACCAAGCTGAGTGACGGCACCACGCAGCTCTCGGACGGGCTGGCGCAGGCCGCTCCCGGTGCCAAGCAGCTCGCCGACGGTCTCGTACAGATCACCCTCAACGGCGGCCAGCTCCGTACGGGCGGCGCCGGTCTGGTCTCGGGCCTCCAGCAGTACACCTCCGGAGCGTCCCAGTCCGCTGACGGGGCCGCCCAGCTCTCCGGCGGCCTGACGCAGCTCTCGGCCGGGTCCGCCGACCTGCGGGGCAGCGCGGCGAAGCTCGACGCGGGGATCGGGCAGTACATCGGAGCAGGCACTGCGGCCGGCCTCAAGCCGTACACCGATGGTGTGACGAGCATTCTCGTGAAGGTTCCGGGACAGGCAGACACCCTCTCGGGGATCCGGCAGAGCACTGACAGCATCCTGGGTGGCAACACCGTGGCGACCTACACCAGTAACGCGACAGGGGTAGTGACGACGGTCAGCAACCAGGCCACGGCCGTCTCTGCAGCGTCGACCGCGATCAGCAGCGGAATGGCTTCCGGGGTGTCGAGCAGCATCGCGACCGGGACCGGTTCGCTGCCGTGTCCTCAGTCGATTCAGGACCAGGGCGCGTGCGCGATCTACTTCATGGGCGTCGGCGACGCGACGACAAAGGCCCAGGCGGCCGCGACGGCCACGATCACGACTGACACCGCCAGCGTGAAGTCGCAGTTGGATGGCATCGCGTCGAACCTCGGCACCGCCGCGCCGAAGCTTCAGACGGTCGTCAGTGACTCGAGCTCGCTCCTGACGAAGGCCAACCTGAGCCCGTCGGTCGCCGAGATGCAGCAGCAGAAGGGGCTGGCGCAGGCACTCACGCCCGGCGGTGCAGGCCTCGTCGCTGGACTGACCCAGATGCGGGCGGGGATCACGATCGCCCAGGCGCAGGCGCAAGGGGCTCCGATCACGAAGACCCTCGAGTACGGCCTCAACGCCTACACGGGTGGCGTGGACCAGTCGGCGCCGGGCGCCGCGAAGCTCTCCGCCGGTCTCGCGCAGCTCGCGGACGGTGGCGCGCCGCTGGTCTCCGGTGCCCAGCAGTACGTCTCCGGCGTCGATCAGGTGCTCGGCGGCATCGACCAGGCGGCTCCCGGGGCGACCCAGCTGGCTGACGGCCTGCAACAGTCCGCAGACGGCAGCAAGCAGCTCGCCGATGGCTCCAAGCAGCTCGCCGACGGTCTCGCGAAGGGCGCGACGCAGGTGCCGAGCTACACCACCGAGGACCGCACGCAGCTGTCGAAGGTGGTCGCCTCGCCGATCTCGGTGAGCAACCTCGACGAGCTCGTACAGCCCGGCGCCGCCCTGGCCGCCCTCCTGATGATCCTGGCGCTGTGGGCCGGCGCGTTCGCCACGTACACCGTCCTTCCTGCCGTACGGAAGCGACTCGCTCTGTCCAGCAGCCCGACGGCTGCCCTTGTGGTCGAGGCCCTGCGTCCCGGTCTGCTGATCGTCCTCGTCCAGGCGCTGCTGGTGTCGGCCATCGGGCAGGCGTTCGTGAGGCTGCCCGCGTACCGGTGGCTGTCGCTGACGGTCGTCCTGATGCTCGCGGGCGTCGCGTTCGTGGCGGTCAACCACGCGCTGACGGCGTGGGCCAAGGGCGCGGGTCGGGTCGTCGGCATCGCTGCAGCCGTCGTCACGGGCGCCACGGCCGTGACCAGCGCCGTACCGGGCTGGCTCGACGCGATCCGCCCGCTGTCGCCGCTGTCGCCGGCCTACGACGCTGTCCGCGCCGTGGTCAGCGGTGGCCCTGGCGTGACCACCCCGGTCTTCCTGCTCATCGGCTGGACGCTGCTCGGGGCGATCTTCACCGTCGCCGCGATCCTCCGCGCCCGCACGGTCTCCCCGGCAGCCCTGGCCCCGGTCGTCTAGCGAATCCGAGCCGCTGACGTCTCGAAGGAGCGTGGACGGCCGGAAGCAGAAGTGTCTGAGCTCGCTTCGAGGCTCAGTCCATACCGAGAGTTCGGGTCCCTTAGGTGTTGATGCGCGAAGCGCGTCAACGTCTCGAAGGGCCTACAGCGTGCACTGGGACCACACGGTCCCCGAGGCCGTGACGAGCTGTACGGATGCGGGCTGGGCGCCGCTGATCGGCACGAGCCAGGAGCCTGAGGCCTGCCCGGTGCCGTACTGGTCGGCCAACGTCCACGAGCCCCCGCTCGTACGTCGCCCGTCCGGCCCCACGAGGATGCACTCGTAGCTGGCCCCCGGTCGGCCGCTGGTGATGTTGATCGCCAGGTACGTCGACCCGTTCAGCGTCGCGAGCCCGGCCGATCCGACGGCGTCCCCCTTCGCGGTGAGCAGCACGGCCGCGGTCGGCGCGCCGGGGGCCTTCGCCCGAGGCCGGTTCAGCCAGGCCGTCGCGCCCAGCGTGCCGCCGACGCCGACGACGAGGCTCGCGGCGGCAGCGAGGAAGACCGTACGTCGCCCCACGCGACCACCCGGCGGCACGACCTCCGCCGGCTGCTCCGTTGCGATGGCGGCCAGCACCCGACCGGAGAAGCCCGCAGGCGGGGCGATCGCCGGCGTCGCGGCGAGCGCCTGCTCGACACCGTCCGAGATCTCCGCGTACTCGTCCCGGCAGGTCGGGCACCCGCCCAGGTGGGCGGTCACGTGCTCGGCCTCCACGGAGCCGAGGTCGCCGAGCGCGAGCGCGACCAGCTCGTCGGTCTCGGGGTGCCAGTCAGTCATGGTCAGCCTCCATCGCCACCCGCAGCCGCCGCAGACCCGTACGGATCCGCGTCTTGGCCGTCCCCAACGGAATGTCCTCGTGCGCGGCGACCTGCGCCGCCGTCATGCCACCGATCACCGCCAGCACCACCGCCCGCGCCTGGTCGGCCGGCAGCTGGGCAAGCCGGTGCGACGCGTCGAGCTGCTCGAGCCGGCCCCCGGTGCCGTCGGGCGCGTCCCCGCGCACAGCGCTCGCGATCATCAGCTCCAGGTCGGTCGCCTCGACGGGCACGGACCGCCGGGCCCGGATCGCGTCGATCGCCAGGTTGCGCGTGATGGTCAGGATCCAGCCGAGCGCGGAACCCCGCCGCGGGTCGTACGACGATGCTGCGCGCCAGGCACGCAGGTACGCCTCCTGGGCGACGTCCTCAGCGAGTACGCGGTCGTGCGTGATCGACGCGGCGAGCCCGTACACCGGTCCCTGGAACCGGCGGATGAAGGCCACCGTCGCGGCCTCGTCGTTCACCGTGAGCGCGGCGATCAGCGCCGCGTCAGAGGCTCGGTCGGTCAGCGAGATCAGGCTCACATCCGGCACTACGGGCGGCGAGCTCGTACGGATTGCGGCCGGGCGCAATCCGTTTCGGAGCCAGCCCCGTATTTCCACCAAGCACCACCCGAAACTCGAGGAGGACCACATGTTCGCACGAACCCGGATCGCGATGGCAGCCGTACCCGCCCTGCTGATGCTCGGCGCGTGTACATCCACGACCGCCGCGGCTCCCGCCGCCCCCGCGACCAGCGTCGCCGCGGCCACATCGGCTCCGGCTTCGGCCGCCTCCAGCGCTGCCGCCGCCGTCAAGACCGCCGACGCCACGACCCTGGCCCTCAAGATGGCCGACTCGAGCCTCGGGTCGATCCTCGTCGACGGCAACGGCAAGACCCTCTACCTGTTCACCAAGGACAGCCCCAACACGAGCGCCTGCGCGGGGCAGTGCCTGGTCGCGTGGCCGCCGCTGATCGGCAAGCCGACGGTCGGCTCCGGGGTCGACGACTCGAAGCTCGGGTCGTTCACGCGCGCCGACGGGTCCGTACAGGCGACGTACAACGGCTGGCCCCTCTACTACTGGAAGGGCGACGCCAAGGCCGGCGACGTCGCGGGTCAGAACGTCCAGAGCGTCTGGTTCGTGATCGACCACGACGGCAACGCGGTGAAGAAGTAGCGATGTACGTCCTGGGGTTGCCGCTGCACCCGCTGGTGGTGCACGCCGTCGTCGTGCTGCTGCCGCTCGCGTCACTGGGGGCCCTGGCCGTCGTGGTCTCGAGCCGGCTGCGCGACCGCTACGCGTGGCTCGTTGTCGCCTGCGCGGTGGTCGCCGCGGTCTCGGCGATCGTCGCGAAGGTGTCCGGCGAGGCGTTGGCCGCCAGCCTCGGCGTCGGTCAGCTGGTCGCGACGCACGAGTCGTACGGCCAGTACGTCCCGTACCCGGCCATCGCCCTCGCCGTGGCCCTGCCGATCGGGCTGGTCGTGAAGAAGCGGTCGTCCGCGGGGTGGTGGGTCGCGGCGGTCGTCGCGGCCCTCGCCGCAGTCGGTGCCCTCGTGCTCGTGGCCCTCACCGGACACAGCGGGGCGACGGCTGTCTGGGGGAGGTGAGGTCTCGACGCTAGGGGTGATAGCCAGGCGGATGGCGCTTCCTGGAACAATGTCCGGGTGACTCATCCGAACCTGACCAAGTTCGCCTGGCTGTCGATCGCCGCGGCGCTCCTGACGATCGGGCTCAAGGCGGGGGCCTGGCTGCTCACCGGTTCAGTAGGTCTGCTCTCTGACGCGGCCGAGTCGGTGGTCAACCTCGTCGCCGCGGTCGTTGCCCTGCTCATGCTGCGGATCGCGGCCCGCCCGCCGGACGACAACCACAACTTCGGCCACACGAAGGCCGAGTTCTTCTCGGCCGCGGTGGAAGGCGGCATGATCTTCGTCGCCGCCGTGGCGATCATGATCAGCGCTGTCGACAGGTTCCTCCACCCGCAGCCGCTGGAGAACGTCGGCATCGGTCTGCTGATCTCGGTGGTCGCGTCCGCGATCAACGGCGCCGTCGCGTTCGTGCTCCTCCGCGCGGCCAAGGAGCACCGTTCGCTGACGCTCAAGGCGGATGGCAAGCACCTCATGACCGACGTCTGGACATCGGCCGGCGTGCTGGTCGGCGTGCTGATGGTGAAGCTCACCGGATGGGATCGGCTCGACTCGATCGTCGCGTTCGCCGTAGGCGTCAACATCGTCGTGGCCGGTTTCCGGCTGGTCTCCGAGTCGACCCACGGACTGATGGATCCGACCCTTTCCGCCGAGGAGAACTCGGCCATCGTGGCCGTCCTGCTGCGGCACACGACCGACGAGGTGATGTTCCACGGGCTGCGTACGCGCTCGGCAGGCCGCCATGGCTTCGCCACGTTCGACGCGCTGGTGCCGGGCAGCTGGAGCGTACGGAAGGCGCACGACCTCATCGAGATCATCGAGGCCGACATCCGCGCCGAGGTCCCGTTCGTGGAGCTCCGAGTGCACATCGAGCCGCGAGAGGACCCCCGTGCGTACGGCGACCACCCCGTCGAGATCCCCATCGCCGGGCCCGAGGTGGCCGTGACGCCGACCCCCTGACGTGTCGGATGATGAGATCTCGGTGAGAGTATTCGCTGGATCCGTGTTTCTAGTGCTACCTTACTAGAGACGAGATGCGCAGCGGGACACCGCAGTCGCACCTCACCACCGCCGGTTCGACGATGCCTGGAGGCCGTCCCGGACGGTCCTCGTCATCCCGCAGCCGGTGCACACCTGCCGCTGTCCTGCAGCGGTGCACCGATCGAAAGGACACGCCATGCTCATCTCCACAAGCTTCAACGCGCTGACAGTTCGCACGGAGGCCGAGAACGCGGCGCACCTCCACTACGACGTGAACGGCTACCTCGTCCGCGACGAGCCGCTGCGCAACCGCGTCGCGAACCTGCTCCGTCGTGCCGCCGATGCCCAGCTCTCGCTGGCGTCCAAGCTCGATGACAGGTACGCCGCCGTCGCCGCCTGAGGCTGCCCCTGAACCACCCGTCGCCCACCACGGTCACCCGACCGTGGTGGGCGTGCGCGTTTCTGGGGCCCTGTGTCTTCCCCACAACAGGGCCCGTGAAACTTTATCGATACAGTACCGAAAACCTGTTGATCTCTGTATCGATAAAGTCGACAGTATTGGTACACGCCGTTACTGAGAGGGGGCACACCATGCCACGCATCACCCAACGCGATGTCGCCGAGGTCATGGGGGTCTCGGTGATGACCGTGTCGAACGCCTTCAACCGTCCCGACCAGCTGTCCAAGGAGCTCCGGGAGCGCGTCCTGGATCGCGCGACGAAGATGGGCTACACCGGCCCGGATGCCCTCGCGAGGCAGCTGCGGAGCCGCCGGACGAACACGTACGCCGTCGTCTTCGAGGAGCCCCTCACGTACGCCTTCTCCGACCCGTTCACGGTCGCGTGGCTGGCGGGGTTCAGCGAAGTGATGGCCGAGCACGGCGCCAGCATCATGCTGCTGTCGGTCACGGCGTCGGACCCGGCGTCCCTGGCCGCGGTGCAGAACGCCGCTGTCGATGGTCTTGCCGGGCCATGCGGCAACCAGCCGGCGATCAACCGGGCCCGCGAGATCGGTCTGCCGACGGTCTACTGCTCGATCACCCGCAACTCGGACGCGGACTCGTACGTGATCATCGACGACTTCAAAGCGGGCCGCGACCTCGGGGAGCACCTGCGTCGACTGGGCCACCGCCGGGTGGTGCTGCTGTCGTACGCGTCGGAAGCGATGCCGGATCGCCGCGAGTACACGCTCGACGAGTTCTTCGTGGCGCTCGACCAGCTCGGGTCCGATCGACTGTTCGACGACCAGCTGCGGCTGCGTGGACTGCTCGCAGGGCTCGGCGACGCAGACGTACGGATCGTCGCCGGAGGGCCGAACTCCCGCGAGTCCGGTGCCGTGGCAGGCGGGATGGTGCTGGACCGAGCCGATCGCCCGACCGCGGTGGTCGCCCTGAGCGACGTCCTTGCCCTGGGGGTCATGGACGCGTGCCGTCAGCGAGGGCTACGCCCGGGGACGGGGATCTCGGTCGCCGGGTTCGACGACATTCCGCAGGCGGCCGCCGAGGGGCTCACCACCATCCGCCAGCCCATCCGCGAGAAGGGGCGCCACGCGGCCGTCCTGATCCTCGACCAGGACCGTACGGACCGCCAGATCGTGCTCCCGCACCAGCTGATCGTGCGGGCCAGCACTGGACCCGCCGCCTGACTCAGGCGGCACCACAGACCCACGTTGTGAGAGGAGACACCCATGTCCATGTTCGTATCCATCGCGAGCGCCATCCGTCAGCAGGAGCTCGACAACGACCTGTCCCGCGCGGCGGTGTACGCCGACGTGCCAGTGGTTGCCGGCGCAGGAGCCCGTACGAAGGTTGCCCGAGGTCTTCGGCGAGCGGCCGAGCTGCAGCTCGCCTGGGCCTCGCGACTCGACGGCCACACGCGGCTGACGAGTCGTCCGGCCGTCGCCGGCTGCTGACCTGGGCGCCCCGATCCGACACGGGGCACCCGCGACGAGGTCCCGTCTCAGGACAACAGGTCCTTGAGGTGGGACCTCTCGTCGTCGGTGAGGTCGTCCGCCAGTGTTCGCAGCACCTGGGCTCGGTCGGCGCTGGGGTGGCGCAGGGCACTGAGCACATCGGAGACCAGCAGGTCCTCCAACGTGGCCGTCGGCCGGTACAGCCAGGCCTTGCCATCCCGCACCCGTGTCACGAGGCCCTTTTTGGCCAGCCGATCGAGCACTGTCATCACCGTCGTGTACGCCAGATCGGTCGTAGAGAGCAGCGCGTCGTGAACTTCCCTTACTGACAAGGGGGAAAGCGTACCCCAGAGGGTACCCATGACCCTCGTCTCGAGTCCTCCGAGCTGCGGCATAGTTGAAGTCTGCCTTGTCGAAGTGCGAACTACGACACTCCGTAGTACATTCCGCCGCATGGGCTCCGACACGATCGCCAGATGGCAGTTCGGCATCACGACGGTGTACCACTACTTCTTCGTCCCGGTCACCATTGCGTTGTCGCTCTTGGTGGCCGTCCTGCAGACGCAGTGGTACCGCACCGGAAGTGACCGATACCTTCGACTCACCAAGTTCTACGGCAAGCTGTTCCTCATCAACTTCGCGATGGGTGTCGTCACCGGCATCGTCCAGGAGTTCCAGTTCGGTATGAACTGGTCTGAGTACAGCCGTTTCGTAGGCGACATCTTCGGCGCGCCGCTGGCGCTCGAGGCTCTGATCGCCTTCTTCCTCGAATCCACGTTCCTCGGCCTTTGGATCTTCGGCTGGGACAAGCTCTCGCGCGGCAAGCACCTCGCGATGATCTGGCTGGCCTCGGTCGGCACGTTGATCTCGTCCGTCTTCATCATCGCCGCCAACTCCTGGATGCAGAACCCGGTTGGCGCGACCTACAACAACGGTCGCGCTGAGCTGGTGGACTTCGGCGCGGTGCTGACCAACCCGATCTTCCTCACGCAGTGGCCCCACACGGTCATCGCGGCCTTCATCGTCGCCGGCGGTTTCATCGCGGGTGTCGCCGGCTGGCACCTCGCCACGCTGGCGAAGCAGGAGAACCCGAAGGAAGAGGACGTCGCCACGTTCCGTACGGCCACCAAGTTCGGCGCGATCACCCTGATCGTCGCGAGCCTGCTGATCATCGTCTCCGGTGACCTGCTGGGCAAGCAGATGACCCAGGTGCAGCCGATGAAGATGGCGGCGGCCGAGGCGCTGTACACGACCGAGACCAACGCGGCGTTCTCGATCTTCACCGTCGGCTCGCTCGACGGCTCGAAGGAAGTCTTCTCCATCAAGGTCCCGGGTGTGCTGAGCATCCTTGCCGGTCAGAGCACCGTCAAGGGCATCAACGACATCAAGGCCGACTACGCCAAGACCGGCTACGCGCAGGCCGACGGCAGCACGAACGCCCTCCAGAAGGAGTTCGCCTCCAAGCTCAAGAGCATGAACGTCGACCCGACGCCCAACATCGTCGTGAGCTACTGGACCTTCCGCATCATGATGGGCCTCGGCTTCCTCACGCTGATCCTCGGCGCCTGGCTGCTCTGGGTCACCAAGAAGGGTGCGCTGCCCAAGCCGGGCAAGCTGTGGACCGCCATGATGTTCGGCCTGCCGCTCGCGCCGCTGTTCGCGAACTCGTTCGGCTGGATCTTCACCGAGATGGGCCGCCAGCCGTGGATCGTCGCGGGTGTGATCCCGACCTCGTACGCCGTGTCTCCCACAGTGAGCGCCGGCGAGATCTGGTTCACGATGATCGTGTACACCCTGGTCTACGGGGCGCTCGCGGTCGTTGAGGTGGGCCTGATGTTCAGGTACATCAAGAAGGGCCTGCCGGATGCGGCCCCCGTCGAGAAGATTGTGGACGAGGACGCGCCCTTGTCCTTCGCCTACTGAGAAGGGGAGTGAACTTTCATGACACTGCTTGATGTGACTCCCACGGCTCTTCAGGTTCTGTGGCTGATTCTGGTCGCGGTTCTGTGGATCGGCTACCTCGTCCTCGAGGGGTTCGATTACGGCGTGGCCATGCTGCTGCCCTTCGTCGGCAAGAACGACAAGGAACGGCGCGTGCTCGTCAACACCATCGGCCCCGTCTGGGACGGCAACGAGGTGTGGCTGCTGACCGCCGGTGGCGCGATGTTCGCCGCCTTCTCCGGCTGGTACGCGACGCTGTTCAGCGCTCTGTACCTGCCGCTGTTCCTGATCCTCCTCGGCCTCATCCTTCGTGGTGTCGCCTTCGAGTACCGGGGCAAGCGGCCGGAATGGAGCTGGCGCAACCGTTGGGACTGGGCCGCTGCTATTGGCTCGCTCCTGCCGCCGCTCGTCTTCGGCGTCGGCTTCGCCAACTTCCTCATCGGCATGCCGCTGAAGAACGAGGCGATCCTCGGTGGTTCGGCGACCGCTCCGCTGTTCGCGGGCTCGTTCCTCGGTCTGTTCTCGTGGTTCGGCCTGGTCGGCGGCATCACCTTCGTCCTCGTGTTCCTCACGCACGGCGCCATCTACGCCGCGCTGAAGACCAAGGGCGAGATCAGCGCCCGCCTCAAGAAGCTCGCCCTCAAGCTCGGCCTCATCTCGGCCGTGCCGGGCATCGTCTTCGTACTCGGCGCCAACCTCCGCAAGATGCTCCCCGGTCAGCTCGACAGCCTCCGGCTCGTCGCGTGGATCGCGGGCATCCTGCTGCTGGTGCTCTTCGTCGCTGCGATCTTCTTCATCTGGAAGGGCCGTGAGGGCATCGCCTTCATCCTGACCAGCCTGTCGATCGCCGCGTGCGCGGTGATGATTTTCGCCCACCTCTACCCCGGGCTGGGCTTCGACAACACCGGTCTCAAGGTGGCCCTCGACATCACCACGGCTGCGTCGTCACCGACGACGTTGACCCTGATGACCGTCGCTGCGGGCATCCTCGTCCCGATCGTGCTGCTGTACCAGATCTGGGCGTACACCGTGTTCCGTCGTCGTCTGGGTGTGGAGAACATCCCGGACGACGCTGAGACCCCGGTGGTTGTCGGCGGCTGATGCCGCAGGCACGCACAAGGGGACCGGTAGATCCCCGGCTTCTGTCGCGCGCCCGCGCCACGAGGGTATTCCTCGGCGCGGGCGTCGCGGCCGGAACCGCAACAGCCATGCTGGTCGTGTACCAGGCATGGCTGTTGGCGCGTTCCATCTCGTCGATCGTCGCCACGGGTGCGACTGAGGGCCTGGGCGCGACGCTCGTCCTGCTCGCTGGGGTGCTCGCCGGTCGCGCGGTCCTCACCTGGCTGACCACCTGGCTGGCCCACCGCAGCGCGGCCGCGGTGAAGTCGCAGCTGCGCCACGACATCATGGAGGCGACCCTGGCGTCGCCCGGCGCCACGCCGTCCGCCTCGCTGGTGACCCTCATGACGCAAGGGCTCGATGGCCTCGACGGCTACTTCTCCAAGTACCTTCCCCAGCTCGTCCTCGCGGTCACCGTGCCGCTCATCGTCGGCGCCTCGATCCTCTTCTCGGACTGGCAGGCCGCGCTGATCATCGCCGTGACCGTGCCCCTGATCCCGCTGTTCATGGCGATGGTCGGGTGGACGACGGAAGCGCGCGTACGGCGGCGCTACCGCTACCAGACCCGTCTCGCGCGCCACTTCGCCGACCTCGTCGCCGGCCTGCCCACGCTGCAGGTGTTCGGCCGCGCGAAGGCGCAGGCGGAAGGCCTGCGACGCACAGAAGAGGCCAACCGTACGGAGACGATGGCCACGCTGCGGATCTCGTTCCTGTCCGCGCTGGTGCTCGAGCTGCTCTCCAGCCTGTCCGTGGCGATCGTCGCGCTGGCGATCGGCACGAGGCTGGTCTACTACGGCATCGACTTCCGCACGGCGCTGTTCGTGCTCATCCTCGCTCCCGAGGTGTACCTGCCGATCCGCCAGGTCGGCGTGCACTACCACGACTCCGCCGACGGGGTCGCGGCAGCGGAGGCGGCATTCGTGGAGATCGACCGAGGCCTGCCACTGGTCGGTGAGGAGCACAGAGACGGAGGCTCCGTGCGTCTCGAAGGGCCACTCACCGTCGACAACCTCACCCACTCGTACGGCGACGTGCTCGCCCTGCCGCCCACGTCGTTCACGCTCGCGGCCGGCGAGGTGGTCGCGCTCAGCGGCCCCAGCGGCGGCGGCAAGTCGACGCTGCTGTCGGCCCTGCTGGGCTTTCTCACGCCCACGTCGGGCTCGGTGACCGTCGGCGGGTTCAGCCAGACGCGGTTCTCTGGCCGCGAATGGCGCAGCCGGTTCGCGTACGTACCCCAGGCCCCCGGACTGATCGCCGGAACGGTGGCCGACAACGTACGTCTCGCTGATGCGACCGCCACCGACGACGAGGTACGAGACGTGCTGGCTGCTGCCGGCGCCGCTGACCTGGACCTCGACCACGCCGTCGGTGACGAGGCCGAGGGATTGTCCGCGGGTGAGCGGCGACGCGTGGGCATCGCTCGCGCGCTGCTCCGCATTCGTCGCGGGGCGCACGTGCTCGTGCTCGACGAGCCGACAGCCGGCCTCGATGCGGACGCGGAGGCGACCGTGGTCGAGTCCGTACGTTCCTCGGGCGCCTCGGCGATCGTCGTCTCGCATCGCCCTGCCGTGCTCGCGGCAGCGGACCGCGTCATCGAGGTCGGGGTGGTGGCATGAGGTCCGGCTGGCAGGGACTGGTCGCTGACCTCGTGAAGACTGTTCCCTGGGGTCGGCTGCGCCTGATCGCTGCGATCACCCTGGCCGCGCTGGCCAGCGGCGCCTCGATCTCGCTCATCGGTGTCTCCGCGTGGCTGATCTCGCGCGCCTCGGAGCACCCCGTCTTCACCGACCTGAGCGTCGCCGCTGTCGGCGTGCGGTTCTTCGGCATCTCCCGCGGCGTCTTCCGCTACACCGAGCGACTGGTCGGCCACGACCTCGCGCTGCGGATGCAGTCGGCGCTCCGCCTCCGCACGTACACCTCCCTGGCGAAGACCACCCTCCTCGGCCGTCGTCACGGCGACATGCTGGTACGGGTCGTGGCCGACGTCGAGGCCGTACAGGACGTGGTCGTCCGCGTGGTGCTCCCGTTCGCGTCGGCCGTCGTTGTCATGGCTGGTACGACGGCGATGTTGGCGCGGTTCTCGGTGGGCAGCGCGCTCGTCCTGCTGGGCACCGCGGTCCTGGCAGGCCTGGTCCTCCCGTGGTGGGCCCAGCGCGCCTCCCGTGCGGCGGACAATGCCGCCGTGCCGCTGCGCGGCGAGCTGGCCAACCAGGTGCGCGAGACGGCGTTGTCGGCCGTGGACCTCGTGGCGTACGACGCGGACGTCGCGGCCCTCGCCCGGATCGACGCGCTCGACGCGGAGCTGAGGGCCGTCGAGCGACGCGCCACCTTCGTGCGGGCCTTCGCCTCCGGTGCCCAGGTGCTGGCCGCGGGGGCCGCCGTCATCGCCGCCTTGTGGATCGGCGGCCAGGCTGTCGTCGACGGCGCGATCGCGCCGCGGCTGCTGGCCGTTCTCGTGCTCACTCCGCTCGCGCTGCACGAGGTGCTCGGAGGGTTGGCGCAGGCCGCTCAGACCCTCACCCGTGCCCAGTCGGCGCTGGCCCGCGTGGTCGACGTGCTCGACGCCGAGCCGGTGGGGCGCGGCGACGCGGCGGTCGGCGACGCGAGCAGCGAGCCGTACGTGAGGGTCAGTGACCTCGCGGTCGGCTGGCCCGGTTTCGGCGCGGTGGCCTCCGGCATCTCGTTCGACCTGGTCGCTGGTCAGAGCGTCGCCGTCGTCGGCCCGAGCGGTGTTGGCAAGACGACCCTGGCCGCCACCGTGCTGGGCCTCATCCCCGCGGTCTCCGGCAGCGTCGAGACGCAGGGCCGCATCGGCTACCTCGCCCAGGACGCGCATCTGTTCGCGACGACCGTCGCCGAGAACGTACGGATCGGGAACAAGGACGCGACCGACGAGGAGGTGGTGGGGGCGCTGGCTGAGGCCGGTCTGCCCCTCGACCCGGAGCGCGTGGTCGGGGAACTCGGGGCGACCCTGTCCGGCGGCGAGGCCCGTCGTCTGGCGCTGTCCAGACTGCTCGCCGGCTCGTACGACGTGCTCGTTCTCGACGAGCCCTCCGAGCACCTCGACGCCCCCACCGCGAACGCCCTGCTGGACGATCTGTGGGCGAGTGTGGGCACCCGCCCCCTGCTGGTCGTCACCCACGACGAGTCGGTGGTAGCCCGCTGCGACAGGGTCGTGCGCCTGGGCTGACCAGGTCATGGGCCGAGGATTCAGCACCCTCGGAGGCCCCCGACTCGTTGCCGAGAGACTTAGGAACCTCTACCGAGAGACCTCCAACCCGTTGCGGAGAGACTTGTGCCTCTTTGCCGAGAGACTTTCGGCCGCGGTGGACCGTACTTCTCTCGGTAACAGGTCGAAAGTCTCTCGGCAGCGGTGCGAAAGTCTCTCGGTAACAGTGTGGAACTCTCTCGCGAGAGTAGGGGCACGAACCGTAAGCGCACAGGCCGCGGACGGACGAGCAGGGGTTCCGGCTCGATGGTCGGCACCACCCTGCGGGCGGCGCACGTGAGTTGGGGCAGGATGGGCGCGTGACTGTCGTCCTTCGCCCATGGGTCAAGCGCGATGCCGCTGCGTTGATCGTGGCCGCTGGAAGCGCAACTGACCTGGCGACCCAGTTCGGCGGCGCTGAGCTGTCGAGCGTGGCGGCGGCAGAGGCGTTCATCGACGAGTCGTTGCGATACGACCAGCACGTGAAGAACTGGGCAATCGTCGAGGACGGCGTAGCGGTGGGCAACGTCGGCGCGTCGGCGATCGAGTTCCGGCACGAGACCGCGTGGATGTACTACTGGCTGTCGGCTGCGGCGCGCGGGAAGGGGTACGCGACGAGTGCGCTGATCGCCGTAAGCGACTGGGCGTTCGAGAGCGGGCTGTACCGCCTTGAGTTGGGCCACCGGGTGAACAACCCTGCCTCATGTCGAGTGGCGACCGCCGCCGGCTTCCAGGCCGAAGGGATCGAGCGGGAGAAGCTCCGCTACGGCGCGGGCCGCCACGACGTCGAGACGCATGCACGGCTGGCCAGCGACCCCGCTCCCGCGATCCGTCGTTCCCGAATCCACGCCAGACTCGTCGTTGACGGCGAACCGTAACCGACATCAGGAGGACTCGTATGCGTATCTGTCAGGTCGGTTGTGGGGCGCACGCAGGGGTTGCGTACGCCCCGGCGCTCGCTGCGTGTACGACGACCTTCTCGCTCACGCTCGCGGCGTGCTGTGACCTCGATGCCGCGCAGGCTCAGGAGTACGCCGTCGCAGCCGGCTTCGCCCGTACGTACAGCGATTACCGCGCCATGGTCGACGCCGAGCAGCCGGATGCCGTGCTCGTGACGACGCCGTACCAGGTGACCCCGGAGATCGCCTCCTTCATGATGGAGAGGGGCATCCCCGTCCTCCTCGAGAAGCCGCCGGGCGACAGCTACCAGCAGGCGCTCGAGCTGACGGCCACCGCCAGGCGTACGGGCGCGTTGCACCAGATCGCGTACAACCGGCGTCACATGCCCCTCGTGGTTGCTCTCGTGGAGGCGCTCGACGGCCTCCAGGTCCGGCACATCGACTACCGGATGCATCGCGTGAACCGGGGAGAGAACCACTTCCACACCACGGCGGTCCATGGGTTCGATCTCGTGTCGCGTCTCGCGGGGGGTGGCCTGACCGAGGCGCGAGCCCTGTACAGACCGCTGACTCCCGGCGCGGTCGAGGCCCACTTCCTGTGCCGCTACGAGGGCGGGGCGACCGCGTCGATCTCCCTGCTGCCGATGTCCGACGTGATCATGGACCGCGTCGAGGTGTCGGCCGACGGCGGCTACGCCATCGCCGACCTTCCGGTCTGGGGGGCGCGTGCCGGGGGCGGGAGCCTTGAGGCGTTCGTCGGCAACGCGTCGACGCTTCGGCTTCGCGACGCTGACCTTCCCGACGGGACGCAGATGTACGAGACGAACGGCTTCGTTCGTCAGCTCGAGACGTTCCTCACCTGCGTCGCCGCGGGGCGGGCGCCGGCGGACAGCCTCGACACAGCGCTCGACGCCTCGATGCTCTCGGAACTCATGAAGCAGCGCGCCACGGACTACGTACGTCACTGAGCGGCGACGAACGGCGTACAGCGCTGGCGGTGTGGTGAGCAAAGATGAGCGCATGCTCGTTGCGTTCTCCGTCAGTACAGCCGGCTCCGACTCCGGGTACGTCCACGACGCGGTCGCCGCCGCCGTACAGATCGTGCGGGACTCGGGGCTGCCCAATCACACCGACGCCATGTTCACGACCATCGAGGGCTCGTGGGACGAGTGCATGGGTGTCATCAAGCGCTGCGTCGACGCGCTCGAGCCGTTCGGGCCGCGGGTGAGCCTCGTGCTGAAGGCCGACATCTTCGGCGACCGCACCGGGGAGCTCACCGGCAAGCTGCAGCGCCTCGAGGCAGCGTTGGGGGAGCTCGAGGCATGACCCCCACGCCACGCGCACAAGCCGTACGTCGCCGAATCGCGTCACAGGGGTCGTGCGGGTGAACGTGTTCGACTCCCCCGACGCCGTACACCACCACGGGACGTACGTGATTCGCCGCGCTCAACCGACGGACGCCCTGGCCTACTGTCGCGCGGACGCCCGGTTCGTGGCCGACACGTACGCCGCGACGATGCCTCCCGAGTTCGCGGTCGACCGACTCGCCGAGGCCGACGGCCTGGCCCCCGCACGCGCCGCGGCGTTCGCCGCCGACCTGGCGGCCGAGCGCCGAGGGGAGGAGCCCACGGACCGCACGTGGGTCGCCCTCGACGGCGACACCATCGTCGCGACGTGCGTGAGTCGGGCCACGCCCCAGGACTGGGAGGCGATCAACGAGGTCGTCCCGATCCCCGGCGCCACCCACCAGCTCAACCATCTGTACCTGGCGTCGTCGGCGCAGGGCACCGGGCTCGCCGACAGGCTGCTGGAGTTGGCGCTCCCGGGTGGCCTGCCCGCGTACCTCTGGATCGTGGGCGGCAACGAGCGCGCCTGGAGGTTCTACGAGCGGTACGGGTTCGTGGGCGACGGCATCACCTACAGCTGCGGCCCGATCTGGTTCCACCGGCCGCTGCTCCGTATGTACAGGCTCGCGTCGTGAGGGTCGCGCTCGCGCAGGTGCTGACCGGCCACGACCCGGCGCAGAACCTCGCGACCGTACGTCACGCGATCACGGATGCGGCCTCCCGGGGCGCCGAGCTGGTCGTCTTCCCGGAGGCCACGATGTGCGCCTTCGGGCGTCCGCTGGCCGAGGTGGCTGAGCCGCTGGACGGACCGTGGGCGACGGCGGTACGGGATGCGGCCCGGGCCGCCGGTATCACTGTGATCGCGGGCATGTTCACGCCTGCGGCGGGCGGCCGCGTCCACAACACGCTGCTCGTCGCGGGGGCGACGGAAGGGTCGTACGACAAGATCCACCTCTACGACGCGTTCGGCGCGCGGGAGTCCGACACCGTCACCGCCGGTGCCCAGCCGGTCGTCGTCGACATCGCCGGACAGCGCGTGGGCCTGGCGACCTGTTATGACGTCCGCTTCCCGGGTCTGTTCACCGAACTCGCCCGCCGTGGCGCCCGGCTGATCGTCGTGCCGGCCTCCTGGGCCGACGGGCCGGGCAAGAAGGAGCAGTGGGAACTTCTCGTACGGGCCCGCGCCCTCGACAGTACGAGTGCGGTCGTGGCCTGCGGCCAGGCGTTGCCCGCCGCCGCCGGGGTGACCGTGTCCGGTGCGACGCCCCGTGGGGTCGGCGGCAGCCTCGCGATCTCCCCGCTCGGCGAGGTGCTGGCGCGCTGCGGCGAGGCTCCCGAGCTCAGGGTGGTCGACGTCGACCTCGATCAGATCGACGCCGTACGCCGTGTGCTTCCCGTCCTCGAGAACGCTCGACCCTTCGTCTGAGGCCAGCCGATTGACCCCGCGGGAGGGGCGGCCGAGGCCCGTGGTTACGATGCCCTAGGGGGTATGCGGATTCTCTAGGCGACCCCCGGGTGCCGACCACAAATACCTTGAGGTCTAACCTTTGGAACAGATTCAGTTTTCAACACGGGGAGCAACGTGGCTGACCAGCGCGACATCACCGATCGTCCGGACCTCTCCCAGGGGCGCGGCCGCGTCGGCCCTATCCGATCGCGAATGCCCGTGTACATGGATCTGCTGCCCCCCTGCAACAACGCCTGCCCGGCCGGCGAGAACATCCAAGAGTGGCTGCGGCTGGTCAAGCAGGGCCAGGAGGAGCTCGCGTGGCGCCAGCTCGTACAGGACAATCCGTTCCCGGCGATCCATGGTCGTGTCTGCTACCACCCGTGCGAAGGCGCGTGTAACCGTACGGGCCTCGACGCGGCCATCTCGGTGCACGGCGTGGAGCGCTACCTGGGCGACCTGGCGCTGGCCAAGGGCTGGCAGTTCCCACGGCTGGAGCACCCGACAGGCCTCAAGGTCATGGTCATCGGCGCCGGCCCGTCCGGGCTCTCGGCGGCCTACCACCTCGCTCAGCTGGGCCACGCGGTAGAGATCCGCGACGCGGGCGACCTGCCCGGCGGCATGATGCGCTACGGCATCCCGGAGTACCGGCTGCCCCGCAACATCCTCGACGCGGAGATCGACCGGCTGCGCAAGCTCGGCATCGTGTTCGTCCAGAACCACAAGGTCAAGGACCTGCTGGCCGAGCAGAAGGAAGGCGGGTTCGACGCCGTCTTCGTGGCCATCGGCGCTCACCTCTCCAAGCGCGTCGAGATTCCCAGCATGGACGCCGGCCGGATGATCGACGCCGTCTCCTTCTTGCATGACGTGGCGAGTGGTGAGCGACCTGTGATCGGTCGCCGCGTCGCGGTCTACGGCGGCGGCAACACCGCCATGGACGCGGCCCGCGTCGCCCGTCGCCTCGGCGCCGAGGAGTCGATCGTCATCTACCGCCGTGGCGAGGAGCAGATGCCCGCCCACGCCGCGGAGAAGGACGAGGCCGTCCGCGAGGGCGTGAAGATGAACTGGCTCCGTACGATCTCGGCGATGGACGCAGACTCCATGACCGTCGAGATCATGGAGCTGGACTCCGACGGCAAGGCGAAGGGTACGGGTCGGTACGAGACGATGTCCGCCGACACGGTCATCCTCGCGCTCGGCCAGGAGGCTGACTCCAACTTCCTCACCGCGATCCCCGGGATGCAGTTCGACCACGATGTCGTGCGCGTCGACCCGAAGACCCTGATGACCGACGTACCTGGCATCTTCGCCGGCGGCGACGTCGTCCCCAGCGACCGGACGGTGACCATCGGCGTCGGCCACGGCAAGCGCGCGGCCCGGATGATCGACAACTGGCTGTTCAACCAGCAGGCGGCTCCCCGCAGCAAGCACCCGATCGCCAGCCTCGACATGCTGAACCTGTGGTACTTCGGCGACCACGAGCGCCGACTGGAACCCGAGCTGGCCCTCGAGCAGCGCCACGACTTCTCCGAGGTCGTCGAGGGGCTGACCGCCGACGAGGCCCACTTCGAGGCCTCCCGGTGCCTGTCGTGCGGCAACTGCATCGAGTGCGACGGCTGCCTCGGAGCCTGCCCCGAGGACGCGATCGTGAAGCTCGGCAAGGGCTACCGCTACCGCTACAACTACGAGAAGTGCACGGGCTGCGCCTCCTGCTTCGAGCAGTGCCCGGTCCACGCCATCGAGATGATCCCGGAGCACTGACATGACGACGACAGGGAACCGCGCTGCTGAGCGCGTCATCATCGACGGCAACGAGGCTGCTGCCTCCGTCGCCTTCCGGCTCAACGAGCTGTGCTCGATCTACCCGATCACGCCCAGCTCGACGATGGCCGAACTCGCCGACGAGTGGTCGGCACACCACTTGCCCAACGTCTGGGGGACCGTCCCGACGGTCATCGAGATGCAGTCCGAGGCTGGCGCCGCGGGAGCCATGCACGGCGCGCTCCAGGGCGGTGCGCTGTCGACCACGTTCACCGCGTCGCAGGGCCTGCTGCTCATGATCCCGAACATGTACAAGATCGCGGGCGAGCTCACGAGCACGGTCTTCCACGTCGCCGCGCGGTCGCTGGCCACCCAGGGCCTGTCGATCTTCGGCGACCACCAGGACGTCATGGCCGTACGGCAGACGGGCTTCGCGCTGCTGTCGAGCGCGTCGGTCCAGGAAGCGCACGACATGGCCGCCGTGTCGCAGCTCGCGACGCTGCGCTCGCGGATCCCGTTCCTGCACTTCTTCGACGGCTTCCGCACCTCGCACGAGCTGAACACCGTGCTGCGGCTCACCGACGAGCAGCTTCGCTCCTACATCCCGGAGCAGCTCGTCCAGGAGCACCGTCACCGTGCGCTCTCGCCCGAGCACCCGTACATCCGCGGCACGGCGATGAACCCGGACACGTACTTCCAGGCGCGCGAGACCGTGACGCCCTACTACGCCCGTACGCCCAAGATCGTCGCCGACTGCATGCGGCAGTTCGCGGAGATGACCGGACGGTCGTACGACCTCGTGACGTACCGCGGCGACCCTGAGGCGACCGACATCGTCATCGTCATGGGCTCGGGCGTCCAGAGCGTGTCCGCGGCCGTCGACCGGCTGGTCGCGCAGGGACGCAAGGTGGGCGTCGTCTCGATCCGCCTGTACCGGCCGTGGCCCGTCGAGGCCGTTCTCGCGGCGATCCCGGACACGGTCCGGCGCATCGCGGTGCTTGACCGCACCAAGGAGCCAGGTTCGGGCGGCGAGCCTCTGTACCTCGACGTCGTCGCGTCCTTCGGCGAGGCGTACTCGACCGGGACCCGCGAGTCGATGCCGCACATCATCGGCGGACGCTACGGCCTGTCCAGCAAGGAGTTCACCCCGGCCATGGCCGCGGGCATCTTCGACGAGCTGGCCAAGCCCTCCCCGCGCCCGCGGTTCACGGTGGGCATCAACGACGACGTGTCGCTGAGCAGCATCGACTACGACCCGAAGGCCGACTACGAGGACGCCACGGTGCATCGCGCGGTGTTCTACGGCCTGGGCTCCGACGGCACCGTCGGCGCGAACAAGAACACGATCAAGATCATCGGCTCGACCGTGCCCGAGGGGGCAGACACCCCGCTCCACGCGCAGGGCTACTTCGTGTACGACTCGAAGAAGTCCGGCTCGCGCACCGTCTCGCACCTGCGCTTCGGCCCGAACCCGATCGAGGCTCCCTACCTGGTGAACCAGGCCGGCTTCATCGGCTGCCACCACTGGTCGATCCTTGAGCGGGTCGACGTGCTCGAGTTCGCACGTCCCGGCACGACGCTGCTCATCAACAGCTCGTACAGCTCGGACACGGTCTTCGACCAGCTGCCGGTGACGATGCAGAAGAAGATCATCGAACTCGACATCAACCTGTACACGATCGACGCCACCGAGGTGGCGCGCGCGGTCGGGCTGGGTCGTCGTACGAACACGGTGCTGCAGACCTGCTTCTTCGCCATCTCCGGGGTGCTTCCCCGCGCGGTCGCGATCGAGGCCGTCAAGAAGGCCATCACGAAGACGTACGGGAAGAAGTCGGCCGACATCGTCGCGAAGAACCACGCGGCCGTGGACGAGTCGCTGGCGCACCTGCACGAGGTGACGGTGCCGAAGGCGACGACGAGCACCCACGGGCTGCTGGCCGCCGTACCGGCGCACGCTCCCCAGTTCGTTCGCGACGTCACGGCGACGATGCTGATCGGCCGCGGCGACGACCTTCCGGTGTCCGCGCTGCCCGTCGACGGCTCGTACCCCTCGGGGACGACGCAGTACGAGAAGCGCAACATCTCCGACATCGTCGCCGAATGGGACTCGGAGCAGTGCATCCAGTGCGGCAACTGCGCGTTCGTGTGTCCGCACGCCGTGCTGCGCGCGAAGTACTACTCGAAGAACGCTCTCGCTGACGCGCCGGACTCGTTCCAGTGGGCCACGCTGAACGCGGCAGGCGTGCCGGAGGGCGCGTACACGCTTCAGGTGTACGCGGAGGACTGCACGGGCTGCGGCCTGTGCGTCGAGGCCTGCCCGGTGAAGCCGCTGCGCGCGCCGACGCACCGTGCGATCAACCTGATGCCGGCGAAGCCGCAGGAGACCACGCGGGAGAACGTCGCGTTCTTCGAGTCACTGCCGATGAACGACCGTTCGCGGCTCGACTTCGGCACCGTGCGCGGGACGCAGTTCCTGCAGCCGCTGTTCGAGTTCTCGGGCGCCTGCGCAGGCTGCGGCGAGACCCCGTACCTCAAGCTCCTCAGCCAGCTCTTCGGCGATCGGGCGACCGTGGCCAACGCGACGGGCTGCTCGTCGATCTACGGTGGCAACCTGCCGACGACCCCGTGGGCGAAGAACGCCAAGGGTCGCGGTCCGGCCTGGTCGAACTCGCTGTTCGAGGACAACGCGGAGTTCGGGCTGGGGCTGCGGCTCGCGGCGGATCTTCACGCGGGGCTGGCTCGCAAGCAGCTCGCCGAGCTGCGCACCCAGATCGGCGTCGAGCTGACCGACGGGCTGCTCAACGGGCTGCAGGAGTACGAGTCGGACCTGGCCGCACAGCAGGACCGTGTCGCCGTGCTGCAGCTGCGCCTGAACCAGCTGGAGCACAACGCGTCCGACGACCTGCGCCGGAAGGTCGCCGACCTGCGGTCCGTGGCCGACCACCTGCTGCGTCGCTCGGTCTGGATCGTCGGCGGTGACGGCTGGGCGTACGACATCGGCTCCGGCGGCGTCGACCACGTGCTCGCCTCGGGTCGCGACGTGAACGTGCTCGTCATGGACACCGAGGTCTACTCGAACACCGGTGGCCAGGCGTCGAAGTCGACCCCGCTGGGCGCGGTCGCGAAGTTCGCCGCGGCGGGCAAGCCGACCAACAAGAAGGACATGGCACTGCAGGCGATCTCGTACGGGAACGTCTACGTCGCCCGGGTCGCGTTCGGTGCAGATCCGCAGCAGACACTCAAGGCGTTCCGCGAAGCGGAGGCGTACCCGGGTCCGTCGCTGATCATCGCCTACAGTCACTGCGTGGCCCATGGATACGACCTGCGTCAGGGCCTCGAGCAGCAGTACAGGGCCGTGAACTCGGGCCACTGGCCGTTGGTCAGATACAACCCGATGGTGAAGGAGAAGGGCGGAAATCCGTTCCTTCTCGACTCACCCCGACCCCGCCTGCAGCTCTCGGACTACGTGTACCGAGAATTGAGGTACAAAATGTTGGCTCAGGCTGACCCAGCAGAGGCAGAGCGGATGCTCGAGCTAGCGCAGCAGACAGTGAACCAGCGGTGGAGTACGTACGAAGAGATGGCGACCCGCAGCGCTTCCGACTTCGCGTCGGACGCGCGTGCACGGCACGAGTGAGGACTTGAGAATGAGCCTGGAGACCAAGTACCTGGGGCTGAAGCTCCGGAACCCGGTCGTCGCGTCGGCGGGCCCGCTGCAGCAGACCGTCGACGGCGTGAAGTCGTTGGCGGACGCGGGCGTGGGCGCGATCGTCATGTACTCCCTCATGGAAGAGCAGATCCGCGCCGAACAGGCGCGTCAGGTCGCCGTCGAGGAGAGCACAGAGGAGTCGTTCGCCGAGGCGCTGTCGTACTTCCCGAGCGTCCCGATCCGGGCGCCGGGTGCGGACGCCGTGTCGAGCGCGTACCTCCGTCTGCTGGAGTCGTGCGCCAAGGAAGTCGACGTTCCGGTCATCGGCAGCCTCAACGGCGCGACGATGGGCGGCTGGATCTCGTTCGCTCGGCGGATGCAGGACGCGGGCGCCTCGGCGCTCGAGCTCAACATCTACTACGTGCCCGGCGACATGCGGATCCCCAGCGAAGAGGTCGAGAACCTGCACCTCGAGGTGCTGGTCGGCGTCAAGGACGCCGTCTCGATCCCCGTCGCGGTCAAGCTCGCGCCGTACTTCTCGTCCTTCGGTGAGATGGCCGGTCAGCTCGATCGCCACGGCGCCGACGGCCTGGTCCTGTTCAACCGCTTCTTCCAGCCCGACGTCGACGTCGAGTCGCTGCAGCTGGAGCCGACGGTCGACCTGTCGACCCAGTTCTCCGGCCGCCTGCCGCGCACGTGGATCTCGGCGCTGTACGGGCGCGTCCGGGCCTCCCTGGCCGGCACCTCGGGTGTGGAGACGAGCGAGGACATCATCAAGTACCTGCTCGCCGGCGCCGATGTGGTGATGACGACGTCCGCGCTGCTGAAGTACGGGCCGACGCACGCCACGAAGCTGATCAGCGGCCTCGAGCAGTGGATGCTGCGCAAGGGCTTCAACTCGATCGACGACTTCCGAGGCCTGCTCGCCGTACCGACGGACGTCGACGCGGCCGCGTACGAGCGCCAGGGCTACGTCGCCGCCCTCGCCCGCGCCCGCAGCACGTTCAGGGACTACGCGATCAAGAGTTAGGCCTACTGGCCCCTTCGGCCGTCGATCGCCTCGCGGAGGAGGTCGGCGTGGCCGTTGTGGCGGGCGTACTCCTCGATCATGTGGACGAGTACCTCGCGGAGCTCCTTGTCGGGCTCGCGCACCGCCCGTACGACGAGGTCGTTCGCCGCGATGAACTCGTCGGACAGTACGCACTGCTCGCGCCACACCCGAAAGGCCTCGTCGACGACGTCCTGGCTCGGCTCAGGGAGGGTGAACTCCTCGCTCGACACGTTGTTCGGGCGGAACGGGCGCTCGCCGGAGACGTCCTGCAACGCGAGCTGGAACCAGCCGTACTCCACCGTGGCCATGTGGCGTACGAGGCCCAGCAGCGTGAGCTCGGTCGACGGAATCACACGCTCGCTCAACTGCTCAGGAGTGAGACCGGAGCACTTCAGCGCGAGGGTGCCGCGTTGGTACTGCAGGTACCCCAGCAGCACGTCTCGCTCACCGACCACAGGACCGTGCGGGCGCGGGTCGGTGTCAGGCGCCGCGAACATGTTGCTCCAGCCGAAACCCTTGCCGGCCCACGGATCAGTCATGGGCCTCACACTAGTCAGACGACTTCGCGCACCTTCGGGTAGTGGCAGGCGACGATGTGGCCCGGCTCCAGCTCGGTGGGGATCGGGGTCTCGGCGGCGCAGCGGTCGGTGGCGATCGGGCAGCGCGTACGGAACACGCAGCCGCTCGGCGGGTTCTGCGGGCTGGGCAGGTCGCCGGACAGCAGGATCCGCTCACGGTCGCGACGCGGCTCCGGCACGGGCACGGCCGACATTAGGGCCTGCGTGTACGGGTGCATCGGCCGCTCGTACAGCGAGTTCCTGTCGGCGACCTCCATCACCTTGCCGAGGTACATCACCATGACGCGGTCGGAGATGTGCCGTACGACGGACAGGTCGTGGGCGATGAAGACGTACGCGAGGTTCTGCTCGTTCTGGATGTCCTCGAGCAGGTTGATGACCTGCGCCTGGATGGACACGTCGAGCGCGGACACGGGCTCGTCGCACACGACCAGCTTCGGCTTCAGCGCGATCGCACGGGCCACGCCGATGCGCTGCCGCTGGCCGCCGGAGAACTCATGCGGGTAGCGGTTGTAGTGCTCCGGGTTCAGGCCCACGCGCTCCATCAGCGCCTGGACCTCCTTCTTGATCCCACCAGGAGGCGTCACCTTCTGGATCTCGAAGGGGGCGGCGATGATCTGGCCGATCGGGTGACGGGGGTTCAACGACCCGTACGGATCCTGGAACACCATCTGGAGCTCGCGGCGCAGGTGCCGCAGCTCTTCGCCCTTCGCGTGCGTGACGTCACGGCCCTCGAACTCGATCGTGCCGCCGGTGGGCTCGAGGAGCTTGAGGATGGTGCGACCGGCGGTCGACTTGCCGCAGCCGGACTCACCCACGAGACCCAGGGTCTCGCCAGCCTCGAGCGTCAGCGACAGACCGTCGACGGCCTTCACGGGCGCGCCGGGACGACGCAGCAGCTTCTGGTTGTACGTCGGGAAGTGCTTCTTGAGATCAGTGACTCTCAGCAGGCTCACGATTCCCCCTACAGCCTCGGGGCGACGCGCTCGGCGAACAGCTCCGCGCGCTTGGGTACGGGGATGTGGCAGCGCGAGTCGTGCTTCGGGTACGACTCCAGCAGCTCGGGCACGACGGCGTCGCAGGCCACTGGGGAGGCGTCCTTGAACGCGCAGCGCGGGTTGAACGCGCACCCCGACGGGATGTTGATCAGCGACGGCGGGTTGCCGGCGACCGGCACGAGGCGCTCCTGCTTGACCCGGTCGAGCCGCGGCATGGAACTCATCAGGCCCCACGTGTACGGATGGTCGGGCTGGTGGAACGCGTCGTCGACCTCCGCGTACTCCACGCACTTCCCGCCGTACATCACCAGCACGTCGTCGGCGATCTCCGCGACGACGCCGAGGTCATGGGTGATCATGATGATCGCCGAGCCGAACTCGTCCTGCAGGCTGCGCATCAGGTCGAGGATCTGCGCTTGTACGGTCACGTCCAGGGCGGTCGTCGGCTCGTCGGCGATCAGCAGCTCGGGGTCGTTGAGCAGCGCCATCGCGATCATGGCCCGCTGCCGCATGCCGCCCGAGAACTCGTGCGGGTACTGGTCGAAGCGCCGGTCGGGGTTCGGGATGCCGACGCGGCCGAGCATGTCCACGACGTGCGTACGCGCTTGCTTCTTGGTCACCTTCTGGTGCACCTGCAGGGCCTCGGTGAGCTGCTGGCCGATCGTGTAGTACGGGTGCAGCGAGCTCAGCGGGTCCTGGAAGATCATCGCCATCTTGCGGCCACGCAGGCTGCGGAGCTCCTCGTCGGAGACCTGGAGCAGGTCCTCGCCGTCGAGCCAGATGTGCCCGCTGACCTTGGCGCGGCTGCCACGGTGGAGCCCCATGATCGCCAGGCTCGTGACGGACTTGCCGGAGCCGGACTCGCCCACGATGCCGAGGGTGGTGCCCTTCTCCAGATCGAACGTCAGGCCGTCGACAGCCTTGACCATGCCGTCATCGGTGGGGAAGTGGACGTGGAGGTCATCGACCCGCAGGAACTTGTCGGGCGTGCCGGTGGTGCGGCTGCGGTCGACCTTCGGGCCGTTGGACTCGAGGAGTTCCACGCCGATCGGTTCGAGCTCGTTCGTGCTCATGAGGCCACCAATTGAACTCGGGGATCGATGAAGCCGTACGCGATGTCGACCAGGAGGTTGGCCAAAACGATGAAGGCCGACACGATCATGACCATCGCGACGATGACGGGCAGGTCCATGTTGGTGACGCTCGACACGGCGGTCCAGCCCAGCCCGTGGAGCGAGAACACGCTCTCGGTGATGATCGCGCCACCGAGCAGACCGCCGAGGTCGAGGCCGGCCGCGGTCACGATCGGCGTCAGCGCGGCGCGCAGGCCGTGGCGGAGGATGATGCGCCACTTGCCGAGGCCCTTGGCGAGAGCGGTACGGATGTAGTCCTCGCTCATCGTCTCGATCATGTAGGCACGGGTGAGCCGCACGTAGCTCGCGGCGAAGATGCACGCCAGCGTGATCCACGGGAGCACGAGGTTGTGGGCCCACTCGAACGGGTTCTCGGTGAACGGCATGTAGCGGGGGATCGGGAGCGCGCCCCACTTGATCGCCACGAACGTGAGCAGCACCAGGCCGATGAAGAAGGTGGGAAGCGAGAAGCCGATGAGGGCGAGGCCGACGATGATGCGGTCGGGCCATTTGCCTCTGTTGAGTGCGGCGATGATGCCGCCGCCGACGCCGACGATCATCCACATCACGAACGCGCCGAGGGCGATCGAGATGGAGACCGGCCAGGCTTCGCCGACCATCGAGTTGATGGTGCGGGACTGAGAGGGGGAGTAGCCCAGGCACGGGGCCGGGCAGTGAACGATCTGCTCCGGGTGGTCCGCGCGGAGCTGCGCGTTGTCCGGGTAGTCGCGGCCCACGACGAGACCGCTCAAGAACTTCCCGTACTGCACGTACACGGGCTGGTCGTAGCCCAGGGCCTTGCGGTTTCCCTCGAGGATCGAGGGTGTGCAGTTGCGGCCACACGTGTACTTGGCAGGATCGAGCGGGGACGCGAAGAACAGCGCGAAGGTCGTGCCGGTGATCAGGACCAGCATCACCACGACGGACGCGAGCCGCCGGACAAGGTAGTAGAACACGTGGACTCCTCAGGGGAGCCGGGGGGGGGGGGGGGGGGGGGGGGGGGGGGCGCGCCCCGCGGGGGGGCGGGGGCGAGGGGGGGCGGGGGGGGGGGGGCGGGGGGGGCGGGGGGGGGGGGGGCGGA
>JAPUEI010000086.1:108325-115120 GCA_027492675.1 Propionibacteriaceae bacterium | reverse complement strand
CCCCCCCCCCAACCCCCCGCCGCCCCCGCGCCGCCCAAACGGTTATCACAACCGGCGCCCCCGGGGGGGGGGGGGGGGGGGGGGGGGCGCGCCCCCCCGACCCGTATGGCTTGTTACTGCTTGACCCAGGCGGTGGCCATGTCGTAGTAGCCCGTGTACGTGCCGTTGACGAACACGCCCTGGACGTTGCTGCCGTGAACGAAGACGAACTTGTCATCGATCAGCGGGATGCACGCGTAGTACTTGCTGGTGAGGTCCTTGTCGAGATCGCCCCACGCCTTCTCGCGCGCCGTCATGTCGGCGATCTTGTTGGCGGCGTCGATCTTGGCGTGGAACTCGGGATCGGCGAAGTAGCCGTAGTCCTGGCCGGGGCCACCAGCGGTGACGTTGATCCGGGAGTCGAACAGCGGCGGGATGACCGTCGACGCGGACGGGTAGTCCGCGCCCCAGCCGGCCCAGTAGACGTCGTACTTGCTGGCGGACTCGGGAGCCTGCAGCGTGGAGTAGTACGTCTTCGCCGGGATGGCGACGAGCTCGGTCTCGAAGCCGGCAGCGTCCCAACCCAGCTTCAGGCCCGCGAAGGCCTTGTCGAGGTCGTCACGCTTGCGGTACGTCACGGAGATCTTCACCGGGAGGGTGAGGCCGGACGCCTGCAGGAGCTCCTTCGCCTTGGCCGGATCGCCCTTCTCGCCCGCGGGGAGCGGGGTGTTCGGGAAGGCCGGGAGGTTCGGGTTGATGAGCGAGTTGGTCGCGACGGCGACCTGCGAGCCGCCGGCAGCCGTGACGTACGCGCTGCGGTCGGTCGCGAGGGCAAGGGCCTGACGGGCCTTGTCGTTGCTCATGACCTTGCTCTTGTAGTTCGGCACGAGGTAACGGGTGTACGGCGAGGCGACGATCGAGTTGCGGCCGCTGGCGGTGGTCACGTTGGCGAGGGCCGTCGTGGGAGCCGGGTCGTAGGTGATCGCGTTCTTGTCGGTGCCCTGGTCGGCGATGAGGCGCTCGTACAGCGTCTCCGGCGTCAGCGACTCGTCCCAGATGACCTTGTCCGGGTAGGCCTTGCGGATCGTGTCCGTGGCTTCGCTCCACTGGTCGTTGCGGACGAAGGTGCCGCCCTTCTCAGCGGTCCACATGCCCTCGAGCTTGTACGGGCCGTTGGAGAAGATCTGGTAGTTGGACTTGTCGCCCAGGTCCTTGTCCTGACGGAACGGCGCGAACGCGGTCATGGTGACCGTGTTGTTGAAGTCCATCACGGACTGCTTGAGCTTGAAGGTGATCGACTTGCCGGAGACGGTGACGGCCTTGTCGTACAGGTCCTGACCGGTCTTGGCGTACGGGCCCTTGTAAGCGGAGCCGCCGGCCGGGTCGTCGGGGATGTCGAGGAACGCGATCGCGTAGTTCGGGCCGCCGGTGATGACGTCGACGGCGAACGTGCGGGAGACGCCGTACTTGACGTCGTCAGCCGTGATGTCCTTGCCGTCTTCCCACTTCACGCCGTCCTTCAGCGTGAACGTCCAGGTCTTGCCGTCTTCGCTCACCTTGCCGGTGTCGGTCGCCAGGTCGGCGGCCAGCTTGGCAACTTCGGTGTCGGACGTGACCGGGCCCCAGGAGACGAGCGTCCGGGTGAACATGCGGTTGCCGTACTCGATGTTGACGCCGACGTAGACGCGCTGCGGGTCCCAGTGCTCGGTCGCCGTGCCGGACAGCACGTAGAGAGTGCCGCCCTTCGTGCCGGTGGCCGCGGCGGCCGAGGACGAACCGCTCGTGCTCGAGCTGCTCCCACAGGCGCTGATCGTGGCGAGCACGGCGGTGGTCGCCAAACCGGCGATGAATGACCTGCGCTTCATAAGGCGCTCTCCTTCTGATGAGTGTTGATCGACAGCCGTGTCACTGACGATCGGCCTTGGGGTCGAGTGCATCGCGGAGTCCGTCACCGAGAAGGTTGAAGGACAGCACCACGAGGAACAGGGTGACTCCAGGGAAGATGAAGTACGCCGGATCGACCGACGCGTAGTGCACCGAGTCGTTCAGGATCGAGCCGAACGACGGTGTCGGTGCCTGGATGCCGACACCGAGGAAGCCGAGCGCCGCTTCGGTGGCGATGTTCTGCGGCATGATCAGCGTGCCGTAGACGAGGATCGGTGCCCACAGGTGGGGCAGGAGCTCCTTGAAGTAGATGCGCCAGCGGCCCGCACCCAACGATCGCGCGGCCTCCACGAACTCCCGCTCCCGCAGGCTCAGCACCTGGCCGCGGATGATGCGGGCGAAGTTGGGCCAGCCGAAGAACCCCATGACCAGGATCATGAAGAGCATCGACGCAGGCGTACGGCTGACACCCAGCGCGGTCTTGACGAGGTCGATCACGATCGTGGACAACGCGATCAGCATCAGCGTCTGCGGGAAGCTCAGGACGAATTCGGTGATGCGCGACAGCAGCCAGTCGACCCAGCCGCCGGCCGTGCCGGCGATGATCCCGACGACCGTGCCGAGCGCGACGGAGAACAGGGCTGCGGATACCGCAACGGTGAGGGACGTCGTCAGGCCGGAGATGACGCGGGAGAAGATGTCTCGACCGATTCCGGGCTCGACACCCATCAAATGCGACCAGGACACTCCGCCGAAGTTCCCCAGCGGAAGCGAACCCAGACCGCCGACGAGTTCGGGATGCGTCGAGTACGGGTCGATGATCTTCCACGCCGTGAGCAAGGGGGCGATCGCGGCGATCAGGGCGAAGAACACGGCGACGCCGAGAGCGACCATCGTGATCTTGTCGCGCGTCAGACGGCCCTTGGTGATCTGCCAAGGGGTGCGACCTTTGATGGCGACGGCACCATCACGGGCTGCACCCGTGGTCGTCTCGGCCATCACGGTCCTTCTTCCCCCAACAAACCTGCGCCAATGAGGAGTCAGTATGTACTAACCCTGTTACGTCCAGATCACGGTGAACCGTCCGGAGAGCGCTGTTACCAGATTGTGACGCGGTCCGAATCGTACGTCCGTGACGGGTTTCGGGTCACATTGGACGTGCGCTGTCCCACGGTGTGACCCCCTCGCTGGAGGCCTCCGGGACCGCTCAGGAGTGCGGTCGGAGCAAGGGAAACAGGATTGTTTCGCGGATGCCGGAGCCGGTGAACAGCATCAGCAGTCGGTCGACACCGAGGCCCATGCCACCCATCGGCGGAGCGCCCAGCTCGAGCGCGGCGAGGAAGTCCTCGTCGAGCTGCATCGCCTCGAGATCGCCTGCCGCCGCGGCCAGCGACTGGGCCGTGAGCCGCTCGCGCTGGATGACCGGGTCGATGAGCTCCGAGAAGCCGGTGGCGCGTTCGACGCCGTCGATGATGAGGTCCCAGGCCTCCACGAGCCGTGGGTCGTCGCGGTGCGGGCGAGCGAGCGGCTGCGCCACGGCGGGGTAGTCGCAGACGAACGTCGGCTGGACGAGGGTGGGCTCGACCAGCTCGCCGAAGATCTCCATGGCGAGCTTGCCGATGTTCGTGCCCGGCTTGTACGCGATGTCGTGGGCGTCGGCGATCTCCTGCAGGCGCTCGATCGGCGTCTCGGGCGTGATCTGGTCGCCGAGCACGGCGGACAGGCCGGGATAGAAGGACAGCCAGGTCCACTCGCCGTCGAGGTCGATGTCGCCGTCGCGACCCGGCACGACGCGGGTGCCGAGCGCCGCGTCGGCCGCGTCGACGATGAGCCGCTGCGTGGTGGCGGCGATCGTGAACTGGTCGCCCCACGCCGCGTACGCCTCGAGCATCGCGAACTCCGGCGAGTGCGACGAGTCGATGCCCTCGTTGCGGAAGATCCGCCCGATCTCGTACACCCGGTCGGCGCCCCCGACCATGGCGCGCTTGAGGTACAGCTCGAGGGCGATCCGGAGCGTCATGGGGAGATCGAACGCGTTCAGATGTGTACGGAAGGGGCGTGCGGCCGCGCCGCCGTGGATGGTCTGCAGCACGGGCGTCTCGACCTCGAGGAAGCCCTCGCCGTCGAGCGAGTTGCGGATGGACCGCGTCACGGCGGAACGCAGCCGGAGCATGTCGCGGGCCTCCTGCCGGACGATGAGGTCGGCGTAGCGCTGCCGCACCCGCATCTCCTCGGAGAGCTCCTTGTGCAGCGTGGGCAACGGACGCAGCGCCTTGGACGCGATCGCCCAGTCCGTCGCCATCACGGAGAGCTCGCCGCGCTTGCTGGCGATGACCCGGCCGCGTACCCAGACGAAGTCGCCCAGGTCGACCTCGACCTTCCAGCGGTCCAGCGACTCCTCGCCGACCTCGGCCAGCGACACCATCACCTGCAGTCGCTCGCCCGGGTCGTCGGCCGTGAAGCCGTCGGCGAGGGTGGCGAAGCAGAGCTTGCCCGACGTACGGAGGAAGACCACTCGGCCGCCGATCCCGACGACGTCCTGGGTCTCCTCGCCGGCTTCCAGGTGACCCCACGTGTCCCGTACCTGCTTCAGTGAATGCGTACGGTCGACATGCACGGGGTACGCCTCGCGCCCGGACGCCAGGATCGCCGCGCGCTTGTCGAGGCGCACCTGCAGCTGCTCGAAGACATCACGCTCGGTGCTCATGGGCTCGTCGGTCACCGGGAGAGCGTATCGACAGGCGCCCCGCCGATGCTCACCTGTTCGCTCATGAGGGAGCGCTCCTGAGCCGACCGCACGCGAACCGCAGGTCCCTACACTGGCGCACATGACCTATGGGCAACCTGATCCCCGCCAGTTCGGCCAGCCGCAGTACGGCCCTCCGGGCCAGCCCGGCTACGGTGCGCCCTACGGGCAGCCCGGGTACGGAGCTCCCGGTCAGCCCCAACCCGGCCAGGCACCCTACGGCCAGCCCGGCTACGGCCAGCCGCCGCAGCAGCGTCCGAGTCAGTTCGCGCCGCAGCCGTACGGCCAGCCTCAGCAGCCACCGGCCCCGCAGCCCGTTCCGGCGCAGTCGCCCGGCGGCTGGGCTCCCGTGCCCGCTCCGCAGAGCTCGCCCGTTCCCGAGCCAGCGCCGAAGAAGCCCGAGTACGTCGCCGTCGACCTCCCGCTGACCACGTCCGAGACGGTCGCCGGTCGCGAGATCTCCGGCGTCGTCGGCGTCGTCGTCGGCACCACGACCCGTACGACCCAGGCCAAGGTCGGGCCTGACACGCTCGCCCTGCTCGCTCGGGCCCGCCAGGACGCGCTGGCCGCACTGGCTGAGATGGCGACGTCCGCCGGCGGGGATGCTGTCGTCTCCGTACGCTTCGACGGCGGCCCGGCAGCGGACGGTCTGTACGAACTGACGGCGTACGGCACGGCCGTGACCCTGGTCCCGCTCGCCGTCGAGGCGTCCGCGCCCTCCACCCAGACCTGGGACTCGGCGCCGTCCGCGAGCGCTCCGGTCTCGGCCCCCTCGGCCGCACCGTGGTCGGCGCCCAGCGCCGCCGCACCGCAGTCGGCGGCGGACCCGCAGATCTGAGGCCCGGGGCGGACACCCGGCTTGTCGGGGTCTGCCGTGTCGTCGTTGGCCGCTCTGACGCGGCGCCCTTGAGCGCTTGGCAAGGCAAATCGCGCTTGGCAATGCGCCGATCCCTTGCCAAGCGCTGTTCGCCTTGCCAAGCCGTCGGGCCGGTGACCGATACGGCATCCCGAGCGGTCTATGGTCGGGTCAGGTGATGCGCGGGCCGATCTCGTATGAACCGCGAGGCGGCAGCCACCCAGGGCGACGTGATCGCTCGGCGGCGCGCATCACGCGATCGTGGAGGTCCCTCGCGTGCGAGAAGTCCTTGTTGACGACGCGAAGCACGGACCAGGTGAGCTCGGTGAACTCGCTCTCTCGCTGCTTCTCGGCGAGTACCACGTCGTGGATCGTCTGACCCGGCTTGAGGAGCCGTCCGTACTTGCTCAACCCGTCGTACTCCCACAGC
This sequence comes from Propionibacteriaceae bacterium, assembly GCA_027492675.1. GTDB lineage: Bacteria > Actinomycetota > Actinomycetes > Propionibacteriales > Propionibacteriaceae > Fen-668. The sequence goes on along the minus strand of JAPUEI010000086.1, from coordinate 109,225 downwards.
AACCCGTACTCGACGTATCCCCCGTCGGCGCGCCCGACGAAGCGGCCGCGCTCGTCGAAGATGGAGATCTGGAGCTCTGTGACCGGGAGCGGGCCGCTGTTGAGTACCAGCCGGGCACGTGACTCGCCAGGACTCTCCGACCGTCCGTCGCACAGGCTGAGCGCCAGGTGCGCGCGGCGTGAGTACGGATGTCCGCGCACCGACTCTAGCGCCGCGCGTAGTTCTGCCACGCTGCAGAGGTGGAGCTGCAAGGCGGCATCTGCTGCGGCGACGGCGACGTACGTGGGCGCGATCTTCGCCAGGTCAACGAGGGTACGCGCGACAGTGGTGACGAGCACTCCGTCGACGACCGTGCACCATCGCGGATCGAGCACCCCGGCATGCACTCGGCGTCCACCCTCCATGCGACCGCCCCCGTGGCGTGCGCGCGTGACGTGCACCTCGGAAAGGTCGGCCCACCCGACAGGGATGCCGTGGAGGACGGCCGCGCTCGCATGGCTGACGGCGTAGTCGCTCCGCGTCGCCATCGCCCGCACCCTCAGGCGATGCTGGGCCTCCTTCTCGGTGGGGACCGCGTCGCGGGGGACATAGACACCCCTGCACAGAGGCACGAGCGCTCCCGTACGGACGTCGTGGCGAACTGAGGAGGCCGAGCGACCCTCCTCGAGGAGCTGGGTGTGTGTGACGAACATGGCGTGACGGTGCCATCCCGTGGAGCCAGTTCAACCCAGGAGCGGCGGGCTTGTGGACAACCTCGGTCGGTGTACGCGGGGCTGTGGATGGCCCTCGAACTGACCCTCTCGTATGCCTCTCGCGCATCAACTCGGCCGAGCCGGCGTACGTCCAGATCCGCTGGGTAGGGCGAGACGTGCTTGGCAAGGCCAGGCGTGCTTGGCAAGG
>JAPUEI010000086.1:102137-108225 GCA_027492675.1 Propionibacteriaceae bacterium | reverse complement strand
AGATCCGCTGGGTAGGGCGAGACGTGCTTGGCAAGGCCAGGCGTGCTTGGCAAGGTGTCGGCGCATTGCCGAGCGCGTGTGTCCTTGCCAAGGCGAGGTCGTGGGCTGGGGCCGCCTGCGCCCGGCCTGGCGGGCAGGTCATGGGTCGGGGCCGCCTGTGTTTGGCCCGGAGGGCAGGTCATGGGTCGGGGCCGCCTGTGTTTGGCCCGGCGGTCACTGCTTGGCAAGGCCAGGCGTGCTTGGCAAGGAGTCGGCGCATTGCCAAGCGCGTGTGTCCTTGCCAAGGCGAGGTCGTGGGCCGGGGCCGGCGGCGTTTGGCCTGGCGGGCAGGTCAGGGGTCGGGGCCGCCTGCGTTTGGCCCGGAGGGCAGGTCGTGGGCCGGGGCCGTCTGCGCTTGGTCTGGCTGTCACTGCTTGGCAAGGCCAGGCGTGCTTGGCAAGGTGTCGGCGCCTTGCCAAGCGCGTTGTCCCTTGCCAAGCGCGATCCCGTGCCACATGCTTCCCTTGCCAAGCGCGATCCCGTGCCGCGTGCGTCCCCTTGTCGAGCGCGTAGCCCTCGCAGGCACGGTCCCTTGCCAGGCCTGAGCCCTCGCCGTGCTGAGGAAGAGCAATGGGTCGCCAACAAAGGACTTGCTGAGTGAGTGCTCACTCATTCATACTGGGGCGGTGAGCAGAGCACGGCCCATGGCCCCGGATGAGCGCCGACGAGCGATCATCGAAGCGACCACGCAGTTGGTGCTCGACATCGGGCCCGAAGTCACCACCCGTCAGATCGCGGATGCCTGCGGCTTGGCCGAGGGCACACTCTTCCGCGCCTTCGAGTCCAAGCGAGACATCCTCAAGGCGGTCGTCGAGCACATCATCGATCCTGCGGGGATCCTCGACCGGATCGCGCTGCTTCCCGAGGACCAGCCTCTTCCCGACGTCATCGCCGCACTCGTCGACTCCGTCGGCTCCGCCATGAAGCGCGTCCGATCCGTCATGGCCGCTCTGCACAGCCAGCTCCGTGAGGACCACCCCCACGGGCCGCCGCACGATCAGGACAAGAGCAAGTTCTTCGAGCGCCACGCGCAGCTGATGGGCGCCATGACGCAGGTCCTCCACCCGTACGCCAACGAGCTCCGCGTCGAACCCGACGTGGCAGCCGCCTTCATCCAGACCACCGTCTTCGCCTCGGCACTGCCGATGGTCGGCGCGAAGATCGACGACCGCACCGTTCTTACCGATCTTCTCATCCACGCTCTCGTGAAGGAGCCCCCATGTTCGACCACGCACTGAACCGCCTTCTGGCGCGGGGACTGCGCCCATATGCCCTCCAGCTCGGCGTCGTCATCCTGCTCCAGGCTGTGGCCACGATCGCCAGCCTGGAGCTGCCCACTCAGAACGCCGACATCATCGACAAGGGCGTCGCCACCGGTGACACCCACTTCATCTGGGTGCACGGCGGCTACATGCTGGCCATCTCCCTCGTACAGGTCCTGGCTCAGGTCGGCGCCGTCTTCTTCGGCGCCCGGCTCGCGATGGCGTTCGGCCGCGACACCCGCGCCGCCGTCTTCGACCGGACGCTGTCCTTCTCCTCGCGCGAGGTCAACCAGTTCGGCGCCCCGTCGCTGATCACGCGGACCACGAACGACGTCCAGCAGGTACAGATGCTGATCCTGATGACCTGCATCATGATCCTCGGCGCACCGATCACGATGATCGGCGGCGTGGTCATGGCACTGCGTACGGACCTGACGATGAGCTGGATCATCCTCGTCGCCGTGGTGATCATGGGGGTCGCCATCGGCATCCTGATCACCAAGATGGGCCCGGTCTTCGCCTCGATGCAGAAGAAGATCGACGCCCTCAACCGCGTGCTGCGTGAGCAGATCTCCGGCATCCGCGTGGTCCGCGCCTTCGTACGCGAGCCCTTCGAGCGCGACCGGTTCGCGGTCGCCAACGGTGACGTGACCAAGACGGCCCTCACCGTGGGTCGGGCGATGGCGACGATGTTCCCGATCGTCATGCTGATCCTCAACGCGTCCACGGTCGCCGTCCTGTGGGTCGGCTCCAAGCAGATCGAGGCCGGCAACATCGAGGTCGGTCAGATGACCGCGTTCCTCACGTACCTCATGCAGATCCTCATGAGCGTGATGATGGCGACGATGATGATCATCATGGTTCCGCGCGCCGCGGTGTGCGCGGAGCGGATCATGGAGGTGCTCGAGACCGACTCCACCGTCGTCCCCCCGGTCGACTCGGTGAAGACGGTCAGCGAGGTCGGCGACGTACGTCTCAACAGCGTCTCGTTCACGTACCCCGGCGCCGAGGAGGCCGTCCTCAACGACCTCACCTTCGAGATCCGTCCGGGCACGTTCACCGCCGTCATCGGCGCCACGGGCTCGGGCAAGACCACGCTGGTCAACCTCATCCCCCGCCTGTACGACGCGACGGACGGCTCGGTCGAGGTCGACGGTGTCGACGTGAAGCGCCTGGATCCCGACCTGCTGTGGAACCGCATCGGCCTCGTACCCCAGAAGCCGTACCTCTTCTCCGGCACCGTGGCCAGCAACCTCCGCTTCGGCAACCCCGACGCGACGGACGAGGAGCTGTGGCACGCGCTGACGATCGCGCAGGCCGACGACTTCGTGCGTGACATGACCGACCAGCTGGACGCGCACATCGCCCAGGGCGGTACGAACGTGTCCGGAGGCCAACGGCAACGTCTCTCCATCGCGAGAGCGCTGGTCAAGAGGCCTGACATCTATATCTTCGACGACTCCTTCTCCGCGCTCGACGTGGCCACCGACGCCCGGCTCCGGCAGGCGCTGGTCGCGGAGACCCGCGACGCCGCCGTGCTCGTGGTCGCCCAGCGCGTCTCCACGATCCGCGACGCGGACGAGATCGTCGTCCTCGATGCCGGCCGCATCGTCGGCCGAGGCACCCATGACGAACTCCTCGGTACGTGCGAGACGTACGCCGAGATCGTCGACTCCCAGCTGAGCGCCGAGGAGGCCGCCGCATGAGCACCACAGAAGAGACCACCGAAGCAACCACCGACCCGGCCCAGCCGAAGGCCGCCAACGAGCGACCCAAGTTCGGCCCCCAGGGCCGTCGTGGCGGCCCGATGGGGCACGGCCCGATGGGCGGCGCCGGCGAGAAGGCCGTGAACTTCGGCCCGTCGATGAAGCGCCTCATCGGACACCTCAGGCCGCAGCGCGTGGCGGTGGCGATCGTCATCGTCGTCGCCGCGATCGGCGTCACGTTCAACGTGTTGGGCCCGAAGGTCCTCGGCCACGCGACGGACGTCATCTTCACCGGCGTCGTCGGCAAGATGCTCGTCGGCAAGGTTCCGCCGGGCGCCACGATCCAGCAGGTGATCGCTGCGATGCGCGCAGCGGGTCAGGACAAGCTCGCCGACATGCTGTCGAGCATGCCCGACGTCGTCATCGGCCAAGGCATCGACTTCGACAAGCTGTTCTACTGGCTGGCGCTGGCCATCGGCCTGTACGTCATCGGCGCGCTGCTGATGTGGCTCAACGGCTGGATCCTGGCGAGCGTCGTGCAGAAGACGGTGTACGAGATGCGGCGTGAGGTGGCCGCGAAGCTCGAGCGGCTCCCGCTGTCGTACTTCGACGGCCAGCCGCGCGGCGAGCTCCTCAGCCGCGTGACCAACGACATCGACAACGTGTCGCAGAGCCTGCAGCAGACGCTGTCGCAGCTGTTGACCAGCCTGCTCACGGTCATCGGCGTCCTCGTGATGATGCTCACCGTCTCGCCGCTGCTCACGGTCATCGCCCTGGTGTCGATCCCGATCTCGGTCGGTGTCGTGGCCGTCATCGGCAAGCAGTCGCAGAAGCGGTTCGCCGCGATGTGGAAGCACACCGGCGAGCTCAACGGCCAGATCGAGGAGGCCTACTCCGGCCACGCGCTCGTGAAGGTCTTCGGCCGTCAGCCCGAGGTCAACAAGACGTTCCACGAGAAGAACGAGGAGCTGTACAAGGCGGCGTTCGGCGCCCAGTTCATCAGCGGCATCATCATGCCGGTCATGTTCTTCGTCGGGAACCTGTCGTACGTGCTCGTGGCCGTCGTCGGCGGCCTGCGGGTCGCGGCCGGCCAGCTCAGCCTCGGCGACGTACAGGCCTTCATCCAGTACTCGCGCCAGTTCACCCAGCCGCTCACCCAGATCGCGTCGATGGCGAACCTCCTGCAGTCGGGTGTCGCGTCGGCCGAGCGGGTGTTCGAGGTGCTGGACGCGCCGGAGATGTCCGCCGAGTCGTCCGGCACGCTGCCGGCCGAGGTCGAGGGCCGCGTCGAGTTCAGCGACGTCGACTTCTCGTACAACCCCGACAAGCCGCTCATCGAGAACCTCAACCTGTCCGTACTGCCGGGTCAGACGGTCGCGATCGTCGGTCCGACCGGGGCGGGCAAGACCACGCTGGTGAACCTCGTGATGCGGTTCTACGAGCTCAACGGCGGCCGGATCACGCTCGACGGCGTCGACATCAGCGCGGTGCCGCGCGCCGACCTGCGGAGCAACCTCGGCATGGTGCTCCAGGACACGTGGCTGTTCCACGGCACGATCCGCGACAACATCGCGTACGGACGTCCGGGTGCCAGCGACGAGGACATCAAGGCGGCCGCGAAGGCGACGTACGTCGACCGGTTCGTGCACGTGCTCCCCGAGGGCTACGACACGGTCATCGACGAGGAGGGCAGCAACGTCTCCGTCGGTGAGAAGCAGCTGATCACGATCGCGCGGGCATTCCTCGCCGATCCGGCGCTGCTGATCCTCGACGAGGCGACCAGCTCGGTCGACACCCGCACCGAGGTGCTGGTGCAGAAGGCGATGGGCGCGCTCCGCAAGGGTCGTACGTCGTTCGTCATCGCTCATCGTCTGTCGACGATCCGCGACGCCGACGTGATCCTGGTCATGGAGCAGGGCCGCATCGTCGAGAAGGGCAACCACGCCGAGCTGCTCGCGGCCAAGGGTGCCTACTTCGATCTGTACCAGTCGCAGTTCTCCGGCGCCGTCCCCGACGACGAGGAGATCGCCGCCGCACAGGCAGCCGCTCGGGTCTGATCGGGCACAGCGACTGACTCCGCCGTACGAGAGGGCCACGCTCCCTCTCGTACGGCGGAGTCTTTCGCGTTCGGGTCCGCCGATTGAGGGTGAAGCCGGGGGCGCTACTGACCGGGTGGTGCTCGAGGCGTCCCTAGGCTTGACCCATGAGCACAGCTCCGGTCCAGATCGCCCCTAGCCCCATGGGGTTGGGCGACATCTTCACCACGACCTTCTCGGTCTTCCGTCGACGCACCGGAGCGTTCCTGGGCCTCGCGGCCCTCCAACAGCTGGTCACTGCGGTGCTCGTCGTGGTGCCCATGATCATCGCGATGGTCGCCACGGTCGGCCAGATCATCTTCCTGGCCAACTCGGACCCCGCCACGATCGCCCGAGGCATGTTCACGATCATCGCCGTCGTCGGGGCCGTCATCGCCGTGGCCAGCCTCATCGCGGGCGTCATCTCCCTCTACTTCACCGGTCTGATGATCACCGTCGCGAACGAGGCGACCGAGCAGCGGTTCCCCACGGTGAGCGAGGTACGAGTCCTCGCCAAAGGCTTCGTCGGGCGCTTCGCTCCGATCTACGTCCTCGCCGTGATCCTCAACGGCCTCGGCCTTTTCGTGGCGATGCTCCCGATGTTCGCGGGTTTCGCTCGCTTGGTGACGCTGCTCGGCCAAGCCGACTCGGGCCGCGTGGAGGACGAGATCTTTGCCGCGATGATCGGTGGCTTCTTGGTCTCCATGCTCCTGATGGTGGTCGTGACGATCGCCGCGTTCGCCATCCAGGTGAAGTTCGCGTACGTGATGCAGGTGTGCGCTCTGGAACGACTGTCCGGCATGGCCGCGCTACGCCGCGCCTGGGCACTGACCCACGAAGCCTTCTGGCGCACGCTGGGCTTCCTGATCGTGTTCGGTCTGGCCGCCGGTGCCGCGCAGCAGGTCGTCTCCGTCGCCGGTCAGGCCATCATGTCGATCGCCGGCGCCGGCACCTCCTCGTCGTCCTCCAGCAGCCCCAGCTCCGTCCTGCACGCGCTGCAGAGCGG
>JAPUEI010000086.1:76015-102037 GCA_027492675.1 Propionibacteriaceae bacterium | reverse complement strand
CCTCCTCGTCGTCCTCCAGCAGCCCCAGCTCCGTCCTGCACGCGCTGCAGAGCGGCACGATGCTGATGGCGATCGTCGGCGTGTACGTCGTGATGGCCATCGTCCAGCTGCTGATCGTGCCGATGAGGCTGGTCTTCGTGACCGTGATGTACGGCGACCAGGTCCGTCGCCGCGAGCTCGGCCCGGTCAACCACGCATTCGGCGTGGACGTGCCCGGTCAGTACGGGCGGCCCGCCTCCGCCGCGCCCTACGGGCCCGTCAGCTACGGCACCCCGCCCGGCTACATGCAGCCCCCGACCTCGTACGGCCCGCCGCCCACGTACGGCCCGCCGACCTCGTACCCGCAGACACCGCCCCCGGGCCCGCAGCCCCCGTCGTACGGCCCTCCGCCGACCGGCTTCGAGCGTCCGCCGGCCCAGGACTGACCGTCCTCGATCGACCGGACCTGCGGGGTTGGTAGCGTCCACTCGACGAGAGGGGACTGCCGTGACGCTGCTGGTCGGTGTGGACGTGCTGGGCGAAGGGGTCCGAGACCTCGCGATCCGCGACGGGCTGATCGTGGAACCGGATGGTTCGGAGACACGCGTCGACTGCACCGGACTGGTGGCTCTGCCCGCGCTCGTCGATCCCCACACGCACCTGCGCGACCCGGGTCCTGGCACCGCCGAGACCATCGAGACAGGCTCACTGGCCGCGGCCCGCGGCGGCTACAGCGCTGTGTGTGCGATGCCCAACACCGTGCCGGTGGCGGACACGCCGGAGATCTGCGAGTACGAGAGGGCGCGGGGCCTCGAGGTGGGCCTGGTCGACGTCGTACCGATCGGTGCGGTGACCATCGGCGAGAACGGCGAGCAGGTCGCGGACATCGCGGCGATGGGTGCGGTCGGCGTACGGATGTTCTCCGACGACGGCAGGTGCGTGGCGCGCTCGGACGTGATGCGCGACGCTCTCGTACAGATCGCAGCTCTCGGCGGCGTCCTCGCGCAGCACGCGCAGGACCCGTTGCTCACGCAAGGGGCGCAGGTCGATGCGGGGATCGCGGCAGTGGTCGGCCTCACGGGCTGGCCGACGATGGCCGAGACCGTCATCGTGGCTCGCGACGCGATCATGGGCGCCGAGCTGGGCTGCCGAGTGCACGCCTGCCACGTCTCGACCGCGGCGACCGTGGCCGTGGTGAGGTGGGCGAAGGCGCAGGGCTACCCGCTCACGGCCGAGGTCACGCCCCACCACCTGATGCTCGACCACACGACCGCGACGACCGGCGACGCCGCGTACAAGGTCAACCCCCCGTTGCGGTCCGCGGCTGACGTGGAGGCCGTACGCGAGGCGCTGGCCGACGGCACGATCGACGTCGTCGGTACGGACCATGCGCCGCACGCGCCGGAGACCAAGCAGGGCGACTGGTGCGAGGCGTCGATGGGGATGCTCGGGCTGGAGACGGCGCTCGCGGTCGTCGCCGAGCTGTTCGTCACGACGGGCCGGATGTCCTGGACCGAGGTGGCCGACCGCATGTCGTACGCCCCCGCAGCACTCGCCGGAATCGCAGGTCACGGGCAGCCGCTCGAGGTCGGCGCGCCGGCCAACATCTGCCTCGTGGACCCGAGCCGCGCGTGGGTGACCGAAGGGCGCGCGCTCGCGAGCATCGCCGAGAACACCCCGTACGAGGGCGTGCGGTTCAGCACCAGGGTGGTCGCGACGCTCCTGCGGGGCACGGTGACGTACGACCTGGACTCCCGCTTCGAGTGAACCTCAGACCCTGGTCATCGCGGCGACGCGCTTCCAGGTGCGGGCGAAGCGGCCCGGTGCAGGCTTCGTGATGGGAGTCCTGCGGACGCCGCAAGCGACCTCCCCGTAGAGGTCGAGGACGGCCTGGTTCTGGCTGGCCAGCGTGTACCGACCGGCTCGCTCGCGGCTCACCGTTGCCGCTCGGGCGCGGGCGACAGGGTCGGCGACGCGGTCCATCATGCGCAGCATCGCCCCCGCGAGCGCGTCCGGAGTCGCCTCGCAGAACTCGCCGTTGACCTTGTCCTCGAGCACCAGGTCGAGCTGGGTGTCGCAGACGATGAGCGGCAGCCCGGCGTGCGCGGCTTCGTGGAGCACCAGCGCCTGGGTGTCGGTCAGCGACGGGAACACGAAGACGTCCGAGGCGGCGTAGTACGACCCGAGGAGGCTCCTGTCGACCTCGCCGATGAGCTTGACCTCGGGGTGCCGCTTGGCGCGTAGCAACCGCGCACGGAGCGACGGCACCTTCTTCCAGTCGCCGACCACCATCAGCTCGGTGTTCGGCACGGCCTTGCGGACGATCCGATAGGCGTCGAGTAGCACCCCGATGCCCTTCTCGGGGGCGATCCGGCCGACGTACAGGAAGCGCACCCCAGCGAACGGCTCGATCGGGGGCCCCTCCATCGGGATCGGGTCGACACCGTTCGGGATCGTGCGGATGTCGACGTCCGGGGTCCACGTGAGCACGCGCCTGGCGGTCTTCGGCGACGGCGTCACCACGACGGTGGCCGCGGTGATCATGGCATTCCCGGCGCCGAGCAGGTCAGCGACCATGCGCTGTCGACCCGCCTGACGGAACGCCATCGCGCTCTGCCGCGCCTCCACCTCGTCGATGACGCCCGTGCCGGCGGCCACCCGCCACACGTGGTACGCGGCGCCCATGACCGGGGACAGCAGCGCGTAGTGCTCGACGTACGCGGCGAAGTCGGTGTGCCAGGTGACGACCAGCGGGATGCCCGTACGTCGAGCCAGCGCCACGCCCATCAGGCCGATCATGCCCGGGCCGTGGACGTGGATGACGTCCGGCTTCAGCTCGCCCACGCCTCGTACCATCGCCTCGGCGTGCCGTCCCGTCGCCACCCGGGCCGGGATTCCGGGCACCCGGACGCTGGGCAGGCGCACCTCTGTACGGCGGGGGTGTCCGTGGTACGGATTCGGGCCTTTGGCGGCCGGCGCCACCACGATCACCTCGTGCCCGGCCTCCAGCAGCGCCCCTTCGAGCTGCTGGACCGCGTAGAGGATCCCACTACGACCGGGGCCGTAGTTGTCGGTGAACTGCGCGATCCGGAGTGGGTCGGTCACTCCTGCAGCCTATCCAGCGGGTGCGGTCATCCGGAGTCGCGCGCGAGAAAGCGAATCTTCATCGGCCACCGGGTCGCCGTCGCGGCGTCTGAGTCGAGGCGTAGTTTGCCGTTCATGACCACCGTCATCAGCACTCAGGGACTCACGAAGTCCTTCGGTCGTACGCAGGCTCTGGCTGGTCTCGACCTGTCGGTCGAGCAGGGTGAAGTGCACGGCTTCCTCGGACCGAACGGGGCCGGCAAGACGACGACCATCCGCATCCTGCTGGGGTTGTTGAAGGCCGACGGGGGCACGGCGTCGCTGCTCGGCCAGGATCCGTGGACGGACACCGAGACGCTGCACCGCCGGATCGCGTACGTCCCTGGTGACGTCAGCCTGTGGCCCAACCTCACCGGCGGCGAGGTCATCGACATGCTCGGTCGGCTGCGGGGCGACCTCGACCCGGCGCGTCAGGCCGCGCTGCTCGAGCGCTTCGAGCTCGACCCCACGAAGAAGTGCCGCAGCTACTCCAAAGGCAACCGGCAGAAGGTCGCGCTGGTGGCCGCTCTCGCGTCGAGGGCCGAGCTCTTCCTGCTCGACGAGCCGACGTCCGGGCTCGACCCGCTGATGGAGGCCGCCTTCTCCGAGGTCGCCCGCGAACTCAAGACGGCCGGCTGCACGATCCTGCTGTCCAGTCACATCCTCTCCGAGGTCGAGAAGCTGTCGGACCGCATCAGCATCATCCGCGCGGGCGTGATCGTGGAGTCGGCGACGCTCGACCAGATGCGCGCGATGCACACCACGGCGGTGACCGCCGGCGTACGGGGGCCCGTGGTCGGTCTGGACGCGCTCCCGGGCGTGACCGGCCTCGTCCACGAGGGCAACCAGGTCAGCTTCTCGGTCGACGCGGACCACCTCGGTGCGGCCATCACCGTGCTCAGCGCCGCGGGGGTCGACTCGCTCACGAGCGAGCCGGCGAGTCTGGAGCAGCTGTTCCTCAGCCAGTACGAGAGCGGTGTCCGGTGACCGGTTGGCGCGGCCTGTTCCGCCTCGCCTGGCGGCGCGACCGGGTGATGATCGGTGTCTGCCTGGTGCTGGTGTGGCTGCTCAGCTACTACTCGGCGGCCGCGATGCCGACGCTGTACTCGTCGACCAGCGAGCTCGTCGCCGCCAACGAGGCCGGCAACGCGAGCACCGGCGTGGTGGCGATGTACGGGCATGTGTACGACACGATGTCGGTCGGCGGCGTCGGCGCGAACAAGCTGGCCATGATCGACTTCCTCGTGCTGGCGTTCCTCGTCATCGCCGTCGTCCGTCGCCACACCCGCGGCGAGGAGGAGTCCGGACGCTTCGAGCTTCTCGGCGCGACGCCTGTCGGACGGCTCGCACCACTCGGCGCGGCCGTACTCCTTGCCGTCCTCACCTCGGTGGTCTCCGGCGTCGTGACGATCCCGGCGCTCGTTGCCGGCAGCTTCCCGGTTGCCGGGTCGATCCTCTTCGGGCTCGCGCAGGTCGGTGTGGGCCTCGCGTTCACGGGGCTGACCGCCATCGCCGTCCAGGTCTCCAGCAGCTACCGGGCGTGTGGCGCCTGGATCTTCGGTGCGCTCGGCGCCTCGTTCGTGGTGCGCATGATCGGCGACGTCTCCTGGGACCGGCCCGCGCGCGTGCTGAGCTGGTTCAGCCCGCTGGGCTGGGCGCAGCAGGTGCGCTACTACGACGGCGACCGGCCGTGGCCGCTCGTGATCCCGGTCGTGTTCTTCGCGGTCACGCTCGGGATCGCCGGCTGGCTGCAAGGCCGGCGTGACCTCGGCGCCGGGCTGCTGCCCGACCGTGTGGGGCGGCCGCATGGCAGGATCGGCACGCCCCTGGGCTTGGCCTGGAGGCTGCAGCGGCCCGCGTTCATCGGCTGGCTGGTGATGTACGTGCTCATGGGCGTCGTCTTCGGCTCGATCATCGACACGATCGGTGGCCTGATGTCCGGGCCGGCGGCCGACCTGCTCACGAAGCTCGGCGGCGTGGGCGGGTTCAACGACATCTACCTCACCCTCGTCGCGAGCATGGGCACGCTCGCGGTCGCCGCCTACGGCGTCTCGGCCGTGATGAGGATCCGGTCCGAGGAGTCAGAGGGCCACCTCGAGTCCGTACTCGCCACTCCCGTCACCCGCGGCCGGTTCCTCGCATCGCACCTTGTCGTGGCGTACGTCGGGAGCGTCGTGCTGATGGCGTCGATCGGCCTCGCGATGGCCGCCTCGCACCGCAGCGGCTCCTCGGGCTTCTGGCGCGAGGCGCTGCCGGCCTTGGCTCACCTGCCGGCCGCCTGGGTGATGATCGCGCTCGCCGCGGGCGCGGCGGCGTGGCTGCCCCGGTTCGACTGGCTGGGGTGGGCCCTGCTGGGCGGAGTGGTCGCGGTCGGCGAGCTCGGCGCGATCATGGGCCTGCCGGACTGGGTGCTGAAGATCTCCCCGTTCGCGCACACGCCGAAGGTCCCGGTCGAGGCGATGTCCTGGCCCCCGGAGATCATCCTGACGGCGATCACCGTGGCGTTGCTGGCCGTCGCGTACGTCGGCTACCGACGCAGGGGCATGCCGGTCGCCTGACCCCTCAGCTGTCGATGTTCGACAGGTTGCCGTAGCGCGCGCCCTGGACGGCGTCGCGTGGGACCGCGTCGGTGAGCGCCTTCAGATCCTCGGCGGTGAGCTGGACGGCGACGGCACCGACGTTCTCCTCGAGGTACGCGATGCGCTTCGTCCCGGGGATCGGCGCGACGTCGTCTCCCTGCGCGAGCACCCACGCCAGCGCGAGCTGGCCGGGCGTGCAGCCCTTGCTCTCGGCGATCGCCGTCACAGCGGCGACCAGGCGCAGGTTGGCCTCGAGGTTGTCGCCCGAGTAGCGCGGGAAGTACGCACTGCCGCGGGCGTCGAGCTCGCTGGAGACCTGCAGGGCGCCGGTGAGGATGCCGCGGCCGAGCGGGGAGTACGGCACCAGGCCGATGCCCAGCTCGCGCAGCGTCGGCAGAATCTCGTCTTCGAGGTCGCGCGTGAACAGCGAGTACTCCGTCTGCAGCGCGGTGATCGGGTGCACGGCGTGGGCGCGGCGAATCGTGGCCGGCGACGCCTCGGAGAGACCGAGATGCCGCACCTTGCCCGCCGCGACGAGCTCGGACATCGCTCCGACGGTCTCCTCGATCGGCACGGTCTTGTCGACGCGGTGCTGGTAGTAGAGGTCGATCACGTCGACGCCCAGACGCTGCAGCGAAGCGTCGCACGCGGCGCGGACGTACTCCGGTCGGCCGTTGACTCCCAGCGAGGTGCCGTCGGCGAGGCGCTCGTTACCGAACTTGGTGGCCAGCTGCACCTCGTCGCGTCGACCGGCGATCGCGCGGCCCACGAGGCGTTCGTTGGTGAACGGGCCGTACATGTCGGCGGTGTCCAGGAAGGTGACGCCCAGGTCCAGCGCCCGCTGGATCGTGGCCAGGCCAGAGGCTTCGTCGGGGGCGCCGTAGAACTCGCTCATCCCCATGCAGCCCAGCCCCAGGCTGGACACCTCCAGGGGCGAGGCCGTGCCGAGGGTACGTGTGGGGATGCGGTGCGTCATGGGGGTCCTTTCGACTCCCCTGCAGGCTAGCCGACGACCGTACGCACCTGGACGACCGTGCCCGACCCCCCCCGTGACCGCCGCCGTGCCGTTTCGGCATCGCGATTCCCCTTCCTCGCCGCGGGTCGCGTAACGTCCCTCTCGTTATTGAGAATGATTATCGAAAACGTGAACCGGGAGGGCGGATGACACTGGTCGCTGCGCGGTCGCGCCAGGCACCTGGCTCGCTGTCCCGCGCCCGGCACCGCGCGGGGAGGTGGATCGCCGCGGGGGTCATGCTCGTCCTGGTCGCGCTGGCGGGAGTGCTCATAGGGCAGGTGTTCGTTGATCCTGGCACCGTGGCCCGGATCGTCGCCTCCCGCCTCCTTGGCGTCTCGTCGGTGGCGAACGATGTGCAGGAGCGGATCGTGTGGGACGTCCGCGTTCCGCGGGTCCTGGCCGGAGTGATCGTGGGCGCGGCGCTCGCCATCGCAGGCGTCGTGATCCAGGCAGTGGTGCGCAATCCCCTGGGCGACCCGTACGTGATCGGTGTGACGCCGGGCGCCAGCCTGGGCGCAGTCACGGCGATCGTGCTGGGGACCGGGATCGGCTCGCTGGGCGTGGCGGGCGCCGCGTTCGCGGGGGCGTTGCTCGCTTTCGTAGGGATCGTCGCGCTGGCCCGACGGGGTCAAGGGTGGGCACCCGGCCGGGTGATCCTGTCCGGAGTCGCCATCGGCTACTTGCTTTCGGCGGCAACGTACTTTCTCCAGATCAGAGCGACTCCAGCGCAGTTGCAGCGCGCGCTGTTCTGGACACTCGGCTCGATTGCCGGGGTCGGCTGGATGGCGCTGCCGTTGCTGACGGCCGTCGTGGCACTCGGCAGCGGGTGGCTGCTGCTCCGCGCCCCGTGGCTGGACGCGCTTGCCGCCGGTCCTGAACTCGCGCGCTCCCAAGGGGTGCCGGTGGGACGCTTCCAAGCCGAGCTCATGGTGATCGCCGCGCTCGTGACGGCGAGCGTGGTCGCCGTCGCCGGTGGGATCGGCTTCGTCGGTCTGGTAGTGCCGCATGTCGCTCGGCTCGTGGTAGGTCCGGCACACCGGCGCCTGCTCCTCGCGAGCCTGCTCCTGGGCGCGACGTTCCTTCCCGCCGCCGACATCCTGGCGCGCACCCTCCTGGCGCCCGTGGAGCTGCCCATTGGAATCGTCACGGCGGCCGTGGGCGCGCCGATGTTCATCGCTCAACTGGCCCGAGACGACCGCGGAGCGCCCGCATGAGCCTGGACGTGAACGGCATCACGGTCCGCTTGGGCGGACAGAACGTCCTGACCGAGGTTGCTCTGTCCGTGCCCGACGGGGCCATGGTGGGGCTGCTCGGACCGAACGGTTCGGGTAAGTCGACGCTGCTGCGCGCGCTGTGGCACGCCCTCGCCCCCGAACGGGGAGCAGTGCTCGTCGACGGCGCCGACGTGGCAGCTCTACCGACGCGGGAGGTGGCTCGTCGGATCGGAGTGCTGACGCAAGACGACGGCACCGACGCCCGCTACACCGTCCGGCAGGTGGTGGAGACCGGCCGGCTCCCGCACCGTCGGCTGCTGGGCGCCGACGACACGCCTGGTGACCCGGTGGGTGAGGCGCTGCGCCGGGCCGGCGCGGTGGAGTTCGCCGACCGCCGCATCGACACGCTCTCCGGTGGCCAACGACAGCGCGTGCTCGCCGCCCGCACCCTCGCCCAGGCGACTCCGGTCGTCCTGCTGGACGAGCCGACCAACCACTTGGACCTCGCCGCGCAGCATGACCTGCTGGCCTTGTTCCGCCGCCTCCGCGTCACGGTTGTGGCGGCGTTGCACGACCTGAACCTCGCTGCCACGTACTGCGACGAGCTGCACCTGCTCGATGCGGGTCGCCTCGTCGCCTCGGGAACACCGGACGACGTGCTGACCCCTGAGCGGATCGGCGCCGTGTTCGGCGTCGCCGCCGCGATCACGACAAACCCCCTCACCGGAACCCGCGCGGTCCATCTCGGGCCGCGCCATGAGACAGGAAGCACATCATGACCGCACTCCGCACCCACCTCCTCGGCGCCGCCGCGCTGCTCGCCGCAGGCTCTCTGCTGGCAGGCTGCTCCACGAGCGTTCGTGCCGACACACCGCAGTCATCTCCTCCGGCCGGGGCCGGCGGCTACCCGATGGTCGTCGCATCGTGTGGGAAGGACTTCACCTACGCGAAGGCTCCCTCGAGGGTCGTCCTCGGCAACTACCGCACGCTGAAGACCCTCACTGCGCTCGGCGTGGGTAGCGCCGTCACCGGTGTGGTCCTCGGCCCGGACGACCAGGGAAAGCCTCCAGCGAGCCTGCCCGCAGGTGTCACGGTCGTCTCCCCGGCCGTGATCCCGGCCCGAGAGCCGGTGATCGCCGCAAAGCCTGACCTCTTCCTGTCGTTCAACGAGGCGCAACTGGTCGGGCAGGGCACGCTGTCCTACAGCGACCTCGCCGGCATCGGTGCCAATGCGTACGTGATGGGCGGCTACTGCGCCGCACCGTCGAGCAACCGGAGCATCGAGACGGTCTACACCGACGTCTCGAACCTCGGCGCGATCTTCGGTGTCGCCGCGCGAGCCACCGAGCTGAATGACCAACTGCGCCAGCGGGTGGCCGCCGCGAAGGCGTCGCTGAACGGCAGCACAGCCACTGTCGCCTTCCTCAAGGTCGTCGGTGGCAAGGTGTACGCGATCGGCGGCTACCCGGCCGCGGCATACGCCGAGGCTCTCGGGCTGCGCAACCAGTTCGCTGACCTCCCGACCCCGTTCGCCGAGCTCAACACCGAGCAGGCGCTCGCGATGACGCCGGACATCGTCTTCGTGAACTATGTCGGCGACGAGCGTGCGGCGATCGCGGAACTCGCCACGGCGCTGCCTCAGCTGACGGCGGTTCACCAGGGACGCGTCTACGGAGCGAACGAAGATCTCGCACAAGGCAGTGGCGTCGGCATCATCGATGGACTGGAGCAGATCGCCGCGTCCGTTCAGACCGCGAACCGAGGCTGATCATGACCGAAGAGGACAACGGCCTCCAGCCCGTACCTGGGTTCTGGGACGAGGTGCGGACCGACCCGAACCGCTCTGCTCAGCAGTTCTGGGACGACTTCTACGCACAGCACACCGGGGGCGAGCACAGCGCCGTCGGGAGCTGGCTCGTGGCTGAGGTTGGTGCCCTGGAGCCGGGCACGGCTCTCGATCTCGGGTGCGGTGAAGGATCGGACGCGCTCTGGCTCGCCGACCACGGGTGGAGCGTGCTCGGTGTGGACGTCTCAGCCACGGCCGTGGGGCGGGCGGGCGAGTCCGCAGCGCGCCTGGCTCAGCCAGGACGTGTCCGGTTCGAGCAGCACGACCTGGCGAGCAGCTTCCCTGAGGGGACGTACGGCCTCGTATCCGCGCAGTTCTTGCATTCCCCCGTCGCGGTCCCCGGTGAGCGGGAGGGCATCCTGGGCCGCGCGGCGCGCGCCGTCGCTCCTGGCGGCCACCTGCTCGTCGTCTCCCACCAGGGGATGCCGTCGTGGATGGACGAACCGCCCGCCGAACTCACGTTGCCGACGCCGGAGGAGACCCTCGCGGCTCTGTGCCTGACGCCGGGTGGCTGGGAGATCGTGACGTCGGCCACCGTGGTGAGCGACGTTCCCGGACCCGAGGGGCAGCCGGGCATCCGCAGCGATCACGTGCTGCACCTGCGTCGCGTCCGCGACCGTGCGAGCGGGGACTCCGCCAACGGGGCGGGGTAGCAGGGAACCATGGCGGATTCTCAGCGGCTTGATCCCGACCTCACGCGCGTCGTCCTGCGTGAGGTCGGGCCGCGCCTGCGAGCCGCCCGGCTGAAGCGGAACCTCACGCTGGAGGCATTGGCGCAGACCACAGGCATCTCCTCCTCGACCCTCTCGCGGCTGGAAGCGGGCAAGCGGGCGCCGAACCTCGAACTCCTCATCCCCGTCACCCGGGCCTTGAGGATCAGCCTCGATGATCTGCTCATGTGGAACGCGCCGGACCCCCGCGTCCACGCCCGGACCCAGCGCTTCGGGAACGTCACGGTCGAGTACCTCTCTCCTGAGACGGCCCCAGTGCTGACCCTCAAGATGACCGTCGCCCCCTCGTCCGGTCCTGTCCAGACCCGCAGCCACGACGGCTCCGGATGGGTCTACGTCCTGCGCGGCACCGCTCGGGTGATCCTCGGTGGCCGCGACCTTGTGGTCGAGGCGGGGCAGTCCGCCGAGTTCGATGCACGCATCCCGCACGGCGTCGCGGCCCTGGGTAACGAGCCGCTGGAGGTGTTGGCGATCTTCAACCGCACCGGCTCGCGGGTGCAGCTACCAGGCACTGCCGAGCGCTAGACGACCTGCCAGCTGACCATGATGACGCCGGTGCTCAATGAGGCGATCTGGCTGAAGGCGCCGCGCGCGAGGTCGAGGCAGCGGCCGGTGACGTACGGGCCGCGGTCGTTGATGCGCACCACGACGGACTTGCCGTTGGCGAGGTTCGTCACCTTCACCATCGTGTTGAACCTCAGCGTCTTGCTGGCAGCGGTGAGGCCGTCGGGGTTGAACGCCTCGCCGTTGGCCGTCGTCGTCCCGGTGTAGTAGTACGACGCGCCGCAGGTGTCGCCCGCCGGGGTCGTCGCGATCGGTGGGGGCGCCTGCGCGGTGGTCGTCTTCGGCGGTGGGGGCGCGGCGGTGGCCTTGGCGGTCGTTGCGGCCTTGGTCGGTGTGGCTGTGGGCGTAGCGCTGGGCTTCGGGGTCGCCTTGGTGCCGACGGCGACGATCTGGGCCTGCGGGGCGACGGTGATCGTCGACGAGATCCGTACCTCGCCGGTGATCACGCCGTCCGTGAACCGCTGGATCCAGGTCTCCGTGGCCTTGCCGGCGACGCCAGCCGTGAGGATCTTGGTCTGCCCGCTCGGGAGAGCTGCGTCAGGCTGGTTCGTGATGGGGAAGGGAACGTCGGCGAGGCGGGTGACCGTACGGATCTCGACCACCGCCGCGTCGCGCGAGACGCCGGCGTCACGGGAGAGGGTGAGCGGGGTCTCGTACGTCGTGCTGATCGGTACGGCCGTCAGATCAGGGGCTGGGGTGGCGTTCCAGTCCGCGTTGGCCAGGCCCACGCCGCTCGCGAGCACGCCGAGGCCCACGAGGGCGGGCAGCAGCTTGTGCATGGAGGTTCCTTTGCGTCGGACCGGCCCGACCAGGGTAGGTACGGTGCGGAGCCGGCGGCCAACCTCTCATCGAAGTCTCAGGCGGCGGTGGAGGCCTTGAAACGGCGCAGCCGCAGAGAGTTGGTGACGACGAAGACGGAGCTGAACGCCATCGCGGCGCCGGCGATCATCGGGTTGAGGAGCCCTGCGGCGGCGATCGGAATGGCGGCGACGTTGTAGGCGAAGGCCCAGAACAGGTTGCCCTTGATCGTGCGCAGCGTGGAGCGCGACAGCCGGATCGCGTCGGCCGCGTGGAGCGGGTCACTGCCCATCAGGGTGAGGTCGCCGGCGGCGATCGCCGCGTCCGTACCGCTGCCCATCGCGATGCCCAGGTCCGCCTGCGCGAGCGCGGCCGCGTCGTTGACGCCGTCGCCGACCATGGCGACGGTGGCGCCCTCGGCCTGCAACGTACGGATGGTGTCCACCTTGCCGGCCGGTGTGACGCCGGCCACGACGTCGGTGATGCCCAGCTCGGCAGCCAGGTGTCCGGCCGCGGCGGCGGTGTCGCCTGACAGCAGGATCGGGCGGAGGCCGAGCGAGCGGTACGCGGCGACCGCTTCCGCTGACGTCGGCTTGGCGGTGTCGGCGACGGACACCAGCCCGCGGGCCTGGCCGTCCCAGGCGACGAGCACCACGGACCGGCCAGCCTGCGACTGCGCCGCGACGGCCTCGGTGAGCGCGTCGGGGAGTGTGACGCCGTGGTCGGCCAGCAGCGCGACGGACCCCGCCTGTACGGAGTGGCCGTCGATGGTGGCCGTCACGCCGCGTCCGGGAACAGCGGCGAAGTCCGTACTGACAAGGGGTGATCCCAACGCGGCCACGGCGCGGCCGATGGGGTGCTCGGAGCCGGACTCGGCGGCGGCGACGATGTCGCGGAGCAGGCCCGCGTCCGTACCGTCGACCGGCACGACCTCGGCGACGCTCATCGCGCCGGTCGTCAGCGTGCCTGTCTTGTCGAGCACGATAGTGTCGACCAGGCGCGTGGACTCGAGGATCTCGGGGCCGCTGATGAGGATGCCGAGCTCGGCGCCACGGCCTGTGCCGACGAGGAGCGCGGTCGGCGTGGCGAGGCCCAGCGCGCACGGGCAGGCGATGATCAGCACCGCGACGGCGGTGGTGATGGCCGCGTCGACGCTCGCGCCGGTGAGAGCCCAGACGATGCCGGTGACCAGTGCGATGACGATGACGACCGGCACGAAGACGCCCGAGACGCGGTCGGCCAGGCGCTGGACGGCGGCCTTCCCGGTCTGGGCCTGTTCCACGAGGCGTGCCATCTGCGCGAGCTGGGTGTCCGCGCCGACGCGCATGGCCTGTACGAGGAGGCGGCCGGTCGTGTTGACGGTGCCGCCGACGACTGCCGAGCCGGGGGAGACGTCCACCGGTACGGACTCGCCGGTAACCAGAGAGGCGTCGATGGCCGACAACCCGTCCGTGACGACGCCGTCGGCGGCGATCTTCTCGCCGGGACGTACGACGATGAGGTCGCCCACCGCGATCATCTCCGCGGGGACGAGCACCTCCTGGCCGTCGCGCAGAAGCGTGGCCTGTTTCGCGCCCTCGTTGAGTAGCGCCTCCAGCGCCGACCCGGCCGAGCGTCGGGCGCGGGCCTCGAGGTAGCGGCCCAGCAGGATGAACGTCACGATGCCGACGGACGCCTCGAAGTAGACCTCCGGGCCCATGTCCATGCCGGGCATGGCGGGCTGCGTCAGGCTCCAGACGAGCGCATACACGGATTGCAGGTACGCGGCGGTCGTTCCCAGGCTGACCAGGGTGTCCATCGTCGTCGCACCGTGGCGCAGGTTGACCAGCGCCGAGCGGTGGAACGGCCAGGCCGCCCAGGTGACGACCGGTGTCGCGAGGGCGAGGGCAACCCACTGCCAGCCGCTGAACTGGAGCGCGGGGATCATGCCGAGCGCGATGACGGGCACGGCGAGGACGGCGGCCACGATCACCCGCCGCTTGAGCAGCTCGGCGGGGTCGGGGGGCGGCGGGGCGTCCGGCTCGGGCAGGCTCGCGCCGTAGCCGGCAGCCTCGACGGTCTTGATCAGGTCGGCGCTCGTGATGCCTGACGGCGCGAGCACCAGTGCCTTGTTGGTGGCGTAGTTGACGCTCACCGACACCCCCGGCAGCTTGCCGAGCTTCTTCTCGATGCGTGCCGCGCACGAGGCGCAGGTCATGCCCTGTACGTCCAGGACGATGGAGTCCCGGGCGTCTCGAGAATCGGGTCCCTGAGGAGCAGCGGGACGGAGTCCCCCTGCGTCTCGAAGGGTGTCGGTAGGCGGCGTCATGTACGGACTCAGGCCGGGACGACCTCGTACGACCCGGCCTCGGACACGGCGTCCTTGATGGCGGCGAAGTCGACGGGCGCATCGGAGGTGACGACCATGCGGCCGCCCTCGAGGGTGACCTGTACGTCGCTGACGCCGGCCAGGCCTGAGACTTCCTCGGTCACGTGGGCGACGCAGTGGCCGCAGGTCATGCCGGTGACGGTGTAGCTGGACTCCATGGGAACTCCTTGAGCAGTGATGTTCTGTGCGTGGGTGGTCACCGGACCAGGCGGGCGATCGCCTGGCTCGCTTCCTTGATCTTCTCGTCGGCCACGTTGCCCCCCGTGCGAACCGCATCCTTGACGCAGCTGCCGAGGTGGTCGTCGAGCAGGGCGAGGGCGAACGACTCGAGCGCCTTCGTCGCGGCCGATACCTGAGTGAGGACGTCGATGCAGTACTTGTCGTCGTCGATCATCTTCTCCAGGCCGCGGATCTGCCCTTCGATCCTCCGCAGACGGTTGAGGTAGGCCGTCTTGGCCGCGTCGTCGCGGTACTTGGGGGTCGTTGTCGCCATGGCGCAACTATACCCTTACCAGGTATGTGTTCCCAGGGTGGGGTCGATGTCGTTCTGATGGCCCTGAGTCCGTGCCCTGACTAGGGGTTCTGTCATTCACAGAGGGTGGTGCAGAGTGTGGACAACAGGGCTGGTACGGGCTCACATAGCGCACGTCTCGAAGCGGTGTCCAGTCGGGTCCGGCGTGTCGTGGGACCAGGTGCCTGTGGACGAAAAGCAACTCTCGTCCACTGACTGGGATCAGCAAAACCCCTAGTCAACGGTGATTCTGTGGAACTCCTGAGATGATCTCCACAGGTTCTCCCCAGGTCCGAGGGCTCCCGGAGTGGCTGGTTTCGGCGGAACCTCAAGAAGCGTCCCCAGACAATCCACAGAGTCATCGAGGGCCTGTGGATAACTTGGTCACGTTCCTTCGGCGTGTCGGGCTCCAGGTGTCTACGTTGTCACTCGGATCGGGGGGCCGCGGAGGCTCGAAGAAACTGTCAGTGCTCGTGCCTAGCGTGACAGTCGTTGGGACCGTCCGTGCGAAGAAGGGGGTGTGGGGCATGAGCTTGGCCGAGGTGCGCGATTTCGCGCAGACCGATCGCACCCCACCGCAGGACGTACCGGCAGAGCAGTCAGTGCTGGGCGCGATGATGATGAGCAAGGACGCCATCGCGAACGTGGTCGAGGTCGTGAAGGGTCGCGACTTCTACCGGCCGGCGCACGAGCTGATCTACGACGCGATCCTGGATCTGTACGGCAAGGGCGAGCCCGCTGACCCGATCACCGTGGCGGCCGAGCTGACCCGGCGCGGCGAGATCGCGAAGGTCGGGGGGCATGTCTACCTCCACGACCTGCTGTCGAGCGTGGCGATCGCGGCGAACGCGAGCTACTACGCCGAGCTGGTGCGCGAGAAGGCGATCCTGCGGCGTCTGGTCGAGGCGTCGATCCGGATCGCGCAGATGGGCTACGAGGCGACCGGCGAGGTGGCCGACATCGTCGACCTGGCGCAGCAGACGATCTACGACGTCGCCGACGGCAAGACGAGCGAGGACTACAAGCCGCTGTCGGAGCTGATCGAGCCGACCTGGAACGAGCTCGAGGCGATCGCGTCGCGCGGTGGCCGACTCGCGGGCGTACCGACGGGCTTCGCGGAGTTCGACGAGCTGACCAACGGTCTGCACCCGGGGCAGATGATCATCATCGCCGCGCGTCCTGCGATCGGTAAGTCGACGCTGGCGCTCGACTTCGCCCGGTCGGCGGCGATCAAGCACAAGCAGACCACGGCGATCTTCTCCTTGGAGATGAGCGCGTCGGAGATCATGACGCGACTGCTGAGCGCCGAGGGCGGGTTGAAGCTGCACTCGCTGCGCACGGGCAAGCTCTCCGACGAGGACTGGGAGCGGCTCGCGAAGGTGACCGGCCGCATCGAGTCCGCCCCGCTGTACATCGATGACTCCCCGAACCTCACGATGATGGAGATTCGGGCCAAGGCGCGGCGGATGAAGCAGCGGTACGACCTCAAGCTCGTCATCATCGACTACCTGCAGTTGATGAGCAGCGGCAAGAAGGTCGAGAACCGTCAGGTCGAGGTCTCCGAGTTCTCCCGGCAGATCAAGCTGCTCGCCAAGGAGCTCGAGATCCCCGTGATCGCGATCTCGCAGCTCAACCGAGGTTCCGAGCAGCGCACCGACAAGAAGCCGATGCTCTCCGACCTCCGCGAGTCTGGCTCCCTGGAACAGGACGCCGACATGGTGATCCTGTTGCACCGCGAGGACGCCTACAACAAGGACGAGCGCCCCGGCGAAGCAGACTTCATCGTCGCCAAGCACCGCAACGGCGAGACGAAGACCATCACCGCCGCCTTCCAGGGGCACCTGTCCCGGTTCGTGGATATGCAGCAGGCGTAAGGGCTGACGTCATGGGGTCAGGACAACGCCCGGCCCACGGATCGCGTCAGTTCTTCGTCACAGACCCGTCGAGGTCGACGAGATAGAGGCCGATTCTCAGCTCGCGCATGAGCCAATTGGGCACTCGCTGAACGGCAGTACGCGCCTCAAGGGGCACGACCACGGCGAACCGGGTCTCAGGGCCAGGCTGCTCCCGAGGCATTCGTCGCAGCAACTGGCCGAACATGGTGTCTACGTCCAGCCCAACCGCAGCCGTTCGGCCCTTCGCCTCAGCCTTGGATCACCCGCTCCTCATCACCCCTCATGGGGGAATCCTAGATTCGTGGGAACGCGGGGACGGCTCATGCCAGAATGCCGATATCCGACAGAAGGGCTTGGAATGGCATTCGAGGATGCACTCGCCGACATCGCTGCGAAGGTTCGGGACTACGCCGACTCGTTGACGACTGAGGAAGCGACCAAGACGGCAATCGTGATGCCATTCGTCAGCAGGGTTCTCGGCTACGACGTCTTCAACCCGCAGGAGGTCGTGCCGGAGTTCATCGCCGACGTGGGCATCAAGAAGGGCGAGAAGATCGACTTCGCGGTCTTGCGCGACGGCCAGGTCCAGATGCTCATCGAGGCGAAGAAGATCGGCGAGCCTTTGAATTTGGTGCATGCCAGTCAACTGGTCAGGTACTTCCACGTCTCCAACGCTCGCATCGGCGTGCTCACCAACGGCCGCGAGTGGAACTTCTACACGGACCTCGACAAGCCGAACATCATGGACGACAGGCCGTTCCTACGACTGGATCTGCTCGACATCGATCCGTACATCCTTGCCGACCTGAAGAAGCTCACGAAGGACACCTTCGACCTCGATTCAGTTCTTCTGGCCGCTGAGGAGTTGAAGAACGTCAGCGCCCTCAAGCGAGCGATCGCGCAGCAGTTCGAGAATCCGAGCGAAGAGCTGGTCCGACTGCTCGCTGGGTCCTTCTATGAAGGCATGTTCACCCTCAAGGTACGCGAGCTGTTCACGCGACTCACAGCAAAGGCGCTGACCCAGTTCATCAACGACAGCGTGAACAGTCGACTTAAGTCGGCCCTTGGTGGCGCGGCCCCCGCCGTGGGAGCGGCACCACAAGAAGCGCCGGCCAGCCCATCCGGTTCAACCCTCGAGGTTGATGATGGGATCGAGACGACCCTTGAGGAGATCGAAGGCTTCCACATTGTCCGGGCAATCGTGGCCAGCGAGCTCCCGTTCTCTCGGGTCGTCTCGCGCGATCAGAAGTCGTACTTCGGCATCCTCGTCGACGACAACAACCGCAAGCCGGTGTGCAGGCTCCACTTCAACGGCAAGCAGCGGTACCTCGGCCTGTTCGATGCCGACAAGAACGAGCGCCGCGAACCGTTGGGCTCGGTCGAGGAGATCTACAACCACGCGGAGGACCTCCGAGAGACGGTTCGGCGCTACCTCTAGGCGACGGCGGCGAGCACCACGGCGCTGCAGGCGCGCCCGATTAGTTCGGGTCACGCTGCTGGCGCGCGCTCGGCCGGCGCCATGGTAGGAGCCCGTGGTTGTCCTCGCGTGGGAACTTCGATCTCGGTGGCCTGGGGTTGAACGGATCGGTCCTGCTTGTCCAGGTTGCACTGGGCGCAGAGGCCTTGGCCGTTGTCGAGGGTGGTTCGACCTCCGGCGGTCCAGGGGGTGATGTGGTCGATGTGGCGGATGGGGGCGTCGCACCAGGGGGTGGCGCAGGTGTCGTCGCGGATGGTGATGAGCTCGGCGAGGCCGTCGGGGAAGCAGCGGGAGCGGGACTCGGTGGCGACGAGGCCGGTGGGGGACTCGTACAGACGCTTGACCCAGGACGCGACGGCCGGCGCAACGGTGACGAGGCGCCGGGCGATCACGGCGGGGACGGGGCCGTGGCCGACGATCCGGCCCGGCTCGCAGTCGCCGCTCAACAGACCAGCGTCGGTCATCACGAGGTGGAGGCCGATCGGGACCGCGTCCGCGGTCGCCTGGCCGGTGATCCGGGTGACGAGGGTGTCGGCCATCAGCTGGCCAGCGTTGCGACCGTCGCCGACGGCGATGCCGGTGGTCGCGGCGGCTTTGAGCGCCGCGTAGCACGCCACTCCTTGAGCGACCGGGAGCAGTGCGGTGAGCCAGGTCATGCAGTCGGGCGCGGGTCGCAGCGAGACGTATCGCTCGGTCTCGGCCTTTGCGGCCCGGCGCACGGCGGAGGCCGGGTCGAGCGCGTACGCGATCCTGCGCGCCCTGGCGGCGAGCTTGTGGTTGCCGAGTCCTTCCAGGCTCCGCTGGTCCGCGCAGACCTGTCGGTCCACCGTGTGGCGGTCCGCCAAGGTGAGGCAGGCGGTCTCGGAGACCAGAAGCCGAGCCCGGTACGGCGTCAGGACGCCGGCCGTCAGCGCCGCGAGCGTGTGGGGCATCTCTTTGACCAAGGTCTTGGCGACGCCGATCGCGATCTGCGACGCCCGCGGAGACTCGCGCAGCGCCGACGAGACGCGGCCGGTGATCCCCCGGCGACGGTCCTGAGGCACCTCTGCCGCGTCGTCGGCCGCGCTCTGGGATGCGTCGGCCGCGCAGATCAGCCGGGCCTGCACGGCGTTGATGGTGTTCGACAGGTCCGACAGCCCTCGCAGGGCGGAGTAGATCTCCGCGTGGGCGACCTCCAGGTCCAGCGCGAGCAACCGGGCGCGCAGCTCGGCGATCTCACCGGGAAGCGTCCCCGGGAGCGGCTGAGCCACCTGTCCTGTCGTCATATGGCCACAGTAAACGTACGCACTGACAATTTCGTCTCGGTGTTCTCATCAGAAGAGGGAATCGGGGACATGACGTGCGTACGGCCATGGCTCGCTGACTGGCCGTACGGTCGACTCCCGTCACCGCGGGCTCAAGGGCTGACGGGCCGCGGGCCTTCATCCGAGGCGGGTTCCGACCGACCCGTCTCCGTGAGCCACCACGGGGTGCTCGTGCTCCCACCGGATGCCTCGACGGAGTCCAGCTCCGCGTCGACCTCGCGGGCTACCAACCGGTCGTGGCGGATCCAGTCGACGATGATCAGCCCCATCATCGGCAGCACCACGGGTTGGGCGGCGCCCCACAGGATGCCGCCCCACACCGGGTTCACGCTGACCATGATGACGATCCCCGGGAGCTCGTCCAGCAGCCCGTCGACGAGCGACAGGGCCATGCGCAATCCCGGGTTCATCCAGGCGGGGACCAGGTCCGGGGAGAGGATCTGCAGGTTCGCGACGAAGCCGCCGACCGTACATGCGCCGACAAGGGTCATCCAGGCGAGCTCGTCGCTGCGGGCCCGAGCGAACCAGGACGAGGTGAACGCCGCGACGAGCAGGACGCCATTCAGCACCGCGCTCACGAGGGGGAAGCTCAGCAGCTGGACCAGCGGGTGACGTACCCAGCGCACGGAGCGACCACGAGACTCCTCGAGCAAGCGGATGGGAGCCGCGACGACGAAGCCGAAGCCCACGAACACGTCCGCGAGGGCCACCCCGACCACGCCCCATGACCCCTCGGTCAGCCGACACTGAGCCGGCGTTCCCACGAGACACCACCACAGCACGGCACAGGAGACCAGATGCACGGCGGTACGCCACCGTGCCCAGCCACGCAGCCGTACCGCGTGCCAGATGTACGGGACGGCCAGCACCAGCACCAACCCACTTGCCACAAGGACCGACGGCATCGCAATCCCCCTCGCGCTCGGACGGCCGGAGTGTATGCGCGTTCGGGCCCCATTTGCCTTGCGATCCGCCTGGTGCACGCGGCGGTCTCAGACGCTGACGGGCCAAGTATCGGCCGCAGCCGGTCAGCGTCTGGACGATTGGCCTGCCCGCTGATGAGGGCACGGCGTCACCGGTCGGGGCGCACGCCCGTGTAGCGTCGCCTGGTGACCGCATCCACGAACGCCACTGATCCCATCGTCGTCACCGCCGTCTTCTACCCCGTCGAGGGGGCTCGCGACGCTGTCGTCGCCGCGATGGAGCCCGGCATCACCGCCGTGCACGCCGAGCCCGGCTGCCTGCTGTACGCGATCCACGACGCTCCGGACGGGAGCATCGTCATGATCGAGAAGTGGGAGTCGGCGGAGCTGCTGGACGCGCACGGCGCGGGCGAGGCGGTGGTCCTCCTCAACAAGGATCTGGCCGGCCTGCTCGCCAAGCCCACGAAGGTCGACCGCCTCCAGCCGATCCCGACCGGAGACGCCGCCCGGGGCGCTCTCTGAGCCAACCCCTCGTAGGCGGACCCGACTGACGGCTCGTCAGCGGTGGTCGAGGCCGAGGCTGTGGGCCTTGAGGACGAGACGTACGCGGTTGGCGGTGCCCAGCTTGCGCATCAGCAGCGAGACCTGGACCTTGACGCTGGACTCGGACAGGTGGAGCTCTCGGCCAATCTCGGCGTTCGTCATGCCCTGGCACGTCAGGGCGAGAACGTCCTTGTCGCGGTCGGAGAACTCGAGCCCCTCGAGGTCCGGCGGCTCGCCCGTACGCCACTCTTCCATCGGGCCCGGCGCCATCACGGTCATGCCGTGGTGGACGGCGGTGATGGTGCTCATCAGCGACTGGATGTCGCAGTTCTTGAGGAGGAAGCCGCTCGCGCCGTAGCGCATGGCGACGGAGACGGCCTCGTCGTACTCGAAGGACGTCCACACGATGATCTTGGTGTCGGGCTTGAGCGCGCAGATCTGGCGCGTCGCCTCGATGCCGTCCATGACGGGCATCCGTACGTCCATGATCACGATGTCCACGTCGTGCTCGGCGACGAACCGGATCGCGTCGGCGCCGTTGGAGCAGCATCCGACGCACGACATGTTCGGGGCGCGGGTCAACAGGTTGGCCAGCATCTGCTGGACGAAGTGGTCGTCGTCGACGACCAGCACCGTGATGTCGTTCACTGGCGATCCCCCACCATGTTGAAGCTACGGACCGGGAAGTTGGCCTTCACGATCCACTTGTCCTCGTGCGGAGACACGGTCAGGTTGCCGCCGGCGGCGATCGCGCGTTCCTGCATGCCGATGATGCCAAGCCGTCCGGGGCGCAGCGAGAGGTGGGGTCCCGAGACGCTGTTGATCACGGCGAGGTCGAGCGTCGTCGGGCTGCTGGTGATGAAGATCGTGCACGGCTGGGTCGCGTCGCCGTGGCGGAGGATGTTGTTGCACGCCTCGATGAGGATCCAGCTGAGCGCGTGCGGCACGGTGCCGGAGAGGTCCTCGAGCTCGCCCTCGACGTGGGCCGAGACCCTGAAGCCCGCCGATCGGAGTCGCTTGACCTGTTCGGCCAGCGTGGACGGGATGTCCGGCTCGCGCCAGTTCCGTACGTCCTGGTCGCCGGATCCGTTCGCCCGCAGCAGCCGCATGAGGTGCCGCATGTCGTCGATGCACTTGCTCGCGGTCTGGGCGATGTAGCGCAGGTCGTCGGGATCGGTGGTGCCGAGCACGATCGCCTGCCGGGCTCGAAGCGCCACGTTGGTGAGGTCATGGGCGACGACATCGTGCAGGTCGCGGGCGATCTCCGTACGTTGCCCCACCAGGGCGTTCTCGACCGCCTGCCGCTGGGAGTCGCGGTATCGCGCGAACGCGTCGCCGAGAAGCCAGGCGCCGCCCACAGCGAATCCCCAGAAGCCCAGGTAGGTCCAGACACTGCCGGAGGGCTGGCCGTTGAGGCTGCGCACCACCACGATCCCCAGCAGCAGGGGCGACAGGATCAGGCGCAGCTTCTTCTGGCGACGCATGCCCATGCCGAGGAGCGGGATGAGGATCGTCAGCTCCCCCATGGTGACCCATGTCGGCGGCACGAACAGGTACGCGACGAGCACGGCGAGGTAGACCCAGGGGCCCTCCTTCGGCCGGAAGGCGCACAGCGCGGCGGACGCGCAGAGGACCAGGTCGAGCCAGAGGGCGAGGTCGTTGCGGTGGAGGTAACCCACTTGCCCGATGATCGACAGACCCGCCACGACAAGGGCAAGTACCGGCTCGAGGACCCGCTCGGTGATGGTGCCGTGGAAACGGCCACGCAACTCGTCGACCCAACGCATGTCCCGCCCGCTTCCCAAGCTTGTGATTGGGCCTCAGCGTAGTCACGGCCTCCTGCGGGGAGTCGGTGCAAGGTACGCCGGAGGTGGGGCCGCACCGACAGACTGACCGATCGGGTTGTGAGGGCGCGCCAAAATGCCCGATCGGGCAGCACTGCGCCCATCGAGCCACCCGATGGGTCACAAAAACCCACTCGGGGATTCTCCTCACGGAGGGATCTGACCACGATGAGTTAGCCGAACGGGCAAGCATCACCCGATCCGGAACACCAACTCTCCCAAGAAAGTACCGCCATGAGAATCGCTCTCGCATCCGTTCTTCTCATTTCGACCCTTCTGGTTCCCGCGCAGGCCATGGCTATGGCCAGCGCGCCGGAGCCGGTCGCCAGCTCCACCTCCAGCACCACCATGGGGTTCGGCATGTGCATCCTGTTCCCCGGCCTGCCCTGGTGCCCCAAGTAACTCCCAGCCGTACCGGCGCTCGATAGCGGCGACGGTCTCGGCTCCGCCCGGGATGCGGGCGGCAACCTCCCTGGCCGGGATCAGCCTCGGATCGAGCAGGCCACGAAGTCGCGGGTCGAGCTCGTGAGGTATCGCTGAGCAGGGGGCACCTCGTCAGGGGTGAGCTTGCTCGGTGAGCCCGAGTGGTACGTGAGGTAGCTCGTCCAGTCCTTGTTGATGTCCAGCTCCATCGCGTTCATCGCTCCCGCGCGCTGCAGCAGGTCCGTGAGCGTCACCACCGACAACGTCGGCCCGATGACGAAGACGATGCCGCCATCGGCCCGTACGCCGATCCCGGTGCGCCAGACGTACGCGTTGTTCCCGACCGTCTTGCCCCACGCAGCTGTCGAGGGGTCGTGGACGGCCGGGTTCACCGCGCCGTCGGCGATGAGCAGCGACAGGTTCTGGCGTACGGCTGCGACGGTGGGCCCCGGCTCGCCACTCCAGCTCCGCACCGACAGGGAGCCGTCCGTGCCGAACACCATCGACGCGGCCCCCTGGACGAGTGGCACCACGGTGCGACCGCCCTGCCAGTAGCCGCCGTCGGCGTCCTTGAACATGAACCCGGAGTTGAACGAGGCCACAGTGGTCGCCAGGGCCGAGCCGCTCAGCGACGTCGTGCCGGTGTACTGGCCGTCGGCCTCAGCCCCGGGGACCTGCGTCCCGGGGTGGAGCGCGAACGACACCCGGCGCGGGTCCATCCACACGATGTCGGCGGTGAACGAGGTGTGGACGGCGTCCGGACGTACGGTCGCCACCTTCGCCGCGGGCACCCCGGCCCCGGTCAGAATGAGGTTCTGCCAGACCCCTTCGTTGGGCAACGCGGGGGATGCCGGCGGTACGACGTCGGCCAGGGTCACTTGCGTACCGGCTCCTGCGGACCGGGACGACGCCGGGGCAGGGGAGTCACCCACGGGTACGGACACTGGCGCGACCGTGCCGATACCACCTGCGAGCTCGCCACCCTCGGCGGGCTTGTTCGCCTGATAGGCCGCCTTCTCCACCCCGGTCACGAGCCACCCCATCCCGTTGGAGCGCATCCACTCAGCGACTCGGGCGGGTACGGGATCGCTTCCGGGCGCCGCGAGCACCGGACCCAGGGTGACGCCGGTGTAGACGACACAGACGGCCACGACCCCAGCCAGCGAGCGCAGGATGACCGTCCGCGCGCGAGGCCGTCGTCGGGGGACCTCCACAGCGCGTCGTCCGGACCGTCGGCGAAACGTCACCATGCAGAGTTCTCCCTTGCGTCACACATGTCGTCGCGGGCCGGATACCAAGCCTCCCGCTGTCCTCAGGTCCGTGAGACCGAGGACGCACCTCACCGAACCTACTCGTCCACCCTGGCAGCCCCAGCTTTCGCGACGAGCCAACGGGGGGTGAAGGCTGGGTAAAGGCGCCCGACTCCCGCCTTTGGCCGACGACGAATACTGGAGCGATGAGTGAGCGGGAGATCTACGACGTCGTCGTTCTCGGGGCGGGGCCGGTCGGCGAGAACATCGCCCAGTACGCGACCGAGGCGACTGAGCTGACCGCCGTCCTCGTCGAGCGCGAGCTGGTCGGGGGTGAGTGCTCCTACTACGCCTGCATGCCGAGCAAGGCCCTGCTTCGTCCCCTCGAGGTCGCCGCCACGGCCGCACACCTGCGCGGCCTCACCGCCCCGCAGATCGACCGCGACGCGCTGCTGGCTCGCCGCGACTACTGGGTCTCGAACTACTCCGACACAGGTCAGGTCGAGTGGGCCGAAGGGGCCGGGATCGCGGTCGTACGAGGCGAGGGCCGCATCTCCGGCGAACGCACCGTGACGGTCGAGTCGAGCGAGGGGACGCGCACGATCGAGGCCCGCCACGCCGTCGTCCTCGCCACGGGCAGCGAGCCGGTGGTGCCCGAGCTGTACAGATCGGCCGTCCCGTGGGGCTCCCGCGACGCGACGGGCATCATCGACGTCCCCGGGCGGATCGTCGTGGTGGGCGGCGGGGTGGTCGCGTGCGAGGCGGCGACCTGGCTGAACGCGCTCGGCGCCCACGTCACGGTGCTGGTCCGCGGCGACCGGGTCCTGCCTCGCGCCGAGACCTTCGCCGGCGAACTGACGCTGAAGGCGCTGCGGGACGCGGGCGTCGATGTACGGCTGGGGGTCGAGATCACCGGTGTCACGCGCGAGGACGCACACGACACCGGTCTGGGCCGCATCCACGGGGGTCAGGTGACCGTGACCACCTCCGATGGCACCATCGAGTCCGACGAGATCCTGGTCGCGGTCGGGCGCCGCCCGCGCCTCGACGACGTCGGACTGGACAGCGTGGGGCTGCGGGCCAAGAACGTCATCGACGGTGACGTGCCGCAGTGGCTGCTCGCGGTCGGCGATGCCAGCGGCGAGGCGCCGCTCACCCACTGGGGCAAGTACCGGGCACGCGTGCTCGGCGAGCAGGTCGCTGCTACGGCGCTCGGCGAGCCCGTACCGCAGCCGCCCGACGACGTGCCCGTACCCCAGGTCGTCTTCACCGACCCTCAGGTTGCGTGGGTCGGTCTGACGGAGGAAGAGGCGCGGCAGACGTACGGAGACGTGGCGGTGGTGAAGGTCCCGTGGTCGGCCGCGTCGGGCGCGAGCCTGCTGCGCGATGACGTGGAGGGCGGCGCGCAGCTCGTCGTCGATCCGTCGACCCGCCGAGTGGTCGGCGCCACGTTCGTCGGTCCCGAGTCGGGCGAGATGCTCCACGCTGCGACGATCGCTGTCACAGGGAAGGTGCCCGTGGACGTGCTGCGCCACGCCGTACCCAGCTACCCGACGGCGTCCGAGCTCTGGCTCCGATTGCTCGAGGCGCTGCCGCGCGAGTACCGACACCACTAGGGGTTTCTCCGGCTCCCAC
>JAPUEI010000086.1:0-75915 GCA_027492675.1 Propionibacteriaceae bacterium | reverse complement strand
GGCCGTCCTTGGCGCCGTCATCGCCGGCGCGTTCGTCGTCATGAACGTGCTCGCCGCGTTCGTGCCCGGGATGTGACCGAGAGCGCGTACGGCCTGCGCTCGGCGTCTCTCAGCTGACGACGTTCTCCGGGGACTCGCCGGCCAGTACGTGCTCGAGCTGGCGCCGGATGAGCGCGGCGACGCGGGAGAACACGGCGTCGCTGTTGCCGCCCTGGTGGGCGGTGATGATCGTGTTCGGCGCGCCCCACAGCGGGTGGCCCTCGGGGAGCGGCTCGGGGTCGGTGACGTCCAGCGCTGCGCGGAGGCGGCCTGACATCAGTTCGGCGAGGAGTGCCTCGGTGTCGACGACGGGGCCGCGGGCCACGTTGACCACCAGGGCGCCGTCGGGCAGCGCGGCGAGCGCCGTGGCGTCCATGAGGTGGCGGGTGCTGGCCGAGCCCGGGACTGCGAGCACCACGATATCGGCGTCGGGCAGCAGCGCGACCAGCTCGTCGACGCCTCGTACCCCCTCGCGTGCTGTACGGGCGACCTGCGTGATCCGCACCTCGAACGGGGTCAGCCTGTCAACGATCGCCTGGGCGAGCGAGCCGGCGCCCACCACGACCACGCGGCGATCGGCCAGCGAAGGCAGCCGGGGAGCGAACCAGCGGCCTTCGCGTTGTGCCTCGAACGCCTCGGGCAGTCCGCGCTGCGACGCCAGGATGAGCCCGACGGCCAGCTCGGCCGTACCGGCGGAGTGCACCCCGCGCCCGTTGCACAGCGTCACGCCCTCGGGGATCCACGGTTGCGCGTGCTCGAAGCCGGCGCTCGGCAGCATCACGTACTTCAGGTTCGGCAGGCTCGGCAGCTGCTTCCAGCGCTCGAGCTGCACGCAGTAGTGGGGGATCGCCACGACCTCGACCCGGGCAGCGATGTCGGCGGGCAGCGGGCTGAACATGTCCCACAGGACGAGGTCGACCCGATCGCTCAGGTCGGACAGGCGGGCCAGTGAATCGTCGTCAGGGATGGTCACGGTGAGCACGAGAGCGAGTCTTCCACTTTCGGCGAGGCACGCTCGACCAACGCCATGGCCGAAACCCGCGAGCATGATGTCGGTGGCAGGCGTCAGGATGACCGGGTGACCCAGCTGACCTCGCCCGCCCGCCTGACGCCGCCGGTGAAGGGATCGTCCGTCGGGACGACCGTCGCCTACCTCGTGCTCGCTCTCACCTGGGGCTCCAGCTTCCTGCTCATGAAGGTCGCGCTCATCGAGCTCACGCCGGCGCAGGTGGCGCTGGGACGGATCCTTGTCGGCGCCGCGACGCTCACCGCGCTGATGCTGGTGACGCGGCGTCGCTGGCCGAGGGAACGCTGGCTCTGGGCGCACATGGCGGTCGTCTCGGTGCTGCTCTGCGTCGCGCCGTTCCTGCTGTTCGCCTGGGCCGAGACGTACCTGCCGTCAGGGATCGGCGCGATCCTCAACTCCACGACCCCGATCTGGGCGGCCATCGCGATGACGATCATCGTGCCGGGGACCAGCCTCACCCGCGGGCAGCTGGCCGGCATCGTCCTGGGCGCCGTCGGCGTGCTCCTCATCATGGGCGTCTGGCAGGTCGTGACGACACCCGAGTTCCTCGCCTCGCTCCCGGCGCAGCTCGCTTGCCTCGGAGCGACGCTGTCGTACGGACTCGCCTACGCCTGGATGGAGCGCTTCGTCAACCGCAAGCACCCGTACGACGCGGTCACGATCGCCTCCGTACAACTCGCGAACGCGGCGCTGATCAGCATCGTGCTGGCGCCGCTCATCGGAAGGTCGCCGATCACGTTCCAGGTGGCGCCCACGCTGTGCCTCGTCGCCCTCGGTGCTCTCGGCACAGGGATCGCCTATGCGCTCAACACCCGCGTCATGATCGCCTGGGGATCGCTGGCCGCGTCCACGGTGACGTACGTGATCCCGCTCGTCGGCGTGGTGCTCGGCATCGTCGTCCTCGGCGAACACCTCGCCTGGCACGAGCCGTTGGGTGCGCTCGTCGTCATCCTCAGCGTGATGCTCGTGCAGAAGCGGAGACTGCCGACCCTGCTGCGTCGGCGAGCATCCGAGGACCGCCCCTGATCAGTCCCGGCGGATCGCCCCGCTGGCGACGAGGCCCACGATGATGTCCGCGACGTCGGCCGGCGACCCCACCGGGTCGATGGTCGGCAGGCCCTCGCTGGCCTCAGCGAACGAGTGCCACATGTGCTCCGCGGCGGTGAGGTCGGTGAAGGGGTGGTCGACGCGGTCCCGTACGCGCTGCAACAGGGTGTCCACGCTGGGCAGCAGGACGGCGTAGTGGATCGGACGGTCGGCGTTCGCAGCGAACAAGGGTACGTACGGTGGCCAGAGCACCCCGTCGTACACCACCGTGCAGTGCTCGGCGAGCCGGCCGCTGGCGGCGGCCGCGGCAGCCAGCACCGCGCGATTCTGGTGGTCGGACTCGGGCAGCCACGGCGCGACGAACCCCGTGCGGAGGAACGCGAAGAAGGCGTCCCCGTCGACGAGTGCCGAGGGTTCGTACCGTTCGGCCAGCAGGTTCGCCACCGTCGACTTGCCGGACCCCGGGGGTCCGCTGACCACGATCACCTCACCCATGCCCGTCACTTTCTCACGCCGACGAGATGTCGGCGAGAGGTCCGGGGCCCGGCCGTACGCTTCCGGCATGCTCCCGAGCCTGCACGTGCTGTGGTCGTTCGGTCTGGTCGTCGCCCTTCTGACCATCACTCCTGGTGTGGACACCGCGCTGGTGCTGAGGTCGGCCGCCGTCGCGGGCAGGGCGCGGGCCTGGGGCGCGATCGTGGGCATCGGCTGCGGCGTGCTCGCGTGGGGCGCCCTCACCGCGGTCGGGGTCAGCGCGCTGCTCGCCGCCTCGCAGGTCGCGTACACCGTCGTCCGTCTCGCCGGCGCCGCCTACCTCGTCTACCTCGGCGGGCGCCTGCTGTGGTCGGCGATCCGCGGCAAGGCCAGCGAGGCGACCGTAACCACCGGCGTGACCGACACGTTCGGCGCAGGGTGGCGGCAGGGACTGTTCACGAACCTGCTCAACCCCAAGGTCGGCGCGTTCTACCTCGCGATCCTGCCCCAGTTCATCCCCGCCGACGCGCCCCACCTCACCTGGGGGGTGGCGCTCGCGGCCGTCCATGTCGCCGAGGGGACGCTCTGGCTCGGCCTCGTCCTCGTACTCGCTCGCTCCCTGCGCGCCTGGCTCGAGCAGCCGCGCGTCGTGCGCTGGATCGACGGGGTGGTCGGCGCGGTGATCGCCGCCTTCGGTATTCGGCTCGCGCTCGACTGAGCTCACCAGCGGATCGGGAACTCCCGCGGCCGTAGGCCGGAGATGCGCGTGCCGTACTCGCTCAGCAGGTCGACCGTACGTCTCGCTGCCGGATTCGTACGGACGGTGTCCTTTAGCAACGCGACGACGCGTCGCTGCGGCGTCGGGTTCAGCAGTGGGACGTACGTCACGTCGAAGCCCGACCACGACGCGACCAGGGCCGGTACGACGGCGATGCCGATGCCGGCGGCGACGAACGCGAGTCCGGTGACGTGGTCCTCGGCCCGGGCGACGTGACGCGGGCTGATGCCAGCGGCGCCGCAGGCGTGCTTGATGATGTCGCTGGAGATGTCGTCGCGGAAGTCGTACTCCACCCAGTCCTGGTTGCCGAGCTCCGCCATGTAGATGGTGTCCCGGTGCGCGAGCTCGTGGTCAGGGGGCAGCGCGACGAGGTAGTCGTCGACGCCGATGATCTTCCGGCGGTAGCCGGCGGGGGTGCGAGGGGTCTCGTACGGGAACTCGCTGCGCACCTCGAGGTCGACCGTGCCGTCGGCGCCCGCGGGCATGTCGACGATCGTCAGCTCGAGCGTGAGGCCCGGGAACTCGGAGCGCAACGTGCGGGTGATGCTCGGCATCCACGCGTACGCCGCGGAGGCGAACGATCCGATGACCAGCCGGGCCACCGAACCCTCGCGCAGATCACGAGCCGTGGCGTTCAGCTGCGCCATCGCGTTGAGGACATCGCTGCTTGCCGCAGCGAGTTCGACGGCCGCTGCGGTCGGCACGATGCCGCGCCCGACGCGCTCGATCAGGGGGAAGCCGACCTCCTTCTCGAGCGTGTGGAGATGCTGGCTGACGGTCGACGGACGGTAGCCGAGACGGCGTGCCGTCTCGCTCACGGAGCGGCTGGCGACCACTGCGCGCAGGATGCGCAGACGGTTGAGATCGAGCATGCTCAAATCATACGGCCCAGCCGAATGAATATTCGGTAACCATTGCTTGTGCCGAACACTCGATACGCGTCACGATTGATCCATGTTCGGCGCACACATCACTGATCGCGACCACGATCGCCTCATGGCAGACCTCGACTTCCTCCGCATGGACGAGCCCGCTCGGCCTGCTCGCCAGCGTCGCTCCCCGTGGCGTGTCCTGGGCCTTCAGACCGGTGGCACGGAGCACGTGGGTGCTCCCATCGGACGCCTCGCGTCCGTCCACTTCTGAGTTCTCGCAGAGCAGCGCTCTCGCACAGATCTTCGAGGGGTCACGAACCCCACCTCAGAGCATTCAGTTGCCGGGGGGTTCGTGGCCCCTCGACACGTGTCCGGGGGACATGAGTCCGCTCATCCCGACAGAATGTCCCCATGACTACGTACGACATCACCGACTACCGGATCACCGAGCACACCGTTCCCGTCCCCGTGGACTGGCAGGATCCGGACAGGTTCGGGACGATCGAGGTGTTCGTACGTGAGGTGGCCAAGCTCTCGAAGCTCGATGAGCAGCTGCCGCCGCTGATCTTCCTCCAGGGCGGCCCCGGCGGTGAGTCGCCCCGTCCGCCGAAGAACACCTGGATCGAGGCCGCGGCCGAGCACTACCGCGTACTCCTCCTCGACCAGCGCGGCACCGGTCGGTCGACGCCGATCACCGGACGCTTCGTCACCGACTACGTCGCCTCCCACGGTGGCGGTGTCGCCGGCACCAAGGCCGCAGCCGACTACCTGGCCTGCTTCCGGGCTGACGCGATCGCCGACGACGTCGCCCACCTCAACACCGTCCTCAACGCTCGCGTCCCGTGGACCACGCTCGGTCAGTCGTTCGGCGGCTTCATCACGCTCGCCCTCCTCTCGCGTCACCCTGAGACCGTCGCCCGCTGCATGACCACCGGCGGCATCCCCGCGATCGACCGCGACGCCGACACGCTGTACGAGGACCTCGTACCCCTGCAGACCGCGCGACACGACGAGTTCCGCACCACGTACCCGGCCGACCAAGCCCTGCTCGACGACCTCGCCTCGCGCGCCGACGCGGGGGAGCTCGTGACGCTCACCGGCGACGTGCTGAGCGCCCGCAGGCTGCAGATGCTCGGCTGGGACTTCGGCATGAGCACCGGCGTCGACAACCTCCACTGGCTCCTGGACACCGCCATCGAGCCCAGCGGCGCCGTCGCGCAGCGGTTCATCGAGAGCGCGGCGCAGAAGACCGAATACGTGTCGGACCCGCTCTACCTCACGCTCCAGGAGGGCTGCTACCACCAGGGTCACCGGGCAGGCGGCTGGGGAGCGTGGAACACGCTGGCGGCGCATCCGGAGTACGCGTCCGACGCGCGCCCCCTGCTGACGTTCGCCGAGTTCGCCCAGCCCTGGATGTTCACCGAGATCCGGTCACTGCGCCCGTTCGCTGGCGTCGCCGAGGAACTCGCCGCCGAGCGCGACTGGCCCCAGCTGTGGGACGCCGACCGCCTGGCGCGCAACGAGGTGCCGCTGGCGGCCGTGCAGTACACGCGCGATCCGTACGTCGGCCTGGCAGGCGCCCGGCGCACCCTCGCGGTGGTCGGCAGCTCGCAGCTATGGGAGACCGACGACTACCTCCATGACGGCCTCCGGCTCCACGGCGACAAGATCGTCCCCGAGCTCATGCGGATGCTCGGCCAGCTGTAGTCAGCGGTCCTTGTCGGCGAGCTCACCGCGCATCAGCGGCCCCGACGTACGACGTCCCAGGTGCTCCATGGCCAGGCGGCCGACGAGCTGCTGGTTCGTCGTGACGCGCTCGGAGCGGCCGTTGCTGATGAAGCTCAACGCCCATCTGACAAGGGTGGACACCTTCTGCTTGAAGCCGGCGATGAGCAGCAGGTGCAGCAGTAGCCACGCCAGCCACGCGAGGAAGCCCGTGAACTTCAGCGGGCCGATGCTCACCACGCCCTCGTACTTCGCGATGGTCGCCATGCTGCCCTTGTCGAAGTACGCGAAGGGCTTGGCCGGTACATCGCCCGCGAGCCGAGTGCGGATCGACTCCGCCGCGTACCGCGCTGACTGGATGGCCGCCGGCGCCTGACCCGGCACGCCCTCGACGCTCATGAGGTCGCCGATCACGTACACCTCGGGATGTCCCGGCAGGGTCAGGTCGCCGAGCACCTCGACCCGGCCGGCCCTGTCGACGCCCGCTCCGGCCTGCTCGGCGACCGACCTGCCGAGCGGGTTGCCCTCGACGCCGGCGGCCCAGACCTTGCACGTCGCCTCGACCCGGGTGGTCGTGCCGTCCTTGTGCTTGAGCGTCAGCCCCGTGTCGTCGACGTCGGTGACCAGCGTGTCGAGGACGACCTCGACGCCCAGCCGCCGCAGCTCACGCGCCACCTTCTCGCCCAACTGCGGGCCGAACGGCGGCAGCACCTGCGGGGCGCCGTCGACGAGCATCACGCGCGCCGTGCTGGGATCGATGCGGCGGAACTCGTGGGCCAGCGTCCGGTTCGCGAGCTCGCGGATCTGCCCGGCCATCTCGACCCCGGTCGGCCCGGCCCCGACGACCACGAACGTGAGCAGGCGGCGTACGTCGTCCGGGTCCTCGGAGATCTCGGCCAACTCGAACGCCCCGAAGATCCGACTGCGCAGCTCGAGCGCGTCGTCGATCGACTTCATGCCCGGCGCGAACGTCGCGAACTCGGTGTGACCGAAGTACGACTGGCCCGCGCCGGTGGCGAGGATCAACGAGTCGTACGGCGTCGTGCGCTCGAGGTCGTGGAACCGCCAGCACACCTCGCGCGCCGTGATGTCGATGGACTCGACCAGCCCCTGCACCACCCGTACGTTCTTCTGTCGCGCCAGGATCTCCCGCGTGGCGGGTGCGATCTCGCCCTCGCTCAGGATGCCCGTGGCCACCTGGTACAGCAACGGCTGGAACAGGTGCTGGCTCGTCTTGTCGATGAGCGTGACCTCGACGTCCGCCTTCGCGAGCGCCTTCACGGCGAACAGTCCGCCGAACCCTGACCCGACCACCACCACGCGATGCGTCATGGCCACATCATTGCCCGGAACGCCCAAGACTCAACCCTCGCGGAGGGGCATGAGGGTGAACGGGAGGGCGTGGGCGACGTCGGGTACGCCATGGTGGCTGAGCATCTCGGGCACGAACGTCGCTGGCGCCGGGTGCCACGGGAGGTCCGCGAGGTACGCCTGGTGCGCCTCGAGCGATGCGACGGCCTTGTCGACGGCCCAGTCGGGGATCTCGACGTAGTGGGTCGGCGGCAGGCCGCTCAGCAGCAGCCGGCTGACGCCCCAGGGAGCCAGGTCCTCACCGCGAGCCAGTTCGGGGAACACCCAGCGGTTGTCCGCGTCCCGGACGGCATCGATCGCCGCCAGACCGGCCGCTCGATGGTCGGCGTGGTCGACGCCCCACGGCATGGTGACCTGTCCGCTGCCGCACACGACGGTGTCCGGACGGAACGTACGGAGCTCGCGGGCGATGGCCTTGCGCAGGGCGAGCGAGTACTCGAGCGTGCCGTCCGGGAAGTCGAGGATCGTCAGGTGGCTCACGCCGACCGCATCGCACGCCGCGCGCTGTTCGAGCGCGCGCAGCGGCCCGGCCTCCTCTGGCGGGCGCTGCATCCCTGCCTCGCCGGCCGTGAGCAAGAGGTAGCCGACCTCGACGCCGGCGGCGGTCCAGGTGGCGACCGCGGCGGACGTGCCGTACTCGATGTCGTCGGGGTGCGCGACCACCACCAGCACCCGTTCGTACGTCGTGCTGTCCAGCGGGGCGAGGGATGCGTTCATAGGCCGACGCTAGTACGCCGCCACAAGGGGCGTCAGGGCTTGTACTCGACGACGGAGGTCCCCTCGTAGCACCGGCCCCCGTAGAAGTTCTTGGGGATCGTCGCCGTCCAGCCGGCCGTACGGATGGCCTTGCACGCTGGGGTGTCCTGCCCGGCGATCAGCACCTTCCAGCCGGCCGCCGTCTTCCCCCACAGCACGGCATAGCCACCCCCGCACCCGGAGACGCCGCCGTTGAGCAGGTCCGCGACCC
Source organism: Propionibacteriaceae bacterium (assembly GCA_027492675.1). GTDB lineage: Bacteria > Actinomycetota > Actinomycetes > Propionibacteriales > Propionibacteriaceae > Fen-668. The sequence goes on along the minus strand of JAPUEI010000086.1, from coordinate 67,615 downwards.
GGTATCCGCTGATCGTGATGCGGGCGCACGAGCCGCCGACCTGCACTCGCTTCAGCTCGGAGGTCATGAACACCTTCGCTTCTGGGCTCAGCCAGGTCACGTCGTTGATCTGTCCGACCGAGGCCAACGTCGTCCCGCTGCCGGGGAGGTTGACGACAGCTCCGCTGGGTCTTCCGGGCGCCGTGGTCGCGGCGTGCGTCGCCGTCGCAGTCCCGCTGGGTGAGGACGCCGGGGAGCTGGGAGTAGCCGTGGTGGCCGAGGATCCGGTCACGCTCGAGGTGGTGGTCACTGATGCTCCCGCGTCCGGGGACGTCGACGCTGCGGGGTCGCTCCCGCAAGCCGTCATGGTCCCCAGCAGAAGGAGGGCGAGAACGAGGCGCGTCATACGTCAGATACTCCCACCAGGGTCAGGGCGTGAACGCCACTCCCGCGCCACCCTCCATGCACCGGCCTCCGAAGAAGTCGATGGGGATCGTGCTGCTCCATTCCTTGCGGATCTCGGAGCACTCGGGCACGGCCTGGCCGCCGACGATCAGCTTCCAGACACCGCCGGACTTTCCCCAGAGCTGCATGTCTCCCCCGCATCCGAACATCCCGCCCGTGATCAGGTCGTTGACACGGTAGCCGTCGACGTAGAGCTCCCACGAGCACTGTGGATCCCTCGTCTGCGCCGTCGTGAGGATCGCCGAGAGGAACGGTTTGGCGTCGCTGGAGAGCCAACTCGCGGACGTGATCTGCGCAACCGTGGCGAACGAGTCTCCCGACATCACCACGGTGCCGACCGAGGGGGACGATGCTGCGGTGGTAGCACGCGACGCGCTCGTACGCACCGAGGCCGACGGAGTCGGTCGACTCGAGCGGCTCAGGGTCGGCGTCGAGGTCGCGCTCAGGGTCGGTGTCGGGGTTGCCGACCGCGTCGGGTCCGGAGTGCTGGGTGGCTGTGGTGCCGCACTGCAAGCGGTGATGGACCCGAGCAGGAGCAGGGCGACGAGCGCGCGTTTCACGTCACAGATCCTCCCATCGGTCGTACTCAGGCGCAGCACGTGGGGGAACCCTGAGAGAACCGGGGCCGTCAACCAGTGGCAGGCCGGGGGCGACACGGCTCATCGGAGTCACAGCGTCCCCATAGGGTCGAGACGACAACACGTTCGTGAGAAGGAGAACACCCATGGCTGCACCGGTCGTCGAGACACCCCCCACCCCCGTCGGCCCGAGAGCTGCAGTTCGTGCGGACCACCTCACGAAGACGTACGGATCGGGCGAGGCCACGGTCCACGCGCTCGACAAGTTGTCGGTCGAGATCCACGCCGGGCGGTTCACCGCGATCATGGGCCAGTCGGGGTCCGGCAAGTCCACCTTGCTGCACTGCATCGCGGGCCTCGACAAGCCGTCCGGTGGCCGGGTCTGGATCGGTGACACCGAGATCACCGCCCTTGACGACAAGGCCCTCACGCTGCTGCGTCGCGAGGCCGTCGGCTTCGTGTTCCAGTCGTTCAACCTGCTGCCGACGCTCGACGCCAAGGACAACATCCTGCTGCCGCTCAAGCTCGCCGGGAAGAAGCCCGACCAGGCCTGGTACGACTCCGTGGTCGACGTGCTGGGTCTGCGTGACCGCCTCACGCACCGGCCGTCCGAGTTGTCCGGCGGTCAGCAGCAGCGCGTGGCCGTGGCTCGCGCCATGGTCACCAAGCCGACCGTGATCTTCGCTGACGAGCCCACCGGTGCTCTCGACTCGGCCTCCGGCACAGCCCTGCTCCACTTCCTGCGCCACAGCGTGGATGCGCTCGGCCAGACCGTCGTCATGGTCACCCACGACGCGCAGGCGGCGTCCCACGCCGACCGCATCATCCGCCTCGCCGACGGCCGCATCGTGGCCGACGAGCGGAGGAAGTGATGCTGAGAGAGCCCCGGAGGCTCATCGCCTCCATCATCGCCATCGCGGTGGGCGTGGGTTTCGCCGCCGCGACCTTCTTCCTGTCCGCCTCGCTCGAGAAGAGCATCAACACCCAGCTCTCCGGCGCCGCGGTGAACGCGTCCGTCGTGGTCAGCCCGAGCAACGGCGGCAAACTCATCACCCCCGCCATGCTCACGGCGTTCAAGGCGATCCCCGGGGTCAGCCAGGTGCGTGCGGACGCGTACGCGTACTACGAGCAGAAGACGTCGAAGGGCAGCCAGTACATCGTGCTGCGGCAGTTGCCGTCCGGTTCCGACACCACCGTGATCGACGGTCGCCTGCCGGCCGCCAAGGGAGAGATCGCGCCCACGGAGTCGTTCGCCAAGGACCGCAAGCTCAGCGTGGGCTCCACGATCGAGATCTACAGCCCCGACCGTGCCCAGACGGCCACGCTGACCGTGGTCGGCATCATCAAGCCCGGTTCGGAGTACGCCGGGGATCCCTCGGGAGCCTGGGCCGTCGCGACCGACGCGGACCTGTTCCGCTGGAACGTCGAGGGCATGAACGGCTACGTCTACGCGTACCTCTTCGGGGGCGACGCCTCGGCGGTCAAGGCCGCGGTGCTGGACGTGACGGACGTCAAGGCCTCGGACCTCAAGGTCCAGACCGGCGCGGATTTCCTCGCCGAGCAGCGCAAGCAGATCAAGGACCAGCTCGCCCTGATCACCAACTTCCTGCTGGGCTTCGCGGGCATCGCGCTGTTCGTTGGTGCGCTCGTGATCTCCAACACGTTCTCGATCCTCGTTGCTCAGCGGTCGCGTCAGCTCGCGCTGCTGCGGTGCGTGGGGGCCACGAGAGCACAGGTGTTCCGCACGGTGCTCGGTGAGGCGCTGCTGATGGGCGTCATAGGCGGTGTGGTCGGTGTGCTCGGCGGCGGTGTGTTCGCGTTCGCCCTGATCCAGGTCGGCAAGGCGTTCAAGCTGGGACTCGACGAGTTCGCCGTCAACCCGACGGGTGCGTTCGTGCCCTTGATCATCGCCATCGCGATCACTCTGTTCGCCGCGTTCCGGCCGGCTCTTCGAGCGACCCGGGTGGCGCCGCTGGCCGCGCTGCAGCCACAGCTCGTACCGCTGGCCGGTCGCCGTGCCAGCCTGCCTGTCCTGATCGCGGGTGCAGTGCTGTTCGTGGCCGGGTTGGCCGGCCTTCTGTACGGGTCCATCAAGCCCGGCTTCACCGATGCGACAGCGAACACGTACGTGCTCGTGGGGATCGGCGGTGGCGTGCTCAACGTGGTCGGCGTCCTCATGCTGGGCACCGTGATCGTGCCCGCTCTGTCGCGGCTCGTCGGGGTGCTCCCGGCGCGCTTGGGCGGTGTCCCCGGACAGCTGGCTGTCGAGAACAGCCGCCGGAACCCGTCCCGCGCCACGGCCACGGCGAGCGCGCTGCTCATCGGTGTCACGCTCATCACGATGGCGACGGTCGGGGCGTCGATCGGCCAAGCAACCAGCGACCGCGAGATGGACCGGCAGTTCCCGTCGGACCTCACCGTGCAGGCGACCAACGGCCTCACCGATGCCGAGATCGCCCGACTGAGGAACGTGTCCGTCGTGGCGGGCGCCGAGAAGGTCGTGATGACCGGCGCTGACCTGGGCAGCAAGAAGGGCATGCCCCTGCTCGGCATGGATCCCGCGGCCAAGAACGTGCTGCGCTTCCCCTCGTACATCGACGGCCTCGCCGAGGACACCGTCATCGTGCCGAAGGGGATGAAGATCCCGGACGGATCGACGATCACCGTGACGGGCGACAAGGGCTCGGTGTCCCTGCGGGTCGTCGTGCTGCCGGTGTCGCCGAACCAGCCCGTGATCACGCTCGCCAACGTGGCCAAGATCTCCACCACCTCGATGTCGTCGGCGTGGCTGAAGCTCACGGACACCAACAACCCTGACTCGAAGATCGAAGCGATCACGAATGAACTGCAGGACGTCGAAGGGCTCCAGGTCGCGGGTGGGATCCAGGCGCGCCAGCAGATCCAGCAGATCCTCAACATCGTGCTCGGTGTCGTGATCGGGCTGCTCGCCGCATCCGTACTCGTCGCCATCGTCGGCATCTCGAACACGCTCGGGCTGTCCGTGCTGGAGCGCACGCGGGAGTCGGCGCTGCTGCGGGCGCTGGGTCTGACGCGCGGCCAGCTCCGCGGGATGTTCGGCACCGAGGCCATGGTGCTGGCCGGCGTCGGCGTGCTGCTCGGGATCGGGCTGGGGGTCGGGTACGGCATCGCCGGAAGCTACGCCCTCCTCGGCCAGCAGGTCTCGGCGGTCGTGGTGTCCATGCCGTGGCTGATGCTGGCGGGCATCCTGGCTTTCGGGCTGGGGGCCGGCTGGCTCGCGTCCGTACTGCCGTCGATCCGGGCGGGGAAGGTGCAGCCGGCCACGGCCCTCGCCGCGGAGTAGCGGGGGGGTCTCCCGCCCGCTTACCGAGAGACTTCCACACCGTTACCGAGAGACTTCCACACCGTTACCGAGAGACTTCCACACCGCTGCCGAGAGAACTTCTGCCCCAGCGAGACCGAAAGTCTCTCGCGAGTGGTTCAGAAGTCTCTCGGTAAGGGGTCGGAAGTCTCTCGGTAGCACCCTCCGCGTGCCATCGTGGAGGCATGGCTGCGATGACGCTGACATTCCTCGGTGCTGCGGGCACCGTCACGGGTTCCAAGTATCTGGTCGATCTCGGAGATCGGCGGATCCTCGTCGACGCGGGGATGTTCCAGGGCGAGAAGCAGTGGCGCGAGATGAACTGGGCCGACTTCCCGGTGCCGCCGAGCTCCATCGACGACGTGATCCTGACGCATGCCCATGCCGACCACTGCGCGTACCTCCCTGCCCTTGTCAGGGACGGGTTCTCGGGTCCGGTGTGGTGTACGGAGGGGACGAGCAAGCTCGCCGCGATCGTGCTCATGGACGCCGGGCATCTGCAGGAGCGCGAGGCGGAGAACGCGGCCGAGGGTGGCTATTCCAAGCACAACCCGCCCATGCCCCTGTACACCGTCGCCGACGTCGAGCAGACGGTCCCGCTGTTCAAGGCCAGCGCGTACGACACCGACCTCGACCTGGGTGACGGCATCGCGATCCGCTTCACGCGCGCCGGCCACATCCTCGGCTCCTCGTCGGTCACGCTCTCCACCGCGGAAGGGTCGGTGCTCTTCTCCGGCGACCTCGGCCGTCACGACCACCCGGTGCTGCGTCCCCGCGACGTGCCGCCTGGTTCGCCCTTCGTGCTCATCGAGAGCACGTACGGCGATCGCGAGCACCCCGAACCCGACGGTCCCGAGCACGAGATGATGGCCGAGACCATCCGCCACACCATCGCGCGCGGCGGGTCGGTGCTCGTCCCGGCGTTCGCCGTCGACCGTACGGAGAACGTGCTCAAGGCGCTCACCGAGCTGCGCGAGCAGGGGCGGATCCCGCGCGACGTCCCCATCTACGTCAACAGCCCGATGGCGGTCGCCGCCCTGGCCGTCTACCGCGAGGCCGAGTCCCGCGGCGAGCTCCGCGACGACATCGAGCCCGAGGACTTCTTCAACCTGCGCAACCTCCACGAGGTCACCGACGCCGAGCAGTCCAAGCAGCTCAACCACCCCAACCAGCCGTCGATCATCATCAGCTCCTCGGGCATGGCGACCGGCGGTCGCGTGCTGCACCACCTCGAGGCGATGCTGCCGAACGAGCGCAACGCCGTGATCTTCACCGGCTACCAGGGCGTCGGCACCCGCGGCCGCACCCTGCTCCAGGGAGCCACGGAGATGAAGTTCAGGGGACGGTACGTGCCGGTCAAGGCGGAGATCGTCCAGGACGGCGAGTTCTCGGTGCACGCCGACGGCTCCGACCTCATCGACTGGCTGCGCGACCTCTCACCGAAGCCCGAGACGGTCTTCGTCACCCACGGCGAGGAGGGCTCGGCGGAGGCGCTCGCCGCCCGCATCCGTACAGAACTCGGCCTGACGGCCACGGTCCCGAGGTACGGCGAGCGCGTCACGCTGAGCGCCACCGGCACGTACGCGCCGTTGAGCCCCTTGTCAGGTGAGGTGCCGAGGGAACCGGCGCCGGTGCCTGAGCGGCCGACGAAGCCGGCGCCGACCGTGACCCGCCCCTCGCCCGGCGGTTCGTTGCCGGTGCGCAAGGTCGCCGACACCCACGCCGACGACATGGAGCAGGTCGCGGTGATCATCGAGACCGCCATCGGGCAGATCGCGTTCCTGCCGGCGGAGAAACAGGCCGAGGTGTCCGAGCTGCTGCACGGCGTGCTCGACCTGGTGCGCGCGGAGAGCCCCGATCTCGCACAGGTGCGGGAGGGAGTGAACCTGGCGCTGTACGCGGCGGCCGGTGCGGTGGAGACGCCGGGCGGTCAGTCGATCGTGGCCCTGCTCGCGCACGTACCGAAGATCATCAGCTAGGCAGGCCCGTCGGCATCCCGTCGAGGCTGACGCGGTTCTTCGCCTGCTGGTAGGCGTGGAGGCCCTCGGGGCCTTCTTCTCCGCCCACGAGTCCATGAGCGGGCGGTCGCCGGTGAACTCCATGAAGGGGACGCCGTAGCCGCAGGACGTCTGTACGAGGTCGATGTCGAGCACGAAGATGTTGCGCGCGCCCTTCATCGGCGGAAACAGCCCGTACAGCTCGTCCCACTCGGGGTCGCCCACATGGACGGCACGCGCCGTCCCGTACATCCGCAGGATCAGCGGCTCCCTCACGAACGAGCACAGCATGACGGTCATTCGCGGGGTGTCGAGCAGGTGGGCCGCGGTCTCGTTGCCGCTGCCGGTGCCGTTCAGCCAGACGGCGCGCGTGTCGGAGACGATCCGCAGCGCGTCGAGGCCCTTCGGCGACACGTTGACGCGGCCATCGCGCGCAGCGGTCGCCACGAAGAACACGTGCTGCTCGGCGATGAAGTCCTTGTGCCGATCGGTCAGTCCCTAGAACTGTGCGCCCATCCGCCTCTCCCGTCAGTCGGTGGGGTCATCGTACGTGGCGGGGCTCTCGACCGATCTGGCCGGCGCGGCCTGCTCCCTGGCGTAGCGGATGTCCTCGGCCAGGCGCCACAGCGGCCACGGTCGCAGCACCCGCTCGATGACCGCGGCCGTCGCCGCCGCCCAGGCCTGCGGGTGGCAGGCGGCCGGGAACGGCAGGGGGCTCTGCGTCTCGTCGGCGCCGTAGCCCGCGTACAGCTCAGGCAGCCGGTAGTCGTACGCGATCGCCGCTCGCAGCAGCTCGGAGGCGAGCGTCTTGGCCTCTGCGGCGAAGCCGTCGCGCAGCATGCCGTGCAGGATGACGCCGTTGTCGTGGGTCCAGATGCTGCCGACGTGGTAGCCCAGCGGCCAGTAGCCGCCGTTGTCCGACGACAAGGTGCGGATGCCGAAACCGGACCGCATGGTCGGGTTCATGAGCCGGGAGACGACCGTACGGGACTCGGCCTCGGTGAGGATGCCGGTGCCGAGCAGGTGGCCCATGTTGGACGCGACGCCGGTGACGGGCCGCTTCGAGGCGTCGAGGGCGATCGCCGGGTAGAGGCCGGCGTCGTCGAACGTCCAGAACTTCTCGCGGAACCGGGTCGCCAGGTCGGCCGCCCAGTGGCGCCAGAACCTCGCCCCGACGGAGTCGCCGGCGCGGTCCAGCAACCGGGCGCCGACCACCGCGGCCTCGTGCGCGTACCCCTGCACCTCGCAGAGCGCGATCGGGGACTCGGCCAGGCTGCCGTCGGCCCATCGGATCGAGTCGCCGGAGTCCTTCCACCCCTGGTTGACCAGCCCGTCGCCGGTGTCGTGATACTCGAGGAAGCCGTCGCCGTCCGCGTCCGCGTGGTCGCGCAGCCACCCCAGTGCCGCGCGCAGGTTCGGCATCAACGCGTCCAGGTCGTCCTGGGGGAGTCCCGCCTCGACGACATCGCCCAGGAGGCTGATCCACAGGCAGGTGGCGTCGATGGTGCCGTAGTAGACCGGCGGCAGCACGATGTCCTCGGCGCCGGGCGCGCGGGACGCTGTTCCGTACAGGCGGAGCGATTCGCCGCGCACCTCGTGAGGGATCTTGCCCGGCTGCTCGGCGGTGGCGGGGTCGGTCGCGGTGCCCTGCCGCGCGGCGAGCACCTTGAGCGTGCTGAGCGCGACCTCGGGGGCCCACGGCAGCGCCAGCCGCGCGGCGAGCAGCGAGTCGCGGCCGAACAAGGTGAGGAACCACGGGGCGCCGGCCGCGTAGAACGTGTGGTCCGGGTTGTCGCGATCGGTCATCCGCAGGGCGGCCAGGTCGTGACGTGCGGTCTGTACGAGGAGGTCCAGCGGCTCGCTGCCGGTGGCCTCCACCACCACCGAGGGGCTGTGGACGAACGGGAACCCGGGGTCCGCCGCGTCCAGTCGCCACTCCACCGAGGTCGTGCCGCGCGCCGGTACGGAGACCTGCCACAGCGCGTACACCGCCCCTGCCCGGTCCAACAGGCGCGCGCCGGGAGCGCTCAGCGTGGCGCGCCCGGCGTGGCCGAACGTCCAGGTGTACGAGCCGTCGCCGGTCGGACGGGGCATCGGCGGGTCGTTGACGGTGACGCTGGCCCGTACGGCCGACATCGGTGTGGCGTCGGGCCGCACGATGAGCAGCAGGGGGAACGTGCGGGCCTCGGGCGCCGAGCTGCGGACGACGACGCGCTCCCGGATCCCGTCCGCGGTGAGCGTGCGCTCGCGAGACCAGACGATGGCCGGGTCGGCCCCGTACTCCGGCGTCCGCGCGACCGCGTCATAGCGCGCGAACCCGCCGCCCGACTCGACGGTGCCGATGGCCTCGACGACCTGGTCGCCGGCTCCCAGCACGACCTCGGAGGCGATCCGTACGTCACAGCAGTACACGCCCTGGATCGGCGACGGGGCCACGTGCCCGTCGGGCTGGGACCAACACTGCTGAGGCGCCGCCAGTACGACGCTCAGGGCATGCAGGAACGGTTGCTCCATTGCTCCACCTCCACGGTTACAGGGGAGAACGCTACCCGATTAGATCGATCTAAGAGCAGTCACGCGGTACGCGGCGCGGAGTAGCCCCTTCGTGAGGGCCCGCAAGAGGCCGCACGGGCGGCCACGATGAGATCCGAAATTGACAACATGCTCGTTGTCATATTCAATCGGTCCCAGGTAAGGCATACCTAACTTGAGGAGCTGACGTGATCGCGAACCTGCTGATCGGCCTGCGGGAGGGCCTCGAGGCCGCGCTCGTGGTGAGCGTGCTGGTCGCCTACCTCGTGAAGTCTGGTCGCCGCCACCAGCTGCCGCTGGTCTGGATCGGCACCGGCTCGGCCGCCGCGATCTCCCTGGCAGTCGGCGCGGCCCTCACATTCGGCCCCTCCGGACTCACCTTCGAGGCGCAGGAGGCGATCGGCGGGATCCTGTCGATCCTCGCAGTCGGCCTGGTGACCTGGATGATCTTCTGGATGGCCAAGGCGTCGCGCTCGCTGGCCACCGACCTCCGCGCCCGCATGGACGCCAGCGACGGCAAGCCCTGGTCGCTCATCGTCATCGCCGCGCTGGCCGTCGGCCGGGAGGGGATCGAGACCGCTGTCTTCCTCTGGGCGGCTTCCCGCGCCGCGATCCAGGACGGCCAGTCCACGGTCGAGCCCCTTGTCGGCGCGCTGATCGGCATCGTCATCGCGATCGGGCTGGGGTACGCGATCTACGCCGGTGCCGTGCGGATCAACCTCAGCAAGTTCTTCACCGTCACCGGCGGCGCGCTCATCGTGGTCGCGGCGGGTGTGCTGGCCTACGGCTTCCACGACCTCCAGGAGGCCGATCTCGTGCCCGGTGAGCATCTGCTCGCGTGGGACATCTCCTCGGTGATCCCGCCCACCTCGGTGGTCGGCACGCTGCTCAAGGGCATCTTCAACTTCTCGGCCGCGCCGACCGTCCTCGAGGTCGGCGTCTGGGTGGCGTACGTCGCCGTGGTCGGCTTCTTCTTCCTCCGCACCGTCCGCCGCAGCCACAGCCCCAGCGCGCCGGCGAAGCAGTCCGTCTCCGTCTGACACCACTCGATCCGAAAGTTACGTTCATGACCATTCGCGCCATGGCGCTCGTCCTCGCTGCCCTCGTGGCGGCCGGATGCACGAGCAACGCCGCCACCACCGCCCCGGGAGACCCCCGTACGCTCACCGTCTCGGCCACCGACACGGCCTGCCGCGTGAGCGCCGCAACCGCTCCTGCGGGCACGCTGACGTTCTCCGTGACCAACGACGGGAGCAAGGTCACCGAGTTCTACGTGCTCGCCTCCGACGGCCTGCGCGTCGTGGCCGAGATCGAGAACATCGGCCCCGGCATCCGGCGTGACCTCGTGCTGAGCGCACCCGCCGGCTCGTACATCACCGCCTGCAAGCCCGGCATGGTCGGCGACGGCATCCGTACGCCGTTCACCGTCACCGACACCGGCCAGTCCGTCGGGCCGACCGGCGACGACGCGGCGCTGGTGGCCACGGCCACGAGCCAGTACGCCTCGTACGTGCGTGACCAGACCGACCAGCTGCTCACGGCCACGCGGACGTTCGCCGAGCTGTACGTGGCGGGCAAGGACGACGAGGCCCGGGCCCTGTACCCGGTGGCGCGCGCCCACTGGGAGCGCATCGAGCCGGTGGCGGAGTCGTTCGGCGACCTCGATCCGAAGATGGACGCCCGCGAGGCCGACCTCGAGGCCGGCGAGGAGTGGACCGGCTGGCACCGCATCGAGAAGGACCTCTGGCCGCAGCGCGCGACCTCGTACACGCCGCTGACGGCCGCGGAGAGGAAGACGTACGCCGACGACCTGGTCGCGAACACCACCGTGCTGTACGACCGGACGCGCACGATCACGTTCACCGCCGACGCGCTGGGCAACGGTGCGAAGAGCCTGCTCGACGAGGTCGCGACGGGCAAGGTCACCGGCGAGGAGGAGTACTGGTCGAGGACCGATCTGTACGACGTGCAGGCCAACGTCGACGGCGCTCGGATCGCGTGGCAGGCGCTCCAGCCCTTGCTGCAGCGCAAGGACGCCGCTCTCGACAAGGAGCTCCAGACCCGGTTCGCGGAGCTGCAGACGCTCCTCGACAGCCACAAGGCCGGGACGGGCTTCGTGACGTACGACACGCTCTCGCCCGCCCAGGTCAAGGCACTGTCCGACACGGTCAACGCGCTCAGCGAGCCCCTGTCGAAGATGACTGCCGCGGTGCTCCTGTGACTCAGGGCGTCTCGCGCCGCGGTCTGCTCGGGGCCGCCGGCGCCGGGGCCGTCGCCGCTGTGGGAGTGGCGGGGGCGATGGTTGCGAGCCGTACGGAACAGGGCGCGAGCACGGCGCGTACGGTCCCCTTCCACGGCGCTCATCAGGCCGGGATCGTCACCGCCGCGCAGGATCGGATGCACTTCGCGGCGTTCGACGTGAACCCGTCGACGACGCGGGCCGAGCTGGTCGCGTTGCTCAAGGACTGGACGGTCGCGGCCGCGCGGATGACGCAGGGCGAGGGTGCCGGGCCGCTCGGGCCGCTGAGCGGTCCGTACGACGCGCCGCCCGACGACACCGGCGAGGCGATCGGGTTGGACCCCGGCAACCTCACGATCACGGTCGGGTTCGGACCGTCGCTGTTCACGCGGTACGGGCTGGCCGACCGTCGGCCCGAGGCGCTCGCGCCGCTGCCGCTGTTCCCCGGTGACGCCCTGGTCGAGGCGGCCAGCAACGGTGACCTGTGCGTACAGGCATGCTCGGACGACCCGCAGGTGGCGGTGCACGCGATCCGCAACCTCACCCGGATCGCGTTCGGGCGGGCATCCCTGCGCTGGTCGCAGCTGGGCTTCGGACGTACGTCGTCGACGACGTCCTCCCAAGTCACGCCGCGAAACCTCTTCGGCTTCAAGGACGGCACGAACAGCCTGCGCGCCGAGCAGACGGCCGAGATCGACGCCCACGTCTGGGTGCAGGCAGGGGCGGACCCGAAGGCGACCTGGCTCGAGGGCGGCTCGTACCTCGTCGCCCGCAAGATCGCCATGCACGCCGAGACCTGGGACCGCAGCTCGATGCGCGAGCAGGAGCGCATCGTCGGCCGCACCAAGGCCGAGGGCTCGCCCCTGTCGGGTGGCGGGGAGTTCGCGACGCCGGACTTCGCGCTGCCGGGACGCGGCGGCGCACCGGTCATCGACCCCCACTCGCACCTCGCGCTCGCCAACCCGCAGCACAACGACGGCGTACGGATGCTGCGGCGGGGCTACAACTACGTCGACGGCTCGACCTCGCTGGGGCGGCTGGCGGCGGGCCTGTTCTTCGTGGCGTTCGTCACAGACCCGCGCACGCACTACATCCCGATGCAGACCAAGCTCGCGGCGAACGACCTCATGAGCGAGTACCTCCAGCACATCGGCTCCGGGCTCTGGGCCGTACCGCCGGGCGCCCGCGAGGGTGAGTTCCTGGGCCAGGCCTTGTTCGCCTGATCAGCCTGCGAACCGTACGAGCAGGACGCCGACGAGCACGAGCAGGGCGCCGGCGAGACGCTGGACGGACAGGGGCCTGGGCGTGATGCCGAAGGCGCCGCGGTGGTCGATGGTGAGGCCACCGGCGACCTGGCCCAGCAGCGCGGCGGAGATCGCGAGCGAGGTGCCGAGCAGCGGCGTGACGTACGCGATGACGAAGACGAACGCCGCGCCGATCAGGCCGCCGGAGTAGCCCCACCATGGCGGCCGACCGGTGAGCGTGGGGCGGTTGCGGGCGACGAGGTTGATGATGAGCAGGCCGACCATGCCGACGGCGAACGAGACCAGGGCAGCCGCGAGCGGCGACCCGAGCTCGTGGCCGAGGCGTCCGTTGACCGTGGCCTGGATCGCGCCCAGCACGCCCGCGCCGATGCCCGACGCCCAGAGGATGACCGTCGACCACCCGATGCGGGACTTCTCGGCCGTCCGCGGGCGGAGGTTGACCAGCACGGCACCCGCGGCCACGAGGAGCACCCCGATCACGCGACCGACGGTCAGCGGGCGGGCCGTCGTGCCGAAGGCCCCGAGCACGTCGATGACCAGACCACCGACGACCTGCCCGAACAGCGGCAGGATCACGGTGGCGGACGCGCCGATGCGCGGCAGCAGCACCATGTTCATCGTCAGGAACACCAAGCCGCAGACGCCGCCGATCCACACCCACCAGGGCTGGCTGGTCGCGACGGAGATCAGCGGCATCCTCGTACCGGTGACGACCACGGCCAGCCCAAGCCCCACGGTGCCGACGAAGAACGACACCAGGCTCGCCAGGAGGGTGACGCCGAGGTGGCGGGCGAGCCGGGAGTTGATCGCGGTCTGCGCCGGGATCGTGGCGCCGACGAACACCGCCAGCGCGATGGCGACGAGGTTCACCATGCCGCACCGGCCACGGTCGGATCTCGCAGGTCCTCAGTCACCCGATGACCCTACGACGCGGGGGCGACAGCTCCGTACAGGTCAGCGCCTTCGTCAGCGAGACAGCCGAACGGGGATGCGGCGGGGACCGAAGTGGCCCGGCGCCCGGTCGTACACCCCGGGCAGCGTCTCGCCGCAGTCGGGGCAGTGGCCGTTCTCGGTGAGCGCGTACCTCAGGATCGCGTAGCGGTCGCGTGCGATCAGCTCGAGGCCGCAGGAGGAGCAGTACGTGATCTCGCCGTGCCGGTGCGAGACGTTGCCCATGTAGACGTGGTGAAGGCCTTCGCCGCGCAGGATCTCTCGGGCGCGCAGCAGCGTCGCGGCGGGTGTCGGTGGCACATCGCGCATCCGCCAGTCGGGGTGGAACGCGGTCACGTGGTGGGGTACGTCGGGGCCGAGCTCGGCCATGACCCACCTCCCCATCGCGCGCAGCTCGTCGTCGGAGTCGTTGTGGCCCGGGATGAGCAGGGTGGTGATCTCGAACCAGCAGTCGGTGGTCGCGAGGTAGGCGAGCGTGTCCAGCACCGGCCTCAGCCTCGCCCCGGTCACCCGCTCGTAGAACGCGTCCGTGAAGCCCTTGAGGTCGACGTTCGCCGCGTCCATCACGGCGAACAGATCCGCGCGCGTCTCGGGGTTCACGTAGCCGGCGGTGACCGCCACCGACGCCACCCCGCGCTCGTGACAGGCGAGAGCCGTGTCGATCGCGTACTCCGCGAAGATCACGGGGTCGTTGTACGTGAAGGCGACGCTCCGGCAGCCCAGCTCGACGGCGCTGTCGGCGATCAGCGCGGGCGACGCCTGGTCCATCAGCCGGTCCAGCTCGCGGGCCTTCGACATGTCCCAGTTCTGGCAGAACCTGCAGCCGAGGTTGCAGCCGGCCGTGCCGAACGAGAGCACCGAGGTGCCCGGGTGGAAGTGGTTCAGCGGCTTCTTCTCGATGGGGTCGACGCAGAAGCCCGACGACCGTCCGTACGTGCTGAGCACCAGCTCGTCGCCCTCGCGGGCCCGTACGAAGCAGAAGCCGCGCTGGCCGTCCCGCAGTCGACACTCGCGGGGGCAGACGTCGCACTGGAGCCGGCCGTCGCCGACCTCGTGCCACCAGCGCGCGGTGGTCACGGCTCCTCGAACGCGGTGACGGTGTAGCGAGACAGGCGGGCGTCGTCGTCCCACCAGCCCGCGGGCAGGCCGGCCTTGCGGACGAGGTGGGCCAGGAAGTCGTCGGGGTTGGGGAGCTGGTCCCAGACCTGTGGGAGGAACGTGCCGCGGTGGGTGCCGTACTCGAGGATCATCCCGTCGACGCCCGGGCGCAGCCGGGAGAGGGCATCCGCACGGTCGGTGAAGGGGTACGGCTCGGGCTCGCTCAGCACGGAGACCTCGACGTGGACGCGGGGGAGCTCGTCGGCGGTCAGCGGAGCGAAGCGCGGGTCGCGGAACGCCGCGTGGACCGCGTTCTCGGCCACGTCCTCGCGCAGCGGGCGATGGGCGCTGAGCGAGCCGATGCAGCCTCTGAGTTGGCCGTCGAGTGTCAGCGTGACGAACGCGGCCCGGGGGGTCTCGAACCAGGGATCCGAGTCTTCGCGGTCCAGTCGGGGCGAATGGCCCCATGCGTACCCCTCGGCGCCGTCTCCACCGCCGAAACTCGGATCCCGCGCACCCAACCTCGCCGCGATCGCCTCTCGCGCGATCCCGCAGAGGACCTCGCCCGCCCCGTCGGGCAGCTCAGCCATGGCCGTTCCTCAGCCGGAAGGCCGCGTAGCCGACTACTCGGTCGCGGGTACCGGCCGTGTCGCCGGAGCTGCACGCGAACAGCAGCTCCGGGGTCCAGCCGTGGCGCTGCGCCGCGACCAGGGCGCCGTTGAGCGGAGACGCTCCGCAGGCGCGGTTGTGGGGGATGGTGCGGTCGAGCGCCGTGATCCGCTCGATGGTGTCGGCGTCGAGCGCGGCCGCGTCGGCGTACGGGTGGTAGTGGCTGAGGTCGGTGGAGACCAGCACACCGGTGCCGGGGAGTGCGAGGGCGGCCTCGATGATGTCTCCCACCGCCTGGGCGTCCACATCGCCGACGGCCACGGGCACCACCGGCACGTACGGCGCGACCACCTGCAGGAACGGCAGCTGCACCTCGAGCGAGTGCTCCTCGGCGTGGACGTCCGGTCGTACAGACATGGCCGACGACGCGCTCACCGCCATGACGAGCTCCCGGTCGGCGGTGACCACGCCCAGCGGCGTCTCGAAGCCCTCGGCGCCGGACAGGGCCATGCCCGCCACGTACACCCGGTGCGTCGGCCCGAGCAGTAGGATCCGTTCGGGCGGGTCGAGCGCGAGCGCGGCGTACGCGTGGGCGGCCGTGGAGCCGGAGTAGACGTAGCCGGCGTGGGGTACGACGTAGCCCGCCGCGGGTGTGGGCTCGGGGGCGACCTCCGCGAGCAGCCCGGTCACCAGGGCCCGCAGACGTGCAGGCTCGGCGGGGTAGAATTGCCCGGCGACGGCAGCAGGCCGTACGGTCATCACCCCAATCTAGTCACGGCCCATGGGGTCCGGGAGGGGCGAGACGAGTGGTTCAGGCCACCGGCTTGCGGAAGGCCGTGGCGATGCCCTGGTCGATCCAGCGGCGCAACTGGGGGAGCTGCAGCGCACCGGCGTGGCGACCGATCTCCTCGCCCCGCCACAGCAGCAGCATCGTCGGGATCAGCCTCGCCTCGAACTTCGACTGCACGCGGCGCGCGTTCTCCACGTTCACCCGCACGAGCTTCACCCGTCCCGCCCGCTCAGCCACGACGCGGTCCAGCAGCGGTCCGACGAGTCGGCTCGGCTGGGCCCAGGCCGCCCACAGATCGACGCAGACGACCACGTTGGTGCTGTCGGCAACGAGCTTGAAATCGGCATCGGTCGCCTCGGTGATCCACGGCAGGAATCCCTGGCACTGGATGCAGCGGGGGGCGTCGTCGGCAACGAAGGGCACGTGGTTCTTGGTCCTGCAGGTGGCGCAGGTCAACGCAGCCGCATCCATTGCTCTCCTCTCGCCGAGGCACACGTTAGCGGGCTGACGGTTCGCACGGCAGTAGTGCGAGAGCGCGTCGGCCTTGATCTATAGCGAACTACACCCTCACCGCGCGATTCTTCCGCGCACGCAGGCGATCGGCGATCTCCCACGGCGCGTACATCGCCGCGAACATCACCACTCCCACGACGAGCAGCCAGGGAAGGTAGTACGGCCACGCCGGCAGTGCGTCGAGCAAGCTCGCGGTGTCCGGCTTGTGGCCCAGGAACATGTAGTTCGCTCCGAGGGCGAGGTCGATCCCCAGCACGACGCCCATCAGGGCTGCTCCGGCCACGACGGACCTGACCAGCGAGCGCCACGTGGGCCGGAATCCCTCCCCGTACGTCATCCAGGCGACCGTCGTGACGATCAGCCCGTGGGAGATGAAGAACGCCCAGTAGCGGTAGTGAGGGAACCCGTAGACGCCGATGTTCGGGGTGGCGAGCGCCTGCAGTGCGCCGGCCGCGCCGAGGAAGTACGTGAGGTCGTACAGCACCCGCGATCGTGTCAGCAGCATCGCGCCGCCGACCCAGACGAAGATCGAGCACAGCTCCAGGGGCAGCGCGTGCTGGAGGTCCCAGGTGCCCGAGCGCATCAGCCACACGTGCCAGATCACCTCGTTGGTCCACAGGACCGCGACGATGCCGATGCGGATCCGGCGCGTGACGGTCTCCGATGACCGGGAGAACCGGCTCAGAGCGACGTTGACCAGGATCAGGCCGAGCAGCGCGGCGACGTGCGGCGCGGACAGCATGACGAACGGGGCGCCGGACCACGCGACGCTGAAGAAGCCCATGGCGCCGAACGCTATTGGCTCAGGTCACGCGAGGAAAGGGCCACGCCTCCGGGGACGCCGACGGGCGCGAGGTCAGAGGATCAGCGGAAGTCGCCGCGGTGCACGGTGACGAAGGGGGCGAGCTGCGCGTCGACCCAATCAGGCTGGCTGGTGAAGCCGCGGCCGACCTTGACGTACAGGTCGTACATGTCGGTGGAGCGCTCGTCGACGAACTCGATCGGCTCGCTGTACTCGTCGGGGCCCGGGTACTGCTGCACGACGACGTACTCGTAGCCCTCACGACGGCAGATGAACGTGCTGGAGTTGAACTCGATGCGGGCGAGCACGCGCTCCTCGCCGAAGCGGACATCGGTGAACGGAGAGGCGCCGCGCAGCGGGACCTGCTTGGGGGGCAGCCATGCCACGCCGGCAAGGTTGGACAGCCACCACGTGTGGGCGTCCGAGGACAGGTTGCTCCACGGGATGGTACGCATCCGCAGGAACGCCAGGCTCGACTCCATGAGGTAGTCGGTGTCAGGGGTCTCGATGCCACCGAGGAGCTCGGCGATGAGGCGGATCGCGCCGTACTCGACCCATCCGCCGATCGGCTCGGCGACCAGCCGAAGCTCGTGGCAGAAGCGGGCGGGATCGGACTTGGCGTAGATCTCGAGGTCGGCGCACAGGTCGAGCGCCCGGTCCTCGGCGAGGGGGGCGGCCTCGGCGCGACGGATCCAGAAGCGACCGAAGAAGTCGAGATCCTTGACGATGGTGCGCGGCAGCGCCTTGAGATCACGGCCGACGCCGAAGCGCCCGTACTCGGCGGTATCGACCATCGTCGACCCCCCGCGCAACCAGCTGAAGATCCCCACGGCTTGTCCTTCCCCCTGGCGGCCTCTCCAGAAGGCCACGACCCAGACAGTAGGGAGGGACGTCGACACCGGCGAGGAAGATGACAAGGTCATCATGAACACCGCCCAGAGAGGTACGGGAGCGTGGCGGAAGCGCTCTCCTCCACTTGAAGCGAACTTCCGGGAGGACTGCGACGAGACCTCCGGACCGGTACGGTGGGCCGCTACCGACGGGGGTTGCCCTGGGCAGTGTGCGCCCGCCCCTGTCCTAGAGGAAAGAGTGATGCGATGAACCTCTTCGACAAGATCAAGGACACGTTCTCCAACGAGGACGAGAAGGCTGCCGCTCAGCAGGCAGCGGCCGACCAGGCCGCCGCCGACTCGATCGCCGCCCAGAACCAGGCCGCGATGGACGCCGCGAACGCTGCGGTCGCCGCTGAGGCCGAGGCCACGTCGCAGGCCGAGGCGCAGGCTCGGGTCGCCGAGCAGACCGCCGCCATGGAGGCAGCCACGGCTGCTGAGCAGGCCGCCGCGGCCAAGCCCACGATCTCCCTCGCGGGTCTTCAGGCGATGGTCGCTCACGACGCAGATCCGTCCGTCGCCACCGGTGACGGCCTCAACAAGGCAGCCGGCCTCATCGTGGAGCAGGCCCTCGCCTCGGTGGTCGGCGACACGGGTGCGGTCGACGGCGCGCTCGGCACGGGCTTCAAGGCCGCGTACGCCCGCTTCCAGGAGTCCCTCGGCTACTCCGGCGCCGACGCGGACGGCACGCCCGGTCGCGCCTCGCTGCAGGCCCTGGCTGACAAGACCGGCGCCTTCATCGTCGCCGACTGACCCAGCCCGACCCCGTGCGACTCATGAGGCCCGCAGCAGCACGCTGCGGGCCTCGTGCCGTGTCGGTGTCCGAGATTGACGTCGTAGGGCAGACTGGAGGATGCCGAGGAGGTGGACGTGACCAATCCGCTCGAGATCATCCAGCCGAGCCTGCGCTACCAGCGTGAGCAGCGCGAGCTCGAGAAGGTCTTCGTCGTCGACACCCCCGAGGGGGCCGACGGTCTGGGACGCGTCGATCTGGCCTCTGGCCACATCAAGATCCCGGTGAAGAAGCAGACCGAGGCTCCGACGAAGGACTGACCGCACTCACGGCCGCGAGGCGAGGTCTCCCAGCCGAGGTCCGTGCAGCGGCGTCGTCTGCCATGCCATCCCGGCCTGTGAGTCCAGCACGTCGATGATCAGCACGTGCGGCGTGTCGGTCACGCACAGCAGCAGCCGCACCCCGCCACGCGAGCTGACACCCGCCGCCAGCGCGACCGGCACCACCCCGGACGGCGCGTCGATGCTCTGCCGCTGCCAGCCGCCGGCCGTGACCAGCGTGGTGCGACGGCCCTCGAGCACGAACGACACCGAGAACCCGTCCTCGTCGCGGGTGACGGCCAGGTCGGCGAGGTCGGGCAGGTGGAACTGTTCGACGCCCACCGCCAACGACCGTGCGACCGGTACGGGTCCGGCGTGCAGCCACGTCCCGTACACGCCGGAGTCCCGCGGCGTCGGCAGGGCGAGCGTGGCCATCCGTTCGCTGAGCTCTGGGGTCGGGGTCTCGCTGAGGTGAGGTACGAGGTGCTGCCAGACCAGGTCGATCACCGGTTGCGACTCGACGGCCTGCGCGGCCATGATCGCGATCGCGGTCTGCGACTCGGGGAGCACGAAGGCGTACTGGCCGTAGGCGCCGTCGAGGCGGAACCCGTCGCGGCCCATCCAGACCTGGTAGCCGTAGCCGAGGTTCCACTCCGGGTTCGGCTCGGTAGTGGGCGTGTGGCAAGTACCGACGAGCGCGGCCCAACCGGCGGGCAGCACCTGCCGACCCTCCCAGCGACCGTCCGATGCGTACAGCTGGCCCATCGCGGCGAGCGTGCGCGTGGCGATGTGGACGCCGGAGAAGCCCAGCTCGCGTCCGTACGGATCGGTGTCCCACGTGAGGTCGACGCCGAGCGGCTCGAGCAGACGGGGTCGGAGGTACTCGACCAGGGACTGGCCCGACGCCTTCCGGACGACCTCGCCGAGCGCCCAGCTGGCGCCGTTGTTGTAGACGTGGCGGGAGCCGACGGGCGTCTGCGGATCCGTACCCCAAAACTGTCGTGCGATGTCGCCCACCCCGCCGGGCGTCTGGTCCAAGGTGTCGGCGTCGTGCCCGGTCGTCATCGACAGCAGGTGGTGCAGCGTGATCTCACGCCGCCGGCCGTCGACGGGGAACGGCGGCTCGATGAGGTCGACGACCCGGTCCTCGAGGTGGACCAGCCCCTCGGCGACCGCGAACCCCACCGCGGTCGCGGAGAACGTCTTGCTCACCGAGTAGACGAGCTGCTCGTCGGTGGAGGTGTACGGCGCCCAGTACGCCTCGGCGAGGATCCCCGTCGGGTTGCGGACGATGAGCGAGTGGAGGTTGACGCGCGGATCAGCGGCGGCGGCGTCGAGGAAATCGGCTATGGGCACGTCAACCGATGCTAGCGACCTACCCGACGCGTCCCGTCACCCGAGCAGCTCATCGACCAACGACTGCACCCGGGCCTTGATCTCGTCCCGGATCGGGCGGATGGCGTCGACCCCCTGACCGGCCGGATCGTCGAGCGTCCAGTCCTCGTAACGCTTCCCCGGATAGTACGGACAGGTGTCGCCACAGCCCATGGTCACGACCACATCAGAGGCCTGTACGGCGTCGGGCGTGAGGATCTTGGGCTTCTCCCCGGAGATGTCGATGCCCTCTTCGAGCATGACCTCCCGTACGGCGGGGTTGATGGAGTCCGCCGGCGCCGACCCTGCCGAGCGGACCTCGACGGCCCCTCCCGACAGGTGGTGGGCGTAGGCGGCCGCCATCTGGGACCGCCCCGCGTTGTGGATGCAGACGAAGAGGATGGATGGCTTGAGCATGGAGCTGTCCTTTCAGGCGGGCTTGGTGGCGCGGACGAAACCGCTGGCGAACGCGCCATCGAGAGCGTCGACGGCCTCGGCCATCGTCATGCCGACGGGCAGCTGGGCGGGCTCGAGCGATCCCGCGAGCTCGTCGAGCTCGCCCCGCCGGTACGTACGGGTGATCTGGATGCTCGGGTCGTCGAACCCGGCGCTGCTGAGCCGGTCGAGGTAGTCGCTGTCGCGCAGCGCCCCGGAGATGCAGCCGGTCCACAGGGCCATGACGCCGCGGAGCGCCTCGGGGATGTCGCGGAGCAGCACGATGTCAGAGACGGCGAACCGGCCGCCCGGACGGAGTACGCGGAACGCCTCGCTCAGCACGGCGTCCTTGTCCGGCGACAGGTTGATCACGCAGTTGGAGATGACCACGTCGACGGAGGCGTCAGGCAGGGGTACGGACTCGATCTGGCCCTTGAGGAAGGTGGCGTTGGTGACCCCGGAGTCGGCCTGGTTGCGGCGGGCCAGCGCCAGCATGTCGTCGGTCATGTCGAGGCCGTACGCGTGGCCGTCGGGCGAGACGCGGCGCGCAGAGAGCAGGACGTCGAGCCCTCCGCCGGAGCCCAGGTCCAGGACGACCTCGCCGGGGTGGAGCTCAGCCAGCGCGGTCGGGTTGCCACATCCCAGTGAGGCGGCGAGCGCCGCGTCGAAGGGAGTGTCCGGGTCGTACAGATCACGGGAGATCGGGTCGACGGCGTTGATGGTCGCCGTCTTGGCCGACTCCCCACAGCATCCGCCGCCACCGCAGCAGCTCGACGCGGAGGTGTCCAACAGCTGCAGCTGTGTCCGGGCGGCCGCTCCGTACCGCTGGGCTACGACCTCGAGGATCGACGGTTCGGTGGTCATTCGCTCTCCTTGTATCGATGGTCATCGAATCAACGATCCATAGCCTGGCCGCTTGATTCGACATCTGTCAAGATAGGACCCATGAACGATGCCTCAACGTGTTGCGCGGCCCCCGCGAGCCGCCTACCTGATGCGGAGGCGTCGCAGGAGACCGACCGTATGGCCGGCATGTTCAAGGCGCTCGGAGACCCGGCGCGGCTGCGGATGGCAGCCATGATCGCGGCCGTACCCGAGCTCTGCGTGTGCGAGATCGCCCCGGCGTTCACCCTGTCATCGGCCACCATCTCGCATCACCTGAAGACACTGCGTGAGGCGGGCCTGGTCGACTGCGAACGGCGAGGGACCTTCGTCTACTACTGGGCGCGCCACGAGGCGCTCGCCGAGCTCGCCGCCCTCCTCGACGGCGCGCGGCAACCGGCCTAGGCGCCACGCCACGCCCGTACGTCGATCTCTGTCGGCGGCGCTGCCTGGCACGTACGATGCGGCCATGTCGCAGCCCAGACGCGTGGCCATCGTCGGCGCCGGCCCGTCGGGCATTTTCGCCGCCCAGGCGTTGACGCGGCAGTCCGACGTGCAGGTCGACCTGTACGACCGGCTGCCCACGCCCTACGGGCTGCTGCGGTACGGGGTCGCGCCCGATCACATCGCGATGAAGGGCGTCGCCGACTCGTTGGCCAAGGTGTTCGCGACCGGTCAGACGCGGTTCGTCGGGCTGGTGGAGTTCGGTACGGACGTGACGCGCACCGACCTGCTGGGCGCGTACGACGCGGTGATCTACGCGGTGGGCGCCGCCGACGACATCGGGATGGCGATCCCGGGTGAGCAGCTGCCCGGCAGCGAGTCGGCGCGAGCCTTCGTCGCCTGGTACTCGGGGCACCCGGACGCGTCCGTACAGTTCCTCGGTGACGTCCGGACGGCGGTCACCGTGGGTGTCGGCAACGTGGCCGTGGACGTGTCCCGCATCCTCTGCAAGGACCACGACGAACTGGCGACGACCGACATGCCCAGCGCGGTGCTCGACGAGCTGCGTGGGCATCGGATCGAGGATGTCTGGCTCGTGGGTCGCCGCGGACCGCTGCACGCCTCGTTCACCACCCACGAGCTGCGCGAGCTGCTCACGCTCCCCGACGTACAGCCCGTGCTGTACGACGCGGGGCTGGACGAGATCGACGAGACCGACCTCGATCGTCGCGTCCGGGGCAACGTGGAGGCGCTGCGGGAGGCGCAGCAGCGCGTGGTGCCGGGGGCGACGCGCCGGTTGCACCTCGCGTTCTGGGCGCGGCCGGTGCGGATCGAAGGAGCCGACCGGGTGACGGCGATCGTGCTCGAGGGCACG
The DNA here is from genome assembly GCA_027492675.1 of Propionibacteriaceae bacterium. Taxonomy (GTDB): domain Bacteria; phylum Actinomycetota; class Actinomycetes; order Propionibacteriales; family Propionibacteriaceae; genus Fen-668. The sequence goes on along the minus strand of JAPUEI010000086.1, from coordinate 44,505 downwards.
CGGCTCGACGAGGATGGGCGTCTGGTCGGCACGGGCGTGGAGCGGCGAGTGCCGTGCGAGCTGGTGCTTCGAGCGATTGGCTACCGCGCGCGGCCGCTGCCTGACGTGCCGTTCGACGAGGCGCGGCACGTGATCCCGCACGTCGTCGGCCGGGTGACCGAGGTGACCGGCGCGGTACGGCCGCGGGAGTACGTGGTCGGCTGGATCAAGCGCGGACCGACGGGCGTGATCGGCACGAACAAGCACGACGCGGCCGAGACCGTGGAGGCCCTGCTCGCGGACCTGGAGACCACCGGACCCTCGATCGAGCCCGTCGACGCCCTGTGGCGCAGACTCGGCCTCCAGCCCACCTCGTACGGCGACTGGGAGCGCATCGACGCGGCGGAGTCCACCCTCGGCGCGAGCCGTGGCAGGGCCAGGACGAAGATCGAGGCCTGGTCGGAGCTGCTGGAGATCGCTCGGGCGCGACGGACGCCGGGCGAGGCCTCCGACCCGAGGTGAGGCACCTGTGGACGAATCGGTGCACGGTATGTGGACAGGGTGTGAGTATTTCCGGCTTCTCAGCGAGGCAGACGGTGGATAAGTAAGTGCTTCGAAAAAGTTCCCGAAACGGCTTGACGAGGCGTTTGAGGACGGGTAGAAATATCCCATCGCAAGCCCGCAAGGGAATGTGATGGAGGACAGAGGAATTGCTCCGTACGGCGGGTTCGCCCGTCGCGCCGCTCGATGGTGGGCCGTGGGGGCAGGGAGACTGGCCACCGGCTGTGCACCATCGCGCGGTCACCTGGAAGGGCCCGTCGAACGACTCATACTCGCTCGCGGGCCCTTTCGCATGCCCTCCCCACGCCTTCGCTCGACCCTCGCCGGCATGTGTACAACTCTGTGGATATTCGGTGGATAAATGGTGCACAACATCCGATACTCGGTGCACAAATATCCGTTCAAATTCCAGGGATGTAATTCGTGCGATTTACTTGCGCAGCGCTTCTCGGGGGCGATATAAATCTCTTACGCGGAACCCGCAAGGGGGAAGCGGGGCAACACGACAGAACGACTGGTGCTGAGGACTTCGGTCCGAGGAGCCGCACGGTGGGTGCGGGGCTGGTCGGGAAAGCGAGTTGTCGGCATGGCAGCCACCAGGCCGGCCGAACAGAAGGGCCCGACGAACGACTCATACTCGTTTGCGGGCCCTTCGCCTTTGTCCGGGGTGTGACGTGCTGGCGCGACGTACGCGCTGGCGTACCGAGGGCCGACTCCCACATCAAGATCCTCCAGCGCCGCCCGCGCCACACCTCGGACATGGCGGCCCCCCCAGGTCAGGGGGACCGTGGGGGAGGTCACCGATGAGCGAGGTCCGGGGACTTCCTACACTCGAGGAAGACAACGATTGGAGTCTTCTGTGACCACCCAGCCAGAGTTCACGCCCACCACGACGCGGACGCCCGAAGGCGTCTGGCCCGCACCCCCGGTGTCGGCCCAGCTCGAACAGGGGTATCAGCCGGCGGGGCCCGATGGTGTCCAGTACCCACACCAGCAGGTTGACGCGTTGACCCCCGAACCGACCGCGGCTCCGGTCGGTCACAGCGGCGTCCGGGTGAACGTCGACGAGCACGCGGCGTGGTCGGTCAACGGCGGCCTGGCGCTGGTGTTGTTGCTGATCCTCGGCGTCGCCTCCATCGGCGTGACCGTCTTCGGCGCCATGGCCGAGGCGCCCGTGCTCGCCGTGCTCGGCGTCCTGATGTTCGTGGCGATGTACTTCGGCTTCACGTCGCTCACCGTCGTGCAGCCGGGTGAGACCAAGGTGCTGCAGTTCCTGGGCCGCTACGTCGGTACGGTGCGGCGCCCGGGTCTGCAGCTCACGGTTCCCTTCACGAGCAAGCGCAAGGTCTCGGTGAAGGTCAACAACTTCGAGACCCACGAGCTCAAGGTCAACGACTCCGACGGCAACCCGGTGAACATCGCCGCGATCATCGTGTGGCAGATCGCCGACACCGCGAAGGCGTCGTTCGCCGTCGAGAACTCGCAGCACTTCGTCGAGGTGCAGGCGGAGGCCGCGCTGCGGCACGTGGCCTCGACCCACCCGTACGACAATGCCGATCCCGGCGAGGAGAGCCTGCGCGGCTCGACCGAGCTGGTCGCTCAAGAGCTCGCGGAAGAGGTTGCGGCACGCGTCGCGATCGCCGGCATCGAGATCGTGGAGGCCAGGATCTCGTCGCTGGCGTACGCACCGGAGATCGCCCACGCCATGCTCCAGCGCCAGCAGGCGGCCGCCGTGATCGCGGCCCGGTCGATGATCGTCGAGGGCGCGGTCGGCATGGTCGAGCAGGCCCTGCGCCGGCTCGAGGCCGACTCGGTCGTGAAGATGGACGAGGATCGCAAGGCCCAGATGGTCGCCAACCTGCTGCTCGTGCTGTGCGGCGACTCCCGCGCCACCCCGGTGATCAACACCAACCAGGGCTGAGCACGTCAGGCGGCGGCTCCCCGAGGGGCTCTCAGGCCGCGCCCTCGTCCGCGATCGCGGCCGGGTCCATGGCCGGCTCGGGGCGCGTCTCGACGTTGCGGCGACGTACGACGAGGGTCGAGACGCCCGCGGCCAGAAGGACGACGATGCTGGCCAGCCCCAGCGCGTACCTCACGCCCAGGTGCTCAGCGATCAGGCCGATGATCATCGCGCCGATCGGGGCGCTGCCCTGGTTGATCGCCATATAGAGCGCCATCACGCGCCCGCGCATCGCCGGGTCGCTCGTCAGCTGCACGGTGGAGTTCGACGTGGTGAGCGCGGTCATGCTCGACAGCCCGCTGGGGATGAGCACGATGGCGAAGAACCAGTACGAGGGCGCGATCGCCATGAGCATCGTGCACACGGCGAGACTGGTCATCGCGATCAGGAGCGTGCGCAGCTTGGGCACCGTACGACGGGCGTTGAGCAGCGCGCCCGTCAGTGACCCGATGGCGAGCATCGAGCCGAGCAGCCCGTACTCGGTCGCGCCCTTGCCGAACGCGGATGTCGCCATGAGCGCGTTGGTCACCTGGAAGTTCATCGCGAACATCGTGAGGCAGAAGATCGTCGCCATGATGAGCTGAAGGTCGGGGCGCCCCTTGAGGTACAGCACCGCCTCGTTCAGCGCACCCGATCCGCGCCGCGGCGGCGAGGGGTGGAGCGCGTCGACGTCGAGCGAGAGCAGCGCGATCAGTACGGCCAGGAACGACGCCGAGTTGACCAGCATGCCCACGCCGACGCTCCACTGGGAGATGATCAGGCCGCCGAGGGCAGGTCCGAGCAAGCGGCCCGCGTTGAAGGACGCGGAGTTGAGGCTCACCGCGTTCATGATCTGGTCGGGCGGCACCATCTCCGAGGCGAGCGTCATGCGCGCGGGTCCGTCGAACGCCATCGCGATGCCTTGGATCGCGGCCAGCCCGTACACCTCCATCAGCGTGATGTGGCCGGACATGGTGAGCAGCGCCAGCGTCAGCGACGTGAGCAGCATCACCGACTGCGTGACGAGCATCACCCGGTGCTTCGGGAACCGGTCGGCGACCGTGCCGGTCCACGGCGACATCAGCGGCACCCAGATGAACTGGATGGTGGTGATGAGGCCGAGGGCCACGGCGGAGTTGTGGGTGAGGATGGTCAGTACGAGCCAGTCCTGGGCGATGCGCGACACCCACGTGCCGATGTTGGAGACCAGCGCTCCGGAGAAGTATTTGCGGTAATTGGGTACTGCGAGGGACGCGAACATCGACGAACGCGCTGGTGCAGCCACTCTCACATCACCTCTCGAGCGACCGTACACCCGGACCCTAGGAATGCGGTTGCCATCGTCCCGGGGGGTGAGTCGTCGACGATGAGAACCGTGCCACAGCAGGTGAATCCCGAACCGTGAGGCGTCAGAGTGGCGACCGTACGCCTGTCAGGAAGTGGCAACGATGGCTGACTCACCCCTGTCCGAGGTCACCCCGGCGCGAGGGAACGACGGGACCCGTCCGCGGGTCACGCCCCGGGCAGCGGTGCTCGTCGCCTGCGTGCTGGTCGCCGTCGTGGTGGTCGGCGTCACCCTGGGAGTGCGGGCCGCCAGCACCACCCCACGGCCCGTCATCCCCCCGGCGTGGACGGCGCCAGTGGGATCCACCACCCTGACGCCCTCCGATGGCGCCGGCGAGGGGACTCCGCAGCCCCGCGACGGCACGGTGACCCCGACGGCAGGGACCCTGCAGCCGAGCTCGCCGCCAGCCACGCCGTACGTCGGGTTGTCGGGGCTGCCGATGCCCAGGCCGACGGGCAGCGGCGCCACGTGGCCCGGTCAGATCCCCGCGGCGCCGCGGACCTGTGCCGCCGGTGACAGGGTGGTCGGCGCCGCGTGGACGGCGACGGTTCCGGCAGGCTGGTCGTGTGTTGGCGCGCCTGGCGGCGGCGAGCTGGTGCTCCGGGGCGGAACATCCCTGATCGTGGTGGGGATCGACACTCATCGGTCGAGCGATCAAGCCTGCGGCGCGTTGTCCGGCGCCACGGGGGCTACCCCCTTGCCTGCCACGACCTGGGGTGGCAGGACGGCCGCCAGGGCGACGTTCCGCTCCGGCACGCTCACCGGTCAGCTCCGGTGCGTGGATGTCGCCGGCGGGACGTACGAGATGGTCGGGTTGCCCACGGGGTCGAACGAGCCGCCCGTCGCCGCGATGGATGCTCTGGCGACGAGCTGGGTCTGGACGTAAGTCAGACGAGCAGCGCCGCGACCGCTTCGGCGTTGACGCGGCCGGCGCCGTGGGCGAGCACGAGGCGGGTGGCCTGGGGGGCCGCCGAGGCGAGACCGGTATGTACGACGATGGTGTCCGGGCGGGCGGCGAGCAGCGCGGCGAGCGCTGCGCCTTCCACCTCGTCGGCGAGCGGTTCGCGGACCACCGCCACCACAGTGTCCGACGCCGCGACAGCCGCCTGTACGTCGTGCACCACCGTTGCCAGCGCCCCACGCGTCTCCAGCGCCGCCGCAAGCGCCAGCGGCGCCGGACCCGCCGCGATCGAGACCCGATGACGCAGGTCGGCCAGCACGACGGGCCCGTCGCGCCGGACGGAGCCGGATGTACGCACGGCGCGCGTGGCGGCCTCGGCCCCCAGCATCTCCAGCTCAGCGAGCAGGTCGGGCAGCGACGCGTCGGGTGCCGGGGTGCCGGTCAGCGTCAGGTTCCGCTCGTACTTCTCCGCCAGCGACTGCGCCGAGAGACGCCCACTGGTCAGGGCGGCCTCGATGCCGGACACGGCCGACTCGAAGTCCCGCTGCGGGTCACGGCCGGTCGGCGCGTCCAGGCACAGCAGGTCGGCGCCGGCCTCCAGCGCCCGTACGGCCGCCTCACCCATCTCGTACAGATCGGCGACCGCCCGCATCCCCAAGGCGTCGGTGATGATCGGGCCTTCGATGCCGAGCGCGCGGACGCGCTGGGCGGCCCACGCCGACAGGGTCGCGGGGTCGGGGCCGAGGGCAGGTACGACGACGTGTGCGGTCATCACCGAGTCGACGCCGCACGCGAACGGGGCCTCATCACGCATGGCGAGCACGTCGAGCGGCACATCCAGGCGTGGCAGCGCGAGGTGGCTGTCCGTGCGGGTCGCGCCGTGTCCGGGGAAGTGCTTCCCGCAGGACCGTACGCCCGCGGCGCGAAGACCCGTCGCGAATGCGGCGCCGTGCCTCGCGACCAGAGCCGGGTCGGCGCCGAACGATCGCACGCCGATGACCGGGTTGAGCGGCTCGCTGGCGACGTCCAGGCAGGGAGCCAGGTCGTACGTGATCCCGGCGTAGGCCAGCAGCGCCCCGAACGCCCGCGCGCAGCGCTCGGTGAGGGCCACGTCGTCGACGGCGCCGAGGGCGGCGTTGCCGGGCAGCGACGAGCCCGTCGTGACCTGCAGCCGCGTCACGTCGCCACCCTCTTCGTCGCTGGCGACGATGAGTGACGGACCTCCGGCCGATGCCCGTACAGCCTGGAACTGCTCGACGACATGCCTTGTCGTCTCGATGTCCGGTGTGTTCTCGCCGAACAGGATGATGCCCGCCAGACCGTGGCGCAGCGGCTCGTCGAGCCACGCCGGCACGCTCAGGCCGGGAAACTGGGCGAGCAGGACTCCGTACGCCAGGCGGCGCTCAACACTGACCACATGGGGCACCGTAGCCGATGCCTCAGCTCATCGGTGCTGGTTGTCCTCGGCGTCGCCGATGACGGAACCTTCGGGGTTCGCGGCCGGCGCGTCGGGGTCGTAGAAGATGTCCGAGACCCGCGCCTTCGCGCGCTCCAGCCAGCCCGACCCGTGGTGCTCCGGCGACTCCGCATCCTCCGAGAACGGCGGCCGAACCTCGTCGGGCTCCCACGCCGGGGCCTGCTGAACAGGCTCGGGCCACGCAGGTGCGTCGGGAGCCGGCGCCTGTACGGGCGGGGCGAACGGCGAGGATTCCGGGGGCGCGAACGGCGAGGCCGGCGGTGCGTACGCCGAGGCGGTCGGCGCGCTGTAGTCGGTGGGGACCTCGAACGACGGCTGAGGTGGCGTCACGTACGCCGGGGGCTCGAACGAGCTGACCGGGGAGGTCGGGGGCTCGAACGGGCTGGGCGCGGACACCACGGGCTCGAACGGGCTCGGCGCGGACACCACAGGCTCGAACGGGCTGGGCGCGGCGATCTCGGCAGGTGCCTCGTACGCCGGCGCGGCGGCCTGCGGCTGCCAGGAGGGCTCGGCTGTCGGCTCCGGTTCCGTGTCCCGGTTGAAGATGGCCTCGGCCAGGTCGTCGTTCACGACGATCTGTCGCTGCGACTCAGTCGCCTGGGGCGCGACGCCGGGGGCTTCGGCCGGAGCGAAGTGCATGGCCGTGCCGAGGATGCTCGACGTGTCGACCGGCAGGTCGTACGCGGTCGACTGACTCGCCATCGTGTGGATCTGCTCGTGGGCAGCGAGCTCAGGAGCCAACACAGGGACGGTCACCGGCTCCGGCGTCGGCTCCTCGATGGGCTCGGGCGCGTACGAGGCGTCGGGGGCAGCCACAACCTCGGACTCGACGCTCGGCGGGACCTCCACGGGCGCTTCGACCGGGGCGGCGAACGCGCTGGGCTCGGGAATGGCCAGGCCTTCGGGAGCTGGCGCGATCCAGGCCTCGGGCTCCACCGGCTCGGGCTCCGGGACAACGTACGGCTCCGGCTCGGGCGCGGGGGTGGAGACGGCCTCCTCGGCGACGGGCTCCTCAACGGAGACGACGTCGGACGGAAGCTCCTCGGCAGCGACGGGCTCGTCAGCGGCGGCGGGCTCCTCGGCGAGGACGGGCTCCTCGGCGGGGACGGCGAACTCCGTCTCGGCCACGGGCTCGGGATCGGAAGGACGACGCAGGACTCCCCATGCCGCGGCGGCGGCCAGCGCGGCAGCGGCAGCCCCCGTCAGACCCAGCGCGTGGTCGGGCTCTTCCTCGGTGGGCGCGGCTGCTGCCTCGGGCTCGGGCTCGGCAACGAACTCGGATTCGGACTCGGACTCGGGAACGGACTCGGGCTCGGCGGCTGCGTCGGGCTCAACGACAACCTCGGCAACGGGCTCGGGCTCCACCGTCGCGGCGATGGCAGGCTCCGGCTCCCAGTCCACAAGGTCCGTGCTGTTGTAGTCGTCCGGCGCCTCGAGCGGCGCGACGTCGGGCTCGTCCGCGGCCGCAAGAGCCTCAGGCTCCGGCTCTGGCGCGATCTCCTCGACGGGCTCGGTAGCGAACGCCTCGGCGGCCACGACCTCCGGCTCGGCGTCGGGCTCGACGGCCTCCGGCGCGGGAGCGAACTGAGGCTCGGGAGCGAACTGCGCCTCGGGGGCGACGACGGTCAGCGGATGGTTCGCCACGATGCCGTCGGCGAGGCTCTGCAGCCCCGTGTCCGCCGCGGCCGCGGCGTGGATCGACTCGATGTCGTACGGGTCAGGCTCAGGCGCGGCGGGGGCAGGCTGCGCGAACGCCGCGGGCTCCTCGACGGCCCCTTCGGCGACGGGCTCCTCGGCAACCTCGGGCTGCGGCTCCTCGGCGACGGGCTCCTGGACGATCTCGGGCTCAGGAACTGCGGCGCCCAGCGACGCCGCGTACATCCCCTCGTCGTACACGCGCTCCACCTCCGCCTCGCTCAGCGCGGGGACGGCCGGGACGTCGTCGGCAGGAGCCTCGTACGACGCCGGCTCCTCGACGGCGGCGGGCACGGGCTCGGGCTCGGGCGCGGCGGGGACCGGCTGGGAGGCGTACGACGACCACTTCGACACGTAGCCGTACACCGGCGCAGCAGGTGCAGGCGGTACGACGGGGGTCGGCTCAGGACGGTAGAGGTCCTGCTCGGACGCGTACGAGCCGACGCTCACCGGGTCGATGACCTCGTCGATCACTGCGCGCGGTGTGGGTTCCCAGCTGGAGCGCCACTCCTCGATGAAGTCGTCGTCATCGTCGATCGCCCCGAACGGGCGGTCCTCTCCGAAGCGGGTGTTGCTCACGCTGGTACTCCTCAGTGCGGGGGCGGGTGCGACAGGGCACCCCATGCCAGCCTAGGGAGGTCGGCGCACGCTGTCACGCAGTACGGCGGACTCGTCGGGCGAGTCTCAGGCCGCGGTCGAACGCGAAATGTCCCACCCGTCGGGCATGCTGGCTGTTCCGTCACCCGCGATGGAGGCTGACGGCACCACCGTCGACCAGGAGCCGCCGATGTCCACCACCTTGTCAGCGCAGATCACGCTCACCGTCGACGACCCCGCTGAACTCGTCTTCTCGGTGGTCGCCGCGTCCGAGATGGCCGTGCCCGGCGAGCGGGTCGAGTGCGTCGTCGACGGGGTCGCCGTGCCGGTCGAGGAGTACGCGGGTCCGGTCGGCACGCGGCTGCACCTCGTGAAGGCACCAGTGGGCGCGCTGCGGTTCACGTACGAGGCGACGGTCGAGGGGAGCATCCTCGCCGGTCAGCCGACCGTCGCCGACCAGATCCTGTACAGACGGCCCTCCCGCTACGTCGAGTCTGATCGTCTCGGAGTCATCGCCCAGAAGCGGTTCGCGCACCTGCAGGGCCAGGACCTCGTCACCGGCATCGGGCAGTGGGTCAACGAGAACCTGCACTACGTCTCGGGCATCTCGATGCCGAGCGACGGCGCCGTCGACGCGTACCTCAACCAGCAGGGCATCTGCCGCGACTTCGCCCACCTCGTCGTCGGGCTCAGCCGCGCCTGCGGGCTGCCGGCGAGGATGGTGAGCATGTACGCGCCGGGGCTGTTCCCGATGGACTTCCACGCGGTGGCCGAGGTGTGCCTGGACGGACAGTGGCAGATCGTCGACGCGACCCGGCTGGCGCCGCGGCAGACGATGATCCGGATCGCGACCGGTCGCGACGCCGCCGACACCGCGTTCCTGACGCAACACTCGGGGTCGACGACGTTCGGCGGCGTACAGGTCACCTGCTGGTACGACGGTCAGCTTCCGTACGACGACCCCACGGCGCCCTGAGGCTCAGCTGCGCGGCGCCTCGATGAGGCCGAGCTCGATGCCGCGCATCACGGCGCGCGTCCGATCGGACACCTCGAGCTTGGCGAACACGCGCAGCAGGTGCGACTTCACCGTGGCCTCCCCGATGTACAGCTCGCGCCCGATCTCGGCGTTCGTCCGTCCGGTGGCGACCAACCCGAGCACCTCGAGCTCTCGCGGGCTGAGCAGGTCGGGCGGCGTCACCGGCTCGACCGGCCCCGTCTGGACATGGCGGACCAGTCTCGCGGCCACCGTGGGAGACAGCGCCGACTCGCCCTCGGCCACCGCCCGTACGCCTGCCAGGATCTCGCTCTGCGGCGACGCCTTCAGCAGATAGCCGGCCGCACCCGCACCGATCGCGCCGAGGATCTGCTCATCCGACTCGTACGTCGTGAGTACGAGCACGCGGCCCAGCCCTCCGGCGACGATCTCGGCCGTCGCGGCCACGCCGTCCATGACCGGCATCCGCAGGTCGACCACGACCACATCGGGCCGTAGCAGCCGGGCCTGGGCCACGGCCTCGGCCCCGTCGGCGGCCTCCCCGACGACGTCGATGTCGTCGGCATCGGCCAACAGCCCGACGATCCCCGCCCGGACGATCGGGTGGTCGTCGGCGACCAGCACCCTGATCATGCGACCACCTCGTTCGCGCTGCGACCAGGCAGGACGACCTGGACGACGGTGCCGCCCGCCGCCACCGGGCCGACGTGGAGCGTGCCACCGGCGATCCGTACGCGTTCGGCCATGCCCGCGAGCCCGTACCCCCCGCTCGCCTGGTCGTCGATCCCCACCCCGTCGTCGGTCACGGTCAGCTCCGGTCCCTGATCGGTGTCGCGGACGCCGATCGTCACGTTCTTGGCGTGCGCGTGCTTGCGCACGTTGGCCAGCGCCTCCTGGGCGCAGCGGAGCAGCACGACCTCCGCCTCGCGGTCGGCGATGGTCGCCTCGCCGCCCACGGTGACGACGACACCCGTCTCCTGGGTGAACCTGTCGCCGAGCGAGGTGAGCGCCGCCGACAGGCCGCCGGAGACGGAGACCGGTGTGTACGCGGCGACGAGCGACCTGGCCTCGGCCAGCGCCTCGGTCGCGAGGCTCTCGATGAGCCCCAGGGTCGGCTCGAGCGACTCCGGATCCCGCACGGCGACGGTCCTGGCCCGCTGGGCCGTCATCACCAGGCCGGTGAGCGATTGCGCGATCGTGTCGTGGATCTCGCGGGCGACTCGCGCGCGCTCCTCGGTGATGCCCGCCTGCCGCTCCAGCGACGCCACCTCGTCCTGGGCTGCACGCAACTCGGTGAGCAGGCGGTCGCGCTCGGTGCCGTACCGGGCGATCCCGGTGATCCACAGGCCGAGGGCGATGGTGAAGGCGAGGGTCAGAGCGGCGGCCAGGAAGGCCGCTGGCACCGATCCCGTACGCGTCCCGGTCGCGACCGCGATGCCCACGGCCAGGATCGCCGACCGCGTGATCGCCGAGCGGGTCGTCAACGACACGCTCCACAGCAAGGGGTACACGATCGCCTGCAAGGTCGCGGCCACCGGGGTGAACCAGGTGGCGAGCACGGTGGCTGCGATCAGCAACGTGGCGGCCCACCAGGCGAGCCCCATGTGAGAGCCGTGGGACAACGCGGGCCGCGCCGCGAGGACGTACGACAGCAGCAGGCAGGCGATGCAGGCGATCGTTGCCCACGAGTCGGGCTCATGGGGCTCGCTGAAGCCGACGATGCTCGCGACCACGAGGCACGACCCGGCAACGGCCGCGTCCCATCCCCAGGGGATCCGTCGAGTGGTCGACATGGCCCTATCCTCGCCCACTGATGTGTGGGCGAGGACGGTCGCCGCGCGGACGCTCACGCATCGCGGCGGATCCAGCGGAACGTGAGCCGGGTGACGACGAGACCCACCACGAGCCAGACGACCAGCGCCACGCCGACCTGACTGAGGTGCCATGCCTGCCCGACCTCGAGCTGGCTGAAACCGTCGGGCAGGAACGCCGCCCGCATGCCCTGGGCCATCCACTTGAGCGGGAAGACCGAGGCGATGTTCTGCATCCACGTGGGGAGCCCGTTGAACTGCAGGTAGACGCCCGAGATGAACTGCAGCACGAGCGTGATCGGCAGCACGACCGCGGAGGCTGTACGGCCGCTGCGCGGCAGGGCCGAGAGCGCGATTCCGAGCAGGCAGCTGGTGGTCAGGCCGAGCAGCCAGACCCACGCGAACGTGCGCCAGGCCTCGGCGGTCGACGGCAGCGAGATGCCGAGGCCGAAGCGCGCCACGATCAGCAGCAGAGCCGTCTGCGTCACGGCGGTCACGATGACCTGACCGATCTTGCCGATGAAGTAGACCAGCGGCGACATCGGCGTACCGCCCCAGCGCTTGAGCCGGCCGTCGCTCTTCTCGTGGGCGATGTCGATGGCCAGGTTCTGGACGCCGGACAGCAGGATGCCGGCGGCGACCATCCCAGGCAGGTAGTACGCGCCGACGCTGAGCCCGGCTCCGACGCCGTCGGGGTTGGGGATCGTGCCCTGCGATGCGAAGGCCGAGGTGAAGATCGCCAGCATGATGATCGGGAACCCGAAGGTGAACACGAGCGTGTCCATCGACCGGGCGTACGTGGTGATCTCGAAGCGGATCTGGCGCAGGCAACGGCCGACGACACCGCCGGGGCTGGGTGTCGGCCTGCGGGTGCTGCGGACAGGTGCGGCGGTGGTCAGTGCGGCGGTCATGCTGCGTCCTTCGAGGTGGCGTCGATCATGGTCAGGTAGATGTCTTCGAGGCTCGGCCGGATGACCTCGAGGTCACGGGGCTCCCCGCCGGCCTGGGCCGAGAGCTCGGCGACCACGGAGGCAGGGGTGTCGGTCACCGTCGTACGTCGGTCGCCGTCCTCTGTGCGCCAGCGGACGACGGGTCGCCGGGCCTCGGCGCCGCCGATCTCGTCGACCGCGCCCACGTCGACCAGGCGGCCGCCGGTGATGATGCCTACGCGGTCGGCCAGCTCGGCCGCCTCATCGAGGTAGTGCGTCGTGAGGATGATCGTCGTGCCGTCGTCCTTGAGCGAGCGGATGAGGTCCCAGAACTCGCGGCGGGCCTCGGGATCGAACCCGGTCGTCGGCTCGTCGAGGAACAGCAGCTCCGGGCGGCCGATGACGCCCATCGCGACGTCGACGCGGCGGCGCTGGCCTCCCGAGAGCCGGTTGCACCGGGTGTCGGCCTTCTTCTCCAGACCGACCGCGCTGATGACCTCCTCGACGTCACGAGGATCGGGGTACAGGCCGCGGGTGAGCGTGAGCAGCTCCCGTACGGTCGCCTGGTCGGACTCGACGGTCGACTGGCTGACGATCCCGAGTCGCGCCTTCCAGGGCAGACCGCCGTGGTCGGGGTCGACGCCGAGGACCTGCACGACGCCGGACGTCCGACGCCGGTAGCCCTCGAGGATCTCGATGGTGGTGGACTTGCCGGCCCCGTTGGGGCCGAGGAGGGCGAAGGTCTCGCCGCGCAGGATGGTGAGGTCGAGACCGTCCACCGCTCGGAGAGTGCCGTAGTGCTTGTGGAGATCTCTGACCTGTACGGCCGCGTCTGCTGTCATGGGACCAGCGTGGTCGGGGCGGCGCGTCGACGGCAGCCGTGTACCGGTGGGTTCGCGACCCTCAGGCATCCACCGATCGACGGATGCCGGCGTACGACACCAGGCCACCCACGATCATCATCACGGTGGTCACGACGACCCCGCGGTGGAAGCCGGCGAGGTCGAGCTGGCCCCCGAGGATCGTCGCGAGCATCGCGATCACCAGCAGGCCGGCGACCCGGGAGACGGCGTTGTTGACCGCGCTCGCGATGCCGGACCGCTCGGTGTCGATGGATCCGAGGATCGCCGAGGTCAGCGGGGAGACCGTGAGGGTCAGGCCGACACCGAAGACCAGGATGTACGGCAGGACCTGCCACCAATAGCTGAAGTCCTTCGACACGGTGAGTAGCAACAGCGAGCCGGCGCCCATGATGATCGGGCCGATCGTCATGAACAGCCGCGACCCGTACCGGCCGGCCAGGGCGCCGACGCGCGAGCTGAAGACGATCATGATGACCGTGGAGGGCAGGAACGCGAGGCCGGCGTACGTGGCGCGAAGGCCGGCGCCCTGCTGCAGGTAGACGCTGAGGATGAACCCGTTGAGGGAGAGCGCGCCGTAGATGAAGGCGGTCGCGAGGTTGCCCGCGAGGAAGTTCCGTACCCGGAACAGCGACAGCGGCATCATCGGGGCCGCGGCGAGGTGCTGGCGGACCAGGAACCCGGCGAACGCGAGCACGCCGAGGCCGAGGGTGAGGTAGATCCCGGGGTGGCCCCAGCCGAGGTGGGGTTGCTCGATCAGCGCGTACACCGGGCCGCCCAGACCCACGGTGCACAGGACGGCACCCAGCCAGTCCACGCGGGCGTCCGCGTGACGTACGTTCTCGTGGCCGAGCACCCTGAGCAGCACGAGCACGGCGGCGATCGGCAGCACGTTGATGAGGAACGCGAACCGCCACGACAGGAAGTCGACGAACAGGCCCCCGATCAGCGGTCCGGCGACCATGGCCCCGGTCGTCATCGCGGTCCAGATGCCGATCGCCCTGGCCTGCGCGGGACCGCGGAACGTCGACGTGATGAGCGCGAGCGAGCTGGGCACGAGCAGCGCGCCCGCGACGCCCTGGACCGCGCGCGCCACGATCAGGATCACCGGCGTCGGGGCGGCGGCGATCGCGATCGAGGCCACGCCGAAGCCGATCACGCCGACCCGGAGGATCAGCAACCGCCCGTACACATCGCTCAGCGACCCGGCCACCAGGATCAGCGCGCCGAGCGTCACCAGGTAGGCGTCGACCACCCACTGCTGCGTCGTCAGCCCGCCGCCCAGCTCGCGCATGATCGCCGGCAGCGCGACGTTGACGATCGTGCCGTCGAGGAACGACACGAACGACGCCAGCACCGCGATGGCCAGCACCAGCCGCTGGTCCCGGCTCATGGGGGGCGAGGTCATGTACGGACGGTACCCGTGGGTGGAAGAGGGCTTCGGGTACGGATCGTGGCGCCAGGGCCGCCGCGCGAACGGGCGAAACCCGGTTTCGGCGGGTTATGGACGAGGCGCTGAGGGCCCGTCGGATGGGAACCCGGTTTCGGCAGGTTATGAGCCCGTGAACCGCCGCGGACGGCTCGCATTACCCGCCGAAACCGGGTTGGTCGGTGATCATGCCCGGTGAGTGGCCCCATAACCCGCCGAACCTGGGTCGAGCCTCCCGGCGGCACCGCCGGGCCCGTGTGCCGCTCAGCCCACGAGCATCGCCGAGCCGAGCCACTCTTCCGGGACGCCGAGGCCCTCGACCAGCGCGAGTGCGTCGGGCCGGAGCTCGGCGCACAGGTGGTTGACCGTCTTCGTCAGCGACTTCGAGCGAGCCTGCGTCATGAGGCTGTGGTCGGTGAACCAGGCGCGGTCGGACTCGAGGTTGTCCAGCACGTACAGATCGCAGATCCGGTTGAGCATCCTCTTGGCGGCCTGGTCGGTGCACGTCTCGATGCCGGCGACGAACGACCCCAGCACGACGCGGTCGGTGTGGGCGCGCGCCAGCGTGAGCAGGTGGTCCTGGACCTCGTTCACGGCGTCGAACAGCTGCCCCTTCGGCGCGCGGGCCGCCCGCTGGTACCGCCTGGCCAGCGACTCCAGCACATGGCGCTCGCGCGCCTCGAACATCAGCAGCTGCCACCCGCGATCCAGCACCGAGGCCTCGCTGCTGCGGCGTCGAGCCGTCGCGACGAGGTCATCGACGAGTCCACGCCCGGCCGTACGTTCCAGCACCATCCGCGCCACCATGTCGGCGGTCTTGGTCATGGTCTCGCGCCTGTCCAGGCCGGTCCACTGCTCCTTGTAGCCGGTCAACAGCCCCTTCGCCACCAGCTGCATGAGCACCGTGTTGTCACCCTCGAAAGTCGCGAAGATGTCGACGTCCGAGCGCAACTGGGTGAGCCCGTTCTCGGCGATGAAGCCCGCGCCGCCGCACGCCTCGCGGCACACCTGCACGATGTCGTTGGCGAACCGCGACTCGGCCGCCTTCAACCCCGCGGCCCTGCTCTCGAGCGAGCGCTGCAGCTCCTCGGGCACGGCCTCGGCCCGGCACCGCACCAGCAGGTCGATGAGGTCGTTGTGCGCGAACCCGAACGCGTACGCCTTCGCGATCCCCGGCAGCAGCCTGCGCTGGTGCCACAGGTAGTCGAGCAGCACGACCTCGCCGCTGCCGTCCGGGTTCGGGAACTGTCGGCGCGACAAGGCGTAACGCGTGGCGATCGACAGCGCGCGGCGCCCCGCGATGGCCGCTCCGGCGCCCACACACACCCGACCCCGCACGAGCGTGCCGAGCATGGTGAAGAACCGCTTGTTCGGGTTCGCGATGGGCGAGCTGTACGAACCGTCCTCGGTCACCCCGCCGTACCGGCTGAGCAGGTTCGCCCGCGGCACCCGGACGGCGTCGAACCGGATCGTGCCGTTGTCGACGCCGAGCAGACCGCCCTTGGGTCCGTTGTCGCCGGTCTCGCAGCCGGGCAGGTCCACGCCCTTGCCCCGCACCTTCTTGCGGAACGGCACGACGACGCAGTGGACGCCGTGGCACACCCCGCCCACCCACAGCTGCCCGAAGACCGCCGCCGACGTGCCGTGCAGCGCGGCATTGCCGATGTACGTCTTCGTGGCCGCGGGAGTCGGCGAGTGTACGACGATCTCGTCGGTCTCCGCGTCGTACGTCAGCGTCGTCTCGAGGTTCTGCACATCCGAGCCGTGGCCCATCTCGGTCATCGCGAAGCAGCCCAGGTGTGTCGCCGTGACGATGTCGGGCATCCAGCGCGCGATCTGCTCGTCGGTGCCGAGCCCCTCGATGGCGCCGCCCCACAGCCCGTACTGCACCCCGGCCTTGATCGTCAGCGAGAGGTCGCCGTGCGACAACGCCTCGAAGCCCACGACCACCGCCGCTGGGTCGGCCGGGCGGCCGGGCAGCGGGAAGCCTCGGTTGCCGTAGCCCTTGGTCGCCAGGTGCGAGAGCGCGGCGAGCGTCCAGGCGCGGGCCTGGTCCATCGTCATGCCTGGGTCGCGGAGCAGCTCGTCGACCGTGAGGGTGTCGCGGGCCTCCTGCCGGGCCGCGTGGTACGGCCCGTCGAGGGCCTCCATGAGCGCGTCGCCGAGGGGGGCGCCGTCGAGGTCGAACTCCATCGAAGTGGCAGTGCTGGTCACGTGTTCTTCTCCTTCGTCGACTCTGACGGGCGGATGGTTCAGGCAGGCACGAGGGTGGTCGTCACGCCCTCGATGGTTGCGGTCACGACGGGGGTGAACGTCGAGGTGATGAGCTGTACGAGCTCTTCGCGAGGCAGGTGGGCGTTGGCCCCGGCGGCCAGCCACTGACCCGTGGCGGCCCGGATGAACCCGACGATGCCGAACGACAGCGGCTGCACTCCGCCGCCCGACGTCCCGCGGTCCCGCTGCTCCTCACCGATGGCCTCGGCCAGCTCGATGGCGATGCGGTCGGCGATGCCGGTGGCCGGGTCGCCTGCGCCGGCGGGCAGTCCGGGTGGCCGGTTCATGACGAACAGGTAGATCTCGGGGTCGCGGTCGACCAGGCCGACGTACGCCTCGGCCAGGCCACGCACCATGCCCTCCACGCCGCCCGAGCGCAACGACGAGAAGCGCGGCCGTACTTCGGTGAGGATGTTGGACGCCACCTTGTCGGCCACCGCCAGGTACAGCCCGTTCCTGTCGGTGAAGTAGCGGTAGATGACCGTCTTGCTCGTCGCGGAGGCCACGGCGATCTCCTCGACGGTGACGCCGGCACCGTGCGCGCGGATGGCCCGAAGGGCCGAGTCGACGAGAGCCACCCTGCGCTCGGCGCGATGTTCCTGCCACCTGGTGTCGCGGCCGTCTCGATGTTCCATATCGCGAGGGTACCCCGTACTGGATGTACCTGCTACTGTCCGTATCAGGTTTTTTCGGGTACGGATCGTCGTGGCGCCGAGTGGCCACGCGCGCCAATCGAAGGAGACGCATGACCGACCGCACCGCCGTCGTCGTGGGGGGCAACAGGATCCCGTTCGCGCGAGCGCACACCGCGTACCGCCGCGCGACCAACGTCGACATGCTGACCGCGGCGATCGACGGGTTGGCCGCTCGGTATGGGCTGGCCGGGCATCGAGTCGGCGAGGTCGTCGGCGGTGCCGTGCTGAAGCACAGCCGCGACTTCAACCTCACCCGCGAGGCAGTCCTGGGCAGCTCGCTCGACGCGCACACGCCGGCGTGCGACGTCCAGCAGGCTTGCGCGACCGGCCTCGAGGCCACGATCTACATCGCCAACAAGATCCGGCTCGGCCAGATCGATGACGGCATCGCGGGCGGCGCCGACAGCGTCTCGGACGCCCCGATGGCGGTGTCGGACGGGTTGCGGCGCGCGCTCATCACGGCCAACGCGGCCAAGACGCTGCCGGCCCGGCTGAAGGCGCTGTCGGCGATCAGGCCGGCGGACCTCGTGCCTGACCCGCCGGGCATCACCGAGCCCCGCACCGGGCTGTCGATGGGCGAGCACCAGGCACTGACGACCACGCGCTGGGGCATCACCCGGCAGGCGCAGGACGAGCTCGCCCTCGCAAGCCACCTGAACCTCGCCCGGGCGTGGGCGGACGGCTTCTTCGACGATCTGGTCACGCCGTACCTCGGCGTCACCAAGGACCAGGGCGTACGGGCGGACTCCACGCTGGAGAAGCTCGGCGCGCTGAAGCCGGTCTTCGGCCGCGGGGAGGGCGCGACGATGACGGCCGGCAACTCCACGGGCTTCTTCGACGGGGCATCGGTGGCGTACCTGGCGGACGCCGACTACGCCACCGAGCACCACCTGCCCGCCCTCGCGCGGGTCGTCGACGTCGAGGTGGCCGCCTCCGACTACACGCTCGGCGGCGAGGACCTGCTGCTCGCGCCGACGTACGCGATCGCGCGGCTGCTGGCCCGGCAGGGGCTCTCGTGGCAGGACTTCGACTACTACGAGATCCACGAGGCGTTCGCCGCGACCGTGCTGTCGACGCTGCAGGCGCTCGGCGACGAGACGTACTGCCGGGAGCGCCTCGGCCTCGACAGCGCGCTGGGGGAGATCGACCGGTCGAAGCTCAACGTCAACGGCTCCTCGCTGGCCGCCGGGCATCCGTTCGCGGCGACCGGCGGGCGCATCGTGCCCACGCTCGCGAAGCTGCTGCACCAGCGTGGGACGGTCGACGGCCGGCCCGCGCGAGGCCTGGTGTCGATCTGCGCAGCGGGCGGCCAAGGGGCCGTCGCGATCCTGGAGGCGTGCTGATGGCCAGGCGCCTGGACCCCGTGGAGCTGCTGGCGACATCTTCCGTGGGCAAGGCGATCGCACGCTCGTCAGTGGGACGTTCGGTGGCCACGAGGATGGGCGTTCCGCCAGCTGATGAGCTGCGGCGCGGAATTACCCGACCGGTCGGTAAGATTGCTCTCACAGAGATGGGTGAAAGTGACCTTGTTGGGGCTACTCTCTCCCTGTTGGACATCGATCCGGTTCTCCCGATCATCGATACTCCTTCCGCTCGTATGCCCGGTGAGAATGGCCGCTCTGTGCCGCCGGTGTACGAGAGCCGCTTGGGGGCTCTCGTCATCGATCTCTCCGGGCTACGGTCTTTCTCGGGCACAGAACTTCTCCGTGGCGTGCTTCGTCCCGCCATGAAGGGCCTCGAACGCAGCGGTCGCGTCATCTTCGTCGCGCGCGAGCCCGAGTCGTACACCGACCTGGAGCCCCGCATCCTCGCCCAGGGACTCGACGGCCTCAACCGCACGGTCGCCAAGGAACTCCGTGGCGGCGCCACCTCCAACCTGATCTGGGTCAAGGAGAGCACCACGCCGCAGGCGCTGGCCTCGACGCTGAAGTTCCTGCTGGAGGGTCGCTCGGCCTACGTGGACGGGCAGTCGTGGAGGGTCGGCGAGGCGGAAGTGCCGCTCGAAGCCGTGCGGTCCACGCACCCGTACCACGGTCGGATCGTCGCCGTCACCGGCGCCGCTCGGGGCATCGGCGCGGCCATCGCGCACACGTTCGCCCGCGACGGCGCGATCGTGGTGTGCATCGACATGCCGACGTCGGGTGAGTCGCTGGCGAAGGTCGCGAACGAGATCCACGGCACGGCGCTGCAGCTCGACATCACCGTGGCGGATGCGGGCGAGCGGATCGCGGCGCACGTGGCGGGCAGATACGGAGAGGATGCGCGCCTGTACGGGATCGTGCACAACGCAGGCATCACCCGCGATCGGATGCTCGCGAACCTGGATGAGAAGGCCTGGGCCGCGGTCATCGAGGTGAACCTCATGGCGCAGCTGCGGATCAACGAGGCGCTGCTGGACGGGCGTCCCGGCGGTCTCGCGGACGGCGGCTCGATCGTCGGCATCTCGTCGACGTCAGGCATCGCGGGGAACAAGGGCCAGGCGAACTATGCGCTGACGAAGGCGGCGATCGTCGGATTGGTGCGGGCGCAGGCGCCGGTCTTGGGCGAGCGTGGCATCACGATCAACGCCGTCGGCCCGGGCTTCATCGAGACCGACATGACCAACGCCATCCCGTACCTGCAGCGCGTCGTCTTCTCGCGCTCGAACTCGCTGTCACAAGGGGGAAAGCCGGTGGACGTGGCCGAGACGATCGCGTACCTCGCAGATCCGGCCTCGGCGGCCGTGTCGGGTCAGGTGGTCCGCGTCTGCGGCCAGGCGCTGGTCGGACAGTAGGGGGTTGCCGTGAGCGAACGCGTCGTGCTCGAGTCCGCGCCGGACATGGTGCGGATGCTGAGCGGGTCGATGGTCCGAGGGGCTGTACGGAAGGTGTCCGGGCGACATCCACAGGTGCTGCCGGATCGGGTCGTGGAGCTGTCGATGGCTGAGGACGCGGGGAGGCTGGCGACGTACGCGCGGGTGTGCGGCTTCGCCGTCCGCGACCTCGTGCCGGCGACGTGGATCCACGTCCAGGCGTTCCCGCTGCAGCTGGCGCTGTTGTCGGCGCCCGACTCGCCGTTCTCGCTCGCCGGCATCGTGCACGTCACGAACTCGATGTCGCTGCTGAGGCCCGTGTCCGTGGGGGAGCGGCTGCGGCTGACCAGCTCGTACGGGCCGCCGCGGGAGCATCGTCGCGGGGTGCTGGTCGACATGATCGGCGAGGCGTACGTGGGTGACGAACTCGTGTGGCGCGGGGTGTCGGCGTACCTGGTTCGGGGTGGGTCGCTGCCGGGCATGCTGCCCGAGCAGCAGCCGGACGGGGTCGTGCTGCCCAGTGATGTGGAGGTCGCGGCGGACGCGGTCTGGAGGCTGCCCGCGGGGCTGGGGCGTCAGTACGCGGCGGTGTCCGGCGACTTCAACCCCATCCACCTCAACCCCCTCGCGGCAAGGGCGTTTGGGTTCCCGCGCACGATCATCCACGGCATGTGGACCCACGCGAGGGTGCTCGCGGCGCTCGAGCCGCGCCTGCCCGACACGTACCGCATGGACGTCCGCTTCACGAAGCCGATCCTGCTGCCCTCGTCGGTACGTTTCGGCGCCGAACGCACGGGCGACACCTGGACGTCCGTCGTCCGCCCGAGGTCCGGCGAGAAGTCCCACCTGGTCGCGTCGGTCCTCCCCCTCTGAGCTCGGGGAGAGGTCTCGTACCCCTCGGGGAGAGGTCTCGTGCCCCTCGGGAGAGGTCTCGTACCCCTGCGGGAGAGGTCTCGTGCCCCTCGGGAGAGGTTTGGTACCCCTCGGGGAGAGGTCTCGTACCCGCCGGGGAGAGGTTTCGTACCCCTGCGGGAGAGGTCTTGTAACCCTGCGGGAGAGGTCTCGTGGCGTCGGCGACCTCTAGGCTGACGAGCATGCAGGCGTACCAGCGGGAGTTCATCGAGTTCGCCCTCGAGCATGACGCGTTGAGGTTCGGGGAGTTCACGCTCAAGTCCGGCCGTACATCGCCCTACTTCTTCAACACCGGCCAGTTCCGTACGGGCGCCACGCTCGCGGGGCTCGGCCACTTCTACGCGGCGGCGGTCGCGGGGTGGGACGGCCTTGAGGGCGACGTCCTCCTCGGACCGGCCTACAAGGGCATCCCCCTCGTCGCCGCCACCGCTGTACAGCTCGCCAGCGACTTCCACATCGACATGCCGTGGGTGTTCAACCGCAAGGAAGCCAAGGATCACGGCGAGGGCGGCCTGTTCGTCGGCGCCAACCTCGCCGGCCGCGTGGTGATCGTGGACGACGTGGTGACGGCCGGTACGGCGATCCGCGAGGTCATCGACCTGGTCCGCGATGCGGGCGCCGTGATCGCCGGCGTGGTGGTCTCCATCGACCGCCAGGAGCGCGGTACGGGCGAGGTCTCCGCGATCCAGCAGCTGAGCGCCGAGTACGGGATCGAGGTGCGCGCGATCGTCACGATGGCCGACGTCGTCGAGTACCTCGTCGAGACCGGTCGCTTCGCCGATTACCTGCCGGCCATGCGCGCCTACCGCGAGCAGTACGGGGTCTGAGGTAGATCAGGCCCCGAACCCGTACGGAAGCACCATCGGGAGTTCCTCGCCGCGGGCCAAGGTGCCGATGACGACGAGCTCGTGGGGTACGACGGGGTCGGGGAGTGCGTCGAGGTCGTACCACTCGAGCCCTGAGCATTTCTCGGGCTCGACGATGCGCGGGCTGCCGTCCCACTGGCGGCACGCGAAGAAGAAGTCGACGCGCTCGTCAATGGGGTCGCCGGTGCCCTGCGTGCGGTGCATGACGGTCAGCGGCTCGAGTTCGTACAAGCCGATCGTCACGCCGAGCTCCTCGGCTGCCTCGCGCACGGCCGCCTGCAGCACCGACTCGCCGGCCTCGACGTGCCCGGCGGCAGCGGTTGCCCAGTGGCCGTCGTAGTACCCCGTGTTCTGCCGCTGCTGGAGCAGGATCTGCGGGCGTCCCGCGTGCTCGCGAAGGAAGAGGACGTACGCCGCGGGGACCACCTGGAATCTCACGGTCGGGAACCTACACCCGCGCGAGCGGCGAGGTCCGGGAAGACTTGAGCGGGGTGCGCTCAAGTTGTAGATTGTTAGCACTCGAACTGTTGGAGTGCTAACGACAGGAGGACACCATGGCACGTACGTTCGATCCGTTCCGGGAGCTCTTCGGTGACGCTCCCCGCACTGTCGGGATGCCGATGGACCTGGTCCGTACAGGCGACGAGTTCGTCGTCTCGATCGACCTTCCCGGCGTCGACCCGGAGAGCATCGACATCGATGCCGAGGAGCGCACGCTCACCATCCGCGCGACTCGCAACACCCAGGCGGGCGAGGGGGCGCAGTGGCTCGTACGCGAGCGGCCGACGGGCACCTTCGCCCGGCAGCTCACCCTCGGCAGTGGCTTGGCGCTGGACCAGGTCGGGGCTGACTACGCCGACGGCGTGCTCACCCTGAGGATCCCGGTCGCCGAGGCCGCCAAGCCCCGCAAGATCGCGGTCAACCACACCGCGGCCCAGCCGTCGATCGAGGGCGAGGTCACGGAGGGCTGACCCTGGTCAGCGGGTGGCCGGAATCCGCCAGGATCCGTTCGTACGGGCCCCTTCGAGGCCCTCGGAGCCGGGATCTTGGCAGATTCCGGCCACAGCCGTTGTTCGGGCGGGTTCTGTCGGTACCGCCTCGTACGGTGGCTCCATGAACGACGACGCGCTCGACGCCCTCCGACGGCTGGTCGGCAATCCCCGCGCGACGTTTCGCGACGGGCAGTCGGAGGCGATCGACGCCCTGGTGACCGATCGCCGACGGGCTCTGGTCGTCCAGCGCACCGGGTGGGGCAAGTCAGCGGTCTACTTCGTCACCACCATGCTCCGTCGGGCCGAGGGCGCTGGCCCGACGCTCATCGTGTCGCCCCTGCTCGCGCTCATGCGCGACCAGATCGGCGCTGCAGAGCGGGCAGGGATTCGGGCCGTGACGATGAACTCGTCGAACGCGACGGAGTGGGATGACGTACGAGAGGCGCTGCGCACCGACTCGGTCGACCTGCTCTTGGTGAGTCCCGAGCGGCTCAACAACCCGTCGTTCCGCGAGCACCAGCTGCCGGCGTTGGCCGATCGCTGCGGGCTGCTGGTCATCGACGAGGCCCACTGCATCAGCGACTGGGGCCACGACTTCCGGCCGGATTACCGGCGCATCAAGGACCTTCTCGCCGATCTGCCGTCGACGACTCCGGTGTTGGCGACCACGGCGACGGCGAACGCGCGGGTGGTGGCCGACGTGGCCGAGCAGTTGAGCGTCGGTGCGAACGGCACGACCCACGAGGTGCTGACGCTGCGCGGTGGCCTGGCGCGAGACTCGCTGCGGCTGGGTGTGCTGCCCGTCGCCAGTCCCGTACAGCGCCTGGCCTGGCTCCTGACCCACCTGGGCGACCTCCCCGGGAGCGGCATCATCTACACGCTCACGGTCGCGGGTGCCGAGGACGTGGCGGCAGCCCTGCGCGCGGCCGGGCACGAGGTGGCGGCGTACACCGGGCGCACGGACACCGCCGACCGTGAGGTGCTCGAGAACCGGTTGCGCACGAACGACGTGAAAGCCCTTGTCGCGACGAGCGCCTTGGGCATGGGCTTCGACAAGCCGGACCTCGGATTCGTGCTGCACCTGGGTGCGCCGTCGTCGCCGGTGGCGTACTACCAGCAGGTCGGTCGCGCGGGGCGCGCCACCGACCGGGCCGACGTCGTCCTTCTGCCCGGGCGCGAGGACGCCGACATCTGGCACTACTTCGCGACCAGCTCGATGCCCCAGCATCGGCTGGCCGAGGCGGTGATCAGGGCGCTGTCCGAGGCGGACAGGCCCTTGTCGACCGCCGCGATCGAGGCGATCGTCGACATCCGCCGCACGCGACTCGAGCTGCTGTTGAAGGTGCTCGACGTGGAGGGTGCCGTACGGAGGGTGCAGGGCGGCTGGCTCGCGACGGGTCAGCCATGGACGTACGACAGTGATCGGTACGAGCGGGTGGCCGCCGCGAGGGATCGTGAGCAGCAGCTGATGGTGACGTACGAGACGACGGCGCAGTGTCGGATGCGATTCCTGCAGGAGTCGCTCGATGACCCGACGGCCGCGGGCTGTGGCCGGTGCGACACCTGTCTGGCGGCCGCGGGGCAGCCGTCGTGGTTCGACGCGTACATCGACGACGCCAATGTCTCCATTGCCCAGCAGCACCTCGACGAGGTGGGCGTGCCGATCGAGCCGCGGGGCATGTGGCCGACCGGCATGGATCGGCTAGGGGTGTCGGTCAAGGGCAAGATCATTGCGGCGAGTACGGGTCGCGCGGTGGCTCGCCTGACCGACCTTGGGTGGGGCTCGGCGTTGCGGGAGGTCTTCGCGGCGCCGGACGGGCCGGTGTCGGCGCAGCTCGCCTCGGCATGCGTCCAGGTGCTGAAGGCCTGGCCGTGGGAGACCAGGCCGGTGGCCGTTGTGGCCATGCCGTCGGCCAGTCGGCCGCAGCTCGTGGACAGTCTCGCCAAGGGATTGGCCCAGGTGGGGCGGTTGGAGTACCTGGGCCAGCTCGATCTCGTACGTCCCGAGTCCGCCGGCCCCGGCGGCAACAGTGCGTTCCGGCTCGCTGACGTCTGGTCGAGGTTCGCGGTGGGGTACGAGTTGGCGGAGGCGCTGGTCGGTGTCGACGGTCCGGTGTTGCTCGTCGATGACCTGTGCGACTCTCGCTGGACGCTGACCGTCGCCTCGACGCTGCTCCGGGGCGCCGGAGCCTCAAAGGTGCTGCCGTTCGCGCTGGCGACGGTGGGGTGAGGAGGTCGGTTGGGGAGCGGAATGCAACGCTGACTAGGGCTTGCGCGCCACCACGTACAGGCGGGTGGTCTCGGCCTCGACGGCCTGGTTCGGAGACCGTACGTACCACTCGGCGATCTCGAGACCGGCGGTCGTGACGGCAGCGCGTACGACGTCGGGGTCGTGCAGCACGAAGTCGATGTCGACGACGTGGCCGAGCAGGTCCGTGGTGTGACGGGTCTCGGGGCCGACATGGGTGGCCAGCGCGAGCAGGCCGCCGGACACCAACGTCGAGCCCAGCACGCGCAGGGTCGTAGGAAGTTCCGACTCGGTGAGGTGCACGAGGGCGTACCAGGCGGTGATCGCCGACCAGCCAGCGGCTGAGCGAGGACGAAGCAAGCGCCGGAAGTCGCCGACCTCGAACGTGACGGCCGGGTGGCGGATGCCGGCCTCGGCCACCATGCCCGGCGAGACGTCGATGCCGGTGACGTCGAGCCCGTGCGACGCCAGGTAGGCGGCGACGTGGCCAGGACCGGTGCCGACATCGGCGACCGGACCATCGGCCTGCGCGGCGATGCGGTCCAGCAGCCACGTGTCGAACGGCTTGTGGGTGAGCTCGTCGCCGAGCTGGTCGGCGTACGCCTCGGCCACCACGTCGTACGTCCTCACGACCAAGGCGTCGCGCGCCTCTGCTCCGTGGGCCAGCGCCGCCTCGCGATCCTCGACCGCGGCCGGTGCGACCTCGCCCGTCGGCAGAGGCCCGAGAAGGTGCACCCAGCGACGATCCTGCTCGCGCGGACGGAGAGCCAGCTCGCGTACGAGACCGCGCTCGGCCAGTACGTGGAGCGTGGCCTCGACGTCGGAGCGTTCCGCGAACACGTACTGCCGCTCGGTTCGGGTTCGCAGCTCGCCCGGCGCCTGCGGACCGCGGAGCAGCAACACCGTGAGGAGCGCGCGTTCAGCCTCGTCGAGCGCGATCGCCTGATCGAGCGCCTGGGCGTACTTCACGGCGCGTGAGCCCGAGGTCCAGATGAAACGTACGAGATCGCGCTTCTTCAGGTTCCGCAGGCACTCGTCGACCTCCGACTCCGACCAGTCGACGATCGGGTCCCGGCTCGAGCTCTGGTTACAGGCGGTCCGTACGGCATTCAGCGTCAGGGGGTACGTGGCGGGCACGGTGACCTGCTTTTCCAGCAGGCACCCGAGAACCCTTTGCTCATGCGCGTCGAGTACGGGCAGATCCATGGCCACACTGTACGGAACCTCTCCGGCAAGGGTACGAGACCTCTCCGCGAGGCGTTCCAACCCTCTCCCCGAGGGGCATGAAGCCTCTCCCCGGGGAGTAGGAGACCTCTCCCCGAGGGGTTCCAACCCTCTCCCCGAGGGGTACGAGACCTCTCCTGGAGGGGTAGGAGACCTCTCCCCGAGGATACGAGACCTCTCCGCGAGGGGTTCCAACCCTCTCCCCGAGGGGTAGGAGACCTCTCCCCGACGAGCCCGGGTCCCTGAGGAGTTGGCTGGCGGAGCCTGCCAACGTCTCGAAGGGCTCGCGGCCACCCCCGTCCACGCGGCCACCCCCGTACACGCCTCCCAGCGAGGAGCGATCTCCCTCAGCGGTTGTCTCCGCTGCCGCCCAGTACCCCGCGCTGCTGACGGCTGGCGAGCTTCGCGAGGTTGGCGGTGGCGATGTCGTTCAGGGAGAGGTCGAGGTAGTCGGCCAGAACGGCCGCGTACCAGAGCACATCCCCGAGCTCCTTGGCGATGTCGGCGCGGTCGATGCGGGACTCGTCGCTGTCGAGGTCGCGTACCCACTTCTTGAACTTCTCCGCGATCTCGCCCGACTCGCCGACCAGCCCGAGCACCAGGTGCAGCAGCTCATTCTTCGCATCGCGGGGCGAGGCCGTACGGAGGGCGCCTCGCTGGTACTCGTCCAGGTCCATGCCCACACTGTACGAATCCTGCTCAGGCCTCGATCTCCGTGACCGTGCCCTCATCGACGGCGAACCGCCGCGTGAGGTGGACGGCGTCGAGCAGGCGGCGGTCGTGGGTGACCAGGAGGAGGGTGCCGGGGTACGAGTCGAGGGCCTGCTCGAGTTGTTCGATCGCCGGCAGATCGAGGTGGTTGGTGGGTTCGTCGAGCACCAGCAGGTTCACCCCGCGTGCCTGCAGCAGCGCCAATGCGGCCCGCGTCCGCTCGCCCGGTGACAGCGACGACGCCGGCCGCTCCACGTGCGCGGCCCCGAGCGCGTACTTCGCGAGCAGCGTTCGTACGTCGGCGTCCGACCAGTCCGGCACCTGCGCCGCGAACGCCTGGCGCAACGCCTCGTGGCCGTCGAACAGCGACCTCGCCTGGTCGATCTCGCCGACCACGACCGAGGAACCCAGGCTCACGGCGCCCTCGTCAGGAGCCAGCCGACCCAGCAGCACCGCGAGCAGCGTCGACTTGCCGGACCCGTTCGGACCGGTGATCGCCGCACGGTCGGCCCAGTCGATCTGCAGCGTCACGGGGCCCAACGTGAACGAGCCCCGTCGTACGACCACCTCGCGCGCCGTCGCCACCACCGCGCCGGCCCGCGGCGCGACCGCGATCTCCATCTGGAGCTTCCACTCCTTGCGCGGCTCCTCGACGACCTCCAGCCGCTCCAGCAGCCGGTCGGTCTGCTTGGCCTTCGCCGCCTGCTTCTCGGCCGAGTCCTTGTTGTGGTGCTTGATGAACTTGTCGGGGTCCTTGGACTTGCGCACGGCGTTGCGCACGCCCTTGTCCATCCACGCCCGCTGCATCCGCGCGCGGTCGGTCAAGGAGGAACGCCGGTCCTCGTACTCCTCGTACTCCTCGCGCGCGTGCCTCTTCGCGACCTCGCGCTCCTCGAGGTACGCGCCGTAGCCACCCCCGTACACGCCGATCTTCTGCTGCGCGAGGTCGAGCTCGACGACCCGGTTCACCGTACGGGCCAGGAACTCGCGGTCGTGGCTCACGACGACGACGCCGGCGCGCAGGGAGGTGACGAAGTCCTCGAGCCGCGCGAGCCCGTCCAGGTCGAGGTCGTTGGTCGGCTCGTCGAGCAGGAACACGTCGTAGCGGCTGAGCAGCAGTGACGCCAGGCCGGCCCGCGCGGCCTGGCCGCCCGAGAGCTCGGTCATCGGCCGGTCGAGCTCGACGCTCAGACCCAGGTCGTCGACCACCGCTCCCGCGCGGCTGTCCAGATCAGCGCCGCCGAGGGCGAGCCAGCGGTCGAGGGCTGCGCTGTACGCATCGTCGGCGGGCACGCCGTCGACCAGATCGCCGCTCGCGAGCGCGTGGCTCGCGACGTCGAGGTCGGCCTGGGCGACCGTCACGCCCGTACGCCGCCCCAGGAACTCGAGCACCGTCTCGCCCGGACGCCGCTCCGGCTCCTGCGGGAGGTAGCCGACGATCGACGAGGCGGGGGACCGTACGATCTCGCCGCTGTCGGGTCGCGCCAGCCCGGCCAGCATCCGCAGCAGCGTCGACTTCCCGGCACCGTTCGCACCGACCAGTCCGACGACGTCGCCAGGAGCGACGACGAGGTCGAGGTCGGTGAAGAGCGTGCGGGCGCCGTGCCCGGCGGCGAGGCTACGGGCGACAAGGGTGCTCATGATTGAGGCGAGGCTACAGGGGTGCCCGCCCGACGGCCCAACGGAATTGGGTCAGTACCAGCCGTGGGCGAGCTTGAACGACCACGCGCCGCACGGGGTGCCGTAGCGGGACTGTACGTAGCCGAGCGCCCATTTGATCTGCGTGGCGGGGTTGGTCTGCCAGTCGGCACCGGCGGACGCCATCTTGCTGCCAGGAAGAGCCTGCGGGATCCCGTACGCGCCTGAACTCTTGTTCGTCGCGCTCACGTTCCAGCCAGACTCCTGCGTGATGATCTTGTCGAAGCACACGAACTGGTCGTCGCCCCAGCCATAGTTGGCGAGCATCATCTGGCGGGCGATGTCGCGGGCGCTGCCCGGATCCACCACGACGGTGACCTTCGCGGCGGCCACCTTGGCGGCTGCGGCCTTCGCATCTGCGGCTGCCTTCGCGTCCGCGGCTGCCTTGGCGGCGGCCGCGGCC
This sequence comes from Propionibacteriaceae bacterium, assembly GCA_027492675.1. Taxonomy (GTDB): domain Bacteria; phylum Actinomycetota; class Actinomycetes; order Propionibacteriales; family Propionibacteriaceae; genus Fen-668. The sequence goes on along the minus strand of JAPUEI010000086.1, from coordinate 15,174 downwards.
TTGGCTGCGTCCGATGCCTTGCTGATCTCAGCGGCCTGCGCGGACAACGCCCCGTCGCGCGCACCGACCTCGGCGTCGACATCAACCGTCACACGATCGGAACTGCGGTCGTACGTCTCCGAGGACACCGACCGTACGGCCGCGGCGGGCTGCTCGGTGGGCGCTACCGGCGCGGACGTCGCGCTGCCGGTCGCCGCGGCGATCGCGGCGATCAGCGAGGCGGCTAGCCGCAACGGAAGGCTCAAAGGCACGTGCACATCGTTACATAAGAACGGCGTTCAGGAAAATCTCAGGGAGATGTTTCTCAAGCGGGCAGCAGCGCGGGAACGGCGTAGTGGCGTGGCGTGCCGAACCTGTGAGCCGTGATGCAGACGGCCTGCTCCCGCAGGAAGGTCAACAACTCGACACGACCGGCCCCGACGACCGGGTGCGTGTACAGGGCGACATCGGGCGAGCCGCCCGTCGCCGCCGCGGTCGCCGCGACCTCTGCGCCCACCAGGCGGATCCGCCCACCCGTCGAAGTCATCGCGCCCGCGCGCCTCGCCCAGGCGGCCTCGTCCTCCGTCACGCAGGTGGCTCCCGCGCTGACAAGGTACGACTCCACGCCGGGCGCCCACTGCTCCGCGCTCACGGTGAGCCGCGAGCCGGCACGCAGACCCGCCGCGGCGACCCGCAGCAGCTCGACGGCGCGGCCGGCGCCGAACCGTACGGTCACCGGCACGGCCTGGTAGCGGAACGCGTTCTGCTCGCGCACCAGCCCGGACACGTCCCGTACGACGCCGAACTCCTCGGCCCACACGGCCTGGTCGGTCGCCAGGGCGGCGGCCAGCCAGGCGACGTCGCCGTCCGAGGCACCGGCAGCCTTGGCGGCGGTCACCGCGGGGGCCTCCGTCGTCGCGAGGGTCGCCGAGGTCGGCGAGTCGGCCCAGTCAGTGAGGCCGTACAGGTAGTTAGGGCCTCCGGCCTTCCAGCCGGCACCGACGACGGACTTCTTCCAGCCACCGAAAGGCTGGCGCTGCACGATGGCGCCGGTGGTGCCGCGGTTGACGTACAGGTTGCCGGCCTGGATCGTCGCCAGCCACTGCGCGATCTCGGCCTCGTCGAGCGAGTGGAGGCCGGTCGTCAGCCCGTACTCCACCTCGTTGACGATGGCGATCGCCTCGTCGAGCGTGGCGGCGGTCATGATGCCGAGGACGGGCCCGAAGTACTCGACGCGGTGGAACTCCGAACCGCGCTGCACGCCGTCGCGGATGCCGGGGCGCCACAGGGTGCCGTCGGCGTCGAGCTTCTCCGGCGCGACCAGCCACGACTGTCCGGGCTCGATGGTCGTGAGCGCGGACAGCAGCTTGCCGTCCGCCGGGCCGATGAGCGGGCCGATGCGCGTCGAGGCGTCCCATGGCATGCCGACCGCGTACGCCGACACGGCGTCGACCAGCTGCCTGCGGAACCGCTCGGACGTGGCGACCGAGCCGACGAGCACCACGAGCGAGGCCGCCGAGCACTTCTGGCCGGCGTGGCCGAATGCCGAGTAGATGGTGTCCTTGGCCGCGAGGTCGAGGTCGGCGCTCGGGGTGACGATGATCGCGTTCTTGCCGCTGGTCTCGGCCAACAGCGCGAGCTCGGGCCGGAACGAACGGAACAGGGACGCCGTCTCGTACGACCCCGTCAGGATCACCCGCTCCACGCGGGAGTCGCTGACGAGCTGCGTGCCGAGCGAGCGCTCGTCGAGGGCGACGCATGCCAGGACGTCGCGCGGCACGCCCGCCTCCCAGAGCGCCTCGACCATGACCTGGCCGCAGCGGCGTGCCTGAGCGGCCGGCTTGATGATCACCGGCGAGCCGGCGGCGAGAGCGGCCAGCGTCGAGCCGGCCGGGATCGCGACCGGGAAGTTCCAGGGAGGGGTGACGACGGTGAGCTGTACGGGGCGGGGACGCGCGCCGTCGACCTCGTGCAACGCCGTCGCAGACGCCGCGTAGTAGTGCGCGAAGTCGATCGCCTCGGAGACCTCGGGGTCGCCCTGCTCGAGCACCTTGCCGCACTCGGCGCCCATGACCTCGAGCAGGTCGGCGCGGTGGGCTTCGAGGGCCTCGCCGGCGGCGTGCAGGATCCGTACGCGCTCGGCGACGGGCAGATCGCGCCAGGCAGCGCCGGCCTCGACGGTGCGCGCGACCAGGGCATCGAGCGCGGTGGCGTCGCCGACGTGCGTGATCGCGGTGCCGAGCGTCGAGTGCTCCATGCGGCCCCGGATGGCGTCGCCCCACGCGCGGTTCGCCGCGATCGCCGGGTCGGTGTCGGGGGTGTTGATGAAGGGCCCTTCGAGACGCCGATCGGCGTCGCCGACAGGCTCCTCAGGGACCCGGGCAGTGCGGTCCTGCACGCGGTTCGACGGCGGGACCTCGGTCGGCATCGCGGCGACCGCGGCGAGGAAGCGGTCGCGCTCGCGGGCGAACATGGCCGGATCATCGAGGTCGAAGACCGCCGACATGAAGTTCTCGCTGGAGGCGCCCTCCTCGAGGCGGCGGATCAGGTACGCGATCGCGACGTCGAACTCGGCCGGGTGCACGACCGGGGTGTACAGCAGGATCGAGCCCGCGTCGCGGCGTACGACCTCGGCCTGCGCCGTCGCCATGCCAAGCAGCATCTCGATGTCGATCCCCTCCGCGACGCCCCGCTGCCGCGACAGCAGCAGCGCCAGCGCGATGTCGAACAGGTTGTGGCCCGCGACCCCGATCCGTACAGAGCTCGTGTGCTCGGGGCGCAGCGCGTAGTCGAGCACCGCCTTGTACGACGCGTCGCTGGCCTGCTTGGTCGGCCAGGTGGCCAGCGGCCACCCGTGGACCTCGGCGTCGACGGTCTCCATCGGCAGGTTGGCGCCCTTGACGACGCGCACCTTGATCGGCGCACCGCCCGCCGCCACGCGCGCCGAGGCCCATTCCTGCAGCCGGACCATGGCGCCAAGGGCATCGGGGAGGTACGCCTGGAGCACGATCCCGGCGCTCAGGTTCGTGAACTCGGGGCGGTCCAGCAGCGTCGTGAAGACCGCGATCGTGAGGTCGAGGTCCTTGTACTCCTCCATGTCGAGGTTGATGAACGTGCCCTTGTCGGAGGCGATTCCGTACAGCGGCAGCAGCGCCTTCACGGCGTGCGCGACGGCCTCGTCGAAGGCCCACGGGCTGTGCGGCGCGACGGTCGCGGAGACCTTGATCGACACGTAGTCGACGTCCTCGCGCTCCATCAGCCGGCGGGTGCCGCCGAGCCGGCGCGCGGCCTCGGACTCGCCGAGGATGGCCTCGCCCAGGAGGTTGACGTTGAGTCGTACGCCGTCGCGGCGGAGCTTCGAGATCGCGTCGCCGAGCCGGTCGTCGGTGGCGTCGACGATGAGGTGGCGCACCATGTGGCGCAGCACGCGGCGGGAGGTCGGCACGACGATGCCGGGCAGTACGGGAGCGAGCGCGGCCCCGACGCGTACCGCCGTCTTCAGGTGCCAGGGCAGGAACTTCGGGATGATCGGCGTCAGCTCGTGGAGGGCGCGGGCGGCCACGTGCAGGTCCTCGGGACGCACGACGCCGTCGACGAACCCGACCGTGAAGTCCAGGCCGTTCGGGTCGCGGAGGACGTCGGCCAGGAGAGCTGCGGCGGGGTCAGGCGTGATGTCACGGCTGGCGACCAGCCAGGTGCGGACCTGCTCGATCGCGGCGTCGGCGAGCTGTGCCAGCTCTGCGGTGCGTGGCTCGTAAGCCTTCTGGGTGTCAGCGGACATGGCGAAGCCCTTCTGTCGATTCGCCTCAGTCTCCCGCGCTGCAACCATTCGTGAAAAGCGATTGTTATCGAGGAGTATTCTTCGTCCGCATCGATGTATCGCGAGCTTGGCAAGGGAACACGCTCTTGGCAAGGCGCCGACACCTTGCCAAGCGCGTCTCGCCTTGCCAAGCACGTCGGGGGGCTGGCGAGCGCGGGTGGGAATCGGTAGGGCGAGTCCTGGCCGGAGTGCTGAGCGTGGGATCGGGGGAGTCATGTTCGAGGTGCGGAGGTTGCGGCTGCTGCACGAGCTGCGGCTGCGGGGCACGTTGGCGGCGGTGGCCGAGGCCCTCTCGTACAGTCCGTCGACGATCTCGCAGCAGCTCGCGCAGCTCGAGAAGGAGGCCGGGCTGCCGCTGCTGGAGCCGGACGGTCGGCGGGTGCGGCTGACGCCCCACGGGGAGGTGCTGGCGGCGCACGCGGCGCGGGTGCTGGATCTCGAGGAGTCCGTGCGGGCCGAGCTGGCGTCCGTACAGGCGGGATTGGCGACGGTACGGGTCGCGGTGCTCCAGACGGCCGCGCAGGCCATCGTGCCGCGGGCGCTCACGCTGCTCGCGGAGCGGCTCCCGGGGCTTCGCGTCGAGATCAGCGAGCTGGCGCCGGAGGCGGGTCTGTTCGAGCTGGCGGCCCGTACGTTCGACCTCGTCGTCGCCGAGCAGTACCCCGGCCACACCCGCGCGCGGCCCGACGACATCGACCGCGAGCCACTCGGCACCGATCCGATGCGGTTGGCGCTTTCGCGGTCCGACAAGGCCGAACACCTGCGCGAGCTCCGTGACCGGGCCTGGGTGATGGAGCCCGAGGGTACGGCGGCGAGGCAGTGGTCCGTCCAGCAGTGCCGTGCGGCCGGGTTCGAGCCCGACGTACGGTTCGAGCTCGCCGACCTGAGCGCACACGTGGGCCTGATCGCAGCCGGCCACGCCGTCGGCATGCTCCCCGACCTGCTGTGGGCGGGGACGGAGCCGCCTGTACGACTCGTACCCCTTCCTGGTTCTCCCGCCCGCGAGGTGTTCACCGCGACCCGTGCGGCGTCGGTGGGCCGGGCCGATCTGGACGCCGTCCGGGCGGCGTTGGGCGACGCTTTCCGCGAGACCGCCTCACCCCGGCGGTCGCCGCGACCCGGCGCACTGCAAGACTCGGGAGCGGACAGGAGTGACGATGACGACACATGACCGATCCGCCGGCGCGCTGCTGGGAACCGCTGTGGGCGATGCCCTCGGCGTGCCGTACGAGTTCGCCACCCCCCTCGGCGTCTCCGAGCACGCTGAGATGATCGGCGGCGGCCTCGGCCACTTCGCGCCCGGCGAGTGGAGCGACGACACCTCGATGGCCGTCGCGATCGCGCGAGTGGCGGCGACCGGAGCCGACCTGCGCACCGAGGCGGCGCTCGACGCGATCGCCGAGGGATTCCTCGAGTGGTACGACGGTGGGCCGGCCGACATCGGTAACCAGACGGCCGCCGTGCTCGGTGCGACGCGCCGCCGGCTCGACCGTGGTGAGACCGGCACGAGTCGGGTCATGCACGAGGAGGCCGTGACGTACACGCGGTACCACGCGCACTCCGCCGGCAACGGGGCCGTGATGCGCACGGCCGCGATCGCCTGGGCCCATCCCGACGACCGGGAGGCGTGCGCTGACGCCGCGCGTACGGTCGCGGAGCTGACCCACGCGGACCCGCTGGCCGGGGACTCGTGCGTGCTGTGGTCCGAGGCGATCCGGATCGCGATCGCGGAGGGAGTCATCGACGTCACCGCCGGTCTCGACATGGTCCCCGACGAGCGCCGGCAGCAGTGGACCACGTGGCTGGCCGACGCGTCGTCGCCCACGCACGAACGCGTACCCGGTCGTCGGTTCTCCCCGAACGGCTACACGGTCAAGGCTGTGCAGGCGGCGGTCGCTGCGGTCACCCAGACGCTCGCGATGGACACCGGCCACCTAGCGGCAGCCCTCCACGCCGCCGTCCGCATCGGCGACGACACCGACACCGTGGCCGCGATCGCCGGTGCGCTGCTCGGCGCCCGGTGGGGAGCGTCAGCCGTGCCGGCGTGCTGGCGCGGGGCCGTACATGGGTGGCCCGGTCTCACGGACGAGGGTCTGGTCGCGCTGGCGCCGTAGCTCACTCGGTACGGCGCGCGCCGCCCGCCGGCACGGCCGGGAAGAACACCGGCTCGGCGAAGTCCCACGCCTTGTACTTGTCCTTGACCGCCTGCGTCACCGCCGGCACCAGGGCGTTCGGTACGAGCGCGATGGCCGAGCCGCCGAAGCCGCCGCCGGTCATGCGGGCGCCGAGCGCGCCGGCCGCGAGCGCCGCATCGACGGCCACGTCGAGCTCGTCGCAGGAGACCTCGAAGTCGTCGCGCAGCGAGAGGTGCGACGACGTGAACAGCAGGCCCACCTCGGCGAGGTCGTTGCGTTCGAGCGCCTCGACCGTGTCCCGTACACGCTGGATCTCGGTCACCACGTGCTGCGTACGGCGGAACAGTTCCGGGTCGTGCTCGAGCTTGTGGAGCGCGTCGGCCAGGTGGGAGTACGGGACGTCGCGGAGGCTCTCCACGCCGAGTACCTTCGCGGCGCGCTCGCAGGCCGCGCGCCGGTTGCCGTACTGCCCGTCGCTGTTGGTGTGCTCAGCCTTCGTGTCGATGACCAGCACGACCAGACCGTGGTGCGCGGGGTCGAACGGGATCTGGGAGACGTGGCCGTTGCGGCAGTCGAGCAGGATGGCGTGGCCCTCGGTGCACCGCAGGCTGGCCGCCTGGTCCATCCCTCCGGTGGGCGCCTCGGCGATGACGTTCTCCGCCTTCTGGCAGACGGTGGCCAGCTGGGCGCGGGTGTCGTCGTCGGCCAGCAGGTGCAGCCCGAAGAGGTCGCTCGCGGCGGCCGCCACGGCGCCTTCGAGCGCGGCCGAGCTGGACAGGCCGGAGCCCACCGGGACGTCGGAGTGGATCGCGATGTCGAGGCCGCCGACGAGATGGCCCGCCTCGCGCAGGGCCCAGAGCACGCCCGCCGCGTACCGACCCCAGCCCGCGGGAACCCCCGGCGCGATGTCGTGCAGGGCGACCTCGATGACGGGTCCGCCGAAGGTCGAGCTCATCCGTACCTGGCCGTCGGCGCGGCGACGGGCGGCGGCGTACGTGCGTTGCGGCAGCGCGATCGGCAGCACCAGGCCGTTGTTGTAGTCGGTGTGCTCGCCAATGAGGTTCACGCGACCGGGCGACTCCCAGACGCCTTCGGGCTCCTCGCCGAACACGCTGCGGAAATGGTCGGTGACAGTGCTCATGGCGGGCCCCTTCGCTCGTACTGCACGTCACTGTACGGGCAGGTCCCGGCAGCGGCCCTCGCGGGCTCACCCAGGGTGGGGAACTCCCGGGAAATCGTGGCGGGGTACTCAGGCCCCCGTGCGGAGGGCTTCTGCCCGTCGGGGAGAGAACTTAGGTCCCTTGGAGAGAGAAGTTGGGTCCGTTGCCGAGAGAACTTGGGCCCGTTGCCGAGAGAGTTTGGGTCCCTTGGGGAGAGAACCTAGGTCCCTCGGGGAGAGAACTTGGGTCCGTTGCCGAGAGAGTTTGGTCCCGCTGGCGGCCGTACTTCTCTCGGCAAGGCGCCCAACTTCTCTCGGCAGCGCGCTCAAAGTCTCTCGGTAACGGTGTGAAAGTCTCTCGGCACGCTCCCAGGGTCAGCGGCGAAAGGGCGCCAGTAGAGTCGGGGCATGAGCGACGGACTCTCACTGGCCCGCGAGAAGATGGGCGCCGCCGGCGTCACGGACACCGCGATCGCGATCTTCGCCGACTACTACGCGCAGCTCGTCTCGGGCGCGACCGGCATCGTTCCCGAGTCGACCATCGCCCCCATCGGCGACGTACCCCGTCTCGACGACATCGCCGAGACGCCCGAGGACGTGGACGCCTTCGCTCGTACGGTCATGATCCGTCTCAATGGCGGCCTGGGTACGTCGATGGGGCTGAGCAAAGCGAAGTCGCTTCTGCCTGTACGGGACGGGCTCACGTTCCTGGACCTCATCGCGCGGCAGGTGCTGGTGGCCCGCGCCGAGTACGGCGTGCGGCTGCCGTTGTTGTTCCTGCACTCGTTCAACACCCGTGAGGACTGTCTGGCCGCGCTGTCGGCGTACCCCGACCTGCCCGTCGACGGATTGCCGCTCGACATGGTGCAGTCGCAGGAGCCGAAGCTGCGCGGCGACGATCTCACCCCGGTCTCCTGGCCAGCGGACCCGAAGCTCGAGTGGTGCCCGCCCGGCCACGGCGACATCTACCCGACGTTGCTCGACTCCGGCGTGCTGGACGCGCTGCTCGATGCCGGCTTCCGGTACGCCAACGTCTCCAACTCCGACAACCTCGGCGCGTCGCCGAGCGCGGCGCTGGCCGGCTGGTTCGCCCGTACAGGCGCGCCCTTCGCCGCCGAGATCACCCCCCGCACGCCGATGGACGTCAAGGGTGGACACCTCGCCCGCCGCCGCAGCGACGGCCGGCTGATCCTGCGCGAGACGGCGCAGACGCTGCCCGAGGACATGCAGTACTTCACGGACCCCGACATCCACCCGTACGCCTCCACCAACAACCTCTGGTTCGACCTGCAGCAGCTGCGGGACGTCCTGACGGAGCGCGGCGGCGTGCTCGGCCTGCCGATCATCCGCAACGAGAAGACGGTCGACCCCAAGGACCCCGCCAGCCCGGCTGTGATCCAGATCGAGTCGGCGATGGGTGCGGCGATCGAGGTGTTCGACGGCGCGACGGCGATCGTCGTGCCGCGCAGCCGCTTCCTGCCCGTGAAGACGACGAACGAGCTGGTGCTGCTGCGCAGCGATGTGTACGAGTGGGGCGAGGACCAGGTACCGCGCGCCACGGTGGACACGTTGCCGGTCGTGAGCCTGTCGAGCGCGTACAAGAAGATCGGCGACCTCGAGGCGCGGATGCCGTACGCGCTGGAGCTGCGCGACTGCGCCTCGCTCACCGTGGACGGCGACTGGAGCTTCGGCGACGGCGTCAGCGCGGTCGGCGACGTGACGCTGGGCTCAGAGGGCGGGGTCGTGGAGAACGGCTCAGTTCTGCGCTAACGCCCGGGGCGTCCCGAACCGGTATCAGGCCGGTACCCGCGGTGTCGATCGGAGTTGTGGTCGGAATCCCGGGGGTCGCGAGCGCCGCTTCGCCTCGGATCGGACTTGTGGTCGTTCTCGGCCGGGATCTGGGCTCCATAGCGACCACAACTCCGATCCAACTGCCAGACCTCCCGACACCGGCGTCCATACCGACCACAACTCCGATCCGAGTTCCGGGCGAGCGCCCGGAACGCCGACTGAGCACCCCTTCCGTGACTGAGTTCTGGGTGCTCAGCCACGGAGGAGGTCCTCAGTCGATGGGCTCGGGTCAGAAGATCCGGTTGACGATACTCGCGGGAGCGCCGAGCAGCGCGTCGATCTCGTCGTCGAGCTTGACGAGCGTCAGGGAGGCGCCGGCCATCTCGAGGGACGTGCAGTACTCGCCGACGTAGCTGCGGGAGACCGTGATCCCCATGGCGGCGAGCTTCTCGGCGGCGATGCCGTACAGCAGGTACAGCTCGCTGATCGGCGTGCCGCCCAGGCCGTTGATCATCAGCGCGACCTTGTCGCCCGAGACGAATGGCAGGTCCGGTACGACCGCGTCGAGCAGGATGTCGACGATCTCGTTCGCGGACACCATCTTGGCGCGACGACGGCCAGGCTCGCCGTGGATGCCGACGCCGACCTCGATCTCGTCGTCGCCGAGGTCGAACAGCGGCGCGCCCTTGGCAGGAGGCGTGCAGGCGGTCAGCGCGATGCCCATCGTGCGGGCGACCGAGTTGACCTTCTCTCCCACTCGTACGACCTCTTCCAGCTCCGCGCCCTCCTCGGCCTTGGCCCCGCAGGCCTTCATGACGAAGAAGTTGCCGGCCACGCCGCGGCGGCCGACGGTCCAGGTGGAGTCCTTGACCGCGACGTCGTCGTCGATGAACAGCGTGGTGACCTTGAGCCCGTCGGCCTCCGCGAGCTCCTGCGCCATCTCGAACGCCATCCGGTCACCGGTGTAGTTGTTGACCAGCAGCAGCACGCCCTTGTCGGACGCCACGAGCTTGGCCGTCTGGTAGACGTAGTCCGACGGCGGGGCGGCGAACACGTCGCCCGGGCAGGCCGCGTCGAGCATGCCGGGTCCGACCACCATGACGTGGGCGGGCTCGTGGCCGGACCCCGACCCCTGGACGATGCTGACCTTGTTGTTGTTGGGCGCGTCGGCCCGCATGATCAGGTTGTACTCGGGCACGTACTTGATGGTGTCCGGGTTGGCGAGCGCGATGCCTTTGAGCATCTCGGGGACGAACTGCTTCGGATCGTTGACGAACTTCTTCATTGACGTTCTCCTTCGGTCGGTGTGGGCACTGTCACTTCGGCCAGTCGTCGGCCAGCTTCTCGAGGAGCACGGCGATCGCCATCGCGCCGGCGTCGACCGACCCGATGCTCCGTTCTCCGGTGTACGAGGCACGGCCCCGGCGGGCCTGCATCGTCTTCGTGTTCTCCGCCGCGGCGCGTGCGGTGGTCGCCATGGCGCGTACGACTTCGACGGGCGGCTTCCCTGCCGCCGACTCGGCCTCGAGCGTGTCGATCGCCGGTACGAGCGAGTCCAGCAGCGTCTTCTCGCCGAGCTCCGCCTTGCCACGGGCCTTGATGCCCTCGACGGAGGCCCTCAGCGCCCGTACGACATCGGCGGCGTCGAACTCGTCCTTGCCGCGCAGCTGCGTGCCGGCCCGCAGCATCGCCGTACCCCAGATCGGACCCGACGTGCCGCCGATCCGGGCGGACACGGCGCCGGCGATCTTCACGAGGAACGTGCCTGGGTCGGACCTATCGATGTTCTCCCAGTCCTCCTTCACGATCTCGAAGCCGCGCGCCAGCGAGTAGCCGAAGTCGCCGTCGCCGACCACGGCGTCGAGCTCGCCGAAGTACGTCTCGTTGTCGAGGATCGTCGCGGTGATGGTCGACATGACGAACTCGACGTCGGTGAGGTTTCCCGTCATGCGTTTCTCCTAGTGGTGGATGAGATGGGCGATATCGGACAGGGAGACGTAGCCCGGCTGGGCGAACGTCGGCGGCTTGCGCAGAGGGCCTCCCGCGAACGGTCGACCCGGGTCACCGAGACTCGGCAGCACGACGGCGGCGTGCGAGAAGTCGTCCTCGGCGGTGTACGTGCTGACGGTCACCAGCACCGTCAGCCCCGCACCGACCGCGGCCTCCACCCCGATGCCGCTGTCCTCGACGACCACGCACTCGCTCGGGTCGAGGTCGAGGTCGGCGAGCACCTTGAGATAGATGTCCGGTGCGGGCTTCTTGTGGGCGACGATGTCGCCGGCGAACACGTGACACTGCGCGTACGAGTGCTCGCCGACCGCATGTCGCAGCACAGCCCGTACGGACGGCTCGGCCGATGTCGACGCGATCGCGACCGTCCACCGGGCGGCCAGCGCCTCGGCGATCAGCCGGTGGATGCCGGGCCGACCCGGTAGCAGACCCGCCTCGACCCGCTCGGTGAATAGCTCGGTCTTGCGCGCGTGCAGCCGTTTGATGAGGTCGGCGTGGTCGTCCGCGTCGTTGCTGAGGCCCGCGTTCGCGATGGCCTCGGGCGTCAGGGAACTCGCGATCCGTTCCTTGCCGCCGCCGATGCGCAGCTTCGTCGCGTACGTCGCGTCGTCCCAGTCGATCGGCAGCCCGAACTCCGCGAAGGCGATGTTGAACGCCGGCAGGTGCCCGTCGCGCTCGGTGTCGGCGAGCACGCCGTCGCAGTCGAAGATCAGGGCGGGCATGGATCAGGCCTTCCCCGCGCTGCCGAAGACCGTGGCGTACGAGACGGTCATCTCCCGTACGGCCTTCGCGACCGGCGCGAACAGGCTGGGCGGGTCCCACTTCCCGGCGGCCTCGGCGGTCTTCAGGTACGCCAGGCTCGACTGCATGAAGGTCTCCTTCAACGCGGTCGAGATGTTGACCTTGGCGCAGCCGCGGGCGATGCAGTCCTGGAACTGCGCGTCGGTGAGGCCGCTGCCGCCATGCAGCGCGATCGGGACGGGGTGGGCGGCCACGATGTCGCTCACCCGCTGGAAGTCGAGGACGGGCGCGCGCTTGTACGTGCCGTGCGCGTTCCCGATCGCGGGGGCGAAGCAGTCGACGCCGGTGGCTTCGAGGTAGGCGAGGCTGACCTCGAGCGTCTGCCGGTGCGACTCCTCGTCGCTGCCGACGCCGTCCTCCTGGCCGGTGATCGACTCGATCTCGCCCTCGACGTCCGCGCCGTACCGGCGGGCCTCGGCGACGACCTCCACGGTCTGTCGCTGGTTCTCGGCGACGGGCAGCGTGGACGCGTCGAAGAGCACCGAGTTCCAACCCTCGGCAAGGCAGGTCGAGATGACCTCACGGTCGGGGCAGTGGTCGAGGTGGAGGCAGACCGGAACCTCGATGCCGGCCGTCATCGCCTTCCACATGGCGTACAGCACGGGCGCGGTCACCGTCCGTACCGTCTTCACAGACGTCTGCAGGATGACCGGCGACCTCGCCTCGACGGCGCCCGCGAGGACGCTCTCCATGGTGAGGTCGTTGACGATGTTGATCGCCGGCACTCCGTACCGCGCCTCGAACGCGGGCTTCAGCATGTCCCGCAGGGGGGTGACAGGCATGGCTCTCCTCTCGAAAGCTGAGCGGCCGCCGCCGTGCGGTGGGGTACGTCGGCGACTGGCTCGACAGTAGGCAGCGCGAGACGTCCGGAGAATGGGGAATTACCCGCACCAGAGGGTGGGGGAGGGCATGGGGGATGGTGCCGTCAGCGGGCGACGAGCTCCGTACGGCTGCGGGCATTCTCCTTGCGCAGCACGGCGCCCACGTGCTTCTCGACGGTCTTCGCGGAGATGCCCAGGCGGCTCGCGATCTGCTTGTCGGCGAGGCCCTGGATGAGCAGCGATCGCACCTCGAGCTCGCGCTGGGTGAGGGTCGTGCCGGTCGGCGTCAGGCTCAGCTGCTCGAGCAGGCCGCCGAAGACCAGCACGTCGCCGCGCGCCGCGGCGAGCACCGCGCGCCCCAGGGAGGTGGCGTCGACATCGCGGGGTACGAGACCGCGAACGCCCTCGGCGGCCCAGACCCTGACATCGGCCTCGGCAGCAGGATCGTCGACCAGTCCGATCACGGGGACCTCGGGGTCGAGCGCGCGCAGGGCGGCGAGCAGGCCCGGCTCACCGGGCAGGCGGAGGCTGGCGATGACGACGTCCGGGTGGAGCAGCGCGACGGCGTCGACGGCGGCGGTCACGTCCGCGGCCTCGGCCACCACCTGTACGCCGGGCTCGCTGGTGTCGAGCAGCTTCACCAGGCCGGCGCGCATCGCGGGCTGGTCATGGGCGACGATGACGCGGAGACGGGACCGGTCGGCGAGACGGCTCAGCTGCTGCTCGTACGGCAGGTCAGCCCGGATCCGCGTGCCCCAGCCGGGGGTGGAGTCGATCTGGACGCGGCCGCCGACCTGGGAGGCGCGACGTACGAGACCGGCGAGCCCCATGCCGGCGTGCGGGTGGGCGTCGCGGGCGACGAGGTCGAAGCCGCGCCCGTCGTCCTCGACGATGACGGAGACGCCGTCCGAGCCGTACACCAGCCCGACCCGTACGGACGTGGCGGCCGCGTGCTGGGCCACGTTGGTGAGCGACTCCTGGACGATGCGGATGAGCTGGACCCGTACCTCATGGGCGATCTCGCGGCGATCCCCGAACACGCGCAGGCCGGTGGTCACCAGGGAGGTGGACCGCACCCAGGCGAGCTCGAGCTCGATCACCTCGTCGAGCGGGCGTCCGTCGAGCTTGGTCGGTCCGAGGCCGAGGGCGGCCTGGCGGCCCTCGTCGAGCGTGGACTGGATCATCCGTTCGGCCCGGAGCAGCGTGGCGGTGATGTCACCGCCGTCGGCGGAAGCGTGCTCGGCGCTGCGGAGGGCGAGCATGACCGACACCAGACCGCGGCCGATCGTGTCGTGGATCTCGAGCATCGAGCGCTCCCGCTCCGCGGAGACGGCGGCCTGCTGCTCGCGCTCGGCGGCCTCGGCGTGAAGGCGGGAGTTGGCGATCGCGATCGCCGCGTGGGTCGCGAACCGCTGCAGGAGCTGGGCGTCCTCGCCGTCGAAGCGCGGGTGGCTCGCGGAGGCGAAGACGATGACGGCGCCGATGAGGTCGTTGCGGCGGCGGATCGGTACGCCGATCACGGCCCGCCCGTACCTCTTCTCTGTCGGGTCGATGTGGCCGTTGGGAACGTCGGCGTACCGGTCGAAGATCACCGGCTGGCCCTCCCGGGCAACGCAGCCGGTCATGCCCTCGTCGAGGGAGAACACGAGCCCGGTCTGGCAGCCTTCGTCGAGGTCGATCTCCTTGCGGTACGTGTGGGCGGGCTGGTCGATGAGGCAGATCGACCCGCTCGTACAGTCCAGGAGCTCGACGGCGCTGGCGAGGATGCGTTCGAGCAAGGGGCGCAGCCGGAACTCGCCGGCCAGGTCGTTGGCCAGTTCGGTGAGGGTGTCCAGGGACGTACGGTCATCGCGCGCGCCGGAGACTCGGCGACCGTCGGGCACCACTCCGGCCCGCGTCACATCGGCGACCATGCTGACCCCGATTCGTACTCCCGTGGAGACAAGGTCGGATTCTAGTCGGCGGGGGCTCGGTGGCTAGGGGGTCGTGGCGAGGGAGTCGGCTCAGAAGGGGAGCGTCGGCGTGATCGCCTGTTCGGCCCGAAGCTCGACGAGCGTGGCCTCGATCTCCTGCTCCTCCTCGGCCGGCACCTGCCCGACGAGCCCTTCGAGTCGGGTGATCTCTCCGGCTCGTACGCGGCGGCGGTCGTTCTCCACCTGCCACCACAGCTCGCGCAGTTCCTCGAGCATGGCGAGCATCTCCTCCTGGGTGGCAGGGCGCTCGTCGGCAGGGGTGGTCTCGTCGGACATGCCTGGACTGTACGCGCCGGGCGGTTCTGTCGGGGATCCGTGGTGGAGGGAGGCGGCGCAGGGCCAAGCCAGGTTCTGGTCGCTATGGGAGCCGGGCTGCGGGTTCCTCGACCCCCGGACGGCTTTCTGGTCGCTCTCAGCCCCGATCCAGCCCTGACAACGACCAGAAAGTGGCTCGGAGTACGGCCCGCCCTGCCTTACGCCCTGAGAACGACCAGAACTCGGTTCGAGCGGGTACGGACCGCTGTCGCGGGCCCGGAACCGACTCGCGAACCCCCACCTGCCCTGTGGTAATCTCTCCTGGCTGCCGGGTGACCGGCAGCATGCGCGAGTGGCGGAATGGCAGACGCGCTGGCTTCAGGTGCCAGTGCCCGCAAGGGCGTGGAGGTTCAACTCCTCTCTCGCGCAC